>CAYFJH010000044.1:0-24598 GCA_964343385.1 uncultured Novosphingobium sp. | reverse complement strand
CAAGACCGGCGGCTGCCCCGAGGACTGCGGCTATTGCTCGCAAAGCGCCAGCGCCGACAGCGGGGTCAAGGCGACCAAACTGATGGACGTGCGCGAAGTCCTCCAGAACGCGGCCCGCGCCAGGGACAACGGCAGCCAGCGGTTCTGCATGGGCGCGGCCTGGCGCAACCCCAAGGACCGCGACATGCCCGCGATCGTCGAAATCGTGAAGGGCGTGCGCGAACTGGGGCTGGAAACCTGCATGACGCTGGGGATGCTGACCCCGCAGCAGGCTGGCCAGTTGGCCGAGGCCGGGCTCGATTACTACAACCACAACATCGACACTTCGCCCGAACGCTACGGCGATGTCATCACCACCCGGACCTTCGCGGACCGGCTTGAAACCATCGCCAACGTCCGCGAGGCCGGGATCAACGTCTGCACCGGCGGGATCGTCGGCATGGGCGAAACCCGCGCGGACCGGGTCGGCTTCATCCACGCACTGGCGACCATGCCGCAGCACCCCGAAAGCGTGCCAGTCAACGCACTGGTCCCGGTCAAGGGCACGGTGCTGGGCGACATGCTGGCCGATACCCCGATGGCGAAAATCGACGATATCGAATTCGTCCGCACGGTCGCCGCCGCCCGCATCACCATGCCGATGTCCATGGTCAGGCTCTCGGCCGGGCGCGAGTCCATGTCCGAATCGACCCAGGCGCTGTGCTTCATGGCCGGAGCCAATTCGATCTTCACCGGCGACAAGCTCTTGACCGCGCCCAACGCCGGGGACGACAGCGACGCGGCGATGTTCGCGCGGCTCGGCCTGAAGCCGCTTTCGGGGCAGGAACCCGCGCGGCTCAACCGGGCCGGCGCCTCCTGTTGCGGCTGAGGTGACGAGTTTCGACGAGCGGTTTGCAGACGCGCTGGCCGCTGTCAGGACGCGCGGCCAATGGCGCGAATTGCTGCCGACCGCGCTGACGGGCCGTGGCCGCATCGCGCGCGGCGGCCGCGAACTGATCGACTTTTCAAGCAATGACTACCTCGGCCTCGCGCTTCATCCGCTGCTGGCGGAGCGCAGCGGCGCATGGGCGGCGCGGCTGGGCGCGGGAGCCGGCGCATCGCGGCTGGTGACCGGGACAAGCGACGCCCATCTGGCGCTCGAGGCGCGGGTCGCGGGGTTCAAGGGGACCGAAGCGGCGCTGCTGTTCGCCTCCGGCTGGCAGGCCAATGCCGCGGTGATTCCGGCGCTGGTGGCTGCCGTGCCGGGCGCAGTGGTCTTTGCCGACCGGCTGGTCCACGCCTCGATGCACGCGGGCTGCGCGGCGGCCGGGGTTCGGCAGGTGCGATTCCGGCACAACGACCTGGCGCATCTGGAACAAGTGCTGGCGGAACGGGGGGCGCAGGCCCCGGCGCGGATCATCCTTACCGAAAGCGTGTTCTCGATGGACGGCGACCGCGCCGACATCGCCGCGCTGGCCGACATTGCCCGCCGCCACGACGCCCTGCTCTATGTGGACGAGGCCCACGCGACCGGCGTGCTCGGGCCGCAGGGGCGCGGGCTCTGCGCCGGGGTTGCGGGCGTCGGGCTGGTGATGGGGACCTTCTCCAAGGCATTTGGCGGGTTCGGGGCCTATGTCGCGGGCTCAAGGCTACTGCGCGACTGGCTGGTCAATGCCTGCGGCGGGTTCATCTTTTCCACCGCGCCGCCGCCTGCCGTGCTGGGCGCGATCGACGCCGCGCTCGACCTCGTGCCCGCGATGGATGCCGAGCGAGCGCATCTGGCCGGGCTGGGCGACCGTTTGCGCGCCGGCCTTGGCGCGCACGGGCTCGATTGCGGCGCGTCCTCCACCCAGATCGTCCCGGCCATCGTCGGCGGCGAGGACGAGACACTGGCGTTGAGCGCGCGGCTGGCGCAGGCCGGAATGCTCGCCGCCGCGATCCGCCCCCCGACCGTGCCCCAGGGCACCAGCCGGCTGCGGCTCGCGCTGCGGGCGACCCTTGCCGAGGCCGATATCGACGCGCTGCTGGACGCGCTGGCGGGGGCCGGGGCGTGATCGTGCGGTTCCTGCACGGCTGGGCGCTGGACGGCAGCCTGTGGGCGCGGGTGGTGTCCTTGCTGCCCGAGTTCGACTGCCGGGTGGACGACCGGGGCTATTTCGGCGCTGCGGTGGAAGCCGACGCTGGAGAGATCGCGGTCGGTCATTCGTTCGGGACGATGCGCGCGCTGGCCGCGCCGATGGGGATGCGGACGGTGGTGGCGGTGAGCGGGTTCGACTGCTTCACCGCGCGTGAGGGTTTTCCCGGCGTCCCGGCGCGGGTGGTCGAGCGGATGGAGAAGCGGCTGGAAGCCGATGCGGCGGCGGTGGCCGCGGAATTTCGCGGACGCTGCGGGCTGGCGGAAACGCCGCCACTTGCTGGCGTGGAGGCATTGCGCGCCGATCTGGCGGCCCTGCGCACCCTCGACCTGCGCGGGGTCTGCCCAGTGGCGTTGACGGTGCTCGCGGCGGCGGACGACCCCATCGTGCCGCCCGAGATGCAGGCCGCAGTCTTCGCCGGGGCGGAGCGGACCTTGCTCGAACGCGGAGGGCACCTCCTCCCGCTGACCGCGCCCGAGGCCGTGGCCTCGGCGGTCCGCGCGGCGGCGGAGCGGCTGGCATGATCGGGAGTCCATCGAACGGGGGACGGCGGCAGCGGATCGGCGCGGCGTTCGGCGCGGCGGAGGGCTATGACCACGCGGCGCGGGTGCAGGCGCGGGTGGCCGGCAGGCTTGCGGCGCGGATTGCCGCCCTGCCTCTGCCCGCCGCACCGCGCGTGCTCGAAATCGGCTGCGGCACCGGCTTCCTGACCGAGGCGCTGATCGCGCGGGGCGTCGGCGGCGAGTGGCTGGTGAGCGACCTTGTCCCGGCGATGGTCGCGCGCGCGCGGGCGCGGGTGGGCGATGGTCCGGGGCGGCAGTTCGCCGTGCTGGACGGTGAACATGGGCCCCGGCCCGATGACGCGCCGTTCGACCTGATCTGCTCCAGCCTCGCCTTCCAGTGGTTCGACGATCCGGGCCGCGCTGCGGCGCGGCTGATGGACTGGCTCGCGCCGGGCGGCTGGCTGGTTTTCACCACGCTCGCCGAAGGCACCTTTGCCGAATGGCGTGCCGCCAACGGCGCGGTCGGGGCGCAGGCCGGAACCCCGCCCTTCCCTTCCCTCGCCGCCTTGCGCGCGCTATTCCCCGAGGCCGAGGTCAGCGGGGAGATCGAGGTGGAGCAGCATGTCGATGCGGCGGAATTCCTGCGCGGGGTCAAGGCCATCGGCGCGGGAACGCCCGCGGCGGGCCACCGCCCGCTGTCGCCGCGCAGCCTGACCGCAGCGATGCGCGCGTTCGAGGCTGCGGGCGCGCGGGCAAGCTACGAAGTCGCCACCGTGATGGCACGCAAGTGAGCGCGATCATCGTCACCGGGACCGACACCGGCGTGGGCAAGACCGTCTTCGCCGCCGCACTGGCCGGGGCGCTGGGGGCGCAATACTGGAAGCCGGTCCAGGCCGGGCCGGATGAGGACGGCGGCAGCGATACCTTGCGCGTCGGCGCCCTGGCCGGGCTGCGCGTCCTGCCCGAAGCCTACCGCCTGACCCAGCCCCTCTCCCCCCACCGCGCCGCGGAACTGGACGGAGTGGAGATTGACCCGGCCCGGCTGGTCCTGCCCGATTGCGCCTCTGAAAAGGGAGGGGGCCCGCTGGTGGTCGAAGGCGCGGGCGGCGTGCTGGTCCCGCTGACCCGCAGCCTCGTCTTTGCCGACCTGTTCGCCGCGTGGAACGCACCCGTCGTGCTGGTGGCGCGCACCGCGCTGGGCACGATCAACCACAGCCTGCTCTCGCTGGAGGCCCTGCACGCGCGGCGGGTGCCGGTGCTGGGCGTGGCTTTCGTCGGCGAGGCGAGCCCGGACAGCGAGCGCACCATCACCGAAATGGGCAATGTCCGCCGGCTGGGGCGGCTACCGCAGGTCGATCCGCTGACGCCGGAAGGACTGGCGGCGGCCTTCGCGGCGAACTTTGACCTTGCGGATTTCCGGTGACCTCGCCGGTCTGGCACCCCTTCACCCAGCACGGACTGGGAGAGCCGGTTCCCCTGATCGCGCGAGCCGAGGGGGCGTTCCTGTTCGGCGCGGACGGGCGGAAATGGATCGACGCGATCTCGTCATGGTGGGTGACCACGCACGGCCACTGCCACCCCCGGATCATGGCCGCCATCGCGGCGCAGGCGCAGAGCCTTGACCAGCTGATCTTCGCCGGCTGGACCCATCAGCCAGCCGAAGACCTCGCCGCCGGCCTGCGCAAGATCATGCCCGCCGAACTGACGCGGGTGTTCTTTTCCGATTCCGGCTCGACCAGCGTCGAGGTCGCGCTGAAAATGGCACTCGGCTACTGGGCCAAACGAGGCGAGCCGCGTCACAGGATCGTGGTGATGGAGCATTCCTACCACGGTGACACCATCGGGGCGATGTCAGTCGGCCAGCGTGGAGTGTTCAACCGCGCCTATGCCCCCTTGCTGTTCGACGTCACGCAGGTGCCTTTTCCCGCCGAGGGGGCCGAACAGGCCACGTACGATGCCTTGCAGTCCGCTTGCAGTGCCGGTGCAGCGGCGTTCATTTGCGAACCGCTGGTGCTCGGCGCAGGCGGAATGAAGGTCTATCCGCCGCAGGTTCTGGCGGAAATGCGCAGTATCTGCGCGGCCCACGGCATGCTGTTCATCGCCGACGAAGTGATGACCGCATGGGGCCGGACCGGCACGCTGCTGGCCTGCGAACAGGCCGGCGTCGTGCCGGATATCCTGTGCCTTTCCAAGGGCTTGACCGGCGGCTCCCTGCCGCTGGCGGTGACGATGGCGAGCGAGGCGGTGTTCGCTGCGCATGTCTCCACCGACCGGGCGGACATGTTCTTCCACTCCTCCAGCTACACCGCCAACCCCATCGCCTGTGCCGCCGCCAACGCCAACCTTGCCATCTGGCGCGAGGAGCCGGTGCTGGACCGGGTTGCGGCGCTGTCAGCCATGCAGGCGGACCGGATGGGCGCACTGCAAGGCGTCGAAAACCCCCGCGCCTGCGGCACCATCGCGGCCTGCGAAGTGCCCGGCGGCACTGGCTATCTGGCCGACTTCGCCCCCCGCCTGATGGCATCGGCGCGCGACGCCGGGGTGCTGCTACGGCCGCTTGGCAACACGGTCTATGTCATGCCGCCCTACTGCATCGACGCCGCCGCGCTTGATGCGGTCTATGGCGTGATCGACGAAGGGGTCCGGCCGGCGGCGGGACACAGCGCGCAATGACGATCAATCCAGCAGCCGTGCCCGACCCCGATGCGGCCACCGGCAAGCCGTGGTATGCCGTCACCTACGTCCAGGTGCTGATCGCCATCGCCGCGGGCGTGGCGCTCGGCCATTTCGCGCCGGCGAGCGGTGAGGCGATGAAGCCGCTGGGCGATGCCTTCATCAAGCTGGTCAAGATGATCATCGCGCCGGTGATCTTCCTCACCATCGTCACCGGCATCGCCGGGATGCGCGACCTTGGCGCGGTGGGCCGGGTGGCCGGCAAGGCGCTGATCTGGTTCCTGTTTTTCTCGACCCTCGCGCTCGTCGTCGGGCTGGTGGTGGGCAACGTGGTGCGCCCCGGCGCGGGGCTGAACATTGATCCGGCCAGTCTCGATGCGGAGAAAGTCGCGGGCTATGCGGCCAAGGCCCACGCCTCCATGCCGACCGGGTTCCTGATGGAGATCATCCCCGATACCTTCACCTCGGCGCTGAACGGCGGGAACATCCTCCAGGTCCTGCTGGTGGCGATCCTGTTCGGCATCGCCCTCGCCCACAGCGGCGCTCGGGGGGAGCGTCTCGTGACCCTGCTGGAAGACGCCAGCCTCGTCTTCTTCCGCCTCGTCGCTATCGTGATGAAGGCCGCGCCCGCCGGGGCGTTCGGGGCCATGGCCTTTACCATCGGGAAATATGGGATCGGTTCGGTCGCCAGCCTCGCCGGGCTGGTGGCGACGTTCTACGTGACCTCGCTGCTGTTCGTGATCGTGGTGCTGGGCGCGGCGGCGCGGCTGTGCGGGTTCTCGATCCTGCGGCTGGTGATCTACCTCAAGGCCGAGCTGCTGCTGGTGCTGGGCACGTCGAGTTCGGAAAGCGCGCTGCCCGCGCTGATCGCCAAGCTGGAGCGCGCCGGGTGCCCGCCGGGCGTGGTCGGACTGGTGGTCCCTACCGGCTACAGCTTCAACCTCGATGGCACGAACATCTACATGACGCTCGCCGCGCTGTTCATCGCCCAGGCCTGCAACGTCGACCTGACGCTGGGCCAGCAGGTGCTGCTGCTCGGCGTGGCGATGATCTCGTCCAAGGGCGCGGCAGGGGTGACGGGCGCGGGGTTCATCACGCTGGCCGCCACGCTCTCGATCGTGCCGGGCGTGCCGGTGGCGGGAATGGCGCTGATCCTCGGGGTCGACCGCTTCATGTCGGAATGCCGCAGCCTGACCAACTTCATTGGCAATGCGGTGGCGACGATCGGCGTGTCGCGCTGGGAAGGCGCGCTGGACAAAGCGGCGCTGGACGCGGCGCTTCGCGGTCAATCGGCAGAATAATCCGCCTTTTCAGCCCTCTATAGCGCGGATCAGCTTCGCCGGGACGCCGCCGACGACAGTGCGCGGGGCGACGTCGCGGGTGACGACCGCGCCTGCCGCAACCACCGCGCCGTACCCGATGGTGACCCCGCCGGTGATGATCGCGCCCGCACCGATCCAGGCCTCGTCCTCAACCACGATGGGCTTCACGACGTCACCGCGGCCCTTGCCCGGGACGTAGACGAGGCCGTGGGAGACGGTCTCAAACGAGACGTTTGGTCCGATCTGGACGTTGTTGCCCAGTGTGACCCTTTCTTTCGGCACCCCAAATCGCGCATTTGTGTTCACGAAGGTTCCGGTGCCGATCGCGATGTTGCGGGCGCTGCCAAGGGGCCGGATCACCATGGGTCCCCAGATCACGCACCGGCCCGCGAACTGAACCCCGGCGAATCGATAAAATATCCAGCGCAGCCGATCCGAAATCGCCAGCCTGGGTAGGTTGTTGGCCAAAGTCAGGAAGATTGTTTCTCGCAAGTGCACGCGCCTTTTCGCCGTTCGGAGATTTAAAGTGGCATATCCGGTTATTCCCGCAAGACTTTCGTTCCATATCCGATGACTTCGCGCCCGCTCCTTGGCCTGGTTGTCGCTGCGGTCCCGCTGACCCTGCCGGGGGGTGCTCTGGCGCAGGACCGTGACCCGTTCACCCTGCGCCGGACCGCGCCGCTGCTGCGCGACGATGTGGCGGGGACGCGGGCGATTCCGGGGTATGAGGCACCGGGGCTGCGGATGGGCGCGCTGCGAATCCTGCCGGAGGTGACGCTGCGGAGCGAGGCGGACAGCAACCTGCTCAACCGGGCGCGGGACAAAGAGGGCGACGTGGCGCTGACCATCGCCCCGGCTGTGACCGCGGCGGGCGATCTGGGGGGCACCCGGCTGACCCTGGGGGCGAGCGTGAGCGCGGTGCGCCATGCCCGGCTGACGGCGCAAGACCACGAAACTTTCGCGCTGGAGGCCAAGGCGGCGACTTCGCTGACCAGCGTGCTGGAACTGGGCGTGGCGGCAGGCTGGTCGCGCCGGGCCGAGCCGAACTACACCGCCGGGGCGGCAAGCAGCGACGGCAGCGCGACGCTTTACCAACAGATCGACGCGACGCTGGGGGCTGCGCTGGGCCTAGGGCGGACGCGGGTGCTGGGGCGCCTCGACCTGGCCCGGCTCGACTATTTGCCGGTTGGGACGAGCGGGCTGCGCCTTGACCAGTCGTTCCGCGACCAGTGCGCGGTGACGGCAACGGTCCGGGCCGAACGGACCCTCGCGGGCGGACAGGTACTGTTCGCCTCGGGCGCGCTGCGGCGGGGGACTTCGCTGCATCCCACCGCCTTTTCCGACCGGACGGCGCGCGGCGGCGAAGTGCTGGCAGGACTGCGGGGCGAGTTGACCCACCTGATCAGCGCCGAGCTGGGCGCGGGCTACCAGTGGCGCGATTACCGTTCCCGCCTGCTGCGCGACTACCGCGGCGCGGCCTTTCGCGCGCGGATCGAATGGTATGCGACGCCGCTGGTTTCGATCGCGCTGAACGCGCGGCGCGACATCGTCGATTCCGGCCTGCCGACGGCGGCGGGCGTGGTGGTCGACAGCGTGCAGCTGCGAGGATTCTATGAAGTGAAGCGCAACCTCAACCTCATCGCCACCGTGGCGGCGAGCCGTGAAGAATACCGGGACGAGGTGACCGCGGGCCTTTCCGCGCACGCCGTTTCCGCCGGGGTGGAAGCGCGGCTGGCGCTCTCCCGCCGCTATCTCGTGGGCGCCTTTGCCCGATACCGCAACCGCAGTTCCGACAGTGCCCTGCTGCCCCGCCTTGGCGGCGCGGCAGAGGGCGGGTTGTCGCTGCGACTGAGCCTGTGAGGGACATCATGACCACGACTTCAGCCAACCTGCCCGAACCGGCCAACCTGCCGGACCGTTACCACGCGGCGAACCTGCCCGCGCTGAGCGGCGGCACGCGCCTGCCGGGAATGCCGGTGAACCATGCCGAGCATGACCGGGTCGACCTCAGGCGGCTTTACGCAATCTTCCGGCGGCGGCTGCCGCTGTTTGCGCTGACCGTGGGACTCTGCGTGCTGATCGCGGTCAATATCACGATGATGATGCCCCGGCTGTACCGGGCGAACGCGGACGTGGTCATCAACAAGGACCGCGCCGAACTGGTCCCGGACCAGAGCGCAATCCGCGACGACACCCCGCCCCGCGCCGAGGAGATCGACACCGAGATCAAGGTGATCGAGAGCCAGGAACTGGCCGGACGGGTGATCGACGCGCTCCATCTCGACAGGGACGCGGGCTTCCTTGCCAGCACCAGCAACGGCGGGCTGGTCGGGCGGATCCGGCTGTCGCTGGGGATGGGCCGGCCGGGCAATCCGGAAGCGGCGAATATCCGCCGAAGGCTGACCGATACCCTGCTGGCGCACCTGGACGCGGTCCGGATCGACACCGCCTATGCGATCCGCATCGGCTATACCGATGCCGATCCGGTGCGCGCGGCGGCCATCGCCAACGCCTTTGCCCAAGGCTATACCACCAGCGCGGCCACGGCCAAGCGCGGCGAGAACGAACGCGCGCTGACCGTATTGCAGGGCAAGATCGAGGACCTGCGGACGGCAGCGGAGGCCGATTTCCGCAAGGTCCAGGACTTCCGGGTGCGCAACGGACTGCTGAGCGCGCAGGCGACTTCGCTTTCGGAACAGGAAACCTCCGCCTATGCCCAACAGCTGGCGCTGGCCCGTTCGGCGGCGGCGGTCGACCGCGGCCGGGCCAATGCGGCGGGCGGCAAGGGCGAGGAGGCAGCGCTGGCCTCGCCGGTGGTGCAGGCGCTCCGCGCCCAGCGAGCGGTGCTGAGCGTGCGGGTGGCGGACCTTTCGGGGCGCTATCTCGACACCCATCCCGACATCCAGAACGCGCGCCAGCAACTGGCCGACATCGACGGGCAGATCACGGCGGAAACGGCGCGGGCGCGGGCCGGGACCGGGGCTGGCCTTGCCTCGGACGCATCGGCCACGGCGCAGCAGGTGGGTGCGCTCAGCGCCAGCCTTGCCGCCGCGCAGGGCAAGCTGGCGGCCAACAACAAGGCGCTGGTCGGGCTCGATGACCTGAACCGCAAGGCGGGGGCCTCGCAGTCGCTCTATGAGAGCTACCTTGCCCGCTACAAGGAAGTGATGGCGCAGACCGGGATCGAAAAGCCCGAGGCGCGGCTGCTGACCCGGGCCGAAGCGCCGGGCCGCGCGGTGAGCCCGAATCTGGTGCTCAACCTGTCGCTGGGGCTGTTGATCGGCGTGCTGATGGGCACGGCGCTGGCCGTGGCGACCGAAACCTCGTTCAGCGGGCTGACCACGAGCGAGGAGGTCGAGCAGCGGCTGGGGGTGCGCTATCTGGGAGGGGTGCCGCTGCTGTCCTCGGTCGGGCTGGGCAAGGAAGCGCCGGCGGCCTCGCTCGCCTCGCACCCGGGTTCGGCCTATGCCGAGGCGGTGCGCGGGCTTCTGGGGGCGACCCGGCAGGGCAACCGGGACCGTAACCAGGTCATCGCGGTCAGCTCGGCCCTGCCCAACGAGGGCAAGACCTCGCTCGCGCTGTCGCTCGCCCGGTCGGCGGCGCTGGCGGGCGAATCGGTGATCCTGATCGACTGCGACATCGTCCAGCGCGGGCTCTCGCAGATCGTGCGGAGCGACATGGCCGCGCGCGGCGATGATGGCTTCGGCGCGCGGCTGGGCCTGCGCGAAATGATGCGCGACGGGGCCAAGCTGGGCGATGCAATGATCAAGGACAGCGCCAGCGAGGCGATGATCCTGCCGATCACCACGGTCTTCCCGGACGGCGAACGTCTGCTTGAACGCGGCAATTTCCACCGCATGATCGGTGCCCTGCGCGAACATTTCGGGGTCATCATCCTCGACACCGCGCCGATCCTGCCGATTGCCGACACCCGCGAGATCGTCAGCCTGGCCGACAACGTGGTGATCACGGCGCTGTGGCGGAAGACCTCGGACGCGGCCCTGCGCGCGGCGCTGCGGCTGCTGCCGCTGCACGGGATCGACGACATCGGGATCACGCTCAACCGGATGGACATGCGCAAGCAGGCGAGCTTCGGCGGGGGGGACGCGGCGTTCTTCTACGAAAGCTACAAGAAGTATTACGCGTCGTGAGCGCGTGACGACCGGACCGGCCATGCCCCTGCCCGCCGCCGTCGACGCCGTGGAAACGGCCCATCCGGACCGGCCTGTCCCGGCGGGTATGGGCGGCGGCGCTGCGCCCGCGCTGGTGATGGACCGACGCCCGTTCAGTCAGCCGCGCGTGGCGCTGGTCCATTACTGGCTGGTGGGGATGCGCGGGGGCGAGCGGGTGCTGGAGCGCATCCTGCGGCTCTGGCCCGAGGCCGATATCTTTACCCATGTCCACGTGCCGCACGCGATGTCAGCGGCGATCCGGGCGCGGCCGGTGACCACCAGCTTCATCCAGAAGCTGCCGGGGGCGACGCGGCACTACCAGAAATACCTGCCGCTGATGCCGCTCGCGCTCGAACAGCTGGACCTGTCGGCCTATGACCTGGTCATCAGCAGCGAAAGCGGGCCGGCCAAGGGGGTAATCGCGCGGCCCGATGCGCGGCACGTGTCCTATGTCCACTCGCCGATGCGGTATCTGTGGGACCACTACCACGATTACCGGCGGCCGGCGGGGTTGCTGACGCGATTGGCGATGCCGTTTCTGTGCCACTACCTGCGCGGGTGGGACGCGCAATCGGCGGCGCGGGTGGACAGCCTTGTCGCCAATTCGCAGTTCATTCGCCGCCGCATCGCGCGGGCCTGGGGGCGTGAGGCCGAGGTGGTCCATCCGCCCGTCGCGACAGGCCTGTTCGCCCCCGCCGGGACCGGGATCAACGCTGCGCTGGAGGTGGGGCCGCGCTATCTCTGGGTCGGGCAGATGATTTCCTACAAGCGCCCCGACGTGGTCGTGGAGGCGTTCAACCGGCTCAAACTGCCGCTGCTGATGGTGGGCGATGGCGACATGTTCGACGCCGTACGGCGACGCGCCGGGCCGAACGTGGAGGTGGTGCGGCGGCTCGATCTTGCGGGCCTGCGCGGTGCCTATGCCGCGGCGCGGGCGCTGGTCTTTGCGGCCGAGGAGGACTTTGGCATCGTCCCGGTCGAGGCCAATGCCAGCGGGCGGCCGGTGCTGGGGTTCGGGCGCGGGGGGATTCTCGATTCGATCGTGCCGGGCGAAACCGGGCTGTTCTTTGGCACGCAGAGCGTGGACGCGGTGATCGCCGGGGTCGAGGCGATGGAGCACTGGCTGCCGCAGTTTGATCCGGCAGCCGCGCAGGCCAATGCGCAGAGATTCGCGCCCGAGCGGTTCGACGCGGGCTTTCGCGCCGTGGTCGACGCGGCGCTGGCCGCGCGGTGATGCGGCGCGTCACTCTGGCTGCGGCAGGCGTGATGGCGCTTGCAGGGTGCGCCCCTGCGGCACCCGCGCAGGCCCGTCCGGTGCTGGCCGGGGTGACGACGCACTTTTCGCAAGGCTGGCCGCCGCGGCTGCTGCCGGTGGCCCGCGACCTCGGTGCGGGGGTGATCCGCGACTCGGTGCACTGGCCGGCGGTCGAGACGGTGCGCGGGCGGCATGATTTCACCCCTGCCAATTCAGGGCACGTCGACCGGGCCTGCGCGGGCGGGACGAAGGTCTTGCTCGGGCTGGAGCCGCGCAATCCGCTCTATGACGGGCGGCAGACCGCGTTCAGCGCGGCGGGGCGCGCAGGCTTTGCCGCCTATGTGCAGGCCGTGGCCGCGCGGTGGCCCGGATGCGTGATCGCGGTCGAGGTCGGCAACGAGATCAACGGGGAGCGCGGAATAATCGGCCCCGCCGCGGCGGACCGGATCGCCGCCCATGTCGCGCTGCTGCGCACGGTGCGCGGCGCGGTGAAGCCGGACCATCCGGGGTTGGCATTGCTGGGGGGATCGACCAACACCATCGCCACCGGGTTCCTTGCCCAACTGTTTCGCGCCGGGATGCTGGACCTTGTCGACGGGATCGCGATCCACCCCTACCGCGACGAGCCGGAGGGGGTGGAGCGCGAGATAGCCCGCCTGTGCGCGGCCATGCGCGCGGCGGGTGGGGAAAAGCCGATCTGGGCAACCGAGTTCAGCCGGGATTTTGCGAGGGCAGAGGATGCCGCGCCGTTCTACCTCAAGATGCGCGCACTGATGGAGGGCGCGGGGGTGCAGGCACACCTGTGGTATGCGCTGGCCGACCAGCCGCATTTCCCCACGATGGGACTGGTGCGGTTTGATGGCAGCGCCAAACCGGCGGCGCGGGCCTTTGCCTTTGCGCAGAATGTGCTCGCTCCGGCGGGTCCGGCGGTGCGGATCGATCACGGCGATCCGGCGCTCTACCACTTTGCCTTCGGGCCGGACGTTCATGTCGTCTGGGGAGCGCAGCGGGCACTGGTGACCGGCGCGGCGGAGGGCCTGGTGCGCTTTTTCCGCGCCGACAGCAGCGCAGTGACCGATCCGGGCGAGGTGGGCGAGGCCCCGCTGGTCATCGTCGGCGCGCGTTCGGTCGGGTTCGGGCCGTCGGCGGTGCTGGCCGACAGCCTCTACGGCTTCGGGCAAGCGCCGCTGGCCTGGCTGGCGCGCGGCGCGGACGGGCGGACCCTGGCGCTGGCCCCGGTGGACTGGGGTTGGACCGGCTATCTCGGCCATCCGGCCCTGCCCGCCGCGGTCGTCAACCCCGCCGCGATCGGCGCGGCACCAGGCCTGTCGAGCGTGGTGCGCTATGTCGCCAAGGCTCCAGGCAGGCTGGTGGCCACGGCTTGCTTTGCCCGCAATGGTCCGGGCGGCGCGCTGGTGGTGCGGGTGGAGCGCGACGGCAAAGCGCTGTGGTCGGCACCGGTCGGCGCGGGCCCGCTGGTGGTCAGCGTCCCGGTGCAGGCCGTCGCGGGCACGCGGATCGACCTCGTAATCGCGCCTGCTGGAGGTGCTCCGGCCCGGCTGCGCTACCGCTTTCGTATTACGGCGGGGGCAACCGATGCTGCCCCCTGCCCCGAGGAGCTGACCCGATGACCTTTACCCTGATCGGCGCGGCGGTCCTGTTCCTCGGGCTGCTGCTGATGTTCACCGCCTCGCGGCTGGCGATGCTGGGGTTCGTGCTGTGCTGCTCGGTGCTCAACGGGTCGGCGACGGTGATCCTGACCGCGATGGGCAATGTCTCGATCCAGCCGGCGCTGCTGGCGACCTGCCTGCTGGTCCTGCGCTGCCTGCTGCCGGGGCGGCGAAGCGAGCCGCTGCTGGGGGCCGCAATGGCCGACAACGGCTGGCTGCTGCTGCTCGTGGGCTACAGCGCGGTCGGAGCCTGGACCTTGCCGCACCTGTTCCAGGGTGCGATCAACGTGGTGCCGCTGCGCCCGACCGACATCTTCGGCCGCGCGGCCTATCCGCTGCACTTCTCGGCCCAGAACATCACGACCTCGTTCTACATGGTGCTCACGCTGGCCGGCGCGCTCTGCGCCCATATTGCGGTGCGGCAGGCCGGGGCGGCGGAGCAGCTGGCGCGGCTCGGCTGCGGCATCGGGCTGGTCCACGCGGCACTGGGGTGGAGCGCGGCCGCCGCGCGCGGGACCCCGGCGCAGGAGGTCTTCACCTTCTTCCGCAACGGTTATTACATGCAGGTCGACCAGATGTTCGGGGGCATCGCCCGGCTCACCGGGATTTCGCCCGAGCCTTCGGTCTATGCCGCCTTCGGGCTCGGCTGGTTTGTCTTTGCCGCCGAACTGTGGCTGCGCGGCGCCCTTTGGCGCTGGTCCGGCCCGGCGGCGCTGGTGCTGTTCCTGACGCTCGCCGCCTCGACTTCGAGCACGGCCTATGTCGGCCTCGCGGTCTATGGCGCGGTGATCCTGCTGCGGCAGACCTTCATGATCGGGACGATCCCGGCGGGCAAGGGACTGGTGATCGCCGCCTGCCTCTCGATACTGGGCGTGTCCGCGCTGGCGCTGGTCGCGGGCAGCGACGAGGTGGCGCGGTCCGTGGGCCGGGTACTGCGGCTGACCACTTCGGACAAGCTCAATTCAGGCTCGGGCTCGACCCGGTTCCTGTGGGCGCGGCAGGGCGTGGACGCGTTCTTCGCCTCGTGGGGGCTGGGGATCGGCGCGGGTTCGTTCCGTTCGTCGAGCATCGTCACGGCGCTGCTCGGGTCGAGCGGCGTGATCGGGCTGGCCGCGATGGCGCTCTACCTGCAGCGCGTGTTCCGGCCCTTTGCCGGGACGACTTGGCGGCGCACCGGGCTGGCCGAACTGGACGTGGCGGCGGCGGCGGCGTGGTCGGCGGTGATGATGCTGGTCCCGGCGGCAGTCTCGGCGGCCTCGCCCGATCCGGGGCTGGTCTGGGGACTGATGGCGGGGATGACGCTGGGACTCAGGCGCGAGGCGGCGGCGCTCCACCGCGACGCAGCGCCGCAAACCGCATCCGTTCCGGTGGGACTGGTGGGTGATGCGCGGCGGCTGGCGGGCTATCAGGTCGGCCGTGGGGGCCGGCCCGGCCCCATCATGCATGGAACGCCTGCCTCGTGAGAATTGCCGTCATCATCGCGACGACCGGGCGGGCGGAATTGCTGGCGCGGACCGTGGCCCGGCTTGGCCGGCAGACCCGCCGCGCAGACCGGGTGATCCTCTCGGGCGTGACCGAGGCCGATACCGCGGGCGTGACGGAGGCGGCAGGCTTTGCGGTGGAGGTGATCCGCGGCGCGCGCGGCCTCCCGCGCCAACGTAACGCCGGACTGCGCCACCTTGCCGGCGGGGCCGACGTGGTGGTGTTCTTCGACGATGATTTCGTGCCGACCGACGACTACCTCGCCGTGCTGGAGCGTGAATTTGCCGCCCACCCGGACCTTGTCGGGGCGACTGCGGTGCTGCTGGCCGACGGGATCAACAGCCCGGGCATCGCGTTTGACCGGGCCTGCGAAATCATCGCCGCACGCACCGCCCCGCCCGCGCTGTGCGAACGGCCCCTGCCCGCGCTCTATGGCTGCAACCTGTGCATCCGGCTGACGGCGGCGGAAGGGCTGTGGTTCGACGAGGCGCTGCCACTCTACGGCTGGCAGGAGGACGTCGATTTCTCCTACCAGCTCGGCCGCAAGGGCACGCTGATCTATACCAACCAGCTCGCGGGCGTGCATCTTGGCACCAAGGGCGGGCGCACGTCGGGCAGGCGGCTGGGTTATTCGCAGATCGCCAATCCGGTCTACCTTTTGCGCAAGAAGACCATCCCGCGCGGGCTCGCCTTTCGCCTCATGGCGCGCAACCTTGCCGCCAACTGCGCGCGCTCGATCTGGCCGGAACCCTATGTCGATCGGTTTGGACGACTGCGCGGGAATGCGCGGGCGCTGGTTGACCTTGCCTGCGGACGGATCCACCCCGAACGCATCCTCCTGCTGTGAGCGGACCGGAAACGCAGCCCGCCCCGGACAACCGGGCCGGCGTGGTCAGCGGGACCATGGCCTTCGCCAGCCGGGGAATTGTGCAGGCCCTGCTGTTCGGGGTGACAATCGTGGCGACGCGGGCGCTGTCGATCGCGGATTTCGGGGCCTATGCGCTGGGCTCGCTGTTCCTCGTGCTGGCGCGGCAGCTGTTCTATGTCGGGCCATACGAATACCTGCTCAAGGCGCGGCCGGAGGATGACCTCAAGGACGTCTGCCTTGCCGCGAACATGATGCAGGCGGCGGTGCTGGCGATGGTGCTGGGCGCGATCTGGCTGGCCTCGCCGTGGCTGTTCGCCTCGGCAGAGGTCGGCATGATCCTCGCCCTGCTGCTGCCGACGGTGTTCCTCGCGGCGCTGACCGCGTGGTACGAGGCAGTCCTGCTGCGTGCGGTGCGGGTGCGGCGGTATTATGCGATCACGCTGGTCGGCGACACCGTCGGCGCGGCGGTGGCCGTGGCGCTGCTGGTGCGCGGCGTGGGCGTGGTCTCGCTGGTGGCGCAGGCCTATGCCCGGCAGCTGGTGATGCTGGCGATGTTCCTTGCCGCCACCCGCCAGCGGCCGAGCGTGGCGGCGCGGTGGGCATCGATCCGCGAACTGCTGCGCTGGTCGCTGGCGCGCCATGCGGCGGTGCTGCTCAACTTCACCACGGCCTACGGCGCGGACCTCGTGCTCGGGGTCTCGCTCTCGCCCGCGGCGACCGGGCTTTACCGCGCGGCGAACCGGATTGTCTCGGCGCTGACCGACCTCTTCGCCCAGCCCTTGCAGAAGATCGCGCAGACCAACCTTTCCGCCTCCTATGTCCGGCGCCGCGCCATCGGAACCTCGTGGCTGACCATGCTTTCGGGCGTGGGAGCCATCGCCTGGGCCGGGCTGCTGACGCTCGCCGTGCTGGCGTCCGATCTCGTCCCGCTGGCGCTGGGCGAGAAGTGGGCACCGGCCGTGCCGATCGTGGTGGTGTTCTGCCTGGTCAAGGCGTTCTCGCTGCTCGACGCGGTGACGACCTCGTTCCTCGTCTGCCATGATCGCCAGCGCGCCATGCTGGGGGTGCAGATCGCCACGGCGGTCAGCGTGCTGGGGCTGAGCTGGGTCGCGGCAGCGTGGGGCCCGCAGGCCGTGGCCGTGGGCGTGGGGCTCGCCTCGACCGGCATGAGCATCACCTATGGCGCGATGGTCATGCGCCTGTCGCAGGCGGACCGGCGCGCCGTGCAGGACCTGCTGTGCACCGCCGCGCCGCCGGTGCTTAGCGTGGCGCTGGGGCTGGCCTTGCTCAGGATTTCCGCGCCGGGGCTGACGGGCATCTCGGCGGTGGCGGCGGGCGTGGGCACGGCGGGGATCGCCTTCATCGCCGGGGCCTACAGCGTGCGCCACCGGATGCTCGGCGCGATCGGCAGCCTTGGCCATCACGGCGCGGCCTCAGCGGCGGCGCGCTGAAGGTGGGGCAAATCTGCATCCGGAATGGCAGGAACTGCCGGCCGCGCGGCGGCTGCGCGTGGTAAATTCCGGCGCGTGGCGGAACGGCTCCGGGCCGGACCGACCGGCGTGCTTCCCATGCCAGCCGCATGATCCGCAATCGAAAGTCCCCAGTCTTGAACGCCATATCCGACAGAGCCACGCGCCGGCGCGATCACGGAACCGGCCTGCTCGGGCTGGCGGCCTCGGCCGAACTGGTCGGCGCGCTGCCCGGCGGGCGGCAGGTGCTGTGGCTGGTCGTGGGGATGAGCGCGGCGCTCAACGCGCTGCTGCTGGCGGGCTCGCTGTTCATGCTGCTCGTCTATGACGAGGTGCTGCCCAGCCATTCGGTGCCGAGCCTGGTCGGCCTCGTGGGGCTGCTGGTGATCGCCTATGGCTTTCAGGGCGGGCTGGAGCATCTGCGCCAGCGGCTGGCTGCAGCGGCGGGCGAAATGGCCGAACGGTCGCTGTCGGACCGGGTGTTCCTGCTGGTGCTGCGCGCCGGATCTTCGCGGGGCGGGCCGGTTCCCGGCCAGCGCGATCCGGGGCAATCGGTGCGCGATCTTGACGCCCTGCGCGGTTTCTTCGCCGGACAGGCCCCGCTTGCCCTGCTCGACCTGCCGTGGGTGCTGTTGTTCCTGGGGCTGCTTTTCGTGTTCCACTGGATGCTGGGGCTGGTCTGCCTTGCCGGGGCGGCAGTGCTCGTCGTCCTCGCGCTAGTGACCGACCGGATGACCGCGCAGGGGCTTGAAGCGGCGACGCGGACCGGCTCGGAGCGATTCCTGTTCCTCGAAGCCTGCCGCCGCAATGCCGAGGTGATCCGCGCACTGGGCATGGCCGGCGCGGTGCAGGGCGGGTGGCAGCGCCTGGGCTCAGCCCATGCCGAAGCCAATGGCGGCACCGGCGAACGGCTGGGGGCGATGCGGACCTTTTCCAAGACCTTCCGCCTGCTCCTCCAGTCGCTGATCCTCGCCACCGGCGCGGCGCTGGTCATCTCGGGCGAGGCGACCGGGGGCGTGATCATCGCCAGCTCGGTGCTATCCTCGCGCGCGCTGGCCCCGATCGACAGCGCCATCGGCAATTGGCGCGGGCTGGCAGCGGCGCGGGCAGCATGGAACCGGCTGGCCGAGCGGCTGGAGGCCTGCCCGGTCGACCCGGCGCGGACCCGCCTGCCCCGCCCGGCGCGCGAACTGGCGGCCGAAAACCTCGCCGCCATCGTGCCGGGAAGCCAGACGGTGCTGTTCCGCGATGTCGTCTTTACCCTGTCCGCCGGGGAATCGCTGGCCATTGTCGGGGCCAGCGGCTCGGGCAAAAGCTCGCTGGCACGCACGCTGGTGGGACAGGTGGAGCCGGTGCGCGGCGCGGTGCGGCTCGACGGCGCGGCGATCGACCAGTGGGAGCCGGACGTGGCGGGCACCTTCATCGGCTACCTGCCTCAGGACATCGAGCTGTTCGACGGGACTATCGCCCAGAACATCGCCCGCTTCGCCGCCGGTGCCCGCGACGAGGAAGTGGTCGCCGCTGCCGAACTGGCCGGGGTGCACGAGCTGATCGTGCGCATGGCCGAAGGCTATGACACACTGATCGGGCCGCAGGGACGCGTGCTCTCCGCCGGGCAGCGCCAGCGCATCGCGCTCGCCCGCGCGCTGTTCCGCGATCCGTTCCTGGTGGTACTGGACGAGCCCAATTCCAACCTCGATGCCGCCGGAGACAGCGCGCTCAATTGCGCCATCGCCGGGGTGCGGCGGCGCGGCGGGATCGTGGTGGTCGTGGCGCACCGCCCTTCGGCCCTCGCCGAAATCGACAAGTTGCTGTGGCTCGACAATGGCGAGGTCCGCGCGTTTGGCTCAAAGGCAGAAATCCTGCCCCGGCTGACCGGGATCCCCGCGCCCGGGCATGTGCGCGCAGTGGGAGAAGCATGATGGAAAGAGCGATCGTGGTCGATACCGGGGACGGTGCGGCACCGTTGCCCGCCCCGGCCGGCCAGTTCGGCACCGCACACCGGGCCGAACCGGCCGCCGCGCTGGCGCAAACGCTGGGGCGGGCACGGCTGATCCTCGGCGCGACGGTGCTGGGGCTTGGCCTGCCGCTCGCGCTCGTCCCGATCAGCGGCGCGGTGATCGCCTCGGGCGAGGTTGGGATGACCACCCACGTCAAGAAGATCGCCCACCCGCGCGGCGGCGTGATCGCCGAAGTCGCGGTCAGCAACGGCACACGGGTCCGCGCGGGGCAGGTGCTGATGCGCTTTGACAGCAATGTTTCCGCCGCCAACGCGGCGATGACGGTCGAATCAATCGACCAGCTGCTGGCGCGGCAGGCGCGGCTGCGCGCCGAACGCGATGCGCTAGGCGGGATTGCCTTCCCCGCCGACCTGCTGGTGCGGGCCGCGAAGCCGATGGTCGCCGCCGCGATGGCCGAGCAGCGGCGCGTCTTCGCGATCAACCGCGCCGCGCTTTCCGGCCAGCGCGCCGCAATCGCCGCGCAAGTGGCGCAGGCACATCAGGCCGCCGGCTCCTACCGCGTCCAGGCTGATGTCTACCGCCAGCAGGAAGTATTGATCGCGGAAGAACGCACCGCCAACGACGCGTTGTGGGAAAAGCGCTTCACCACGCTCCAGCGCCGCAACGAACTGGCGCGCGCCGCCGTCGGTCTCCACGGCAGCGTCGCCTCGGCCCAGGCGCAGGCCGCGCAGCTGGGATCGAAAGTGGCCGAATTGCGCGAGCAGCTGTTCGTCATCGAACAGGACGCACGGCGGCAGGCCGGCGCCGAACTCGCGCAAGTCGAATCGCGGCTGGTCGAATTGCGGCAGGGCAATGTCGTCGCCCAGGATGCGAACGACCGCAACACCATCCGCGCGCCCTATGCCGGCGTGGTCGACAAACTGGCCTTCACCACCATCGGCGGGGTCGTTCCCGCCGGCGAAACCATCATGGAAATCGTCCCCGACAAGGACCCGCTGATGGTCACCGCCCGGATCAGCCCCGCCGACGTCGACCAGATCCGCGCCGGACAGGAGGTGATCCTGCGCTTCTCCGCCTTCAACGCCGGCACCACGCCGGAAATCACCGGCAGCCTCTCACGCATCGGCGCGGACCGCACGGTCGATCCGCAGCACGGCCTGGCGTTCTATCCGGTCGAAATCGCCATCCTCCCCGGCGAACTCGAAAAACTCAGGCCTCTGCGCCTGCGCGCCGGAATGCCCGCCGAAGCCTTCGTCCAGACCGGCTCGCGCACCCTGCTCGGTTATCTGACCAAACCGCTTGGGGACCAGTTCGCAAGGGCGTTTCGTTAGGGGCTGAACAAGGACGAAAGGATGAATCTGGGGCCGCAGGCCCCGGATTCGTTCCCTTCCTTTCCTTTCTGTCTTTAACCACGCTTCGCCCGGAAATGTGCGCCCTGGTTGTGGGACAGGTCCTGACCGGGCGCGGTCCATGCGCCGGGGCGGCATTTTCTTGCGGCAAGTTAGCGCTTGTCGGCTGAAAGGTGGATGCGTTAAACCGTTCTACCCTGCAACGCCTTGCCGCCGAGGAAGCTTGCGTGCCTGTTCACCCCTTCCAGCCTTATGGCGAGACGTCGCAGGAGACTGAGACGATGGATGTTGCCGCAAGCCGCCCCTCCCTGCTGAATGCGCCGGGTGAGGGTATCGTGACATCGCAGCGGCCTGTTTCCGCCTTGGGCTGGGGGCTGGCGCTTTGCGGCGGAGCACTAGGCTGGGCCGGGTTGTTTGCGCTGCTGCGCTGAGCTGGCCGGTTCGGCGCCGGGCGTTCAGTAGGACCCGTTGGCGCAGAGCACGGCGGGGACGGTGCGCAGCACGATCTTGATATCGAACAGGAAGTTGGCGCGGCGGCGGTATTCGGAATCGAGCCGGACCCGGGCCGCATAGGTCGTGTTGTTGCGGCCGCTGACCTGCCACAGGCCGGTCAGGCCGGGCTTCACCGCGCGATAGTCGGCAAAGGCAGCGCCGTATTTCGGCACTTCGTCCGGGACGATCGGGCGGGGGCCGACCACGCTCATTTCGCCGCGGACAATGTTGATCAGCTGCGGAAGTTCATCGAGGCTGAGCTTGCGGACGAGGCGCCCGATGGGCGACACGCGGGGATCATTACGCAGCTTGTGATCGGCCTCCCACTCGGCACGCGAGGCCGGGCAGGCGGCGAGCAGGCGTGCGAGCGCGGCGTCAGCATCGACCCGCATGGTGCGCAACTTGATGCAGCCGAACAGCTCTCCGCCACGGCCGACGCGGCGCTGGACGAAAAACAACGGGCCAGGGCTGCCCCATTGCAGCGCCGCCACCAGAACGACGACGAACGGCAGGGCCACGGCGAGAAAGGCCAGGGCAAAGCCGATGTCGAACAGCCGCTTCAACACGGCGTCCATGCGGTGCTGCAACCGGGGTGCCGCAATGCCGACCTCTACCGCGAGGAACGGGGCGTGAACGGCGGCGGGAAGCGCCGGCGCGGTGCCGGGTGATCTGGAAGCCATGGTCGCGGCGATGCCGTCCGCGCGCTGGCGCAAGGCGGGATCGGCACACGTTTCTCCCGCGGGAGGGCAATCCTCCCCGAAGCGAATTTCCAGCTGGCTTGCATCAAACATCTGCACCAACCCCTGCCGGTAATGGCCCTGCCGGTAATGGCCCTGCCGGTAATGGCCCTGCCGGTAATGGCCCTGCCGGCATGGCCCCCGCCGGACACGGGAAGCCTTCTTGCCGGTTATGCTTAATGTCTAATATTGCTGCACTGCGGGGTAAACACGCATAGCCCCTTAGAGAGCACGGATATGGCCGTTTTGGACCTAGTATATTCCAGCCATGTTGATCGGGGTCTGGCAAATCATGCTTGAATTTCAACGTGCCACAGCCGGGCCTGATCGTTACCGAACAGGAAGCATCTGGCCGCTGCGGGCAAGGCCGGGGCACCGGACCAGACGATGCTTCGCATTTGCAACGCGAAGGCCGGGCGCGGGGCTCCCGCACCAATCCTGCGCTTACCTTTCTTGCGCCGGGCCGTTTTGACTCAGGCCCCGGCGGTGCGGTTTAGGAGTTTACGGCCTAGAACGCGCGTTCCGGCACGCGGATGGTATCACCGGGATGGACGGCGGCGGCGCTGGACAGGCGGACGGCGCGTTCCTCGGTCTCCTCCTCGGCCCGGACGAGGACGTAGCCCTGACTGGCGCGGTAGGTAAAGCCGCCGGCCTTGGCGACGAGGGCATGGATGCTCATCCGGTCAGCGAAAGGAAATTCGCCCGGGCGCTGCACTTCGCCAAGAATGTAGACTGGGCGGAAGTTGATCATTTCCACCGTGACCTGCGGGTTGCGCATGAACTGGCTGGCAAGAAGGGTGCGCAGGGCGGCGTTGAATTCGGCCACCGTCTTGCCCGCGGCGGGGACCGGGCCGAGCAGCGGGAAGGACACAGCGCCCGATGCATTGACCGCGAATTCGCCGGTCAGCCGGTCTTCGCCATAGGTGGCGACGCGCAGGCGATCCCCCGCGCCGATGCGGTATTCAAAGCTGCCGACGGGTGCGCGGTCCGTCAGGTGCGGCGCGGCGCAGGCACCGACCAGAAGAACGGGCAGCAGGGCGCGCGCGGCAAGCGCGGAAAAGGCGGGGCGAACCATCAACGTCAACCTTCCTGGGAGAGCAGGGCAGATCCCGGATCGGTCCGGGCTGTATGCACTATGCCCCATCTCCAGCACTTTCCCGTAGGAACCACCGCCGATCCGGACCAATTTGCGCCGCCGCCCGGCATCACAGGCCGCGCAGTATGCCGGCAAGGGTCAGCGCCGCCTGACGCCAGGTGAAGGTACCGGCGCGCTTTCTCCCGCGTTCGGCATAGTCTGCCCGCAGGGCGGGTTCAGCGCGAAGGCGGCCCAGCGCCTTGGCCCAGGCGGCGGGATCGTGCGGAGGTGCATAGAGCGCCGCATCCCCGCATCCTTCGGGCAGGGCTCCGCAAGGGGCGACCACCGCCGGACAACCGAGCAGCATGGCCTCGAGCGGGGGGAGGCCAAATCCCTCCGTCGTGGAAGGAAAGGCGAGGCACAGCGCACCCTCCATCAAAGCGCGCACCTCCCCGTCGGACACCCGGCCGGTGAGCACCACGGCGGGCGGGACCGCCAGCCCCGCCGCCGCGAACGCGGCCGGCCCGGCGCTGCCGAACAGCACCAGCCGCAGGCCGGCCAGCGCCGGATCGGCAAAGGCGCGCAACAGCACGGCGATATTCTTGTGCGACTGGGTGTTGGCGAGGGCGAGGACATAGGCGCCGCGGGCGAGCCCCAGCCGTTCAAGCGTTCCGCTTTGTGCCGGGGTGGCGAGCACATGGTCCACGCCGTTATGCACCACGGCGATCCGCGCGGGCGAGGCCAGCCCGGCGGCAGCCAGTTCCCCCCGCGAAAACTCAGACACGGTAAGCACAAGCCGGTGTCGCCGCGCGATCACCGGTTGGACCAGCCGATACCACAGCCGAAAGGCACGGCGGTAGGACGCCGGGCTGAGCAGCACCTGCGCATCGTGGATCATGGTCACCGCATTGCGCGAAAGCATCGGCCCGATGTTGCACAGGTTGAGCAACAGCCCGCTCCCCCGGCGCAGCGGCAGGCTCAGCTGCTCCCAGGCGATATGGCGGAACGGCCCGAGGCAGCGCGCCGGCATGTCCAGCGCGGCGGCGCGGGCCATGCCGTCATGCGGGGCCAGCGCCTCGATCGTCAGTCCGCGCACGGCGGGATGCCCCTCGGCGATGAGGGCGGACAAGGCATTGGCCAGTTCCTCCGCGACGCGGTGAACCCCGGTGGGCGCGGCGGCGAGGAACTTGCCATTGAGCTGGATGTGCGTTGCGCGATCGGACCGGACAGGCATGTGCATTCAGAACCCCAGCAGACGTTGCAGCCCGAGCGGGCGCAGCATGCGTTCGGCCAGCAGCGGACCGGCAATCCCGGCGCAGAACAGGACCGGCAGCAAAAGCAGCGGATCGGTCACGAGATGAAGCCGGGTCAGCACGATCCGCGTGCCGGCGATGAAGATGACGTGGAGCACGAACACGGCCATGGTGCGCTGCCCCAGATAGTGCAGCATTTCCGA
>CAYFJH010000043.1:20603-25284 GCA_964343385.1 uncultured Novosphingobium sp. | reverse complement strand
CGAGCGCGGCGGCGGCGTTGAACAGGTGACCTCCGGGCAGCTTCTTCGCCTTGCCATCAAGCTTGCCCGCAAGTTTGCCAAAGGCCACGATCGAACCTGTAAACGTGACCGCACCGATGAAAATGCCCAGGAATTCCTCAACCTTGAGGATCGCGATCTCGACCGGGGGTTTTTGCGCCAGCACCCCGGCGAAGCCGGTCAGCGCCGCGCGCGCCGCAGGATCGAGCGCATTGACCGTCTCCAGTTCGAAATGCGCGTTGTAGCCGATCAGCACGGCCGCAAGTCCCACGAACGAATGCAGCGCCGCGACAAGCTGCGGCATCTCGGTCATCTGCACGCGCGCGGCGACGAACCAGCCGATCACGGCGGCCACCGCGAACATGCCCGCCACCAGCGGCAGGTTGCCCACGCCAGGGCCGAACACCGTGGCGATCACGGCCAGCGCCATGCCGGCGATCCCGTACGACACGGCGCGCTTGGCGCTTTCCTGGTTGGAGAGTCCGCCAAGCGAGAGGATGAAGAGGATCGCAGCGGAAATATAGGCTGCGGAAACCATTCCGGTATCAAGCATGGTTCTTGCCCCCTTACGAACGCTGGAACATGGCGAGCATCCGCCGCGTGACGAGAAATCCGCCGACGATGTTGATCGAGGCGATCAGCACCGAAACGGCACCAAGGATCACCACCAGCGAGTTGCCCGACCCGATCTGCAACAGCGCGCCGAGCACGACGATGCCCGAAATGGCGTTGGTCACCGCCATCAGCGGGGTGTGCAGCGCATGGCTGACATTCCAGATCACCTGGAAACCGACGAAGCAGGCCAACGCAAAGACAATGAAATGCGCCATGAAGCTGGCAGGCGCCACCGCGCCGACGAGCAGCAGCAGCGCAGTCCCAACGGCCAGCAGGGTCACCTGCGAGCGGGTCTGGGCCTTGAACGCAGCCACTTCGGCGGCACGCTTTTCCTCGGCCGTCAGCTCCTTGGGCTTGTCCTTGGGTTTCTGCGCGGCGATCGCCTGGATCTTCGGCGGGGGCGGCGGAAAGGTGATCTGGCCGCCAAAGACCGCCGTCGCGCCGCGGATCACGTCATCGTCCATGTTGTGGACCAGCGCCCCGTCCTTGGCCGGGGTCAGGTCGGTCAGCATGTGGCGCACGTTGGTGGCATAAAGCATGGACGCCTGCGCGGCCATCCGGCTCGGAAAATCGGTATAGCCGATGATCGTCACACCGTTGGCACTGACCACCTTTTCATCGGGCCGGGTCAGTTCGCAGTTGCCGCCGCGTTCGGCGGCAAGGTCGACGATCACCGAACCCGGCTTCATCGCCGCGACCATGTCGGCCGTCCACAGGACCGGTGCGTCGCGGCCCGGGATCAGCGCGGTCGAAATCACGATGTCGACCTCGGGTGCCAGCGCCCGGAACTTCCTGAGCTGCGCCTCGCGGAATTCCGGGCTGGACGGCGCGGCATAGCCGCCGGTCGCGGCTCCGTCCTGCTGCTCCCCGGCAAAGTCGAGATAGACGAACTCGGCCCCCATCGAACTGATCTGCTCGGCAACTTCGGGCCGCACGTCGAAAGCCAGCGTGATCGCGCCCAGCGAGGTCGCCGCGCCGATCGCGGCAAGCCCGGCCACGCCCGCGCCGATGACCAGCACCTTGGCCGGGGGGACCTTGCCCGCCGCCGTGATCTGCCCGGTAAAGAACCGGCCGAAATTGGCCCCGGCCTCGATCACCGCGCGATAACCGGCGATATTCGCCATCGAGGACAGCGCGTCCATTTTCTGTGCACGTGAAATACGCGGGACCATGTCCATCGCGATAACGCTGGCGCCGGTCGCCCCCGCCGCCTCCAGCGCCTCGCCGCGCTGGCCCGGATAGAAGAACGAGATCAGCGTCTTGCCCGGCCCCAGCAGCGCCACTTCATCCGGTTCGGGCGGGCGGACCTTGGCGATCACGTCAGCGGCCGCCCACAGCGCGGCGGCGCTGGCCGCCACCTCGACCCCGGCGGCCCGATAGGCTTCATCCGAAAAGCCCGCGAGCATTCCCGCGCCGCTTTCAACCAGGCACGTATGCCCCAGTTTTTGCAACTGCAGCGCACTGTCGGGGGTCAGCGCAACGCGCGCTTCTCCGCCCACCACTTCCTTCGGCACACCGACCTTCATGCACTGCCCCTTTTCCATCGACCGACACCAGCACGCGAGCCCCCTACCCCATCGAAAGAACCGATACGCGGGCCGGTCACGGCTTGGCCAAATCTCGAACTATTCTGACGTTTTTTGCAGATCAGCGGGCGTCGCTTCACTCCAGCCCGGCCTGGGACAATATCCGTTCCGCCAAAATCCGGTGCGGAGCATCAATCATCCGGCCGTCCAGCTGAATCGAACCGGCCCCCGGATTGACGGCGAAAGCAGCGACAATGGCCCGGGCATGGTCGATTTCGCCCTCGCTCGGCCTGAAAGCGGCGTTGATGATCGGGACCTGCGCGGGATGGATCGCCATCATGCCGGTAAAGCCATCGCGGCGTCCCCGGCTGGCATAAGCGGCAAGGCCGTCCATGTCGCGGATGTCGGGATAGACGGTTTCGATTGCGGCGACCCCGGCCTTGTGCGCCCCGAACAGGGCAAGGCTGCGCACCAATTCCAGCGGCGGCGTATAACGGCCATCGGCCTCGCGCGCGGCGCTGGCTCCCATCGCCGCCGGCAGGTCTTCCGCGCCCCAGGTCAGCCCAAGCAGGTTGTGGCGATACTGCGCATAGCTCCCCAGCTCGAAGACCGCGGCCGGCGTTTCGGTCGCGATCGGCAGGATCGGAACCTTCGCCCCGCCCAGCATGTCCAGCAGCCGCGCAATGCTCGCCGCCCCTTCGGCCTTGGGGAGCATGATCCCGTCGGGTCGCCCCGGCAGGATCGCCGCCAGGTCCGCCTCCGTCATCCCGCTGTCCAACGCATTCACCCGCACCAGGCAGCACCCCGCGCGCGGACCGGCGAGATATTCGGCAATCGCGTCCCGCCCGGTCTGCTTGGCCTGCGCCACCACCGAATCCTCAAGGTCGAGGATGATGGCATCCGCGCCGCATGCCGCCGCCTTGGCGAACCGTTCCGGCCGGTCCGCCGGCACAAACAGCAGCGATCGCAGCTTCACGCGCTTTTCCGCTTGAGAAGGGCGGTGCGCAGGCACCGGCACACCACTTCCCCGCGCTGGTTGATCAGCTCATGGCGAAAGGTCACGATTCCGGCACCGGGCCGTGACTTCGAATCCTTCAATTCCTCGACCACGCTGGTCGCCCGCATGGTATCGCCGATGAACACCGGGCTCGGCATGACGAGCTTGTCGTAGCCAAGGTTGGCAACGAGAGTCCCCAGCGTGGTGTCCCCCACCGACAGCCCGACCATGAGCGCGAAAGTGAACGTCCCGTTGACCAGGATCTGACCGAACTCGCTCGCTTTGGCTGCTTCGAGATCGAGATGGAGCGGCTGCGGATTGTGGGTCATCGTTGAGAACAGGAGGTTGTCCGTCTCGGTCACCGTGCGATGGATTTCGTGCTCGATCCGCTCGCCGACCTGCCATTCGTCGAAATGTTTGCCGGCCATCTCAGGCTTCCTTTTCCTCGATCCGCGCAAGCAGCGCCTCGACCTGGACCTGCGCGCCGGGCGTAGCCCTGAGTTCGGCCACGATCCCGTCGAACGGCGCGGTGAGCGTGTGCTCCATCTTCATCGCCTCGAGCGTCAGCAGCTTCTGTCCCTTGCTGACCTGCTGCCCCTCGCTGACCTCGACCGCGATGACTTTCCCCGGCATCGGGGCAAGGATCGCCCCGTCACCCACCGCCGCACCATGCTCGCTCAGCTTGCGCCACGGTTCGAGCAGCCAGACCTGCCCTTGATCCATGACGAGGGCGAACTCGCCGGGATGCTCGGTCCCGTGGCCGGTCAGCGCAACCTCGACCGTCTCGCCATCGAGCAGAAAACGTCCCCGCACCTTCGTCGGCGCATTGAGCCGGAACCCCGGAACCGCCGACTTCGGAACCAGCGCCATCGCCGCCTTGCCCAGTGCGGCATCGGACGGCACCGGCGGCTGAGCCAGCGCCTCGCCGTCGCGGCCGATCAGCCCGGTATCGACCGTGCCGGCCGCAAAGGCGGGATGGGCCAGCGCCTTGACCAGAAACGCGGCATTGGTCTTGACCGGCCAGACCGCGGTGCCTTCAAGCATCTCGCCAAGCCGCTCGATCGCCTGCTCGCGGCTGCTGCCGTGGGCAATGACCTTTGCGATCATCGGGTCGTAGAACGGCGAAACCTCGGCCTGCTCATAGACCCCGGTGTCGATCCGGCCGCCATGGGCCGAGCCGAAACGGAGCACATCCAGCCTGCCGATCGAGGGCAGGAAGCCGCGCGACGGATCCTCGGCATAGAGCCGCGCTTCCATCGCCCAGCCATTGATCGAAAGGTCTTCCTGCCGCCGCGGCAGCGGCTCGCCGCTGGCAACCCGAAGCTGCCATTCGACCAGGTCCTGCCCGGTGATTTCCTCGGTCACCGGATGCTCGACCTGCAGGCGGGTGTTCATTTCCATGAACCAGATGCGGTCGGCGCGCAGGCCTTCGGAGCCATCGGCGATGAACTCGATGGTCCCGGCACCCTCATAGTCGACGGCCTTTGCCGCGCGCACGGCCGCGGCACAGACCGCCTCGCGCGTG
>CAYFJH010000043.1:4662-20593 GCA_964343385.1 uncultured Novosphingobium sp. | reverse complement strand
CGCGTCCATGCCGGGGGCCGGCGCTTCCTCGATCACCTTCTGGGGCCGGCGCTGGAGCGAACAATCGCGCTCGAACAGGTGGACAACGTTGCCGTGGCTGTCGCCGAACACCTGCACCTCAATGTGCCGGGGCGAGAGGATATATTTCTCGATCAGCACGTGGGCATTGCCGAACGAGGCCGACGCCTCGCGCTGACACGAAGTGAGCGCATCGGCAAAATCTTCCGCCCGCTCGACCAGCCGCATCCCCTTGCCGCCGCCGCCGGCCACCGCCTTGATCAGCACCGGATAGCCGATTTCCGCCGATCTGGCCGCAAGCACCTCGGGGTCCTGGCTCTCGCCAAGATAGCCCGGCGTGGTCGGCACGCCGGCATCCTGCATCAGCTTCTTGGCCGCATCCTTGAGGCCCATCGCCTCGATGCTCTCCGGCCTGGGGCCAACCCAGACCAGTCCCGCATCGATCACCGCCCGGGCAAAGTCGGCGTTTTCGGACAGGAAACCGTAACCGGGATGGATTGCCTCCGCCCCGCTCTGCCTGGCCGCGCCAAGGATTTTCTCGGCCACAAGATAGCTCTCGCGGGTCGCCGAGGGGCCGATATGAACCGCCTCGTCCGCCGAACGGACGTGCAGCGCCCCCGCGTCGGCATCGGAATAGACCGCAATGGTGCGAATGCCCATCCGCCGCGCCGTGCGGATGATGCGGCAGGCAATTTCGCCGCGATTGGCGATGAGGAGCGATTTGATCATCGCGGTGTTCGTCCTTCCAGACGCGCCACGCCGACGCGTTCGATTGCCAGTTCGAGGCGCTGCCCCTTGCCCGTGCCCTGCGTCACATCCGGAACACCCCAAAACGCGGTGCCTCGTCAATCGGCGCTTCAAGGCAGGCCTGCAATGCCAGCCCAAGCACGTCGCGGGTCTGGACCGGGTCGATCACCCCGTCATCCCACAGCCGCGCCGTGGCATAATAGGGGTTGCCGTCCTCCTCGAACTTCTGGCGGATCGGTGCCTTGAAGGCTTCCGCCTCCTCCGGGGTCCATTTCGCGGCGTCGCGGTGGACCGTTGCCAGCACCGAAGCCGCCTGCTCCCCCCCCATCACGCTGATCCGCGCATTGGGCCAGGTGAACAGGAAGCGCGGCGAATAGGCCCGCCCGCACATCCCATAGTTGCCGGCGCCAAAGCTGCCGCCGATCAGCACGGTGATCTTGGGCACATGCGCCGTCGCCACCGCCGTCACCAGCTTGGCACCATGCTTGGCAATGCCCTCCGCCTCATACTTGCCGCCGACCATGAAGCCCGAGACATTCTGGAGAAACAGCAGCGGGACCTTGCGCTGGCAGGCCAGCTCGATGAAATGCGCACCCTTCGCGGCGCTTTCGGAGAATATCACGCCATTGTTGGCCAGGATCGCCACCGGCAGCCCCTGGATATGGGCAAAGCCGCAAACCAGCGTCGCCCCATAGAGCGCCTTGAACTCGTGGAATTCGGACCCATCGACGATCCGCGCGATCACCTCGTGCACATCGTAAGGCGCGCGCACGTCCGTGGGGATGATGCTGTAGAGTTCTTCCGCATCGAACTTCGGAGCACGCGGTTCGCGGCGGGCGATCCCCGCATCGCCGGGCGCGCCAATGTGCGAGACGATGTCCCGCACGATCGACAACGCATGTTCGTCGCTTTCGGCCAGGTGATCGACCACGCCCGATTTGCGCGCATGGAGATCCCCGCCGCCAAGCTCCTCGGCCGAGATCACTTCCCCGGTCGCCGCCTGCACCAGCGGAGGCCCGGCGAGGAAGATGGTGCCCTGCCCCTTCACAATGACCGACTCGTCGCTCATCGCCGGCACATAGGCGCCCCCGGCGGTGCACGATCCCATGACGCTGGCGATCTGGGGGATCCCCTTGGCGCTCATGTTCGCCTGGTTGTAGAAAAACCGCCCGAAGTGATCGCGGTCCGGGAAAACCTCTGCCTGGTTGGGCAGGTTCGCCCCGCCGGAATCGACAAGATAGATGCACGGCAGCCGGTTTTCCGCCGCAATCTCCTGCGCGCGAAGATGCTTCTTCACCGTCAGCGGGAAATAGGTGCCGCCCTTGACCGTCGCATCGTTGGCAAAGACCATGCACTGGCGGCCCGAAATGCGGCCGATCCCGGCGATGATCCCCGCGCCCGGCACTTCGTCGCCATAGTGACCGCCCGCCGCAAGCTGGCCGATTTCAAGAAACGGCGAACCCGGATCGATCAGCCGCTCCACCCGGTCGCGCGGCAGCAACTTGCCGCGCGAAACGTGCCGCTCGCGGCTGCGCTCATCGCCGCCGAGCGCCGCAGCCGCGACTTTCGCGCGCAGTTCCTCGGCCAGCGCCCGGTTGTGCGCGGCCCGGGCCTGCGCCTCCGGAGCGGACAGATCGATCTGCGAGGTAAGGACGGGTCCGCTCATGCCTTCTCTCCCGACGCCATCAAGCGGCGCTGATCAATTCGCGCCCGATCAGCATCCGGCGGATTTCATTCGTTCCCGCGCCGATGTCCAGCAACTTGGCGTCGCGCAGGAAGCGTTCCACCGGCCAGTCTTTGGTATAGCCCGCCCCGCCCAGCGCCTGGATTGCCTCGCCCGCCACGCGGAACGCGTTCTCGCTCGCCAGCAGGATCGCGCCCGCCGCGTCAAACCGTGTCGTCCGCCCGGCATCGCAGGCCTTGGCCACAGCATAGACATAGGCCCGCGCCGATTGCATCGCGACATACATGTCCGCGATCTTGGCCTGCATCAACTGGAACGTGCCGATCGGCTTGCCGAACTGCTGGCGCTCACGGACATAGGGGATGACCACGTCGAGACAGGCCTGGATGATCCCGATCTGCATTCCTGCCAGCACCACGCGCTCGTAATCAAGCCCGCTCATCAGCACGCCGACGCCGCCATTGAGCGGGCCCATCACGTTCTCTTGCGGAACGAAGCAATCGTCGAACACCAGCTCGCAGGTGGGCGAACCACGCAGGCCCATCTTGTCGATGGTCTGGCCGATGGAGAAGCCGGCCATGCCCTTCTCGATCAGGAACGCGGTTATCCCCTTGCTGCCGGCATCGGGGGCGGTCTTGGCATAGACCACCAGAGTGTCGGCATAGGTGCCATTGGTGATCCAGAACTTGGTGCCGTTGAGGCGGAAGCCGCCGGGCACAGCATCGGCGCGCAGCTTCATCGCCACGACGTCCGAGCCCGCGCCGACTTCCGACATGGCGAGGCTGCCGACGTGCTCACCCGAAATCAGCTTCGGCAGGTACTTCGCCTTCTGCTCGGCATTGCCCCAGCGGCGGATCTGGTTGACGCACAGGTTGGAATGCGCGCCGTAGCTGAGGCCAACCGCGCCGCTCGCCCGGCTCACTTCCTCGACCGCGATGACATGGTCGAGATAGCCCAGCCCCAGCCCGCCGTATTCCTCTTCCACGGTGATCCCGTGCAGGCCAAGCTCGCCCATCGGCATCCACAGCTCGCGCGGAAAGCGGTCGTCGCGGTCGATCTCGGCGGCAAGCGGCAGGATCTTGTCGTCGGCAAAGCGGCCCGCTGCATCGCGGATCATCTGGGCGCTTTCGGTCAGGCCGAAATCGAAATCGGGGGTAGCGCGCATGTCCATTCCTCGGATGTGGAGCCCGTCCATACCACACCCCATCGACAAAGAAATCTTGATGACAGATGATGTATATTATAGATTGCATCTATGATAGACCGCCACCTCATCCGCTATTTCCTCGCCGTGATCGACACTGGCACATTCTCCGGCGCGGCCACACTGTGCCGGGTTTCCCAGCCGACTGTCTCGTCCGGCATAGCCCGCCTGGAAGAGGATCTCGGCCAGTTGGTCTTCAACCGCAGCAACCGCCGTGTCGAACTGACCGCGGCCGGCGCGCGCCTCGTCCCCCACGCCCGCCGGATCGAAACCGAGTTCGTCGAAGCCCAGCGCGCCATCGCCAACATCCAGCCCAAGGCATTGATCCGCCTTGGCGTAGCCAGCACGATCGACAACGGCCTGGTTGAGCGCGTGGTCACGGCCTGCGTCCGCACCGCCGGCATCACCCTTGAAATCGTCGAGCGCAGGCCGAGCGAAATCATGGCGCTGCTCGACCGGGGACGGGTGGACCTGACCCTCGCCCCCCATGAACCCGGCTCACGGCGACCCGTCATCGAACTGTTCGCCGACCCCTATCTGCTGGTGATGGCCGAGGGCCATGCCCTCGCCGCCGAGGAAATGATCTCCAGCGACCAGCTCACCCGCGAAACCATGCTGGTCCGGCGCCAGTGCGAGGCGCTGCCCCTGGTAAGCCAGTTCTTCACCGCGCGGGGAATTCGCCCCTTCATGGCCGCGCGCAGCGTCAGCGAAGACCGGATCGCCGGCTACGTCAGGGCAGGGCTTGGCGTCACGGTCATGCCGCTCAGCCTGGTGGAAAACGGCATTGCCGCAAGGCCGCTCGCCGGCCTCAACATCAGCCGCACCGTCGGCCTCATCCTGGACCCCGAAGCAAAGAGCCGCCTGACGCGAAGCGGCGTGGTCGATCTGATCCGCTCGGCGGTTTGACGGGCGTCAGGCCACCAGCCGCAGGTGGCTCGCCCCACGCCGCGCCGCCAGCGATACGCCCGACACGCCCTCGATCGCGGCGACATGTTCGGCAACCTCGCCATCCAGGTGAAAGTCCTTGCCCAGCCGCACCAGCGGCTCACGTGCCGTGCCGGTCTTCAGCCGCACCAACACCTCGCCCTTCCCCGCAGCGCCGCCTTGCAGCAGCATGGCAAGGTCGGCCAGCGCCTCGGGCCGGTGAACCTCGAGCTTCAGCTCCATCCGCGCCGCCTCGCGCACTTCGGACAATGGCCGTCCGCCGCGAATGGTGACGCGCGGCGGTTCTTCCGGGCTGGGGCTGTCCAGCTCGACGTTGAGGAGGATGCACGTCCCCTCCTTGGCCCACAGCACGAAGTTGTCGACCAGCGTCTCTTCAAAGCACGAGGCCGAAAACTGCCCCGACGAATCGGAAAAATCGGCCATGACGAAGTCCTTGCCGCGCTTGGTCTTGCGCTTCTGCACGCCCTCCACCATCGCGGCCATCACCGCCATGGTCCGCCCGCCAGCACCGCCGCCGGCCATCAGGCTGCCATAGGTCCGCGCGCCGTTCGCCACCGCGATCGCGCGCCACTGTTCCACCGGGTGGGCGGCGAAATAGAACCCGAAGTTCTCGCGCTCCTTCGCCATCTGCTCCGCGCGGCTCCACGCCGGCGTTTCGGCCAGCCGCAACACGTGGTGCGAATGGTCCTCGCCCCCGAACAGCCCGCCCTGCCCGCTGGAGCGGCTGCGCTCGGCCTCGTCGGCCACCGCGATCAGCATGTCGGCGTTGGCCAGCACCTTGGCCCGGTTCGGCTCCAGACTGTCAAGCGCGCCCGATGCGGCAAGGCCCTCCAGCTGGCGGCGGTTCATCGAACCCGGCGGCACCCGGCGGAACAGGTCCTCCAGATCGGTAAAGCGCCCGTTTGCCTCGCGCTCGGCCACGATGGCGTCCATCGCCTTCTCGCCCACGTTGCGCACCCCCGCCAGGGCATAGCGGACCGCGTATCCCGCCTCGGTCTGCTCAACGGTGAACTCCGCCTCGGACCGGTTCATGTCCGGCCCGGCCACCTCGATCCCCGCGCGGCGCATGTCATCGACAAACACCGACAGCTTTTCCGACTGGTGCATGTCAAAGCACATCGAAGCGGCATAGAATTCGTGCGGATAGTGCGCCTTGAACCACGCCGTCTGGTAGGCCAGCAGCGCATAGGCCGCCGCGTGCGACTTGTTGAAGCCGTATCCGGCAAACTTGTCGATCAAGTCGAACAGTTCGCTCGCCTTGGCCGGGGCAATGCCCGAATGCTCGGCACAGCCCGCGCTGAACCGCGCCCGCTGGCGGTCCATCTCGTTCTGGTCCTTCTTGCCCATCGCGCGCCGCAAAAGGTCTGCGTCGCCAAGTGAATAGCCGGCAAGGATCTGCGCGGCCTGCATCACCTGTTCCTGGTAGACGAAGATCCCGTAGGTCTCCGACAGGATGCCGGCGAGTTTCTCGTGCGGGTATTCAATGGATTCGCGGCCGTTCTTGCGGCGCCCGAACAGCGGAATGTTGTCCATCGGCCCCGGCCGGTAGAGCGAAACCAGCGCAATGATGTCGCCGAAAGAGGTCGGCTTCACCGCCGCCAGCGTGCGCCGCATCCCCTCGGATTCAAGCTGGAACACCCCCACCGTGTCGCCGCTCTGCAGCAACCGGTAAACGTCGGGATCGTCCCAGGCGAGCCCGCCCAGATCGATCGAAATGCCGCGCTTGCCCAGCAGGTCCACCGCCTTGCGCAGCACCGACAGCGTCTTGAGCCCGAGGAAGTCGAACTTGATGAGACCCGTATCCTCGACATATTTCATGTCGAACTGGGTCACCGGCATGTCCGAACGCGGATCGCGGTAAAGCGGGATCAGCTTTTCCAGCGGCCGGTCGCCAATCACCACGCCCGCCGCGTGGGTCGATGAATTGCGCGGCAGGCCCTCAAGCTGGACCGCCAGGTCGACCAGCCGCCGCACCTCGTCGTTGTGGTCGTATTCGCGCTTGAACTCCGACACCCCGTTAAGCGTGCGCGGCAGGGTCCACGGGTCGGTCGGATGGTTCGGCACCAGCTTGCACAGCCGGTCGACCTGCCCATAGCTCATCTGCAGGATGCGCCCGGTATCGCGCAGCACGGCGCGGGCCTTCAATTTGCCGAAAGTGATGATCTGGGCCACGTGGTCGGCCCCGTATTTCTTCTGGACGTACCGGATCACCTCGCCCCGCCGCGTTTCGCAGAAGTCGATGTCGAAGTCCGGCATCGAAACGCGTTCCGGGTTGAGGAAGCGTTCGAACAGCAGTCCCAGCCGGATCGGATCAAGGTCGGTGATGGTCAATGCCCAGGCCACCAGCGAACCCGCGCCCGAACCGCGCCCCGGCCCCACCGGAATGTCGTTTTCCTTGGCCCACTTGATGAAGTCGGCCACGATCAGGAAGTAGCCGGCAAAGCCCATGCGGTTGATGATGCCGGTCTCGAACTCCAGCCGCTCGGCATATTCGATGAACTCCTCGCCCACGCCCACGTCGGCCAGCGCGGCGCAGGCGGCGGCGCGGTCCGGGTCGGCCAGCGCGGCCTCGATCTGCTCCAGCCCGGCTTCGGGATAATAGGGCTGGAGCCGGCGGGCGAGCCCGGCGCGGGCGTCGTCCTCCAGCATCCGCGCCTCGCCCTCGGTGTCGCCGGCAAGGCTGGGCAGCAGCGGCTTGCGCTTGGGCGGCGCATAGGCGCAGCGCTGGGCAACAACCAGCGTGTTTGCGGTCGCCTCGGGCAGGTCGGCAAACATTTCGGCCATCAGCGCGGCGGGCTTGACCCAGGCCTCCCCGCTCGATCGCGGCCGGTCGGGCGCGTCGATGTGGGTCGAATTGGCGATGCACAGCATGGCATCATGGGCACCGTGGAACTGCGCCTCGGCATACACCGCCGGGTTGGTGGCCACCAGCGGCAGGTCCCGCGCATAGGCGAGGTCGATCAGCGCGTCTTCGGCGGCGTCCTCCGCCGCCTCGCCCCGCCGCGCGACCTCGACATAGCAGCGGCCCGGAAACAGCGCTTCCAGCCGCGTCGCATAGTCGTTCGCCGCCTCGATCCGCCCTTCGGCCAGCAGCCGCACCAGCGCCCCCTCGCCCGCACCGGTCAGCGCGATCAGCCCGCCGGTATGTCCCTCCAGCTGCGCCAGCGGCACGTGGGGTTCCAGCTCCAGCGGCCGGTCCAGATGCGCGCGGCTGACAAGCCGGCAGAGGTTGAGCCAGCCTTGCTCGTCCTGCGCATAGAGCGCCAGCCAGTCGATATCGCCGCCGCACGCCTCGCGGCTGACCGCCAGCAAGGTGCCGATGACCGGCTGAACACCATAATCGCGGCAGGCCGAGGTAAAGGCCGGCGCCGAATAGAGCCCGTTGCGGTCGCACAGCGCGATGGCCGGAAAACCCTGATCCTTCGCCAGCTTGGCAATCGCCTTGGGATCGATCGCGCCCTCCAGCATCGAATAGCTGGAAAAGACCCGCAAGGGTACGAACGGAGCGAAATCAGGCATGGCCGCAAAGGTAGTCCGAAGGCCGGCGAATCCCAAGGGAGTGGCGGCACCGCCTTGGGGAAAAGCGCGGGGGTAACGGACATCACTTCGTCATTGCGAGCGGAGCAAAGCAATCCAGGGCGACCACACCCGCGCGAGCCGTCAAAGCAGCGCCTCGATGTCCCCCGCCATCGCCTCGGGCCTGTCCCTCGGCCCATAGCGCCGCACCACCCTGCCATCGCGGCCGATCAGGAACTTGGTGAAGTTCCACTTGATCGCCTCGGTCCCGAGCAGGCCCGGCGCTTCATGCTTGAGCCAGCGGTAAAGCGGGATTGCCCCGCGACCGTTGACCTCAACCTTCCCCATCACCGGAAAACTGAGGCCATAATTGACCTTGCAGAAGGCCTCGATCTCCTCAGCGCTGCCCGGTTCCTGCTTGCCGAACTGGTTGCACGGAAAGCCGATGACCTCGAACCCCTGCGCGCCATACCGCCGCCACAGCACCTCAAGCCCTTCGTATTGCGGGGTAAACCCGCACTGACTGGCCGTGTTGACGATAAGCAGCACTTTGCCCAGCCGCGCGCTGAGCGCAATCTCCTCGCCCCGCGCGCCGCGCACGGTGAAATCGGCGATGGTCCCGGTCCCGGTCGTGTTGGCTGTCATGCCCCCTTGGCTAGCGGAAAATCATTGCGCCGGACAAGCTCCATGATCTCGCGCGGGGGATACTGGCGATCGCCGGACTTCTCGATCATGTAATGCAGCCGCTCCGCCTCCGGCAGGCTGGCGACAAAGCGGACCAGTTCGGCCAGCGTGCCCTTGCGGATCGTCTTGAAGCCGTGCAGCAGCCCGCCGCCGTCAGTGTGATGCAACGTGGCCCAATCGTCCCACCCTGCAGCGTCGCCGTGCGGGTTGTCTCCTGCAATGGTACCTGGATGCTGGCTCACGCGGAATCTCCTTGGCTCCCGTTCCCCGGTCCCTGATGAAACGGTTTGGGCAGCGCCAAGGTTCCGCTCAACCCACGGAAAGGCGCCCGTCGTGAAGCCGCACCACCCGGTCCATCGCCAGCGCCAGCCGTTCGTTATGGGTGGCGATGATCGCCGCGCTGCCTTCGGTGCGGACAAGGCGCAGGAACTGTTCGAGCACGCGGTCGGCGGTCGCCTCGTCAAGGTTGCCGGTGGGCTCGTCGGCGAGCACCAGCGCAGGCCGGTTGGCAAGCGCTCGGGCAACCGCAACGCGCTGCTGCTCGCCGCCCGAAAGCTGGCTCGGCCGGTGCCCCAGCCGCGCACCAAGCCCCAGCGCGCCTAGCAGGTCGGTGGCGCGCAATTCGGCCTCGGACCGCGCCGTATCGGCAATCAACTGCGGCAGGATCACGTTCTCGATCGCGGTGAAATCGGGCAGCAAGTGATGGAACTGATAGACGAACCCGATGTGGTCACGCCGCAGCCGGGTCCGCCCGCTGGCCTGCTCCGCCGAGGCATCGACCCCCGCGATCTCGATCGTGCCGCCAAACCCGCCCTCAAGCAGCCCGATAGCCTGCAACATCGTCGACTTGCCCGACCCCGAAGGCCCCAGCAGCGCAACGATCTCGCCCGGCATGACCGCAAGGTCGATGCCCTTGAGCACGTCGATCCGCACGCCGCCCTGCTCGAAACTGCGGGTCACGCCGCTAAGGCGGACAACGGGACTATTCATAACGCAGCACCTGCACCGGATCCGTGCTCGCCGCCTTCCACGCCGGATAAAGCGTGGCAAGGAACGACAGCACCAGCGCCATCACGCTGATCACAACGATTTCCACCGGATCACTGCGGCTCGGCAGCTCGGAAAGGAACCGGATCGAAGGGTCCCACAGGTTCTGCCCGGTCAGGAACTGGACCGCGTTGACCACCCCTTGCCGGAAGAACAGGAACACGAAACCCAGGACCAGCCCCATCCCGGTCCCCAGCGCACCGATCAAAAATCCGGCGGTGACGAATATCTTGAGCAGGCTGTGCCGCGTCGCGCCCATGGTGCGCAGGATCGCGATGTCGCGCGTTTTCGCCCGCACCAGCATGATGAGCGACGACAGGATGTTGAACACCGCCACCAGCACGATGATCGACAGCACGGTGAACATCGCCACTCGCTCGACCGACAGCGCCTCGAACAGGGCAGCGTTGATGGTTTTCCAGTCGGTCACCACCGCCTGCCCCGCCAGCTTGCGGGTCAATGGCGCCAGGATTTCGGTCACCTGGTCGGGATCGGAGGTCTTGACCTCGATCATCCCGATCTGGTCGCCCGACAGCAGCAGCGTCTGCGCGTCGGCGATCGGCATGACCACGAACGAATTGTCGTAGTCATAGACCCCGATCTCGAAGATCGCGCCCACCGTATAGCCCACCTGCCGGGGCACGGTGCCGAACGGGGTCGGCCGGCCCTGCGGGTTGATGATGGTGATCGTATCGCCCACCCGCGCGCCAAGGTTTTCGGCCAGCCGCACGCCGACGGCCACCGCGTTGGCGCCGGGACGCAGTGCGGCAAGACTGCCGTCCTTGAGCTGCGGCTTGATCCGGGCGATGTCCTCGTCCGTGTTGCCGCGCGCCAGGATGCCCTCCACCCGGCCGTTGAACGTGGCGAGCAACGGCTGCTCGATCAGCGGCGAGGCGCGGACCACGCCCGGCGTCGCGCGCACTTCGGCCAGCACGCCCTGCCAGTTATCCAGCCGCCCGCCATAGGCCTGAATGATGGCATGGCCGTTGAGCCCGACGATCTTGTCGAACAGCTCGGCGCGAAAGCCGTTCATCACGCTCATCACGATGACCAGCGCGGCAACGCCCAGGCTCACCGCGACAAGGCTGATCCCCGCGACGAGCGCGATGAACGCCTCGCCGCGCCCGGGCAGCATGTAACGCTTGGCGATGGTCCATTCAAAGGGGGAGAGGATCAAGCGGGGCTCTTGTGCTGGACGAAGGATCGCCGGGCCATTGGTTAGCGCTGGTTTAGGCACGCCGGCCGCGCGGTGCAATGGCGATACACCCGATCGCCCGGATTGTTCCGCGTCCGAGCGACAAGCTGCCACCGTTCCCCCCACCTCTCCCCTTGCCTTTCAGCCCGCAAAGAGCCAAATGCGCGCGCAACATGGCTGTCACACAGGCCTTGGCGGACCCGATTCATGAACCATAACGAACCTCTCTTCGACGCAGCCGGCGCTTCGGATTCCGCACCCTGGGACATCGATTCCGACAAGCTGCGCGAAGAATGCGGCGTGTTCGGCATAATCGGCACGCGCGATGCCGCCGCGATGACCGCACTGGGCCTCCACGCGCTCCAGCACCGCGGCCAGGAAGCGGTCGGCATCACTAGCTTCGACGGGCACGAATTCTACTCGCGGCGCGGCATCGGCCACGTCGCGCAGAACTTCTCCAAGGCCGAGGCACTGGCCGAACTGCCCGGTGTCATGGCCGCGGGCCACGTGCGCTATTCCACCACCGGCGGCTCGGGCCTGCGCAACGTCCAGCCGCTGTTCGCCGATCTTGCCACCGGCGGCTTTGCCATCGCCCACAACGGCAACATCTCCAACGCCATGCACCTCAAGCGCGATCTGGTGCAAAAGGGCGCGATCTTCCAGTCCACCTCGGACACCGAGGTGATCATCCACCTCGTCGCCACCAGCCGCTACCCCACCCTGCTGGACCGCTTCATCGACGCGCTGCGCCTGGTCGAAGGCGCCTATTCGCTGATCTGCATGACCCCGCAGGGCATGATCGCCTGCCGCGATCCGCTCGGCATCCGCCCGCTGGTCATGGGCAAGATCGGGCCCAAGGGACAGGAGGCCACGGTCTTCGCCAGCGAAACCGTCGCGCTCGACGTGATGGGCGCCGAATTCCTGCGCGAGGTCGAAGCCGGCGAGATGATAGAAGTCGCGCTCGACGGCACGGTCTCCACCCACCGGCCCTTCGGCAACCCCGCGCCGCGCCCCTGCATCTTTGAACACGTGTATTTCAGCCGGCCCGATTCGGTGATGGACGGCCATTCTGTTTACGAAGTGCGCAAGGCGATCGGCCGCGAACTGGCCAAGGAATCGCTCGCGCCCGCCGACATCGTCGTCCCCGTGCCCGACAGCGGCGTCCCCGCCGCGCTCGGCTATGCACAGGAATCGGGCATTCCCTTTGAACTGGGGATCATCCGCTCGCACTATGTCGGGCGCACCTTCATCCAGCCGTCGGACGGCGCGCGCAACGCCGACGTAAAGCGCAAGCACAACGCCAACCGCGCCATCGTTGCCGGCAAGCGCATCGTCCTCATCGACGATTCGATCGTGCGCGGCACCACCAGCCTCAAGATCGTCCAGATGATGCGCGAGGCAGGCGCCGCCGAAGTGCACATGCGCATCGCCAGTCCGCCGACCGAGCATTCCTGCTTCTACGGCGTCGACACGCCCGAACGCTCGAAACTGCTCGCCGCACGGATGGACGTCGCCGCCATGGCCGAATTCATCCAGGCTGACAGCCTCGCCTTCGTCTCGATCGACGGGCTGTATCGCGCGGTCGGCCTGCCCAAGCGCAACAAGACCTGCCCGCAATATTGCGACGCCTGCTTCTCGGGCCAGTATCCGACCCGGCTGACCGACCTTGGCGAACGCGAAAGCCCGCAGCTTGCCCTCTCGGACCGGAAGCCCTCGCCGGCCAAGGTAGCCTGAACCCGATGACCGAAGGCGCAAAGCCCTACGCGGGCCAGCTTGCCCTCGTCACCGGCGCAAGCAAGGGCATCGGTGCCGCCACGGCAGAGGCGCTGGCCGCCGCCGGGGCCCACGTCATCCTGACCGCGCGCGACACCAAGGCGCTCGAAGCGGTCGAGGAACGCATCTTCGCCGCAGGCGGGGCCGCCACCATCGCGCCGGTCGACCTGATGGAGCCCGACGGCATCGCCCGGCTGGCCGCCGCGATCCGGGGCCGCTGGCAGGCGCTCGACATCATGGTCATCAACGCCGCCCTGCTGCCGCAGCTGTCCAGCGTCGCGGACATCGACCAGGCCGCGTGGAACAAGGCGATCACCGTCAATCTTCTCGCGACTCAGTCCCTCCTCGCCCACTTCGACCCGATGCTGAAAAAGAGCGCCGACGCGCGCGTGGTCGGCCTGACCAGCAGCGTCGCCGCCACCCCCCGCGCATTCTGGGGGGCCTATGCGTCAACCAAGGCCGCCTTCGAGGTCCTGCTCGATTGCTACGCCCAGGAAGTGGCCAGGCTTTCCAAAATTCGCGTGGCAGTTCTGGACCCTGGTGCCACCCGCACCGCCATGCGCGCCCGCGCCTATCCGGGCGAGGACCCCGCCTCGGTCAAGCCGCCCGAGGCCGTCGCGGCCCGGGTGGTTTCGCTGCTTGGTGAACAGTTCTCCAGCACGCATCGGGCATTTGTTAACCCCGTTTCCTAAACGGGCGGAAACCAGCCTGATCCATAATTAACTCCGGACAATTACCGGGGGCCGTGCGCAGCGCATTCGCGTTGGTGTCGGGACGGAAGGAACAGGACCCATGCTCGACAACCTCCCGCATTCCGCCCAGCGCTACGAAGTCGTCGCCCAGGAAGACCGCTGCGCCCCGCGCACCAGGCTGACCATTCCGGCCTCGTTCCGCCCCTCCGGCGGCCGGTCCTACCAGACCATGGTCCACGATCTGTCGCTCGGCGGGTTCTGCAGCTCGGCGGTCAACCGGCTCGCGCCGGGCACGGTGTGCTGGATCACGCTGCCGGGGCTCGAATCGCTTCAGGCCGAAGTGGTGTGGTGGGACAACAGCCTCGTCGGCTGCGCCTTCCAGACCCTGCTCAGCCCCATCGTCCACGACAATATCCTCGCCCGCTGGCAGCCGGAAACGATCTACCGCACGACCTTGTGACGCTGGTGCGCGCGGGCCGCCGTCAGCGCCCGAGCCTCCCCATCTTGGACCAACTCTGCCGGATAGCCGCCCGGCCGCGTTTGCGGTCCGCGTATCTCCGCGTCCAAAAGCCCCGCCAGTTCCGGAACCCAGCGCCGGATATGGTGCAGCCACCAGCGTGAGGCCGCCCCTATCCTGCGGTGGCGCGGGCTCTCGTCATCCGGCACATAGACCGGGACCCCGCCCCCTCACCGCCGCTTCGCCGAAATGGTCCCGTTAATGAATGACGCATCTGCCCCAAAGGACAGGCCCCCCGCAGCCATCGCCCTGCCCTGGCGGTCATGGCACATTTCCCCCGCGCTTGCATCGACGGCGGCGCTCCTGTGCTGGCTGGGCTTTGCCGGCGTGGCGGTCATGGTGCTCGGCGGCGATGCGGCGGCGTTCGATTCGGCTGGCCTGAGTTTCTGGCGCAGCGGCCCGCTGATGCTTCCGCGCGGGCCGATCTGGCTGCTTGAAATGGTCCGCGACCTGACCGCACTGGGCGGCGTCATGCTGCGCTACGCCTTTGCCATCGCCGGCTTTTTCGCGCTCCGGGCGCTGCGGATGCGGCGTGAGTCCTTTGTCCTGGCGGGAACGCTCATCAGCGGCTGGGTGGTCGAATACGCGCTCAAGCTGCTGGTCGGCCGCCCGCGCCCGATGATCGTCCCCCACCTGACCGAGGCCGGCGGCGCCAGCTTCCCCAGCGGTCACAGCTTCAATGCCGCGCTGGTCTATATCGCGCTGGCCCTCGCCTTCGCCGCGCTTGCCCCGCGTCGGCGGCTCCGCCGGGCGCTTATCGCAGGGGCCATGGTCCTGTCACTGGGCATCGCGTTCAGCCGGGTCTGGCTCGGCGTTCACTTCCCCAGCGATGCCATCGCCGGCTGGTTCGCCGGCGCGGCCTGGGCCTTTACGGCAGCGGCCCTTCTGGGCCGCCCCGCCGCCTCCACCGCCGAAACGGCCGCCTGACGGGTCAGATCGGGTCGGCCGCCGTGCCGGCCACGGTCCAGGTCTGGCCCTTGGCGAGCAGCTTGGCGAGGTTGGCTTCCTTGCCCTCGCGCGCCTTGGCGTCCTGGCCCAGCACCGCGTCCTCGAAGGTCGGGCGCGGATCGTCGAAAATCACGCCCAACGCCATCGGGAACGGCCCGAACGGCATGTCCACCAGCATGTGCGCGACGGCCTTGTTCCGAACATTATGGACGATCACGCCCGCACCCTGCCAGTCGCCATCGACCACGTCGACGACCTTGAGCATCAGCACCTCACGGTCGAGCGTGATGCCCTTGGTGCCCTTGCCGAACAGCATCGGCTCGCCATCCTTGAGCCACAACTGGTGCCCGTCGGCGACCGCCTTCTCGGTGAAGTCGGCAAAGCGGTCCTTGTTGTAGACGATGCAGTTCTGGAAGATTTCGACGAACGCCGCGCCCCGGTGATAATAGGCCGCCTTGAGCACGTCGGGCAGCTGCTTGCCCGTGTCATAGGCCCGCGCAATGAACCGCGCGCCCGAACCAAGCGCAAAGGCGCAAGGACTGGCGGGACGGTCGACCGAGCCCAGCGGCGTGGTCGGGCTGGAAGTGCCCTCGCGGCTGGTGGGCGAATACTGGCCCTTGGTCAGGCCGTAGATCTCGTTGTTGAACAGCATCACCTGGCAATTCAGGTTCCGCCGCAACAGGTGCATCGTGTGGTTGCCGCCGATCGACATCCCGTCGCCATCACCCGTCACCAGCCAGATATCCAGCTTCGGATTGGCCAGCTTGACCCCCGTCGCCACCGCCGGCGCGCGGCCGTGGATGGTGTGGAAGCCATAGCTTTCGACGTAATAGGGAAACCGGCTCGAACAGCCGATCCCGCTCACGAACACGGTGTTCGCCGGGTCCGCGCCCAGTTCGGGCAGGGTGCGCTGCACCGCCTTCAGGATCGCGTAGTCACCGCAACCCGGGCACCAGCGGAA
>CAYFJH010000043.1:0-4652 GCA_964343385.1 uncultured Novosphingobium sp. | reverse complement strand
GGCTGGCCGCTGGTCTTGGCAAGCGGCTTGGCATCGACCAGATACTGGTCGCGCAGCACGGTCTTGAACTGGCCGGTGTTCATTTCGGGCACCAACACCTTGTCATAGCCCTTGAGCAGTTCGCCCAGGTTCTGCGGCAGCGGCCAGATGTGGCGGACATGGACATGGCTGACGTCCAGCCCCTTGGCGCGCGCCCGGCGCACCGCCTGGGTGATCGGCCCATAGGTCGAACCCCAGCCGACCACGACCAGCTTGCCGGACTCGGTCCCCTGCGTCACTTCCTGCGGCGGCGTGCTCTTCGCCACGCCGTCGATCTTCGCCTTGCGGGCGTCGGTCTGGGTCTGGTGGGCCAGCGGCGAGTAATCGAGGTCACCCGTGTCGATGGCCTTCTCGATCCCGCCGATCCGGTGGGTCAGCCCCGGCGTGCCCGGCTTGATCCACGGGCGCACACCGTTTTCACCGCGCTTGTAGGGCAGCACCTTGCCGCCTTCGGGGTTGTTGTTCTCGGTCATGAACGTCACCGGGAACGGGGCGTAATCGGCCGGGTCCGGCACCGACCACGGCTCGGCCGCATTGGCGATATAGCCATCGGTCAGCAGGATCACCGGAGTCATGTATTGCACCGCGATCCGGCACGCCTCGATCGCGCATTCAAACGCATCGGACGGGCTGCGCGCGGCGATCACCGGCAGCGGCGCATCGCCGTTGCGCCCATAAACCGCCTGATACAGATCGCTCTGCTCGGTCTTGGTCGGAAGGCCGGTCGAAGGCCCGCCACGCTGTGAATTGACGATGACCAGCGGCAGCTCGGTCATGATCGCAAGGCCCATCGCCTCACCTTTAAGGGCGATGCCCGGACCCGACGAAGAGGTCACGCCCAACTGCCCGGCATAGCTCGCGCCAATCGCCGAACAGATCGCCGCGATCTCGTCCTCGGCCTGAAAAGTGGTGACCCCGAACTCCTTGAGCTTGGCAAGGTTGTGCAAGATCGCCGAAGCCGGGGTGATTGGATAGCCGCCAAAGAACATCGGCAGGCTCGCCAGCTGCGCGCCCGCGACCAGCCCAAGGCTCACCGCCTCGGCGCCCGTCACCGTCCGGTAAAGCCCCGGCGCGGTCGGCACCGGATCGAGGTGGGTCTGCTTGAGCGGCCCGGCCAGTTCCGCCGTCTCGCCATAAGCATGGCCCGCGTTCAGCGCGGCGATGTTGGCGTCGGCCAGCACCGGGTTCTTGCGGAACTTGTCCTTGAGCCACTGGACGATCGGCTCACGCTCGCGGTCGAACATCCACAACGCAAGGCCTAGCGTCCACATGTTCTTGCAGCGCAATGCCTCCTTGTTGCCCAGCCCGAACGGCTTGACCGACTCGAGCGTCAGCGCGCTGATATCAAAGGCCAGCAGGTCCCACTTGGCGAGGCTGCCGTCTTCGAGCGGAGAAACGTCGTATTTCGCCTTTTCCAGGTTGCGCTTGGTGAACTCGCCGCTGTCGGCGATTATCAGCCCGCCCGGCTTGAGCGCCTGGACGTTCATCTTGAGCGCCGCCGGGTTCATCGCCACCAGCACGTCCGGCGCATCGCCCGCGGTTTCGATCGCGGTCGAGCCAAAGTTGATCTGGAACGCCGAAACACCGAACAGCGTGCCCTGCGGCGCGCGGATTTCCGCCGGGAAATCCGGGAAAGTCGCCAGGTCGTTGCCCGCCAGCGCGGTCGACAGGGTGAACTGCCCGCCGGTAAGCTGCATCCCGTCGCCGGAATCGCCGGCGAACCGCACCACGACGGCTTCGGGAACGTGATCGCCGCCAGCAGCAGCGGTAGAGCCGGAATCGGCCAGAATAGTCGCCATTGTCATCCTCTGTCGGAGGGACCCGCACGGGTCATTTGTTGCCGCTGCCTAAGCCACTCCATCGGGGCTGATGCAATCGAGAAAAACTGTCAGGCCAGAAAATCTGTCAGCCAGCGCTCTCTCAGGCACGAAACCACCATGTGCAGCCAAACGCTGCTGCGCGCCGCTAGTCAAGCCGCGGATGCCGCCCTAAGTGGGGATTTGCAGCGATTCCTCAAGCCCGACTGTCGTAATCTGCGCCGCTCCGTCCCATTTTCGAGTATGAACCCGATGAACGATTTTTCCGCCCTGCCCTATCGCCCCTGCGTCGGCGTCATGCTGGTCAATGGCGAAGGCCTCGTCTTCGTCGGCAAGCGGATCGACAACCGCGGCAGCGAGGGCGACGCCTGGCAAATGCCCCAGGGCGGGATCGACGACGGCGAAGACCTGCGCACCGCGGCCCTGCGCGAACTGTGGGAAGAAACCGGCGTCCTCGAACAGCACGTCTCGCTGATCGCGCAGACGAAAGAGGAACTGCTCTACGACCTCCCCGACGAACTGCTCGGCAAGCTGTGGGGCGGGCGCTACCGCGGCCAGCGCCAGTACTGGATGCTCGTCCGCTTCAACGGACACGACGCGGACATCAAGCTCGACGCCCACGATCCGGCCGAATTCCACGAATGGAAATGGGCGCGGCCGGAAGAACTGGTCGACCTCATCGTCCCCTTCAAGAAGCGCGTCTACCGCGCCGTGGTCGAAGAATTCCGGCATTTGATATAGGGTCAGGACCTATTGATCGCGCCATCGTTATCCACCCTCACAACCTCGTCATCCTGAACTTGTTTCAGGATCCATTTCGCGGCGAGCGCGGTGGGCGCAGAAATTGCGCAAGCGGGAAGTTAGCGCTTCAAACCAGGTTCGGTGCGTGCGGCACGATGGATCCTGAAACACGTTCAGGATGACGGGATCCGGCAAAAAGCCCCCTAATTCGTAACCACCGGCGCCGGCCTCACTGCCTCGGCGCTGACCATGCGCTCGACCGGACCGCGCGCGATCGCCGCCGCCAGCGCCTGCGTCTCGGCGCAGTTCTGCCCGCAGGTGGTTTGCAACCGGACAAGGTTGCGCTTGGCCTTTTCGACCGCGCCCTTTTCCACCAGCGTCATGCCTTCGCCCGAAATCGCCGCATAGCTGCGCGGATCGCGTTCGATCGCCTCGCGGTAGTAATGCAGCGCCTTGCCCTGCAAACCCTGCCGCCGGGTCGCCTCGGCAAGGACAAGCATCACCTCGGTCGCGCCAGGCTGGACCGCCAGCGCCGCCTCTAAGGCATCGATCGCGCCGTCGGCATCGCCCGCGGCCAGCGCGGCACGGCCCTGGCTCACCAGCACGGCGGCGCGGGGGGAGAGCGTCTGGGGAGCGGCGGAAAATCCGGCGCTCGCGGTCAAGGCAAGCGCCAGTGAAAGGGCAACACCGGCAAGGGCGAAACGCATCAGGGACTCCCGCAAGTTCATCAATTTCTCGCCAATCCTCGTGGATAGCGCCTGAACAGCAGCCAAATGCCTATCACAGCCGCTCCAGCCTTGCGACGAAAAATCCGTCGGTCGCATCGTGATGCGGGGTCAGCCGCGTGCCCGCCCCGCGCTCCCGCCCGGCCGCGAGCGCCAGCGGCACCGCCCGCCAGCCCGGATGGCGCGCCAGGAAGGCATCGACCTGCCCCGCGCCTTCGGCATCGAGCAGCGAACAGACCACGTGGACCAGCCGCCCGCCCGGCCGCACCAACCCCGCCGCCACGTTGAGCAACCACGCCTGCAATGCCGTCAGCCGCGCCAGTTCCGCCGGGGTCAGCCGCCAGCGCGCCTCGGGATTGCGCCGCCAGGTTCCCGTCCCAGAACACGGCGCATCAACCAGCACCGCGTCCGCGCGGCCCTGCCAGTCCGCCAACGCCGCCGCCTCGCGCCCGCCGTCCAGCAGCCGCGTCTCGATGATATGGACCCCGGCCCGGCCAGCCCTTGGCATGAGCCGGGACAATCGCGCCCGGTCCGCATCGCAGGCCAGCAGCGTTCCCGCATCGTCCATCGCGGCGGCGAGCGCGAGGGTCTTGCCCCCGGCCCCGGCGCACAGGTCGACCACTGCCTCCCCCGCCCGCGCGCCCACCGCAAGGCAAGCCAGCTGCGAGCCGGCATCCTGCACCTCGATCGCGCCCACCTCATAGGCCGGCCATTGCTCCACTGCCGTCCCCGCCGGATAGCGCAGCCCGTCGGGCGCGGCCGTCGGCGCGCCCGGCTCGGGCAAAACCGCCAGCGCGGCCTTCAGCCGGTTGATCCGGATATCGAGCGGCGCGCGCTCCAGCAGCGCCGCCTGTTCCGCCCCGTCCAGCCCTGAAGCGCCCAGCGCCTCGACCAGCCAGGCCGGAGCCACCCCGCCTGCCGCCGCGACCTCGTCGCCGTCCATCGGCGCGGGCGCATGGCGCGACCCGTCGAACAGTGCCGCCAGCGCTGGATCGCCCCCAGCCACCAACATCACCGCCGCACGGCCGCTTTCAGGAATTTCGCCGCAGCTGCGGATCGCGGCATAGACCAGCTCGCGCACCGCCCGCCGGTCCCCGCTGCCGGCATAGCGGCGCGGACGGAACCATTCGCTCAGGATACGGTCAGCCGGCGCGCCCTTGCTGCGCGCCGCCACGATCACGGCATCCAGCACCTCGATCGCCGCCTGGACGCGGGCTTGCGGGGTCATCGGAAGTATCTCTCAACTTGCGAAGTTTCGTCATCCTGAACTTGTTTCAGGATCCATTTCTCCGCCCGCATGGAATAAGGTGCAATAAGCCTGATTGCGCCG
>CAYFJH010000042.1:0-26032 GCA_964343385.1 uncultured Novosphingobium sp. | reverse complement strand
CTACGCCGCGCGCAGCGCAAGGAACCCCCGTCACATCAACCGTGCGCGATCCTGACAGGGGGTCCCTTTTGCGCGCCGATAAGGGGTCCCGTTTAGACGCCGATTGACACGCTAAAGGGGGACTCCGTGTCAGGGTCTTGGCCGCTCAAAAGGTGGCTTTACGACCAAGATCCATCTCCGCATCAATGCGCTGGGCCTGCCCATAGCCTTCGCACTGACAAGCGGTGAAGTCTCCGATTACAAAGGCTATCTGCCGATCATGAATGCCGATGGGCCTGCACCCAAGGTGCTCCTCGCAGATAAGGGCTATGACGCTGACTTCATTCGCGAAGATATGGAGAAGCGCGGCGGCGTTGCAATGATCCCGACCAAGCGGAACCGGCTGGTCCACCTGCCCGTCGATGCCGACATCTATGCCTTGCGCAACATGGTCGAGCGTTGTTTCAACAAACTCAAGAACACTCGCAGGTTGGCGACCCGATACGACAAAACCGCCGCCAGCTACCTCGGCTTCATCCACATCGTCTCAATCCGCCTGTGGATGCGCCAATTTGTCAACGCCTCCTAGGGGCTATTCATAGCCAACCTGACTTCACTCCATTATGAAACGCGCGAGCGGAGCGTTTCTGGTTCGGCGTCTTTCCGTTTCGGAGTAACTTGTATTATGCAAGTGGCTATCGGAAATTGCAATCAGTAGACCGAATCGAGAGGAAGCAGGGCCATGACACGACATTTGCTTTCCACCTTTGGATACGTCATTTCTGCGTTTATCACACAAGGAATTTCGCATTTCGTAATATTCGCTCGACATTATGCAGCAATCCATAACCAGAGGGATGATCCGATCGTTGCTCTGGGGTTGGGATCAATGATAATTCAGGGCATTATACTATCATATGTGTATGAAAAGTCGCGCTCTACGGATCAATCACTGATGGGTTCCGTGCGATTCTCGTGGCTGGTTGGCGCGTTTATTGTTAGCTACATTGCACTCGCGGAACCCGCTAAATATTATGTGCCCAGTATTCCATTATGGATTGCTGTCGAGGGCGGCGTCGGCTTTGTGCAATTCACCCTTGCCGGCCTGTTGCTTGGATTAGCGCACCGCGCGACCGAGAAACGTAGTTCTGCGGCCAACGCTGGATGACCTGTCCCAGGGTCGCTCGTTTACACCCTTTGCGTCTTCTTGCGGTTGATCCGGCCCCGCGCCCCTATGGCTTACGGCATCCTTAACTCAACCGATAGCCTACGCCCGGCTCGTTGCGAATGATAGCTGGCTGCGAGGGGTCGTCCTCGATCTTGAGGCGAAGCGCGCGCACAGCAACGCGCAGGTATTCAACATCGCCTTTATGCGCCTTACCCCAGACCCGTTCCAGCAGCGCGGCGTGCGTAAGAACTCGACCTCCTGCTTCGACCAGAGCCTTTAGAACCGCGTATTCCTTGGGCGTAAGCGATAATCGGCGACCAGCGACATTGGCCTCGTGGCGTTCTGTGTCCATGTGGATCGGCCCATGTCGAAGCTCACCGCCGCGCACATTCGCGGTTCCCGACAGTCGCAGCGCCGCGCGCAGGCGGGCGCGCACTTCTTCTCCGTCGAAGGGCTTGGTGATGTAGTCGCTTGCTCCAAGATCCAGGGCCGAAACCTTCTCGGCAACATCGGCGCGCGCCGAGATGACGAGGATTGGCACTGGTCGTACTGCCCGCAACGCAGGTATTAGTTCAAGCCCGTCGCGGTCGGGCAGGCCAAGATCGAGAAGCACGGCGGAAATTTCGTCCCGTCGAGCAATTGAAAGGGCATCGCGACCATTGGCCGCCGTGACCGCTTCATGTCCATCGGCGGCAAGAACGACCGCCAGCAGACGCAGGATCGCAGGTTCATCGTCTATGCACAGAATGCGACTCATGCGCGTGACTTTGTCGCAAGCGGGATTGCCACGACGAAGCGCGCCCCACCTGCATCAGCACTTCCGACCGTGACACTCATGTCCATCGCATCGGCAAATCCCTTGACGATAGCAAGCCCCAGTCCGCTGCCGCTGGTCCGGTCCGAGCCTTCGGCGCGCGCGAAACGGTCGAACACGCGCTCGCGGTCGGCAGCGGGCACACCTTGCCCGTCGTCGCTGACCTCCAGCATGGCGTATTCGCCTTCAAGATGGGCTGAGATATTCACCGTCCCGGTTGCATGGCGGAAAGCGTTGTCGATGAGATTGGTCAACACATGGTGCAGCAGTACCGGGTCGGCGATAACAAAAGGGAGGTCTGCCGGGATTTGGCGTGTCAACGCAATGTGCTGTGGAATTTCCAAGTCTTCACTGGCGGCGCTGACAACATCGACCAGGTCGATGCTCTCCAATCGGGGAGCTAGCGAGCCTGCTTCGATCCGGGCCGCGCCGATGAGGTCATCCATCATGCGATCAAGTCGCTGGGCTGCGGCAAGCGCATCACGCGCATCGGGATGATGCTGTGCCAGTTCAGCCAGACGACCGGAAATGACCGTGAGCGGAGTGCGGAAATCGTGCGCGAGCGAAGCCAGGAACGTGCGTCGTAAATGATCGCGCTCCTCCAGCAATTCCCGCTCGCGCCGCTCGGTTTCGAGGGCGTCGCGATCAAGGCACTGCCCCAGCAAAAGGCTAAGCTGGCGCAGGTGTTCGATCTGTTCGATTGGCCGGGTCGTGCCGTCCATCGGCCTTCCCAGGGCTGCGGTCTTTCCGTCGCGGCGGTTTTTCGGCGCGAGCGGCAGGAATGTCCAATCGGCGGCGGGCATGACTTCGCTGGCGTGCCCGGTGATATCACCATTGTGTGCCGCCCAGGCGGCGGCGGCGAGATCGAGCGAAGAGAACGTTGCCGGATCGTCGGGTAGGGCTCCGTCGACGAGTATACGCATTTTGCCATAGCGCGATTCGATCAGGGCCAAAGCGTTGGCAAGTGCCGACTGCGCGGGATGCCCTGCCAGAAGGGCCGACAGTTCGGCGCTTTCCGCGCTCAACCTTGCGCGCTCCTGCGCCTCGGCCTCGCGCGCCATCAATCTCGACGCGAGTCGACTGGTGACCAATGCCACGGCGACAAGGACCAGCAGACTAACCAGATTTTCGAGTTCATGGACCCGGAAGGTGTAGCGAGGTTCAAGCAGGAAGAAGTTGTAGCAGGCAGCCCCAACCATCGCCGCCAACAACCCCGGCCCCACCCCGCCGCGCACTGCGGCGAACAGGACAGGAAGCAGAAACAGCAGTGCCGATGAAGCCAGCCCAAGCATTGGCAATTGCGCCGCCGTCAGCCAGGTTGTCGCGGCAACCGCAAGAATGGCTTCAAACCAGGATGCAACGCTGCGGTTCATCACACGCCTATAGCTCGATTTGGCTACCCAGTTCGATAACGCGATTGGGCGGGATCGAAAAATAGGCTGTAGGATCGGCGGCATTCCGATGCAGAATCGAATAGATGATCGTCATCCAGCGCGGCAGAGTCGGCTTGTTGCCGATGCGGATCGCGCTGCGCCCGACGAAAAACGATGTGCCGCCCGGGCCCGCCAACAGTCCCGGAGCGCGCGCCAAGTCGCTTGGGACGTCGATCGTATCCATATAGCCATAACGCAATCGGGCCTTGATAAAGTGATCATCGACGCGTTCCAGTTGCAGCCGGTCTTCGGGTTTGATGTAGGGCGCGGTCTGGCTTTCGACCTTCAGCATGATGTTGGTGCGGTGCAGCGCCTTGTTATGTTTGAGGTTGTGCAGAAACGCGGACGGCGCGAATTCGAGGTCCTGGGTAAGAAAGACCGCTGTTCCGTCGATCCGCATTGGCGGCCTTGCGGACAGCGCCTGTACCATTTCGTCAAGCGATACGCCTTGTTCGGTCGTGCGGTCCTGCGCAGCCTTGCGCCCCTTGAGCCAGGTGAAGATCACGAAGCCCACGATCGAGGCTACCAGCAGCGGCACCCAGCCGCCTTCGCTGACACGCAGCACGTTCGCCCCGAAGAAGAACAGGTCGAGCGCGAGGAAGGGGGCGATCAGCAATGCCGTCCAGACCGGCTCCCATTGCCAGAACTTCCAGGCGATGATGAAGGCCAGGCAGGTGGTCACGACCATGGTTCCGGTAACCGCGATGCCATAGGCGGCGGCCATGGCCGAGCTCGACTTGAAGCCGAACACCAGCATCAGGACACCCGCCAGCAGCAGCCAGTTGACGCCGGGCATGTATATCTGGCCGATCTGATGCTCGGACGTCTGGCGAATGGTCATGCGCGGCAGCAGGCCCAATGCAATGGCCTGGTGGCTCAGCGAATAGGCACCGGTGATCACCGCCTGGCTGGCAATGATCGTCGCCAGGGTCGCCAGGATGACCAGCGGCGCGCGCAGGGCGTCGGGTGCCATGATGAAGAACCAGTCGGCATTGGCAAGCGGCTTGCCGGCAGCTTCGGCCAGCGCCAGAGCCTTCAGGGCCAGCGCGCCCTGACCAAGGTAGTTGAGCGTCAGCGCGGGCCAGACGAACGACACCCAGCCAAGCTGGATCGGCTTGCGGCCAAAGTGCCCCATGTCTGCAATCAGTGCCTCGGCCCCGGTGACGGTCAGGAAAACCGCGCCCAGCACGAACAGCCCGGTCAGGCCATGCGACATCAGGAAGCCGATGGCGTTGCGCGGATCGAACGCGGCCAGCACCTGGGGCGCATCCGCGATATGCCACAGCCCAAGGCCCGCCAGCGCCGCAAACCACACGACGCAGACCGGACCAAACAGTACCGCCACGCTCGCCGTTCCGCGCGCCTGGATCATGAACAGGGCGACCAGGATGCCGACGGTTACACCAAGTATCAGCGGCTGCGACATGTCGCCCATGCCGGGGATGGTCTTGAGACCTTCGACTGCCGAAAGCACCGATAGCGCCGGTGTGATGATCGCGTCGCCATAGAACATCGCCGCGCCCGTTGCGCCGAGCAGCAGGACGATTAGCCTGCGTCCACTAGTCGCCCGCTTGGCGAGGGCCATCAGCGACAGGACGCCGCCTTCGCCATTGTTGTCCATACGGCTCAGGAAGAGGACATACTTGAGCGTAACCACGATTATCAGGGCCCACAGCGCGAGCGACAAAACACCAACGATCTCGCTTTGCGAAATTCCACCATCCGCCGCCTGCGCCAGAGCTTCGCGAAAGGCATAGAGTGGACTTGTGCCAATATCCCCATACACAACGCCGATAGCGCCAAGGGTTAGCGCAGCTAGCGAGTTGCGTTGGGTGTGTGACGTCTGATCCACTGCGAGCCTCCGATCTGAAGGCCAGGAATTGCAGCGGAATTGCGTTAAGCCGCTATGTGGATTGAATGGCCGGGACGTAAAGAAGTCGTAAAATCACCGGGCAAGATGGCCATCATTCCAACCGTCATCCAAGGTTTCATGGCATGTTCGTGTCGCGGCCTCGAAGCTCGGGATGGTCTTTCCGCGCTTTCTTGCGCTGGCGAAGGGATCGAATCCTCTTTCGCTACCATGGCCCGCCACGACAGGTCTTTTCTCGCCTTTATTGTGGCTCGACCATGATCGTCAGGCGCGCCGCCGTGCCCGCCTTGTCAAGCATCGCCGCCGGTTGCCCCACCAGCTTGATCCTCAGCCGCTCTGCCTGCGCCGGGTCGAGCGCGATCCGGTAGCTGCCGGCTTTCAGTTTCTCCAGCCAGAATGAACCGTCCCCAGCCGTCCGTGTGCGCGCCGCGGGGGTGCCGGCGGGGTCTTCGAGCAGCAGGATCAGTCCGCTGACCGGCCTGGCACCTTCGGGAGTGCGGAATTGTGCCGTTCCGGCCAGTTCCGACAGGACGACCACGGGAAAATCCAGCGCCGCGATGCGGCCTGCGCGCGGAGCCAGCAACACGCCTTCGCGAACGGGGGCAAGCGCGATGTCGGGCAGGGTGTCGGGGTCTATCCGGATTGCCGCGCGCTGACCGTCGCCAAGGTTGCCGAGCAGTGCGATGCCGGTCTTGCCGGTTGTCGCCATCTCGCTGCCCGCAAGGAAATTGACCCCCGCCAGCGGCTCGTCGCCCGGGCCGTAACGGCCGTCGCCGTCGCTGTCGCGAAACGCCCGGACTGCCGCCGCCCCGCCGCTGGCAAGGCCGGGTCTTGCGCTGAACAGATGGCCGTCCAACGGATTGCGGCCAAGTCCGAAGCCCAGCCGGAGCACGGCCGAATACTGGCCCGGCAAGGTCACGCTGCCATCGAGCGCCAGTGAAAAACGGTTGAACCGGCGCTGGCCCGACAGGCCAAGCAGGGTTTGGCGCGAGGCGACGTTGCGCCCTACCAGCGCGCGCAGCGATGTGCGTTCGCCGATTCGCCGATCCGCCGAAAGCGTGACCACCGTCAGTTGCGGTCGTGGGACCAGTCCATAGCCTACCGCCGCGCGCAACTGGGTCGCCGAACGTGACAGCGTGGCTAGGTCGAACGCGCCCGTTAGCCGCGCCGAACTGCCGAAGAGCGGCGCGCTCGTGCGGTTGAATTCCACCAGATGCGACAGCTGCAACCCGGGCGAAAGTGGTGCGGCCTGGTTGAGCGATACCGACTGGACCCGGCGGCCGTCGGCATAGCGGACATCGCGGCCGATGCCGTAGAAGGGCATGCTCCAGCTGCCAGGGCCGCTCCCGCCCAGCCGCAGCATTCCGTTGATGGATACTTCGCTGGAACGGACCAGCGGCTGGTCGCTCCAGCCCCGCACCTCGTCGACCATGCCACCGCGGTATTCAGTATGGCTGGCCACCACGCTGACCCCGCCGATCCGTCCGGCAAGGCCAAGCCCGGCCGCGCGTCCGCCCCGGTCGGCCAGGGCGAGGTCCAGCTTGACCGCCATCCCGCCCATCCCGCCCCGCAGGCTGGCCCCGGTCTGCCAATGCGCGGTGCCCCGCCGCTGATACCATGCCGCGTCGAACCCGGCGGTGAGGGTGTCGGACAGTCCATAGGCGAGCTGCGCCGCGGCAAGCAGCGAGCCGTCGTCGGCGTCGGGCAGGCGCGCGAGATCGTTGAATTCGAACAGCGGGCGGTTTTTCTGCACCAGCCCCACGTCATAGACCAGCGCGCCCGCGGCCAGCCGGCCGTCACCGACGTTGAACTGGCGCACGATCTCGCGTTGCTGGCCCTGCGGTCCGTGGAGGACGATGCGGAAGATGTTGAGCCCGAATTCCACCGGCACGTTGAGGAATTCGTACTGTCCGGCAACCGGCCCGGAGAGCGAGGCGATCAGCAGGTTGTTGCGGTAGAGCTCGGCATCGAAACCGTCCGGCAGGTCGCCGCGCAGATCGACCTTGTCGAACACCGAGGTCCGCTCCAGCGGCGCATTGCCGATATGGAAACCGCGCCCGCTGACACTGGCGAGGCCTAGCGTCTGCGCGGTGGAGGTCACGTCGCCGAACCCGAATGCCGTCGCGCCCAGTGGCCCGAGCAGCCCGCCTGCCGGATCGCGCCGGCCGAATTCCGCTCGCGCCGCCGTGATCCCCTTTCCGTTCTGCAGCCCGACGTAGGTCCGCGTGCTGAGCCAGGCGAGGTCGCCCGCGAACCGCACTTCGCCCTCCGCCCGCGGCCCCGTCACGCTGTCGGTGCCAAGCCGCAGTTCGGCATCGAGCGCCGGGACGCCCAGCGCCAGCCACGGCGTATCGACCCGCGCCAGACCGCGCTCATGCGAGGATGCAGCCTGCCGACCGGCAAGCCGGTCCCGCGCGGCCTCGCGTTCGGCGCGCTGCTGGTAGGGGAGGGGCGCTCGCGGCTGGACCAGAACGCTCTGCGCGCGCAGGTTGGTGACCAGCGCCAGCGGCAGCACCTCGGCGAACCGCTCGGCGTGCAGGTACAGCTCGCCGTCAAAGGCCGCCATGTCGCCAGGCCGCAGCGCGATAGTCCGCTCGCCTACGCGCGCGGTGCCATCGCGTAAATTGATCGTGACCACCTGCGCCGGGTCGAGCGCCCAGCCATGCGCGTAATTGCCGTTGTCGCTGACCACGATCGGCAGGTCGAGAAACTGCGCTATCGCGCCAAGCGGCAGGTAGACGATCCCGCGCCGGTTGTAGGCGATGATGGTGTCGGCCAGCTCGCCGCGTGGGGTGGCGATCTCGAGGATCAACTGGTCGTCTTCGGAGAACCCCGCGGCCACCTGCGCGGCGCTGCCGGGCGCGGCGAGGTCCTGCGAAGGTGCGACCACGCCCGCTTTCGCCGCGCGCAGGCCGCCGCTGGCCGGGGGCCGGGCCGTCGGCACCGCGAAACCGGCGGCGGGCATGGGTTGCGGCTGCGGCGCAGCAGGGGCCGGGGCAGGGGCCGGGGCAGGGGCCGGGGCAGCAAGATCGTTCGCACCGTCCGCCGGGCGCATGACTGGCATTGCCGGGTCGCTCGCGTCCGTCCGTGAGGTGCTCAGCCCCAGCAGCGGTTTGCGCGGCATCAATGCGGTGACAAGGCTGGTGGCTGGCGCGGGAATGAACGCGGCGTTCCGGCGCGCGCCAAGCCAGGCGCTGGCGGCCGATCCAGTGGGCGATGTTGCCGGTGCGGCTGGCGGGACCACACCCGGAGCGCCCGTCTCTTCCGGCGCTGTCGCCCCGTCATTCGCCGATATCAGCAGCCTGCGCTGCGCCGCCGGGCCGACCAATGCGGCCAGCGAGATGGCCGGCCCGGTTCCTCCCCGCAGCTTCGCGCGCGGCCCCGGCGTGATTGGTGCTTGCACCGGGGCCAGACGCGGCGGTGTGGCCCCGCCGCCAGCGGTATGCGGAGCGGGGATCGGCGGCGGCGTCACGTGCCGGACCCTGGAAACGGCAAGGGGCGGCCGGTCCACAACCTCTGGTGTGCCCGTCCACTGCACCTGCTCCATCGCCAGTAGCAGCGAAGCCGAGATCACGGCTCCGCCAGCACCAAGCGCGGCGATGCGCCGCCGCCTGTTCACGGGACGGTGAGTTCCTGCCGGGTGAGCACCTTGCCCGGTTCGGCATCGTCATCGGTGAAAGTCACGGTCAGCCTGGAACCGCGGGCATAGCTGCGCGGATCGGCCTTGGGGTTCAGCGGCAGGATTACCTCGCGCCCGTTGACCTCGGTATAGACGCCCACGCCCATGACCTCGGCCACGGTGGTCTTGGTTCCGGGCACCGTCACCGCAATGTCGCCGAAGGCCGAGCGCGTCCCCTCGCGCGTCAGCTGCAGGCGCAGCGAACGCCCCTGCGGCCCGTCGATCATCGCCAGGCCGGCGATCCCGACGTTGAGCGTGGTCGGGCCGACGCGGACGATCACCGGGATCGAGATGCCGAAGCGCGGGACGATGCGCACGCCGATCCCGTCCGCCGGCGCTGCGCCTGCGGCCTGGTCGATCGACAGGCCCTCGCCCTCTGGCGGGACTGACAGGATCATGAAGTGCGAGCGGTATTCTCCCGGCGCCGTGTCAGGCGCGATGCGGGCCATGACGTGCACAGTCTGCGCCTCGCTCCCGCCCAGCGCGGCGCGGCGCGGCGACCAGCGCAACATGCCCGCAGCCGAGCGCGACCGCGCCCGCAGCTCGGGGTCGGTCACTGCGTCGAGGTCGAGCAGCTGGCCCGCCGGGGTCATCAGCCTGTCGGCCAGGGTGATGTCATAGTCGCCCGGACTGGTGCTGCGGTTATAGAGCCCCAGCGTGCCGAGCCGCCGCCGATCGTCGATCACGATGCGCTTGGGGTAGATGTTGACGTCGCCCATGCCGCCGACCGCGCCCGTGGGAGCCTGCGCCGCTGTCGGAACCTGCTGGGCCGTCGCCGCCTCCGGAACGAGCCCGGCCGCCGCCACCATGAACGACAGCACGGCAGCGGCCCCGCGCGCAGCACCAAAGTGCTGGCGAACTGTAATTCTGTACATGATCTACCCCCCGGCACGGCGGAACTTCGCTGCCACCGCTTATGGTAAATCACTTATGTCGTTGCAATCCATGGTGGCCCGCCCAGGGCCTATTGGTATTGGGTTATCAACGTATAGCTGCCCGAATAGGTGCCAACCGCCTGGTTCGCACCAAGGTTGAGCGTTCCGCCCACGTCGAGCCGCCAGGTTTCCGACGTGCTGGTCGAGGACAGCAATTGCAGGCTTCCCGTCAAAAGCGTGACCGCCATTGATCGTGGTCCGTTCCTGATATTGAACGAAGCGGGTCCGAACACGGCGAACTGCGCGCCCGGATAGGCGGTGATTTGGAACGTGCCGGGCGCAGGTCCGCCGGCGGTCTGGGCGATCGTGGCATTGCCCGCCGCCCCGCCGCCCGAGGAAATGGTGCCGGCCGGAGAAATCGTGACCGTGCCAGCCGTGGCGGGCCGGGCAATCTGCCCGAACCTGAGCGCGGCGGTGTTGGTCATGGTCACCGGCCGGACGACGCTGGCTTGGGCGCTGCCGGTCAGGACTCTGCTGTTGCCGCTCGCCGCCTGTGCGGGAACCGCCAGGACCAGGGGCAACAGGGCCAGAAGGTGAATGCTGCGCATGATGCGGCAACGAAGGGGTCCCCCATCCGGTCGCCCGGACGGGGGACACGCCCACTTACTGGTAGGTGACCGTGACGGTGTACGATCCGGTATAGGCACCGGCTGCCTGGGCGCTGCCCACGGTCAGCGTGCCGCCGATGTTCAGCGTGTACGAACCGCCAACAAGCGAAGCGCTGGCCGGAGTGGAGACGGTGAAGGCCATCGTGGCCGGCGACGCGCCGCCAGTCGACACGGTGTTGCCGGTCGAGGTGGTGATGTTGAAGGTGCGCGTGCCGCTGCCCGTGACCGTGAAGCCATCGGCGGCATTGGTGTTGCCATTGACGAAGCCGACGTCGCCGCCGACCGTGCCCGTCCCGGCCGAGCTGACCGTGACGGTGCCGCCAGTCCCGGCGGTGAAGGTGCCGAAGTTCAGCGCGGCGCCAGAAGTGTGAGCGATCTGCAGCGGCGCGACGACGGTCGCGTTGGCAGTGCCGGTGGCGGTGGAGGTGGAACCGGTTGCGGCCTGTGCCGAACCCGAAAACAGCGCGGCAAGGCCGGCTGCGGCAACGATATACTTCATCTCTTCGATCCCTAGTGGTGCGACAGGCCAGGACCCGATCCAGCAGGCCGCGTTTGTTTTACGCCGGGACAGTTTTCCCGGGCGCTGCAGCGGATACAAAGAGAATGGTTAACGATTGGATAAGGGGGAGCACCTAAGTAAAGATCGTGTAGAATTTCCATGAACTCGCGACCGCGATTCAAGCTTATTTTTATCAGAAATATTGAACAGTCACGGGAACTTGCGCGCTATATTGACCTGGCTCGGCGGTATTATCGAGGTGCAGCACCCCGCCCACCTCAAACCGGTCCAGCCCGGCTCCGTCAAACATGCCCCAGCTCTCGCCGGGGCGGCTGCGGGTGACGATGGCGAATCCGTCGATCAGCATCGCAGCGCCGCCGCCCGGTGCCGTCACGCGGATGGCCGCCGGCACGGCCACCGCATAGGTCCGCCCCGGTTCGCCGCGAACTTCAAAGCGCGCGGCGTGGGGCAGGGGGCAGGCCGTCTTGCAGATCCCTTCGGCACCCCCGCCATAAACCGCAGCCGAAGTGATCGGGGCGACGGTGACCGTGCCCGGCCCGACTACCGTTCCGAATTCAAGCAGGTCGGTGCTGGTCACCGCCAGCGGGCTGATCACCTGGGCGGTGGCCTGCCCGGCCGACGTGGCCGCAAAGGCCGGTGCGCAAGCCATCAGCGCCAGCGCGCCAAGCGTCAGTCCCGGTAAGGCTCGCACAAGTGACACCTTTCTATGACTCCGCGACTACCCGTGCCGTGAACGACAGCGGAAAGGAAAACCGCCCGTCGGCCGCACCTCCGGTCAGGGTCAGCGTGGCACCCACCCGAAAGGTTACAGTGCAGGTGGGCTGCCGACAGGCCGTAAAGGTGTATATCTGTGCTTGTCCGGGGATGAGGCTGCTAAATCCCGGCAGGTCCGTGCTAATCCCGGACAGCACGCCGGTTGTCCCGTCGCGGGTCAGGGTCGGCGGCGTATTCAGCACCAGCTGGACTGCGCCGGTGCCGATAAGTCCGCGGGGGCGATAGATCAGGATGAATTCCGCCGGTGCCGGCCGTGCCCGGTTGAGCGGAATGATCCCGCTTGCCGTAACCGAACCGTCAGGTGACACCCGGACCGTACCCGAGCCCGGCACCACCAACGCGCCGAACTCGAGCGGACGGGTGGCGACCAGGTCCAGGTCGGCGGCCAATGCGGCCGGCGTCAGGACGCCGCAGACTACAAGCGCAGCGGCGGTCCGCGCCGCGACGCGCGCGTGTCGCCGGGGTGCGGAAAGATGCAGTGGCGCGATGATAGATGGTTCTCCCGGTCGGTCCGGCCGGACTAGGCCGCAAACTCATAAACCACGCCGCCGCGTCCCTGCAGGGATTTGGCCTCTGCGGCATGGTTTATGTGTTTACGGCCAAAGCATCAACCCCGCCGGTCTTGCAAAGCTGCGGAACCGACGGGACGGCGAAAACAGGCCCCCCGCAATCTTCCTGCCACATCGTCGTTGTTTCGCTGCGGGCCGCCGCGATCGAGGGTGCTGCGCGTGGGATTCGCGTCAACAGCCAACGATCGATACGCCGATGGTCCGTGCGCTCGCAGTAAGCGCCGAAGGCGATCGCGACCAGCGAGTGTCCTCGAGCACTCCGCTCGGCCGCCAGGGTTTCGCCGAGGAGTTGCCAGCATGATCCTGTTTCTCGCCAGCGACGAGGCCAGCTACTGCACCGGCGGCGTCCACATGGTCGACGGCGGGGTTTCGGCGGGGCGTCCGGCCCGACGCCGCGCGGTCCTTACCCAAGAGCCATCTGGTTCTACGCCCGGCTCCGCAGCCTGCTGATGGCGGCAACAAGGTCGTTCGCGGCATTGACCCCGGGATCGACCAGCGACTGCAACTGCAATCCATCGGCCAGCGCGATCAACTGCCGCGCCTCGGCATCGGGATCGAGCTGGGGCGAGATCGTGCCCGCCTCCTGCTCCTTGCGGATGCGCTCGGCAAGCGTGGCCCGGACGCGCAGGAAGCGCTGGCGGAAATAGTCATGCGCCGGATGGAGCGGGTCGACCGCCTCTGCCGCGAAGGCAAGGTAGAGGTGGACGATCCCGGGAATGGCACGGTTGCGCTCGATCTGCCAGGCAAACTGGTCCAGCGTCAGGTCCTTCGTGCTCGCGCTCTCGTCCCAGCGCATGATCACCGCCTGGAGCAATTCCTCGCGGCTGCTGAAATAATAGAGGATATGCGCCGGCTGGATGCCAAGCGAGCGCCCGATCTCTCGCAGCGAAGGGTTGCGCAATTCCTGCCGGGCAAGCTTGTCCATCAGGCCCGTGAGGATCTCGTCGCGCTTGGCCGCGCCCTTGGCATAGGCTCCGACCCCGGCGGTCGCGGGGCGGGGCTGCGTTTCCTCCGGTTTCCTGCTCGCTTGCGTCACGCCTGCCTCCCCGCCATGTGTCCGCCCGGCCTTAGGGATGCGCGCCGCGCCGCGCAATCGTCCATCTCAGCCAGTGCCGCCAATCGCGCGGGCAAGCGCCGCATCATCCAGCCATCGGGCCACCCGTTCCGCATCGCCGCCCGCCCCGGTCAGCATGGCCCGCAGGCTGGCGCGGTGGGCATGTTCATAGATCGTCGGCGGACAGTGCCCTCCCTCGGTGGTCATGTGCAGCGCCTGCGCCGGGCGGGCGGCCGGCCCGGAAAATACCGTCAGGCTCGCCGAGGCGTCGGGCGCGTGGGCCATCCAGGCATGATGCGCGCCGGGCACAGCGCTGCGCGTCGCGGTGAGGCGCAGGCTGATCGGGGTATCGTCCAGCGCACCGGACAGCACCGCGACGGCGGCATCGGCCGAAACCACCGCGTGGTCGATGGCCAAACCTTGCAGACCCGTTGCACGGGCGATGCGAAGCTGTTGCAGAATGAGCCCGGCAAGCGGATCGCAGCTGTGCCCCGTGATGGTGTGGATTCCGAACCGGTCATCCAGCCAGCCCCGAACCTGCGGCGTTGCGGGGTTGTCGGCATGGGTTTCGCTGATGCTCACTTGCGCATCCTGCCCTGCGGCAAGGGCAAGCACCGGGGCCAGCGTGTCGGCACCGGCGATGTCCGGATCGAGCACCAGCACCCGGCGCACGCCTTTGCCAATCCAGCCTGCGACGTGCTCCGGCCAGTTGCCCTGGCCATCCACAAGCGCGATTTCTCCAGCAGTTTCAACAAGTTTCACCGAGGCGGGCAGCGATGCGGCAAGGGTGCGCGCCGGGCCAGGGCGGGCGGGGTCAAAGCTCAGCAGCAGGGGCGCGGTCATTGGTCATCTCCGGCGCTGATCAGCGCGACAGCCTGTTCGGCGATTGACAGGGCAAAGGCGAAATCATCGACGAAAGCGCGCGGATCGGGCGGCGGCGCGCTCCCCGACAGGATTGCGGCGATCTCGCGCCACTCGCCGACATAGCCGTTTTCATCGCTCGCGCCCATCGCGCGGATGCCGCCCGCGTCCGAGATCGAGGCCGTGCCAGAACCGGCCATGACGAACGACGGGGTGAATTCGGCGCGCGCCTGCCAGGTGGGCGCGGTGGCCGTGAGGGTCCATTCCGGGCGCCAGTGGGCGTGAAGAAAGGCAAACAGATCAACCAGTTGCTCCCCCGCGCGGATCGAGATCATATAGCCGAACGGACGGAACCGCCGGGCCAGCAAGACCTCGGGAACCGCGCCGGGGGCGAGCAGGCGGCGCACCAGCGGGAGGTTGTGGATCGCCAGTTCCAGAACCGACATCCGCATCATTTCCGCCAGGGTCCGCTGCGGCGGGGCGGCGGTGGGCGGCGGGGTCACGGCTTCGCTGGCCCAGCCGTCAAAGAGGCGGTTGGGGGGCAGGATGATGCTCGAGCGGATAAGCGCCGGACGCTCGGCCTGCAGCGCCGCCCCGGCAGCCATGAACTGCCACGCCGCATCGTAAAGATGCATCGCTCCAACCACCACAACCCCGCCCGTTTCCCGCGCGGCGGTGGCGATCGCCTCGGCCTCGTCCGCGCTGGAGCAGAGCGGCTTTTCGACCAGTACGACCCGCACCCCGGCGTGCAGGGCGGCAATGGCGTGCTCCGCGTGGAACCGTGCCGGGCTGCACACCGCGACCACGTCGAGCCCGGGCTGGGCCAGCAATTCGGCAAGGTCTGCCGCCGCGTGCGCGTCGCAGGTGGCGGCGAGCGTGGCGGTCACCCCGGCATCAACGTCCCACAGCGCGCGAACCGTAAACAGTTCGGGCATGGCGGCGAGCGCGGGCAGGTGGATCGAGCGGGTGACAAGCCCCGCTCCGATGATGCCGACCCCGAACGGGGCGGCCTTGGCATTAGGTTCGTGCATGGGGGAAGTCCCTGAAAAGATTTAATTACCTGCCGGCCGGAGCGGGCAGGGCGAAAGCGGAATAGCCGGAACCGGGCTCAGCCTTGGCGTCGCGTGCGGCATTGGTGGCGATGACCACGAACTGGCGGCCACCAGCCATATAGGTGATCGGCGTGGCCGTGCCTGACTGGGGCAGCCCGGCCTGCCACAGCACCTTGCCGCTGGCGGGGTCGAACGCCCTGATCTTGCGGTCATGGATCGTCGCTGCGATGAACAGCAGCCCGCTCGCGGTCAGGATCGGGCCGCCGTAGTTCTCGCTTCCAGTCGGCGGCAGGCCAGCCTTGGTCAGCGCCGGATATTCGCCGAGCGGCACCTTCCACAGATAGCGCCCGGTGTTGAGATCGATCGCGCTCAGCGTGCCCCACGGCGGCGCGACGGCGGGATAACCGTCGGCGTCGAGAAACTTGCGGTAACCGGTGAACACATAGCGTGGCGGCGCGGCAGGGGTGGTGGACTTCCCCGCGCTGCCCGCAACCGGCGCATCGTCGGCGTGGCGCAGATATTCCATCAGTTCGCCCATCTTCGGGCCAAGGTTGGTGAAGGCCGGCATCCGTCCGCGCCCACGCGTGATCGCACCGCTGACCTCGCCCTCAAGGCGGCGTTTCATGATCCCGACGAGCGAGGGGAATTCCGGTGGCGCGCCCTTGCGGTCGATCCCGTGGCAGCTCGCGCAGTTGGTCTGGTAGACCTGCGCCGCGGCGTCGGGAGACACGCGGGCGAGGCCCCCGGTCCAGGCGATATCGTTGGCATTGATGTAGAGAACGCCGCGCGAAGTCGCCTGCCCGCCCCATTCGGCCCCGCCGTCGAACCCGGGAAAGACTACCGTCGGCTTGTCCGTGCGCAGCGGGGCGAACGGCCCGTCACTGAAAAATCCGGCAAAGGCTGCGGCGGCCTCTGTATGGGCCTCGGGCGTGCGCGTGGTCAGCATATCGGCGGTCAGCCGCTGCCGGGCATAGGGCGCGGGCAGGGTGGGGAAGGGCTGGGTGGGCGAGGGATGCTCACCCAAAACAGTGCTCTGCGGGACCGGCAGTTCGCGGATCGGGAACAGCGGCTTTCCGGTCACCCGGTCGAACACGAACAGCAGGCCGTGCTTGGTCGCCTGCGCCACGGCGTCGACCATCCGCTTACCGCGCCGCACAGTCAGCAGCACCGGCGGGCTGGGCGGATCGCGGTCCAGCGTATCGTGGTGGACCATCTGGAAATGCCACAGCCGCCGCCCGCTGCGCGCATCGAGCGCGAGCAGCGAATTGGCGAAAAGGTTGTCGCCCTTGCGCGCACCGCCATAGAAATCGTCCACCGCCGATCCTGTCGGCGCGAACACGATTCCTCGCTTTTCGTCGACCACGATCCCGGCCCAGTCATTGGCACCGCCGGCGGTCTTCCATGCGCCGTCGGGCCAGGTTTTCGCGCCGGGCTGGCCGGGGCGCGGGATGGCGTGGAATGTCCAGCGCAGCGCCCCGGTGCGCAGGTCATAGGCGCGGATCGCGCCGGGCGCGGCGGGCCACGATTCGGCCGTGCGGAAGCCGACGATCAACAGGTCATGCCAAACCGCGCCGGGCGATGTGATCGCCAGGGCAACATCGCTTGCCGGGCGGCCCAACCCCTCGCGCAGGTCAACCCGGCCATCCTTGCCGAAGCCGGCAATTGGCTGGCCAGTGGCGGGATCGAGCGCATGAAGAAAGGCCCCCGCTCCTACCACCAGCCGTCGGTCCTTGCCCGATGTCCAGTAACTGAGCCCGCGGACCGGCTGGAGGTTCGAATCCGGCAGCGCGCGCTTCCACAGCACCGCGCCGGTGCCGGCATCGGCGGCGAAAACCTCCTGCTGCGGTGTCATCGCATACAGCACCCCGCCGATCACCAGCGGCGTCGTTTGAAGCCCGCCGGGGCCGGTCTCGATCCGCCATGCCGGCTGCAATTGTGTCACGTTGGCGGGGGTGATCTGGCGCAGCGGCGAAACGTGTTCACCCCCCGGCGTGGCATGATAACTGGCCCAGTCCGCGCCCGGCAGCGGCGCTTCGCCGACAGCCTGCCGCAGCGGGAGGGCAAGCGTGAGCGCCGCGATCAATGTGCCGGCAACCACGCGCCGAAGGCCGCCGCCGGAGAGGCGCGACAGCTTTTCTTCGTCACGATGCAGCATCCTCTTCCTCCCAAGCCTGCTTTGCGCTAAGTTTAACGGAATTAAAAATTTAGGCTAGTGGCATTCGTGAGCGCGCCGGAACAAAAGATGGCGCGTAAAAACGGCGGGTTGCCGAGAACGCAGCGTCGGTTCCGGCGATATATGCAAAGCGAATCAGTTCGTTCAGACGGGCCGCAAAGGAGAAAAGGGTGATGGAAAGCATGGCCGAGCAGCAAGCAGCGACGCATCTGACGAACGCCGTCCGGAGAGACCGGGCGTGACCGCAACCGTAGACAGTGCGGCGGCCGGCATTCCACTCCCGCTGGGCGAAGAGGTCCGGGTCAGCGCCGGCTTCATGGCCATTTACGCATTCGCGCAGTTCTCGGCGTGGCTGGCGATCCTGACGCCGATCGTCATCACGATCGCCCTGCGCGTGGGCGAAATCGCACCGCCCGACCAGAAGGCGAGCTATCTGGCACTGGTCCTTTCCATCGGCGCGTTCTGCGCGATGGTCGCCGCGCCCATCTGGGGCGCCATATCCGATCACACTACGGCGCGGATCGGTCGGCGCAAGCTGTGGATCGCGCTCGGCGCCCTGTTCCTGCTGTGCGGGCTGACGATCATGGCTATCAGCGAGTCGCTGATCCTGCTCGGCTTTGGCTGGTTGATCTGCCAGATCGGGTCGAACGCCACCCAGGCCTCGCTCAACGCGATCCTGCCCGACCAGGTCCCGTTCGCCCAGCGCGGACGGATGTCCTCGATCCTTGGCCTGACGGTCATCGTGGCCACCGTCGCGGGCACGTTCATCACCCAGTTCACACAGTCGAGCAGCATTGCCATGTTCCTCGTGCCGTGGCTGCCAAGCGCGCTGTCGGTGGCCCTGGTGCTGAAGTTCCTGCCCGATGCGCCCGCCACGCCGAGCGCCCCCATTTCGTTCGTCGGCATTCTTTCGGTATTTCGCGTAAATCCCTTCAAGGACCGGGAATTCGGGCTGGTCTTTTCCAGCCGGTTCCTCGTTTCCACCGGTTATTCTTTCGCCCAGACCTATCAGGTGTTCGCCCTCACCGACATGGTCGGCGTCCCGACCTCAGAGGTGCCGCGGGCCATCTTCATCAGCAGTTCGGCGGTGGCCGTGCTCGGCCTGATCCTGACCCCCATCGCCGGCTATGTCGTTGACCGGACGCGCCGGATGAAGCCGGTCGTGGTCATCTCGGGCTTGGTGGTGACGACCGGCCTGCTGGCCATCAGCCAGGTCTGGACACTGGCGCTGTTCATCGGCGCGATCACGGTCATAAAGGTCGCCAAGAACGTGTTCACCGCGATCACCATGGCGGTGAGCGCGTCGGTCCTGCCCACCAAGACCAGCGCGGCAAAGGACCTGGGGATCATGCAGATCGCCAACAGCCTGCCGCAGTCGCTTGCCCCGGCCATCGCGCCGATGTTCCTGGCCATCGGGGGCGGCGTGTCCAACTATCCGGCGATGTTCCTTGCGGCCACCGCCTTTGCGCTCGTCGGATCGCTGATGATCCTGCCGCTGCGCCGCGTCGCCTGACGCTGCATTTTTCAATTGAGGACCTGTTTGCATGACCGACGACAAAGCCGAACTCGACCGCGTGATCGCGCAGGAACAGACGATCGAACTCAGCCGCTTTTCCAATGCGGATGCGTGGTGGCTGGGCTGCGAACTGCACCGGCTGGCGGACGAGCGCAGCGCCCCGGTCGCGATCGAGATCGTGCGCGGCGGGACGACCTTGTTCAGCGCGCTGCTCCCCGGAGCGACCGCCGACAACCAGGGCTGGATATGCCGCAAGTTCGCGGTGACGAGGCGGTTCGAACAGTCGAGCTATGCAATCAACCTCAAGCTGCGCAGCGGCGACAACCTGTTTGAGCGGTTCGGGCTCGATCTGCGCACTTATGCCGCGGCTGGCGGGGCCGTGCCGATCCGCGTTGCCGGGACCGGGATGGTCGGCGCAGCGGCGATCAGCGGGCTGCCGCAGGCCGAGGATCACGAGATGGTCGTCGCCGCACTGCGCGCGCTCAAGGCTCAACAGGGCGCGTGAAAGGATCTTTGATGACGAATACCGCAGCCGACGAAACCAGCTTCCGCCCCCTGTTCGACGGCAAGACGCTGGACGGCTGGTTCGCCGCCCCGCGCATCTATGGCACGCGCTGGCCCGGCGGGCCGGAAGTGCTCGACATCTGGCGAGAGATGGACCGGCCCCTGCCGGTCGAACCGGAAAAGCACCCGGCGCGCTGGTCGGTCGAGGATGGCCATATCATCGGCGAGCAGGACGAGCCGGGGAGCGGTTACGGCGGCTATCTGGTCAGCGAGGAAACTTTCGGCGATTTCGAACTGGTGCTCGAGGCGCGGCCCGACTGGCCGGCCGACACGGGCATCATGCTGCGCCGCCGACGCGATGACTGGACCGGCTTTCAGGTCCTGCTCGACCACCGCGAATCCGGCGGGATCGGAGGGTTCTTCGGCAACGGGCTCGATAGTTTCATGGCGATCCCGTTCAAGGTCCAGTCGCTCAGGGACGAAGCTGGCAACCCGATCGGCCTGCGCAACGACGATCCCGCCACCTCGACCGAGGTGTTGAAGCAGGAGCATGTCGACCGGCTGGACTATGCCGGAAAGATCGAGGATTTCCTGCGCGTGTGGAATTGGGCCGACTGGAACGAGCTGCGCATCCGCTGCACCGGTGGGGCGCTGCCGGTGATCACCACCTGGGTTAACGGGCTCAAGGTGGCGCAACTGGATACGGCGAAGATCGACACGCCCAACTACGATCCCGCCGCGGTGGCGGCCTTCCTCGGCCCGCGCGGGCACATCGCGCTTGAAGTCCATGACAACGACCTCGTGTTCGGCGAGGCACGCTGGGGCCGGGGAGCGCGCTGCCGCTGGCGCAATATCCGCATCCGCGAACTCTGAGCGTCAGCCCGGCACAGCCACCCCCAGCCATGCTGCCGTGCGCGGCAGGCGGGGGAGCGCCAGCCGCTCGGCCAGCAACAGGACGATCAGCGAGATTGCCAGCAAGGGCAGCAGCGCGGCCAGCACCAGCACGGCGGCCATCAGCGATCGCGGCCGGGCCGGGACCGGGGGCAGGGGCGGCGCACCCAGCCTGTCCGCCGGCTTGTGCCGCCGCCACATGACGAACCCGCTGACGGTCAGGATGACGAGCATCAGCGCGGTCGCCACGCCGACCAACTGGTTGAACAGGCCGAAAAGCTGGCCCTCGTGCCAGGCGACGCCATGACCCACCACGCGGTCGATCAAGTGCTTGTCGGCAAAGACCTCGCGCCCCGTTTCCTTGCCGGTCATCGGATCGTAGGTGATGGTGACCCGCAGGGGGCGGTTCTGGGCGTCGGACTTCACCGTCCAGGCCGTGCCCGAGGACTTGCCCCAGCGCGCCTGCGCTCCGGGCGGCGTGACCAGCACAGGGAAAGGCAGGTGCTCGCCCTTCGCCCGCGCGACGATGGTGCCGAGCGAGATCGAGGGCATGGTCATGACGGTGCCGTCGGGCATGACATGGGTCATTCCGCGCTCGCTCATGCCGGACCCTGACGCCATCATCGCGGTATGGTCATGTTCAGCATGTTCGCCGCTGGCTGCCGGGCGGCCGCCGATGGTCCAGTCCTGCGGGCCGGAAACCCAGCCCATCTGCTCCCGCACGGCCTTGAACCCGCTGCCCCAAACATGGGCCCACGGCAGTCCGGTGACGAGCAGGACCAGCGCCAGCCCGGACACCCAGAAGCCGGTAACCGCATGAAGATCGCGCCAGAACACCCGGCTCCCCCGCCCGAGCCGGGGCCAGACTACGCCCGCCAAACTGCGCCCGTTGGGCCACCACAGAAACAGCCCGGTAAGGATCATCATGATCGCCCAACTGGCCGCGAATTCGACGATCCACGATCCGCGCGGGCCGAGCAGGAGCTGTCCGTGGAGGTCATGGTCAATCGCGATGAAGCGCGTGTCCGGGTCGAAGCTGCCCAGCACCTTGCCCTGCGGCGAGACGAACACGTCGCGCATTGCCCTGCCGCCGGGCAGGGCAAGATGGATCATCGCGGCATCGCCATCCCGTTCGGGCAGGCGGTAGCTGTGGAACGTTGCACCCGGAAACGCCGCCAGCGCCGCGTCGCGCTGGGCGCCGGGCGTTACGGCTCCTGCGGTTGGCAGGTTCTGGAACGCGCGTTCCTCCCACCGTTCGACCTGCGGCTTGAACAGGTAGATCGCGCCGGTCACCGCCAGCAGCAGGACCAGCGGCATGACCACCAGCCCAGCATAGAAGTGCCAGCGCCAGATGGTGCGGTAGAACGCGGTTGCGGTTTCGTTCGGGGCCGTGCCGGTCGTGCTCGCCATCACAGCCTCCATCCGGCTTCGATCAGGAAGGTGCGCTGGGGGTAGGGGTGAAACACCCAGGCGCGGTCGTTGGTGATGTTGTCGATCCCGGCGGACAGCCGCAACGGACCGGAAAGCCGCCAGTTGAGGCGGGCGTCGAGCGCGAAAAGCTCCGAAGTGAAACCGAAGGTATCGCCGCGTTGCTGGCCGAAAAGGTCGGTATTCGGGCGGGTGGCAAAGCGCATTCCGAGCGATCCGCTGAGCCGGTGAGACAGCGCATAGCGCAGGTTCGCGTTGATCCGCCATGTGGGAATGCGCGGGAACTGCACCCCCGCTGCAAGCGGGTTGGAAGGGTTGCGCAAGGTCTTCGCATCGGTCCACGCGGCGTTGGCGTCGATGTCCAACCCGTCGACCGGCCAGTCGCGGACCTCGGCGATCGCCTCGACCCCGACCTGGCGGGTCAGGGCGATGTTCTTGTAGGACGACGTCGAGACCCCGTTCTGGTTGAAGCCGAGGAACTGGAACACCGTGTCGCTGACCCGCTGGTAGAACAGCGATCCGGTGAGCCTGAGCGCGCCAAAGTCGTGCGCGACGAGCAGGTTGGCATCGCGGCTGCGTTCGGGGCGCAGCGCCGGGTCGAAGCTGTCGGGGTTGAAGGTGCCGTCGCCATTCAGGCTGCCCTGGAACAGTTCGCCCACGGTGGGGAAACGGGTCGCCATGGCGAGGCTGAGCTGGACCTGGGTGCTAGGGCTGGCGGCGACTTCGAACGACAGGCTGGGGCTTAGCGCATCGGCTGCGCGCGCCGCGTAAAGCCCGGTCACCGGCTGGCCTGTAAGGGTGCCGGTGCCGAGCCGGGCCACCCCGCCGCCGAACGCGCGCCAGTGGTCATAGCGCGTGCCCAGCGTGACGATGAGCGGCCCCTGCCGCAGCCCCGCTTCGGCCCAGGCGGACAGTTGGCGGGTCTTTCCGAACGTGCGGGTGGAGAAAGCCTTGCCCGCGGCACTGGTCCAGCCGGGCAGGGTGGAGCGGGTGAGGTCGGTGTGGTAGCGGTTGGCGGTGAGCCCGGCGGCCAGTTCGCCAAAGCCGGTTTTGCTTTCGAGCTGGAAATCGCCGGTCCACCAGCCGGTCGGGCCGTGTGCGGCAAGGGTCCCGCTGCCTCCCGACAGGCCCCTAGCATAGCCGTCCGAGGTGAACGTGTCGGACCGCAGCACTTGATAGGTTGAAAGCGCAAGGCGGGCGGTCGTGGCTTCGCCAAACGGCGCGGCAAGTTTCAGGCCAGCCAGCACTTCATCGCGCAGGGTGCGGGAAAAGTTCGCGCCCGAGGCGGTGTAGGTCTGCACGCCGATGGTGACGCGGCCTTCGCAGACCGTTTTGCCGGCACTGTCGCGCAGGTAGCAATCGGGGCGGGTCTGGCTGTCCTCGTTGTGCCAGAAGGCCAGCAGGAGCTGCCCGGTGACGGACCCGTCATCGTAGCCGAGCTTGAGCTTGGCCTGTTCCTGCGTGATCCGCGCGGGCGACTGGGCGGCGAAATAGGGGTTGGTGGCCGTGCCCGGCGCGCCGGGGATGCCCGTGCCAGCAGCAGCAGCGCGGACGTGTTCGGGATCGGCGATGGCCCCGCTCACAACGGTTCCGGCGGCTCCAGTGACCGGGGCCAGCCCGAGGAAGGTCATCGGCTGGCCGTCGTTGCGGAAGAACCGCCCGGTCAGGCGCAGCGAGAATGGCCCATCCTTCTGCTTCCAGCCCAGCCCGGCCTCGGCCGATGCGCCTTTGTAATCACCGCGCGTCGCAAATTCGCGGTAGGGCTGGACGAAGCCCTGAACCGTCGCAAAAGCCTCGGTCCCCTGCGGGTCGCGGGTGGAGATGTTGACGATCCCGCCCATCGAATTGCCGACGTAGCGCGAGGAATAGGGGCCGTAGACGATGTCGAACTGCTTGACCTCGCCCGGGCCGACCACGCCCCACTTGGGCGCAAATCCGAACGAGTTGCCGAGGAAGTTGGAGACGACGAAGCCGTCGACCATCACCAGCGTCCGCGCGCTCTGGACCGAATGGGTGCCGCGAAAGCCGGGCACGCCGTTGCTGTCGCCCGAGTAGCGTTTGCGCACGAAGAAGTTGGGCGCATACTTCATCAGGTCTTCGGTGTTGAAGGCGTTGACCGCCGCCAGCTGTTCCGCGCCTAGGCTGACGGCAAGGCCGCGCGGGGCGATCTCGATCGGGGCGTCTTTCTGCCCGACGACGAGGATGGTCGGATTTTCGGCCTCGGCTTCAGCCTCGGCAGCGAACGCGGCAGAGGCCGTGCACAGCCCGCAGGCTAACGCAATCATCGAGGTTTTCATGGGTAGTGGTCCGGTATTCGCGGCCCCGGCCATGCGGGGCGTCTGGCAGTGCCCGCCCCTTCGCCGCGATCATACGGGCAAGGGCGAAAGGTCTATCCTGTCAGGCGAACAGCGGCGGCCCGCGCAGTGGCGGGCGGAGGGGAACCGGGCGGCTGCGCAGCACGACCGGGGTAGCACTGACACCAAGGGCCAGGATAAAGGCCAGCGCGGCGGCCAGCAACACCGCGTCCACGCCGCCCAGCGCGGCCATGCCGAGGGCGGAGAAAGCGCAGACCCCGTCGGCCTTGCCGTGTTCGGCAGCGGAGGGCGCATCGCTTTGCACGACAATGTCGCGGGTGACCTTGGCCCCGCTGGCATCGGCGCAGATTTCAAGGGTGATCGTGCGGGCCTGTTCGCCGACCATGTAGCCCGCGGGCACCAGCGCCTTCATCGTCAGCGCCAGCGCCACCAGCAATGCGGCGACGCGGCGGTGTCCGCGAAGGAAGGCGCGCAGGCGGTTCATGCGCCGCGCGCTTATTCCACTTCCGCTGCCAAGTCACCCACATTTTGCGCGCAATCAGCCCATCACGTCGAGGCCCTTGCGCTTCAGGAACATCGAGACCTGGTCGGCGACCTGGAGGTTGTTGAGATCCGAGAAGGGGAAGTGGGTGTTGCCGTGGAGACCCACCTCGGGAAGGTGGATCACGGTCGCGTCGCCGCCGTGCCTGTTGACCGTCGCAGCCCACTTGCGGGCCATGATCATGCGGGCCCGCCATCCGTCGGCACCGCCATTGGGCGAGGGCGCGGTCGGGATGTTGTCCCCGTAGTAGATCACGATGGGAATTCTGGTGAGCTTCATGAACTCGGCCATCGGAACGCCAAGCGCGGGCAGCGGACCGGCCGAACTGGGTTCCGGCGGCGGGACTTCGCCTTCGGGGAAGATGAAGTTTGAGCCGGGCTCGAACGAGACGATGCCCTTGATGTTGGGAGACTTGATCGCCGCGCGCCAGCCGGGGCCGCCGCTTTGCGAATGGGTCATCAGGATACCGTCGCCGATCCGGTCATAGATCGCCTTGACCGCATCGGAAATGACTTCGATGTCGAACGGCCCGGTGTTGGGCGTCATCTGGCGGAAGTACTGGTTGAGCGATTCGGGGTCACGCGGGAACTGGACGTTGGGATAATAGTCCGGCCACAATCCGACGCGGAACGTTTCGAACCACGATTGTTCGTCCGGCGCAATCGACACCGGTTCGAGCTTGGTTGTGCGGCCGGCCCGCCCGCGGCGCGGCTGGTCGATTACGTAGGTTGAAAAGCCCCGGCGCAGGAAGATGTTCTGGAAGCCTTCGCGGCCGTCCGGCGTGGATTCCCACGTCTTGGAAAACTGGCCGAAGCCGTGCCACATCACGATCGGCAGCTTCCGCGCCCGTTCCGGCACCTGATAGAAGACATAGGCATGGTCGCCGTGCAGCGTCTGCCCGGCGGGTGAGGGGGTGGTGCGGTCAAAGGTGCCGGGGGCCTTGATCACGGTGCCGCCGGCAGCAAAACTGCCCTGCTTCGCGATGACCAGCGGCCCACCGCGTGCGCCCATCGCGGGCGCGGCCCTGGACTTGCCCTTGGCAAAGGCCAGCGGCGAACCGCCGAGCAGCCCGGTCATCATCAGCCCGGCAAACAAACTTCTGCGCTGAAGCTTCATGGCATCCTCCAATTATCTGGAGGGGATATGCATGAAACGCTCGGACCTTTCACGTCTTTTGTGAAAGGCCCGGATCGGGGCGTCAGAGCTTGGACACCAGTTCGGGCACCATGGTGAACAGATCGCCCACGAGGCCGATGTCGGCGACCTGGAAGATCGGTGCGTCCTCGTCCTTGTTGATCGCGACGATGACCTTGGAATCCTTCATGCCGGCGAGGTGCTGGATCGCGCC
>CAYFJH010000041.1:0-26131 GCA_964343385.1 uncultured Novosphingobium sp. | reverse complement strand
CGCGCCGGAGTGGACGTGACCGATGGTCCAGTAGGTGTAGTGCGAGAGCGAGTTGACGCTCTTGATCGACATCATCGGGCCTTCGAACGTGGACATCCCGTAGAACGCCAGGCTCATCACGAAGAGCCGCATGATCGGATCGGTGCGAACCTTGTCCCATGCGCCGTTCAGCGTCATCAGGCCGTTGATCATGCCGCCCCAGCTGGGCATCCACAGCATCACCGAGAACACCATGCCGAGCGTCTGCGCCCAGTCGGGCAGCGCGGTGTAGTGGAGGTGGTGCGGACCCGCCCAGATGTAGAGGAAGATCAGCGACCAGAAGTGGATGATCGACAGGCGGTAGGAGAAGATCGGCCGCTGCGCCTGCTTCGGCACGAAGTAGTACATCATCGCGAGGAAGCCGGCGGTCAGGAAGAATCCGACCGCGTTGTGGCCATACCACCACTGGACCAGCGCGCCCTGCACCCCCGCCCAGACCGGATAGGACCGGCTGCCGAGGAGCGAGGCGGGGACGTTGGCGTTGTTCACCAGGTGCAGCATCGCCACGGTAATGATGAACGACAGGTAGAACCAGTTGGCGACGTAGATGTGCGGTTCGGCGCGCTTGACCAGGGTGCCGACGAAGACCGCGAGGTAAGACACCCAGACGATGGTCAGCCACAGGTCAACATACCATTCCGGCTCGGCGTATTCCTTGCCCTGGGTGATGCCCAGCAGGTAGCCGGTGGCGGCCAGCACGATGAACAGCTGGTAGCCCCAGAAGACGAAACGGGCGAGGCCGGGGAAGGCCAGCCTCGCCCGGCAGGTGCGCTGGACCACGTAGAACGAAGTCGCAATCAGCGCATTGCCTCCGAAGGCGAAGATGACCGCGGACGTGTGGAGCGGACGGAGCCGTCCGAACGTCGTCCACTCAAGCCCCAGGTTGAGGACCGGGAACGCCAGCTGGAGCGCGATGAACAGCCCCGCGAGGAACCCCGCCATGCCCCAGAACACCGTTGCGATGACGCCCCAACGGACGGGATCGTCATCATAGCCTGACGGATCGGCCGCGGGAACGGGTGCCCCCCGCGCGGCCGCGGCGTAATTCGCCTTGGTCAAAGTGAACCACAGCCCCACCACACATGCCAGCGCGACGATGCCCATATGAATGGCAAAGCCGGTATCGGCAGCTCCGGCGACGGCCAGGATCGAAAGCAGCAGCAGCACCAGCCAGATGCCGGAGCGCCCGAGAACTATTTCCATGAGCCTTCCCTCTCACGTCGGATATGACGCTCTTCGCGGTGGGCGCTCTGGCGCGGCGCAACATTGATGCCGATCAAATTACGCCTTCATTTTGCGAACCAGCGTGATCGATCCGCCGCATTTCCGCGCAAAATGAGCAAGTTTGCGCTCGATCAATGTCAGCGCCGCCCTGGGGTCCGATTTATTGTGCGACGCCGCAATGAGTGGTCTGCGAGGGGCGGGCCAGCGGTGCCTAAGGATGAGGGATCATGAAGAAGTTCGCGCTGACCACCGCCGCCGCCCTGTGCGCGCTGGCGCTGCCCGGCACCGCCCACGCCGGTAACGCCGACGGCAAGCTGCAGATCAAGCTGCTCGCCACGGGCGTTCTGCCCGATGGCAAGGTTTCCTCGGTCACGAACGACACCGCCGGGCTGGTGGCCAGCGGCGCGGTGCGCGACACCGCGGCCAACGACAATGTCGTGCCGACCGTTGCGGTCGAGTATTTCTTCACGCCGAACATCTCGGTCGAGACGATCTGCTGCGTCACCGCGCATCACGTCTCGATCGCCGCCGGCACGCTCAAGGGCAATATGGCGGTTGACGACGTCAAGATCATCCCAGCGACCTTCACCGCGAAATATCACCTGCCGCTCGGCGCGATAAAGCCTTACATCGGCGTGGGCCCGACGCTGTTCCTGGTGATCAGCGACAAGCCGAGCGCGCTGGTCAAGTCGGTGGGTGTGACCCGCACCAAGCTGTCGAGTGAACTGGGCGTTGCCGTCCAGGCCGGCGCGGACATCGCGATGGGCAATGGCTACAGCCTGTCGCTCGACGCGAAGAAATACTGGGTGAGCACGACCGCGACGTTCTATGCCCCGGTGGCCGGCGGCGTGGCGCTGCAGACCCGCCACAAGCTGGATCCGTGGGTGGTCAGCGCCGGGGTCGCCTATCGCTTCTGATGATGCCAGAAGCCTTCGGGGCGGTTGTCCCGCTCCCAAGGCTTCACCCCGCTTCGGCGGCAAGCGCGGCGGGGCTGAGCACGACCACTTCGCGGCGCGAGGGCAGGTCGATCACGCCGTCAGCCTTGAGCCGGGTGAACTGGCGGCTGACCGTTTCGATGGTAAGGCCCAGCACATCGGCGATCTGCTGGCGCGAAACCGGCAGGTCAAGGCGGATTTCGGCGAGCACGGCATGGTCCGCGCAGCCCGGAGTGGCCACCCGCGTGGTCATTTCCATCAGGAAGCTCGCGACCTTTTCACTCGCCGACTTGCGGCCGAGCAGGAGCATCCAGCGGCGGGTGCGATCGAGTTCGTCGAGCGTGCGCTGCAGCAGCTTGTGTTCGAGCGCGGGATGTTCGCGGGCGAAGCTGTCAAAATCGCGGCGGTTGAACACGCAGACCTTCGATTCGGTGAGCGCGGTGACGCCGTGGCCGGTGGTCATCCCGAAGGGCCGGCCGATGAAATCGGACGAAAAGACCATGCCGACGATCTGTTCGCGGCCGTCTTCCGTGCCGGTGGACAGTTTCAGCACGCCTTCGATGACATTGGCGACGAGGACCGAATCGTCCCCTTCCCAGATCAGCGATTCGCCGGGAGCGAGCATCCGGTGACGCCCGATCGCGTTAAGCGCGCCGATTTCCCGTTCGTCGAGCGCGGCGCAGATTGCGCGGTTGCGGACCAGGCAGTTTTCACACGACATCATCGATCGCGCCTACCACTTGTGGAGTGCGCTAGCAATCGGGCGTCCTCAACGCCTTGCCGCGGAAAGTGGTTCCCGCCGGTTCTTGCGGCAAGTTCCAAGGCCGTGGGCGGTGAATTTCCTGGATGGCGCGGAAAGGCCATCCGGCCATTCCTTTTCGGAGGCGGACGGCCTCACTCAAAGTATGTCCGCGACCTCAGCCAAGGCCTTGCGCAGCTGGTCGAGGGCTTGCGCTTTCAACTGGTGGACGCGGGGAATGGAGACTTCGAGGACGCCGGCGATTTCGGAGAGGTTGAGTTCCTCGACGAAGTAGAGCTGAATCACCAGCTGGAGGCGCTGGGGAAGGCTGGCGATGGCTTCGACCACGCTTTCCCGCAGTTCCTCGTCGGCGAGCATGGTCAGCGCGTCGGGGCCGTGGTCGGCGAAGGCAAGGTCGCTGTCGGAATAGGCCTCGTCGAGCGTTTCGAAGCGCAGGGGTTCGCTGTTGCCGCGCAGGTCCGCAAGGTCGTGTTCGGTAATGCCGAGCGCGGTCGATAGTTCCGCCGCAGTGGGATCGCGGCCCAATCGTCCGCGCAGCGCGGTTTCCTTGTCGCGCAGGTTCCGGCGACGTTCGCTGGCCCCGCGCGAAAGCGGGATCGAGCGGCGGATCAGGTCGACCATACCCCCCCTCACCCGCATTTTGGCATAGGCCGCAAAGCCGTCCTCGCTCGGCCCGTTGTGGCGCTGGGCGCATTCGGTGAGCGCGACCAGCCCGGCCTGGATCAGGTCCTCAAGCTCGATCCCGGGGCGGCCCGAACCGTGAACGTGCCAGGCGAGACGGCGGACCATGGGGACAAAGCGGCGCACCCGGTCGGCGACCTCTCCGCTGTAGGCACCGGAGACCGAACGCGGACCGGCGAAGGATTTAGGATCGTATTTCATGCGGCCAACTCCTGTTCGAACGGCCTGTCGGAATGGGCGAGCGCCAAAGCTCCCCGAGGCACTGCGGGCGCATCGCCGCCGATGACGACGAGCACTTCGATCGGCTGCGCGGGCGGCAGTTCGGCAATGGAGAGCACGAGGCACTGCGGCGCCCGCTGGCGCAGCAGCATGGCGAGCGCGCGGCGGGCGCGTGGCTGGACGATGAGCGCCGGCGGGATCGCCGATGGCCCGCGTTCGGCGATAAGCCCGGCGACGCGCTCGCCGATGGCGCGGGCAAGGTCGGGTTCGATCACCGGCTGGCCGGTCGACGGGTCGTGCAGACCCTGGACGATGGCCCCTTCGAGCCGGGCGTCGAGGGTGAGCACGGGGAGGCGCTCGTGCGGGCCGCAGACACGCCCGACGATCAGCGCGCCAAGGTCGGCCCGGACAAGATCAACCAGCCGCTCGTGGTCGAGCGTGACCTGCACTGCCTGCGAAAGGCTTTGCAGGATCGGGACCGGATGGCCGAGCGGCACGCCTTCCTCCAGCAGGGACCGCATCAGGCGGGTGATCGCGGCGAGGGTCAGCGGGGCCGGATAGACCGTTTCGACAAGCCCTGAGGAATGCTCCTTGACCGCGTCGAGCACGGCGCGGACCTCGTCCGGGCCGAGCAGGGCGGACGCGCGTTCGACCAGCAACTGGTTGAGGTGGGTGGCGATGACCGTGGAGGCGTCGACCGTGAGGAAGCCCTCCGCAATCGCATGGTCGCGGGCGGCCGGGTCGATCCACAGGGCCGGGCAGCCGAAGCTGGGGTCGATCGTGGCGATGCCGGTGACCGAATGGCCACTGCGCGCTTCTCCCGTGTCGATGGCGAGAACCTTGTCGGCGCGGATCGTCGCCGTGCCGAGGGGCACGCCGCCGAGCAGGATGCGGTAGTCGTGCGGCGGCATTTCAAGCGCGTCGCGCACGCGGAACTGCGGCACGATGAAGCCGAAGGTCTGGGAGAGCTGCTTGCGCACCCCGGTGATCCGCGCGATCAGCGGCGAGCCGCGACGGTCGTCGACCAGCTGGACGAGGCCGAAGCCCAGCTCGACGGTGACAAGGGTGTGGTCGGAGACGTCGTCGAGGACAATTTTCTGGGGGTCGATCATGGGCGCTTCGACCACGGGGACCGGTTCTGGCCGGGCGGCGCGGGCCTTGAGGCTGCGCCACAGCCAGAAGGCGAGTCCCGAAGCCGGAAGGAAGATCGACTGCGGCATGGCCGGGATCATCCCGATCGCGCCAAGGATTACCGCGACGGGAAGCCAGGTGGCCGGGTTGGCAAACTGGCCGCCGATCTGGCCGGAAAGGTCGCGGGCGTCGGTGACGCGGGTGACGATCACGGCGGCAGCGATAGACAGCAGCAGCGCGGGGACTTGCGCGACGAGGGCATCGCCCACGGCCAGCGTGATGTAGCGTTCGGCGGCGTCGCCAGCCGATAGCCCGTGGCTGATCATGCCCAGCACGAAGCCGGCGATGATATTGACGCCAAGGATGAGCAGCGCGGCGACGGCATCGCCCTTCACGAACTTGGACGCGCCGTCCATCGAGCCGTAGAAATCGGCCTCGGTCGCCACTTCGCGGCGGCGGGCCTTGGCTTCGTCCGCCGTGAGCAGCCCGGCGGCAAGATCGGCGTCGATCGCCATCTGCTTGCCGGGCAAGGCATCGAGGGTGAAGCGCGCGGACACTTCCGAAACTCGGCCCGCGCCCTTGGTCACCACCATCAGGTTGATGATCATCAGGATCATGAAGACGAACAGGCCGACCGCGAAATTGCCGCCGACAAGGAAGGCCCCGAAAGCCTCGATTACCTTGCCCGCCGCCTCGCCGCCGGTGTGGCCGTTGACCAGCACAACCCGGGTGGAGGCGACATTGAGCGCCAGGCGCAGCAGGGTCGCGAACAGCAGGACCGAGGGGAACGAGGAGAAATCGAGCGGCTTGGCCGAGTTCATCGCCGCCATCAGCACCGCGACGGACAGCGCGATGTTGAGGACGAAGAATACGTCAAGCAGGAAGGTCGGCACCGGCACGATCATCAGCGCGATCAGCGTGAGGATGCCGGTGGGCAGCGCGAGGGCGGAGATGCTGGCGAGCTTCATCGGTCAGAGCCCCAGTGCCGAGAGACGGCGGTAGGCGGTGGCGACGTTGGCGGGAGCAGAACCGGTGCCCCCTCCCCCCACGTTGAAAGTTTGCCGCAGGGTTTCGGCCATGGAGGCCGGGATGATGGGCGCGGTCGTGGCTGCGGCCTGATGGAAGGCGCGGGCGACGGGGCCGCCGAATTGCGGGGCCGGGGCCGGAGCGATGCTGGCCCATTGGCCCGGGTCGCCGCCTTCCATCGCCTTTCCTAGGCGGCTGCGCAGCAGGTCCATCACCTCGCTTACCGAACGCGGGGCACCGGAGGGGGCGAAGAACACCGCGCGGTTGGTGGCGGCGGCGGCGGGGATCACGCTGGCGGCGCTTTGCGACGGGTCGCTGGCGAGCGCGGCGAGGAATTGCGACGCGCCCTGGAGGCCGAGGAAGTGCGCGAGGTAGAGCTCAGGCGTGTCGGGTTCGCGCCCGAGGGCAGCGGTGAGGCCGGCCTTGTTGTCGCTGGCAAGCTCGGCGGCCATCAGCGCGGAGGCTTCGGGATCGGTCCGCAGGGCCATGACGTGGCTGCGCAGCGCGGGATCGGAGGCCGCTTCACCGGCCCAGCCGAGGCCGTGTTCGGCACCGTGCTTTTTCAGCGTGTCGAGCCAGGTGGAACCGAGGAACTGGTAGAGCCCCGCGGCGCTGGATGAGCTTGCGCGGGCCTTGGGGTCAAGCCCGGATTCGAGCTTGGCCTGGGCGAGCAGGTAGTCGAAATCGACCCCGGTTTTCTGCGCGGCACGGGCAATGGCCGCGCGGGACGCTGTGTGGCTGGCTGGACTGAGAGGTGCGATTTCGCTCACGCTGGACTTCCCGAAAGCAAGTGCTTTGGGGAAGTTTTAGCAAGAGGCGTGCCAAGTGCGGGCATAGGCATAGGAGGCCGGGGCGCGGTAAAGCGCGGGGGAGCCGGCGATGGCGTCAAGCCGGGCCAAGACATTGGCCGCGATGAGGTTGCGAATCTGGCGGTTTACCTCGTTGAGGCGGCGCGCGGCTTCGAGCAGCCCGCGGCATTCGTCGTCCACTTCGGCGGCCTCGGTGATTGCCATGGCGTCGCACAGACTGCCCTTGCCGACTGTGGCGGCGACGATGCCGTCAAGGTCGAGCGCGGCAAGCGCCTGCCGTTCGTCCTGGAGGACGGCAACCATCTGCCGCAGGCTTTCACGCAAGGGAATGACGGTGCTCATGCCCGGGCCCTCAGGAGGAGGCCGGCCGCGATCATCGCGTCGGCGATCTTGATGGGAAGAACCGGATATGTCCCTTGTTCTATGGCCTTACGGATCACCTGGACCCGTTCGGCATCGACCGGGGCCGCGCCGGGATCGAGCGCGGCGCTCGGTTGGAAAGTGGCGGCGGCGCTGGCGGCAGGGGCGTTTCCGCCGTGCTCCTTGTCGCCCGCGGCGGTGCGGACGATCCGGGCGTCGAGGCCGCCGACCGGGCGCAGGCCCGATAGGATGTGACTGGAATCGATAGGCATTTTGCCGCTCCGTGGTTCTCGCAAGATGGAGAACGGCAGTGCTGCGGGGGGTTTAAGGGAGGCGGCGGGATTTTGCCGGGTTCACGGCAGATCGTTGCCGAGGTCGATGCGGACGAGGCCGGGGCGGACGACGAGGGCGCGCAGGGGTTCGGCGTTGGAAGTGGTTGATTTTACACGAATCCATGCGCCGACGGGGCCGCTCTCCAGGGCCTGTCCGGGCTGGGTTACGGAGAAGCCGGTGCCGGTGATGGCGATGGTGACACCTTCACCGCGCAGGACCGCGGGGCCGGTCTGAGGGGCTGTGGCGGCACTTTGCAGGAGGGGGACGAACAGGCGCCAGCCGCCGGTGTCGGGGCACTGGACCAGCACCGTGTCGCGCCGCGCGCCATACCAGCCGAGCGCGAGGGGGTTGGTGCAGGCGGAAAGTTTCAAGCGTTTATCAACACCTTGGGCCGGGCCACCGGGGGTGCCGACCGGGGTGCCAGTGAAGCCGACGACCGCTAGGTCGATCGCTTCGGCATCGGCGAACGGGGCGGCCTGGGCCGGACTGGCGGCGAGCAGAAGGGCGATTGTGAGGCGCTTCATGGGCGGTTTCCTGCAACGGCACTGCAACGGGGTTGCAATGGCTTTGCCGGGTTTCTGCAAGGGCTGTGCCAGCTAGGGCAAAGGCTGTGCCAAGGAGCCGTCCCATGTCAGCGTGGCGGTGAGGTCATCGAGGTTCGACGGTTCGACGACCATGCGGGTCGAGGCCGGCAGTTTGGAGACCGAGGTGAGCGCGGTTTGCGCGCGGACGAAGGCTGCCTGGGCGCGGGCTCCGGAATAGCGGGCGACGATGGTCAGGCGCTGGCGCGGGTCGAGCGGCTGGCTGGCGAGCCAGTGTTCCAGAGTGGGGGCACCGGGGCCGGCGCGCCAGACGGCGACGGGGTCGGCGAGGGCGGGGGCTTCGGCGCGGACGGATGGCGGCGGCGGGAGGGGGGCGTGCTCCTTGCGCGCGAGGGCGGCGGCGGTGACCATGAACAGGATCAGCGACAGGTCTGCCAGCGCGTATTGCCAGCCTACCCCGGCGCGCACCTGCATTGAGTTCTCTGGCATGGCGGCGGCCTGCATCACGCGGCCTCGGCTGGTGCGTGGTGGTGGTGTTTCCCGGCGTGAAGGTGGGGGAGCGACCCCGTCACCTGCGCGGCGAGCCATTCGGCGACCTCGTCGCGGGCGGTGACTTCGGCGCGGGCGGCGCGTTCGACCAGCCTTGCGAGCGGGGCGAGGACGAGGTTGGCGGCAAGGATGCCATAGAGCGTGGTGACGACCGCCATGCCGACCGCCGCGGTGATGGCATCGCCCCCGGTTTCGGCCGCGCCGGACATGCGGTTGAGCGCGATCAGGGTGCCGGCCATGCCGAAGACGGGCGCGAGTTCGGAGGCCTGGGCGAGGACGCGGATCGCGGTGCCGGCTTCGGCCTGGCGGCGGGCCTTGTGCTTTTCGTGGGCGGCGAGGAGCGCGCTGACCGAGCGGGTGCTGATGAGGGCGCCTGTCGCCTCGTCGAACTCGCGGTCACCGACGCGCTGGGGGCGGGCGCGCAGGACGCCGTCCTCGCGGATCGCGCGGACCTGAGGGGCAAGCTCGGCGCGGGCTTCATCGGCGCTGAAGCCGGGGCGGCAGGCGGCGGCCACCGCGCGGAGGGCGAGGCCGCATTCCGCCAGCCCGCAGCGCAGCAGGGTCGCGCCCAAGGTGCCGCCGAAGACGACCAGCGCCGAGGTTCCGTCAATCAGGGTGAGCGCCATGGGTGAATAGGTTTCCTTTGTTCAGGGATGAAGAACGGCGGGGGGCGGGGCGATTTCATGGGGGCGCGGCAGGAAATTGCCGGTCTTGCGGCAGGCGCTTGCCGAAGGGCGACGGCGGGGCAGCGGGAACAAGGGTTTTGGGCACTTGGCACGCCCTTTGCTGAACCCGAGGGCGTGATGGTCCCTCGGGGGCCGCAGTGGAGCAAGCGACGTGAGCGACACCCTGTTCGGCATTCATGGCAAGGCCCTGGAACTGCGATCGCAGCGGATGGGGCTGATTACCTCCAACATCGCGAACGCGGGGACGCCGGGCTTCAAGGCCCGCGACATTGACTTTTCGGCGGCCTTGAAGGCAGCCACGGGCGGCGCGAGCGCCGATGCTGCGGGGACGCAGGCGCTGCGTTACCGCGTGCCGACGATGCCGAGCCTGGACGGCAACACGGTCGAGATGATGACCGAGCAGACCGCCTTTGCCGAAAATGCAGTGGGCTATTCCGCGACGCTGACCTTCATCAAGGGCCGGGTCGAGACGATGACCCGCGCGCTGAAGGGGGAATAGGCCGTGGCCGGAAACACCCTTTCGCATTCTGGCCCACTCACCCTGTTCGGCCTCGCCCAGCGCGGGCTGTCCGCGCAGCTCGTACGGATGAACGCCGCCGCATCGAACCTGGCGAACGCCGGGTCGGTTTCGGGGACCGAGGAAGGCACCTATCGCCCGATCCGGCCGGTGTTTTCCGCCGCGCTCGACAAAGCGAGCGGACTGGCGACGGTGGACGTTTCAAGCGTCCAGCGTTCGTCCGCCACCCCGATCCGCGAACACAACCCCGATCACCCGCTGGCCGATGCCAATGGCGATGTCTGGACCAGCCCGGTCGATGAGAACGCCGAGATGGTCGAGATGCTCGACAGCTCGCGCCAATACCAGAACCTGGTCGAGGCGCTGTCCACCGCCAAGCAACTGATGCTCGAAACGATGAGGATGAAATGACCACTGTAGTTTCAACAGGTGCCGCAACGGCCGCGCAGACCGCTTCGAAGCAGGGATTTTCCGCGCTCGGTTCGGCCGATTTCCTCAAGCTGATGACGGTCCAGATGCAGCAGCAGGACCCGTTCGACCCGATGGATAACAAGGAGATGCTGGCGCAGATGGCGCAGTTTTCCTCGCTGTCGGAGATCGGCGACGTGAGCGGCGGGATCGGCCAGCTCAATGCCACGATGAAAGAGATTTCCACCAAACTCGACGCGGTCCTGACCGCGCAGGAGGCCGCGAAGGCGACCTCGGTCGCTGCTGCCTGAATCCTTAAAGGAAGAAACCGGAATGTCCTTTTACACCTCGCTCAACGGGCTGAAGAACGCCCAGACCGACCTTGGCGTGATCTCGCACAACATCGCCAATGCCGAGACCGGCGGATTCAAGAAGAGCCGCGTCGAATTTGCCGACATCGTGGCGGGGTCCGCTTATTCGAACCCCAAGATGATCCAGGGGATCGGTGCCACGGTCGAGGCAATCCAGCAGAACTTTGCGCTGGGCCCGATCGAGCAGACCGGTTCGGCGCTGGACATCGCGATCAACGGTGACGGGTTCTTTGCCACGGTCAACGCGGCGACGAGCCAGACATACTACACCCGCAACGGCAGTTTCGCGATGGACGGACAGGGCTTCGTCCACGACGGTTCGGACAACCGCCTGCAGGTGTTTCCGACCGATGCCGCCGGGACGGTGACATCGGCCACGCCGGTTTCCGCCCAGGTGCCGCTGGTCAATGGTGCGGGCGCGCAGTTTGCCGGGGTTTCGGTGGGGGCGAACGGCAATGTCACCGCGTCCTATTCCGACGGATCGAACACGGTGATCGGCAAGGTCTCCCTTGCCAGCTTTGCTGCGCCGAACGGGCTCAAGCAGGTCGGTTCGTCGAACTGGGTGGCAAGCGGGCTGTCAGGTGCGGCGACCTATGGGCAGGCCGGGAACGGGCAGTATGGCGAATTGCTGTCGGGCGCGCTGGAGCGGTCTAACGTGGACATTGCCGAGGAACTGGTCGGGCTGATTACCGCGCAGCGCAATTTTCAGGCGAACGCCAAGGCGATCGATACGGCGACGCAGATTTCGCAGACCATTATCAACCTGCGGACCTGATGATGGACTGCATTTTTCCTTTTGACCCTGTCGCAGGCGCTGCGCCAGCGCTCCGACAGGCTCAGCGTGAGCGGGCTTTTCGGCGTTCCGCGTGGATGCGCACGACACGACTTGTCCCCACCGTCATCCTGAACTTGTTTCAGGATCCATGTCTCCGCCTGCACGGAGCGTGGTGTGAGAGCGCAGGTCGTGAGGTTGGTGCCAAAAATTCACCAACTGCGCGGGCGGCACGATGGATCCTGAAACAAGTTCAGGATGACGATGCTGGGGCGGGAGAGCGCTGCCGTGGATAGGCTGATCTTCACCGCGTTTTCGGGGCTCAATTCCTCGATGGTGCGCCAGCGGGTGATTGCCAGCAACATGGCGAATGCGCAGACTGTGGGGTTTCGCGCCGAGACCTTGCAGTTCACGCCGATGACCGTGCGGGACGGGCGCGGGGTCGAGGTGCGGGCGATGACCGATACCGCGGTGCGCGGGGCCGACATGGCGCAGGGCGCGCTGACCGAGACGGGCGGGCCGCTCGACATTGCGCTGACCGGCGAGGCCTTGATGGCGGTGCAGGGGCGCGGCGGCGAGGAGGCCTATACCCGGCGCGGCGACCTTTCGGTTTCGGCCGCCGGCGTGCTCCAGAACGGCGAGGGGATGCCGGTTATCGGTGATGGCGGGCCGATCACGGTGCCGCCGGGCGGGACGGTTTCGATCGCGCCCGATGGCGGCGTGATGGTGCGCGATCCTGCCACGCCCGACGCGCCGCCGGCGCGGGTCGACCGGATCAAGCTGGTGAGCAAGGCCGGAACGCGGATCGAGAAAGGGCTGGACGGGGCATTCCGGGTGTTTGGCGGGGGTTCGCTGCCCGCCGACCTGGAGGCGAAAGTCGTGCCCGGCGCGCTGGAGCAGTCGAACGTGCGGCCGAGCGACGTGCTGGTCCAGATGGTCGAGGCGCAGCGGTTGTTCGACATTCGCGCCAAGCTGATCAGCACGGCCAAGGAGCTGGATGAGGGCGGCAGCGCCCTGATGCGGATGAGTTGATTTTTGGAGAATGAATGATGCCTAGTTCTGCTCTTCATGTCGCGCGCACGGGTCTTGAGGCCCAGGACCAGCGGATGCGGGTGATCGCCAACAACCTGGCGAACGTCGGCACCACCGGGTTCAAGCGCGACCGCGCCAATTTCGCGACGCTGGCCTATCAGGACGCGCGGGTGGCCGGGACGCAAAGCTCGACCGAGACGGCCTATGCCACCGGGCTCAACCTCGGGACGGGGGTGGGCTTGCAGTCGACCACGCGGGTCGAGACGCAGGGGACCTTGCAGACGACCGGCAACGCGCTCGACCTCGCGCTCGACGGCGACGGGTTTTTCCAGGTTTCGCTGCCGGGGGGGCAGCCGGGCTATACCCGCGCGGGCAATTTCACGCGCTCCGCCGAGGGCCAGCTGGTGACGGCGCAGGGATATGCCGTCCAACCCGCGATCACCGTTCCCGAAGGGGCGAGCGCGATTACTGTGGCCGGCGATGGGACGGTTTCAGCGACGCTGCAGGGGCAGGCCGAGCCGGTGGCGCTGGGGCAGATCACCCTTGCCAGCTTTGCCAATCCGGCGGGACTGAAGGCCGGGGGGGACAACTTCCTGACCGAGACCGCGGCGAGCGGGCAGGCGCAGGTCGGTCCCGCCGGGCAGAACGGGCGCGGCAATATCAAGCAGGGGATGCTGGAGGCCTCCAACGTCAACGTGGTCGAGGAGCTGGTCGACATGATCGAGGCGCAGCGGGCCTATGAGATCAATTCCAAGATGATCGCGGCGGTGGACGAGATGCTCAAGAATGCGAACCAGACGCTGTGAGGGGCTGGGTGTTTGATCCGGTGGGTGGCTGGCCCCCCCCCAGCCCCTCCCGCCTGCGGGAGGGGGGCCGGTTGTGCTGCTGGGCTGGGTTGGTGCTGGTACTGGTGCCCTCTGCTGCGTTGGCGAAGAAACCGCCGGTCGGGTTCGAGGCGGCATTGCCCGAGGCCTTGCCTGCGGTGCGCGCGGCGACGGGGTCGATCTTTGATGCGAGCCTTGGCTATGCTGCGCTGGTGCAGGGAAATGCTGCGCGGCGGGTGGGCGATCCGCTGACCATCGTGCTTCAGGAAAATACCACGACGGCCAAGTCCGCCGGGTCGAAGACCGGGCGCGACGGGGGGTTCTCGTTGACGCCGCCCACTGCTGGGCCGCTGGGCTTCCTGAACCCCAACGCCCTTAAAGCGGGCGGGCAATCGTCGTTCAAGGGCGATGGCAGCGCGGCGCAGACGAGTTCGTTTTCCGGCAGCGTCGGCGTGACGATTGCCGAGGTGCGGCCGAACGGGACCGCGCTGGTCAAAGGAGAAAAGCGCTTGCTGCTGAGCCAGGGCCGGGAATGGATCCAGTTTTCCGGGATCGTGCGGCTGGCCGACATCGACGCCCAGACCAATTCGGTGCGGTCGGCACAGGTGGCCGATGCGCGGATCGAATATGCCGGGAACGGGGCGATCCAGCGAGCCGGGCGCGAGGGCTGGCTGAGCCGGTTCTTCAACACGATCACGCCGTTCTGAGGGGGCCGGAATGACGAAGTTCCTGCTTTCGCTGGCAGCCCTGATGCTGTTTGCGGTGCCTGCCCATGCGGAGCGGGTGCGTGACCTTGGCGCGTTCCAGGGGGTTCGGACCAACCAGCTGACGGGCTATGGCATCGTCGTCGGGCTGGACGGGTCGGGCGATGACAACCTGGAATACCTGACGCAGGCGATGCGCGGGACGGCCGGGCGGCTGGGGGTGCAACTGCCCGCGGGCGTCGCGCCAGGGTTGAAGAATGCGGCCGCCGTGCTGATTACGGCCGACCTGCCGGCCTTTGCCAAGCCGGGGCAGCATATCGACGTGACCGTGTCCGCGATCGGCAAGGCCAAGTCCTTGCGCGGCGGGGCGTTGGTGTTGACGCCGCTCTATGGGGCGGACGGGCAGATTTATGCCATGGCGCAGGGCAACCTTGCCGTGGGCGGGCTGGGCGTTTCGGGGCGGGACGGGTCGAAGCTGACCGTCAATGTGCCGACCGTGGGCCGGATACCCGAGGGGGCGAGCGTGGAACGGGCCGTGGCGACCGGGTTCGATACGGGCGAGGTGCTGCGCTGGAACCTGTTTGCCGCCGATTTCCTGACCGCCGCGCGGGTGCGCGATGCGGTGAATGCGCGCTATCCGGGGACGGCGAGCGTGGAGGACGGGGTGACGCTGGCGCTGCGGCTGCCGCAGGGGGCCGATGTCCGTTCCAGCGTGATCGCAAGCATCGAGATGATCCCGGTGGTCCCGGCTGAGACGCAGGCCAAGGTCATCGTCAACAGCCGGACCGGGACCGTGGTGATCAATTCGGCGGTGCGGCTGGCCCCGGCCGCGATCAGCCACGGCAAGCTGGTGGTCAAGGTGGACGAGAAGAGCCGGATTTCGCAGCCGAACGCCTTCAGTGGCGGCCAGACGGCGGTGACGCCGGCGAGCGCAATCTCGGCCGAGGAGGAAGGGAGCCATATCGTGCTGACGCGCGGCGGTGCTTCGCTGGCCAGGGTGGTGGATGCGCTGAACCTGCTGGGGGTCGGTCCGTCGGACCTGGTGGAGATTTTGCAGGCGCTGAAGCAGGCGGGTGCGCTCAAGGCCGAGATGGAGGTGCTGTGATGCCCGTTTCCGCGACCAGCGCCCCTGCCCTTTCGGTTGCGCCCAAGGCGCCCGAACCGCGCGAAAAACTGCGCGAGGCGGCGAAGCAGTTCGAGGCGATCTTTGTCCGGCAGATGCTGGCCGAGGCACGCAAGAGCCGGCCGGCGGGCGAGGACGCGCTGTTTGGCGGGCAGGCGATGGATACGTTCAATCAGATGCAGGACGAGCGGTTTGCCCAGATTGCGGCGGAACGCGGGGCGTTTGGCCTGGCCAGGTCGATCGAGGCGCAATTGGGTGCGGTGGCCGGGCTTGGGGCTTCGGTTGCGGCTGGGGCTTCGACAGGCTCAGCCCGAGCGGGTGTGGTGAACCGAGCGGGTGTGGCGAACCGAGTGGGTGTGGCGAACCGCGCGGGTGTGGCGAACCACGCGGGTGTGGTGGATGTTCGGGTGGGGGGAAAATAGGCCATGGCTTCGGACCTGCTTTCGATCGGGCGTTCGGGCGCGCTGGCGGCGCGGGTGGCGCTGGACGTGACCGCGCAGAACATCGCCAACGCCTCGTCCGAGGGGTATGTGCGGCGCAGCGTGCGGCTGGAGGAGGTTTCGTCCTCGGGCGGGATCGGGACGATTGGCGACGTTTCGCTGTCGGGGGTGCGGCTGGACCGGGTGGTGCGCAACGCCGACCTGTTCCGCCAGGCCGAGGTGCGCCGGACCGGGGCCGATGCCGCGCGCGCGGATGCCGAGGTCGCGGGGTTGGAGAATACCGAGGCGGCGGTCGAGCAATCGGGCGTGTTCGATGCGATGGTCCGGTTCGAGGGTTCGCTGCAGCAATTGGTGGGCGATCCGACGTCGAGTTCGCTGCGCGCCAACGTGATCGAGGACGCGCGGACCATGGTCGGCACGTTCAATATTGCGGCGAACGCGCTGGATTCGGTGGGCACGGGCCTGCGTTTTGAAGCGGGCGATGCGGTGAGCCAGGCCAATGTGCTGGCGGGCGAGCTGGCGCGGGTCAACCTGCGGCTGGCGCGGGCGGCGGATTCGACCAGTGACCAGACCGCGCTGCTGGATCAGCGCGACAGCCTGTTGCAGCAGCTTTCCGAATTTGCCGACGTGTCGACCGTGATCAGCCCGGCGGACGGCACGGTCGAGGTGCGGCTGGGCGGGACCGGGGGCGAGCGGCTGGTTTCGGGCGGAAGCGCCTTTGCCTTGAGCATGACGACGGCGGCGGACGGCACGATTGCGTTCGACGTGGCCGGCGTGGCCGTGGCGCCGACAGCGGGGTCGCTGGCGGGCAAGGCGCAGGCGCTGGTCAAGCTGGCCGACGTTCATGCCAAGCTGGACCAGATTGCCGATGCGATGGCCAGTGCGGTCAATGCGGCGCAGGCCGCCGGGGCGGCGTTGAGCGGGGCGGCCGGGGCGGCGCTGTTTGGCGGGGCGGGTCCGGGCGGGTTTACCGCCGCGAGCCTGACGCTGAGCCTGACCGACGGGGCGGGAATTGCGACGGCGGCGGCCGGTTCGCCGGTAAACAGCCGCGATGCGAGCAATCTGAACGCGCTGCGCGCCGCGCTGGAGGCGGCCGATCCGACCGGGCGGATGGACGGGCTGTTGTTCGATATTTCGAGGACCGTGGCCGGCCGCAAGGTCACGCGCGACGCGCTCCTGACCATTGCCGGGAACGCGCGGGTCAGCCTGGCGGCGCAGGCCGGGGTCGACCTTGATGGCGAGGCGGCGAACCTGATCCGGTTCCAGCAGGCGTTCCAGGCATCGGGCAAGGTGATGCAGACCGCCAAGGACATGTTCGACACCCTGCTGGCGATCCGCTGAGGAAAATGAAGCCATGACCACGATCAGCACCAGCACCAGCGCCTTCTATGAGCGTTCGACCATGGACATGGCTGCGCTGCGGGCCGAGGCCGAGCGGTTGCAGGGCAGCCTGTCGAGCGGGGAGCGGCTGACGCGGTCATCGGACGATCCGGTCGCGGCATCGCGGATGCGGCAGCTCAGCCGCGCCGACACGTATTCCGCCATCGACAGCGCCAACGCGTCGCGGGCGGCGGGCGACCTGCAGCTGACCGACGGGGCGCTTTCGACTTTTGCTGAATATGTGATCCGGGTGAAGGAACTGGCGACGCAGGCGGCCAACGGCACGCTGACCGATGCCCAGCGCGGCGGGATCGGGCAGGAAATTTCCGCGATCCGCGCCAACGTGATCCAGCTGGCCAATGCCCGCGACATGGCGGGCGGCGCGCTGTTCGGCGGGCAGTCGGCGGGGGATGCCTATACGGTCGATGCGGCGGGCGCGGCGAACTATGCCGGGACGGCGGCGGCGCCTACGCTGCCGCTGGGCGACGGGCAGAGCGTGAGCCCTGCCCTGACCGGGCCGCAGTTCCTGAATTTTTCGGTGAACGGCGCACCCCAGACCGACCTGATGGCGGCGATGAAGGTGATGGCCGACGCCTTGCAGGCGGGCGGCAGCGCGGCACAGGCCGCCGCGCAGGACGGAATTGCCGCGATGAACCAGGCGGTCGAGGCGATCACCACGGCGCAGACCGTGGTCGGCTCGCGCTTGGCCTGGCTGGACCTCACGGCCGAACGGCGCACCAGCCTGGGCGAAATGCGATCCACCGAGGAGAACGACATCGGCGGGACCGACATCGCATCGACGGTGGCGCGGTTGCAGCAGACGATGACCGTGCTTGAGGCGAGCCAGGCGAGCTTTACCAAGCTGGCCAGCCTGTCGCTGTTCGACCTCATCAACTGAAGTTTCCCGGCCCGCGCGTGGGCCAACGAAGGGTTTTGAGCGATGTTTGCCGGGATTGGTATTGTTGTCCTTCTGGTCATGGTGTTCGGCGGTTTTGCCCTTACGGGCGGCGCGCTGGGGCCGGTGATGCACGCCATCCCGCACGAGATGCTGATTATCGGCGGCGCCGCCATCGGCGCCACGATCACCGGCAATTCGATGCACGAGCTGAAGCTGATCGGCGGGGCTTTCGGCAAGATCTTCAAGGGGCCGAAACACACCAGGCAGGACCATGTCGACGCGATCATCCTGACCACGCGGCTGATGAAATTGCTGCGCAGCGAAGGGCCGGTCGCGCTGGAAAGCCATGTCACCGACCCCAAGAGTTCGACGGTGTTCGCGGAGTTTCCGCGGCTTTTGGGCAACCACGCGCTGATCGACCTGATCTGCGACACGCTGACGCTGATCGTGGTTTCGTCCGGGACGCTGGAGGTTCACGCGGTGGAAGAGGTCATGGACAATGCGATGAAAACGCATTTCCACGAGATGCACGAGCCGCAGCACGCATTGCAGACGCTGGCCGATGCGCTGCCCGCGCTGGGCATCGTTGCCGCCGTGCTGGGCGTGGTGAAGACGATGGGGTCGATCGACAAGCCGCCGAGCATCCTGGGCGGGATGATCGGTTCGGCGCTGGTCGGCACGTTCATGGGCGTGCTGCTGGCTTATGGCATGGTCGCGCCGATGGCAGGGCGGCTGAAACAGGTGATCGAGGCGGACGAGCAGATTTTCCACGCGGTCAAGCAGGTGATCATCGCAAGCCTGCACGGCTGGCCGCAGCCGCTGGTGGTGGAGAGCGCGCGGTCGGGGCTGGGCCATGCGTTCCGCCCCGGCCTGAGCGAGCTGCTCGACAGCCTGCGCGGAAGGTAAGGACATGGCCGGTCCTGCAAAACGCGGCAAGAACGATCTGCCGCCGCCGATCATCGTCAAGAAGGTCACGGTCGTGGCCGGCGGCCATCATGGCGGCGCGTGGAAGGTGGCCTATGCCGACTTTGTGACCGCGATGATGGCGTTTTTCCTGCTGATGTGGCTGCTGGGTGCGACCACGGAGAAGCAGCGCAAGGGGATCGCCGATTATTTCACCCCGACGCTGGTCAAGATGCGGCAGGATTCGGCCGGGTCGAACGGGCTGCTCGGCGGCAGTTCGATCACCGATGTGGACAAGTATCCCAACCGCCAGGGCCAGACCGGGACCAAGGCGATGACCATTCCGCGCGATGCGACCGGCGGCCCGAAGGAAGGCGCGGGCAAGATCAAGCGGATGCAGGCGCGGCTCAAGGAACGGCTGGAGCGGAACGCGGCGCTGCGCCGGCTTTCGCGGCAGGTGCGGATGGTGGACACCACCGAAGGCGTGCGGATTGACCTGGTGGACGACGCGCAGTTCGCGATGTTCCGGCTGGGGACCACGGTGCTGACCCCGGACGCGGCGCAATTGCTGAACGCGATCGGCCAGACCGTGGCGCCGGAGGCGGGCAGCGTGACCGTGCGCGGGCATACCGATGCCCTGCCCTATCGCCCCGGCGAGATTTCCAACAACTGGTCGCTGTCGGCTGGGCGGGCCGAGGCGACGCGGCAATCGCTGATGCGCAACGGCATCGGCGAGGACCGATTCCGCCGGATCGAGGGCGTGGCAGACCGTGAGCCATTGATCCGGGATAACCCGCAGGACCCGCGCAACCGGCGAATTTCGATCGTGATCGCGAACTGAGGGGCAACGAAGGTCGGTGACGCCGCGCCGGGCATCGCACGCTTCGACAGGCTCGGGGGGGTGATCCGGTAGCCGGGTGCTTGTTCAGCTGGCCCAGCGGCGGACGAGGTTGTGGTAGACCTTGGTCAGGCGCAGGACCTGGGGGTCGGCGGCACCGTGCGATGCGGTAAGAGCCTGGACCGACTGGTCGAGGTCGAACAGGGTGTCGCGGGCCGCGCCGTCGCGGATCAGGGATTCGAGCCAGAAGAAGCAGGCGATGCGTTCGCCCGAGGTGACGGGCGTGACGCGGTGCAGGCTGGTCGAGGGGTAGAGCACCATGTCGCCGGCGTTCAGCGCGTGGGCGGCGGTGCCGTATTCGCCCTCGATGACGAGTTCACCGCCGGTATAGCCTTCGGACAGGAACAGGGTGGCCGAGAGGTCGGTGCGCAATTGCGTGCCGCTGGCCGGATCGAGGCGGATGGCGTTGTCGACGTGGTCGCCAAAGCCTTCGCCCACGCCGTAGCGGTTGAACAGCGGGGGGTAGATCCGTTTCGGCAGGGCGGCGGACAGGAACTGTGGCGAGCGGGCGAGCGCCTGCTGGACCGCGAGGCGCCCGGCGGCGGCGGCGGGGCCGCCCTCCGGGAGCTGCCGGTTGCGCTTGGCCAGCGCCGCGCCCTCGCCGCTGGTGACGTTGCCGTCGACCCACTCCGCCGCGGCGAGGCGCTGCCCGAGGGCAAGCGCTTCGGCGCGGGGGAGAACCTGGCGGAGGACGTGGAGCATGGCGGGTCTCAGTACTTCAGGGTCAGGGCAAGGACTGCCGAGCGGCCCGGCGCAACATAGGCGAAAGGCGAGCCCGAGCGGTAGATCGCATCGTAGTAGGTCTTGTTCGTCACGTTGTTGACGTTGACGCGGGCCTCGATGCGGTCGGTCGGCTTCCACTTCGCGACGAAATCGAAGCGGGCGTAGGCGGGGAAGTGGGCCGAGCCCGCCGCCGCGCTGCCGCCGTAGACCTTGCTCTGCCAGTGGGCCTGGCCGCCGGCCTCGAAGGCATCGGTGAAGTGCCAGGTGGCGAGCAGGTTGGCGCTGTGCCGCGGGATGTTGGCGAAGCGGCGGCCGACGTTGGCGGCGTTGAGCGAGGAGACGATCTTTGCGTCGGTCCAGGTATAGCCGCCGAACAGTTCGAGCCGTTGGAACAGGGTCCCGGTGACGCTCGCCTCCACGCCCTGCGAGCGGAGCTTGCCGACGAGGGCGTAGACGCCGCCGCCCATGTTTTCGCGGGCGTTGTCCTTGTCGATGCGGAAGGCCGCGCCGGTGAGCAGCAGGTGGCCGCCCGCCGTTTCCCACTTCACGCCAGCTTCCCACGCCTTGTTGCGTTCGGGCGAGAGGTTGGCGGTGGCGGCGGCGATGCCGTCATACGAGGTGCCGTTGCCGTCAAGCTGTTCGCCCGAGGGGTTCGCGGAGGTGGCGAAGGAGGCGTAGAGGGTGAGCGGCTCGGACGGCTTCCAGGTCAGGCTGGCCTGCCAGTTCCAGAAATCGGTCGTGCTGGACAGCGGGGTCGCGGTGGAGAGGCTGCTCGACACGGAATCGAGGTCAAAGCTGTCGAACCGGGTGCCGAGGGTGACCCACAGCTGCGGGGTGAACTTGATCGTGTCGATCAGGTAGCCGGCCATCGAATTGACCGTAACCACCTTGGGGCCGGTGTCGGCGTCGACCGTGACCGGGATGATCACGCCGGTATTGGCGTTGGGGTTGAGCAGGTTGCGGATGAAGCTGGAGGTCGAGACGATGTTGCCGTTGGCGTCTTCGACCGAGGTGGCGATGGAGAGCGGGCTGTTGCTGACCTTTTCACGGGAGAATTCGCCGCCAAGGACAATCGCGTGGGAAATTCCGCCGGTTTCGAAGCGGGCCGTGGCGCTGGTCATGTGGGCGACGTATTCGTTGGTGGCCCAGCGGCGCTGGGCACCGGCGGTGACGGTGTAATTGGCCTCGCCAACGTCGGTGCCGGTGGCGGGGCAGACGCTGGCAACCGGGTTGGGGTTCTGGGCGGTCGGCGCGGGCGTGGTGCGCTGGAAGCGGCAGACGGCGCCCGGGGTGCCGACGACGTAGCGGTTGTAAGTGCGGCCCGCGCGGGTGGTGCTGGAGAAATCGAGGCCGGGGACCGGGTTCCAGTCAAGCCGTAGCGTGCCGATGTCCGCGCCGGAACGGAGGAAATCGCGGCCGATCACGCCGTAGAAGTTGTTGCGGTCGACCAGGTAGGGGCGCTGGGTGGTGCTGTCGAAGGGCAGGCCGAAATCGGGGATGCCGTGCGCGCGCAGGCCGTAGTAGTCGGCCGAAATCCAGAAGTTGTCAGCGGCCTGCCAGGTGGCGGCGAGGGTCCCGCCGTAGCGTTCGCCGCGCGCGTGGTCACGGCCCGGCGTGTCGGCATCGTGGTAGACCACATTGGCGCGAAGCCCGAAGCGGCCGGTGACGGCGAGGTTGGCGTCGAGCGTGGTGCGGCGCATGTCGGCGGTGCCGAGGCTGGCTTCGCCGACGAGGAAGTTCTCAACGAGGTTGGGGCGCTTGGACTGGAGGCTGACGAGGCCGCCGGTGGTGCCGCGCCCGCCGAACGAGCCCGACGGCCCCTTGACCACTTCGATCTGTTCGATTGCAAAGATTTCGCGGCTGGTGACGCCGGGGTCGCGCAGGCCGTCGATGTAGACGTCGTTGCGGGCCTCGAACCCGCGGATGAAGACGCGGTCACCGAAGGCGTTGCCGCCCTCGCCCGTGCCGAGGGTGACGCCGGGGGTGGAGCGGACAACCTCGCGGAAGGAGGTCGCGCCGAGGTCCTCGATCACTTCCTTGGGGATGGCGACGACGGTTTTCGGCGTATCGCGCAGCTTTTCGGTGAACTTGCCGTTCTGCGACCTGTCGACCTTGTTGGGGGCGTCGGCATCGGCGTTGGGGTTGGCGTCGCTGTCGCGGTGTCCGCGCACGATGATGGTCTGGTCGGCGTCCGCTTCGTCTGCATGGGCGCTGGCGGGAAGCACGAGCGCGGCGAGGACGCTGCCGAGCAGGCAGGCGGAGGTGGCGGAAACGGATGCGGGTTTGGCGAAAGGCACTGGATGGCTCCCCTTGGTGATGGGGGGCGCTCTATTGCGAGTCATTCGCATTTGCAATGCTATTGCGAATGACTCGCATAAAAAATGCGGGTGGTATTAGTGAGCCCGCAGCCGGCGTTCGACAGGCGCGCTGCAGACGGCGCCGATCAGTTCGAGCCAGGCAGGTTCGCAGATCGAGGCGCGGTCGAACTTTTCGAGAACGGTGGCGCGGGCGGCGCGGCGCAGGGCCGCGTGCTTGCGCGGGTGGCGGCAGAGGTCTGCCAACCCGGCGGCCATTTTTTCGGTGTCGAAGAAATCGACGAGGAGGCCGTTCCTGCCGTGCTGGACCGCGTCGCGCACCGGGGCCGTGTCCGAGCCGACGACGAGCGCTTCGCAGGCCATCGCTTCGAGCAGGGACCAGCTGAGGACGAAGGGGTAGGTCAGGTAGACGTGCGCCGTGACGTTGGAGAAGACGCGGTGGAGTTGTTCGGGGGGGAGCGGGGGGAGGACGTGGACACGGCTCCAGTCGATCCGCTCACCCAGTTCGGCGCGCATGGCGGATAGCCAGGTGCCGCCGCCGCGCGGGGGGAGGCCGTAGATCCCGGGATCGTCTGCGCCGATCATCAGGACGTGGGCGTCGGGGGCATGCTGGAGCAAGCGGGGGAGCATCCGCATGAAGACGTGGACCCCGCGCAGGGGCTCGAACCGGCGGCTGGCGAAGCTGATGACAGGGACACTGCCGCCGAGGACCGTGCCGTCGGCCAGCACCAGCGGTGCGGATGGATAGGGGCGGACCCGGGCGGTATCGACCCCTTCGTGGATGACGTGGACGCGGGGCTGGAAGCAGTCGGGGATCAGGCTGGCCTGGAAGCGGGTGGGGGCGATGATGGCCGCCGCCTCTGCGTAGGCGAGGGCGAAGTTGACGTTTTGCGACACGATCGAGATGCGGCTGTCGAGCAGGCGGGCAGGGAATTCGGGGTCGAAATTGGAATCCGCCCCTTCGGAGCGATACCAGTATTCGCCGAGCTGGATCTGCGGGACGCCGCGGAATATTTCGCCCAGGTAAAGCATTTCGCCCCAGCCGGGGTGGCCGATGATGACATCGGGGACGAAGCCGTCATCGCGCAGCGTTTCCGCCGCGCGGGCCGCCCCGCGGCCCATGAGCAGCGCGTCTTCGATGCGGCGGCTGGGGCGGTACTGGGCGCGGACGGCCGGCGTTTCGAGGGCGAAGCGGCGGTTGTCCAGCCCCGCGATGTCGGTGCCGGTGGGGCCGTTGATCAGCGCGCCTTGCCAGCCGCGCGCGCGCAGCGCGCCGGCGATGGGGGTGAAACGGCCGGGCGCGCCGTTGTGGATGAACAGGACCCGGGGGGGATGGTGGGCAGGCATTCAGGCACCGACCTTGTGGCATCTTGTCGTTGCCAATCGGTCTAGCACGCCCTTCGCCCGTCAGGTGCGCTCTCCGCTCCGTTCCGGACCCAATGCGGTCCAGATCACCAGCACCGCGACGGTGATCGAGGCGACCACGGCGAGGGCATAGCCGTAGTTGCCAGTGGATTCGGCAAGCTCGGCCTGGAACACGGTATTGCGCGAGGACACCAGGTTGCCGAGCTGGTAGACCACGCCGGGGAACATCGCGCGGATCGCGACCGGCGAGAGGTCGTTGAGCCAGGCGGGGACCATCGACCATGCGCCCTGGACGCAGAATTGCATCAGGAATGCACCGATCGCCAGCATCGCGGCGGTCTGCGAGAAGGCCCACAGCGGGATGACCGGCGCGGACAGCAGGGCCGCGGCGATGATCGTGCGGCGGCGGCCGAGCTGGTGCGAGAGCAGGCCGAAGACCACCGCACCGCAGATCGCGCCGACGTTCATCAGCAGGGTAATCGCCCCGGTCAGGCGGGTGGCGAAGCCGTGCTGCTGCTGAAGGAAGGTGGGGTAGAGGTTCTGGGTGCCGTGGCTGAGCGTGGTGAAGGCGGTCATCAGGACGATGAGATAGAGCGCCAGCCGCCAGTGCCGGGCGAGGATGACGAGCGGGAACTGGCCCGGCACGGCATCGGGATCGCCGGCGGGACGGGCAAGGCGTTCGGCCCGGCGGGCGACGAACTCGGGGCTTTCGTGGACCCCCATGCGGATGAAGAACACCAGCAACGCCGGAGCGAAGCCGAGGACGAACATCCAGCGCCAGCCGATCGCATCGAAGAACAGGAAATAGGTCGCGCTGGCGAGGAGATAGCCCGAAGGGTAGCCGGACTGGAGCAGGCCCGAGACGGCACCGCGCAACCGCTGCGGCATGGATTCGAGCACGAGGCTGGCACCGAGGCCCCATTCGCCGCCCATGGCAAAGCCGAAGAATGCGCGGATCAGCAGCAGCTGGCCGAGGGTCTGTGCCGCACCCGACAGGGCCGAGAGGACCGAGAATGCGAGAATCACGCCCATCAGGACCGGGCGGCGGCCGTAGCGATCGCCCAGCATGCCGAACACCAGCGCGCCGAGCGGGCGGGCCGCGAGGGTCAGGAACAGGGCTTCGGAGACATCGCTGATCGAGGTGCCGAACGTGGCGGCGATGGTCTTGAGCATGAAGACCATCAGGAAGAAATCGAAGGCGTCGAGCGTCCAGCCGAGATAGCCGGCGACGATCGCGCGCTTTTGTGGCCCGCTCAGCCCCGCGAGTTCTTCGCGAAAGGTCATCGGCTGCTCCCCCTGCCGGCGCGGATTTTGGCCCCGCGCATTTCCCCATTGATACAAACGTATAGGAAATGCGGGGTGGTTCCAGCGCAAAAAGCGCAATCGTGCGGGAGGTGGCGGGGCACGCCTGGGGGACGCCGCAAGCCCGGCGATCCGCGAAGGATCGCCGGGCCCACACACCCCGGGAAGGGTCCTGGCAGCTTTTAACGCAGCAGCGACAACACGTTCTGCTGGCTCTGGTTGGCCTGGGCGAGCATCGCGGACGAAGCCTGCGAGAGGATCTGGGCCTTGGCCATCTGGGTCGTTTCGGTCGAGTAGTCGGTGTCCTCGATCCGCGAACGGGCGTCCGAGAGGTTCGCGACGTTGTTGGTGAGGTTGTTGACGGCCGATTCGAGGCGGTTCTGGCCGGCACCGAGCGAGGCGCGGCTGGCGTTGACGTCGGCCAGGGCAAGATCGACGTTGTCGATCGTGGTGGTGGCGAGGGCAGCCGTGGTGACATCGAGTGCGGTGGCGCTGATGTTGGTCCCCGAAATCGCCTTCGAGGTCAGGGTCACGGTATCGCCATTGTTGGCGCCGGTCTGGATGCTGAACGTGCGGTCCGTACCGGCTGTGGTGCTGAACAGGGCATTGCCGTTGAATTCGGTGTCAGCCAGCACGTCGCCGATCTGCTGCGTCAGGTTGGTGACTTCCGACTGCATCGCGGTGCGATCAGTCGTCTGGTAGGTGCCCGAGGACGCCTGGACCGCCAGTTCGCGGACCCGCTGGAGCATGTTGGTGACTTCCGACAGCGCGCCTTCAGCGGTCTGCGCAAGGCTGATGCCGTCGTTGGCGTTGCGGATGCCCTGGCTCATGCCGCGGACCTGCGAGGTCATCGAGGTGGCGA
>CAYFJH010000040.1:19074-26755 GCA_964343385.1 uncultured Novosphingobium sp. | reverse complement strand
TCCCGGCCACCCAACAAGTATCCTGAATGGGTGGCCGGGCGGGGGAGCGGGCCGGTGCCGCAAAGGAAAAGCCGGAGGGCTTTTCCGCACCCCGCAAAAACGCATTCATAGTGCGAAGCCCTCGCCCAGGTAGAGCCGCCGGACGTTTTCATCGGCCACCAGCGCGTCGGGGCTGCCGGCGAAAAGGACCTGGCCGCCGTAGATGATGCAGGCGCGGTCGACGATGTCGAGCGTTTCGCGGACGTTGTGGTCGGTGATGAGGACGCCGATGCCGCGTTGCTTCAGGTCGGTCACGAGATGGCGGATGTCGCTGATCGAGAGCGGGTCGATCCCGGCGAAGGGTTCGTCGAGCAGCATGATCGAGGGTTTTGCGGCCAGCGCGCGGGCAATCTCGCAGCGGCGGCGTTCACCGCCGGAGAGCGCCATGGCGGCGCTGGTGCGCAGGCGGGTGAGGCCGAATTCGGTGAGCAGGCGTTCGAGTTCGGAGGCGCGGACGTCCCTGTCCGGCTCGTTCAGTTCGAGGACGCAGGCGATGTTCTGTTCCACGGTCATGCCGCGGAAGATTGAGGTTTCCTGCGGCAGGTAGCCGAGGCCGAGGATCGCACGGCGGTACATCGGCAGGTTGGTGACATCGACCCCGTCCATCAGGATACGGCCGGAATCCGGGCGGACGAGGCCCATGATCGAATAGAAGCAGGTGGTTTTCCCGGCGCCATTTGGGCCGAGGAGGCCGAGCACCTCGCCCTTGCCCACCGAAAGCGAGATGTCCGAGAGGACGGCGCGCTTGTCATAGCTTTTGGCGATGGAGATGACTTCGAGCCCGCCCTGGGGGATCGGCTGCATCGCGCTTGCGGGAGCGGCGGCAGGCGCGGCGGTAGTGGCGGTATCGTTCATCGCCGGACGGTTTAGGGCCCTGCTGGCGTCACTTCAAGCCGGGAAAACGCAGTTGGCAAGTTTCATGCATGGCCATGAACATTGGCGTGCATTTCGGCTTGATGGCGGCGACGAACGGTGGTGTGATCGGGCGGTGGAACCGGGGCTGAAAAAGGTGGCTGCGCTTGATTGGCGCAAGCGGATGAGCGACACGGTGGCGCACGCGCTGCTGGTCTATACCGGCTTGCAGATCCTGGTGACGATGGGCGCTTTGCAGGAAAACGTGCATTCGCTGTTGCCGTTTGTCGGGCTGGTGGTGCTGGTGGCGGCGATCATTCCGGCGTGCCGGCTGTTCGAGGCGCGGTGGAACCGGCTGGGCGATGTGCGGGCGGCCGATCCTGCGCTGGGGCCGGCATACCGGCGGGACCGACTGATGATCTGGGCGCTGGCGATTGCCCTGCCGTTCGTGCTGACGGGCACGTTCAAGCTGCTGGCGATGGCGTTCGGGGCCTGAACGGGCTTTGAATTTGGCCGCTGGGCCCCTAGATCGGCCACATGCTTGACCCCCAGACCGCGCAGGAGCGCGTAGCCGCCCTTGTCGAACGAGCCCGCCGCGCCGGGGCCGATGCCGCCGATGCGGCCTATCGCGGACAGGCTTCGGAAAGCGTTTCGGTGCGGCTGGGAGCGCTGGAGGACGTTGAGCGATCGGAAAGCGAATCGGTGTCGCTGCGGGTATTCGCGGGGAAGGGGTCGGCCTCGATCGGGTCGAGCGACCTTTCGGGCGCGGCGCTGGACGAGCTGGCCGCGCGGGCGGTGGCGATGGCGCGGGCCGCGCCCGAAGACGCCTATGCCGGGCTCGCCCCGGAGGAATTGCTGGCGCGCGGGCGCCTGCCCGAGTTGGCCCTGTGCGATCCGGCCGAGCCGAGCCCGGCGAGCTTGCGCGAGCGTGCGGCGGCGGCCGAGGCCGCGGCGCGGGCCATTCCGGGGGTAACCAACAGCGAAGGCGGTTCGGCGAGCGCGGGGCGCGGGGTCTTCGCGCTGGTGACGAGCCACGGATTTTCGGGCGGGTATGAAAGCACCAGTCACGGGATTTCGGCGAGCGTGGTGGCGGGCGAGGGCGCGGGGATGCAGCGCGACTATGGCTGGCGCTCGGCCCGGCACCTGGCGGACCTGCCGCCGCCGGAGGAGATCGGCGAGCTGGCGGGGACGCGCGCGGTGAAGCGGCTGGAGCCGGGGCGGCTGGCGAGCGGGACGATGCCGGTGGTGTTCGACCCGCGCGTGGGCGGTTCGATTGCGGGCCATCTGGTCGCGGCGATTTCGGGCGCGGCGATCGCGCGGGGGGCGAGCTTTCTACTCGGGCGCGAGGGCGAGCAGCTGTTTGACAGCGCGATTTCGATTTTCGATGATCCGCACCGGTTGCGCGGGCTGGCCTCCAGGCCGTTCGACGCCGAAGGGCTGGCGACGCGGCCGCGGGCGCTGGTCGAAGGCGGGCGGTTGACGGGCTGGCTGATGAACAGCGCGGCGGCACGGCAGCTGGGCGGAGTGCCGACCGGCCATGCGGCCAGCGGCGGCGGCGGGGCACCGGGGATTTCGGCGACCAACGTGCATATCGCGCCGGGTTCGGCCAGCCCGACAGAACTGATCGCGGACATTGCGGACGGCGTTTATGTGACCGAGCTGATCGGGAGCGGGGTCAATCCGGTGACGGGCGACTACAGCCGGGGGGCCTCGGGGTTCCGGATCGTGGGCGGCGAGATCGCCGGGCCGGTGGCCGAGTTCACCGTGGCGGGCAACCTGATCGAGATGTTCGCCGCACTGGTGGCGGCGAATGACCTGGAGTGGCACCGGGCGACCAATGTGCCGACGCTGCGGATCGACGGATTGATGATCGCCGGGGATTGAGCCGCACCTCCCCTCCCGCCAGGGCGGAAGGGGAGGTCTGGAATCAGGCCTTCTTGTCTTCTTCGTAGCGGTCGATCGCTTCGAGAATGACGCGCTTGGCGTCATCGGCGCCGCCCCATTTGCCGACGCGGACCCACTTTTCCTTTTCGAGGTCCTTGTAGTGGGTGAAGAAGTGCTCGATCTGGGCGAGCACGATCTCGGGCAGGTCGGTCTTTTCCGCGACGTCGGTGTAGTAGGGGAAGGTCTTGTCGTCGGGGACGCAGATCAGCTTTTCGTCGCCGCCGTGTTCGTCTTCGAGGTTGAGCACCGCGATCGGGCGGCAGCGCACGACCGAGCCGGGGACGAAGGGTGAGCGGGCGATGACCAGCGCGTCGAGCGGATCGCCATCGGGCGAGAGGGTGTGCGGCACGAAGCCGTAGTTCGCCGGGTAGCGCATCGGCGTGTGGAGGATCCGGTCCACGAAGAGCGCACCCGAGGCCTTGTCGAATTCGTACTTCACCGGTTCGCCGCCGACGGGAACTTCGATGATGACGTTGAGGTTCTCGGGGGGATTTTCGCCGACGGGGATCATGTCGATGCGCATGGGAAACCTTTGTGTTGGATCTGCGCGGGGCAGGCCCGGCGCGTCTGGAGAGGCTTTCGCGATTAGCCGGGGTCTTGTTGCATCGCAACAGACCTTTTGTCGGATTGACCTTTCGCCTCCTCGAATGACCTGCGGCACCAGGACGTTTTTTGTTTAGTGCGCCCTTGGCATCCGCCAAGGCCTTATCAGGCGGTGGTCATGGCCCCGCGCGCCGGGGGCTGAGCAGGAGGTCGAGCCCGGCGGGGCCGACGCTGCTCTTGCGTTCGAGCCAGGGGTAGCGCAGTCCGCCGTGGTAATCGACGGGAACCGTCTGGAAGCGTTCGGCGCGCTGGACGAGGAGCTGGATCGGGGTCTTGTCCGCCTTGGCGGCGATGATCGCGGCGCGCAGGACGTCGGGCGTATAGGCCGTGCCGTTGACCGCAACGATTTTCGCGCCCGGCACGATCCCGGCGGCGAAGGCGGGTCCGCCCCACTGGCTGGCGGTGACTTTCGCGTCCTTGTCGATGGTCAGGCCGAGCGAGAAGGTCAGCGAGAGGACGCGGGCATCGCCGTGGCGGCCCCGGTCGAAAGGGTTGGGTTCCTCGCGCCAGACGAGGCGGTAGCCGCCCTTTTCGATCCCGGCGAGCGGGGCGGGGCGGCCCGGTTCCTGAAGGCGGGTGCGCAGGAAGGCGGCCCAGTCATGCGGCCAGACCGCGTTGAGGGCGGCGACCACATCATCGAAGGTGTAGGTGAGCACGCCCATGTCGCCGGGGCGCTGGCCGTAGAAGGCGGCGGCGAAATCATCGAGGCCCTTGCGGCCGCGCGTGCCCTCGCGGATCAGCTGGTCGGCCTCGAGCCAGGCCAGCGCGCCTTCGGTGTAATAGTCCTCGCCCCGGGCGAGCGAGGCGAAGGGTTTGGGCTTGCGTGCGGCGAAGATCGGATCGTGGGTGGTATCCTCGACCGGACGCCAGGCGCGGCCGGGCATTTCGGAAAGGTTGCCGGCGGCGGCGGCGATCATGCCCAGCACGATGTCCTTTGACTGAACCCCGGAGCGTGCGGCGAGGACATAGCCCCACAGCTGGTTCTGCCCTTCGTAGACCCACAGCAGGTTGTTCTGCATCGGGGTGCGGAAATCGGGCGTCCACAGCCCGGCGGGACGGCGATATTTTCCGTCCCATGAGTGCGAGATTTCGTGCGGGATGACGTTGCGGTCCCAGCCCATGCCGACCGGGTCGATCAGCGAAGTGGGGCTCATGGTGTTTTCGCTGGAGCGCAGGTGTTCGAGCCCGATGTCGCCGATCTTGTCGGTGAGGCCGAGCAGGATGTCGTAATGGTCGAAGTGGCCGCCGCCATAGAGCGCGAGCGTCTCTGCCACGAGCGCCCGCCACGGGGCGATGTCGGCCGGGGTGGCTGCGAGGTGGCGTGGATCGTCGGCGAGGACGTCGAGGCTGACCCGGCCTCCCAGGTCGAAGCGGGCGGCGTTGAACCCGGCGAATACCGGCGAATCGACGAGGGTGTCGTAGTCGGTCTCGGCCCAGGTGACGCGGCGGCCAGTGGCGCTGGCGGTTTCCTGCGCGCCGTCGAGCGCGGTGAAGGCGGTCCACCCGGCGGGAAACGTGACGGTCGGACGCACCCGGATCTGGCGGACGTAATGCCCCGCCGGATAGAGCGACATCAGGTTCCACTGGAGGCCCAGCATGTCGGCCGACATGGTGATGCGGCCTTCGGCGGCTTGCAGCGGCGAGGTGTGGATGAAACGGGCGGTAACCTCGGCCGCGTTTTCGGGCAGGTCGATGTGGAAGGCAAAGACCTCGACCGGGTCGCGGGTCCATTTGAGGGTGCGGGTGCCGCCGCCAGAAGCAGAGCCAGAAGCAGAGGCAGAGGACGTGCCAGAAGCAGAGGATGTGAACGTGAGGTCGACGATCTCGGCCATGGTGCCGCGCGGGCCGTGCTTGCCGGGGTGCCATTGCGGCAGGAGCAGGGTCAGGCGGCGGGTGCCGGGGGCGACGGGCACGACCTGGGTCACGCGGTAGAGGCCGCGCGCGGTGTCGGTCGCGTCGATGTCGAGGGTCATCGTGCCGGGGTAGGGCACGTCGGCTGCGGCGGGGAGCGCGGGGGGCAGCGGCGCGGCCATGGGCAGCGAAGCAGGCACTTGCTGCGCGGCGAGCGGGGGCGGGAAAAGGCTGAGCGCGAGGAGGATGGAAGCGAGCGCGGCCGTCGTTTTCATTGCACCTTCATGCAGAGGCGCGGGCACTCGCGCAATGCCCGTTCGTCACGCGGCTTTTCCGTGCCCACAGAAACGGCTAAGCGCGCCGCCATGAGCGTTCAAACCCCCCAGGCCGTGCGCGGCACCCAGGACATCTTCGGCGCCGAGGCCGAGGCCTTTGCTTTCGTGGTCGAGACATTCGAGCGCGTGCGCCGGCTCTACCGGTTTCGCCGGGTGGAAATGCCGGTGTTCGAGAAGACCGCGGTGTTCAGCCGCAGTCTGGGCGAGACGACCGACGTGGTTTCGAAGGAAATGTATTCGTTCGAGGACCGGGGCGGGGAATCGCTGACGCTTCGGCCCGAGTTCACCGCCGGGCTGGCGCGGGCGTATCTGACCGACGGGTGGCAGCAGCACGCTCCGCTGAAGGTGGCCACGCACGGGCCATTGTTCCGCTATGAGCGGCCGCAGAAGGGGCGGTATCGCCAGTTCCACCAGATCGACGCGGAAATCATCGGCGCGGGTGAGCCGCAGGCCGATGTCGAGCTGCTGGTGATGGCGGACCAGTTGATCAAGGAGCTGGGGATTTCGGACGGCGTGACGCTGATGCTCAACACGCTGGGCGATGCGCCGAGCCGGGAGGCTTGGCGGCTGGCGTTGATTGACCATTTCCGCGCGCACAAGGACGCGCTGAGCGAAGATTCGCAGGAGCGGCTGGAGAAGAACCCGCTGCGGATTCTGGACAGCAAGGACCCGCGCGACAAGGTGTTTACGGCCGACGCGCCGAAGATCGACGATTTCCTGTCGGACGAGGCGCAGGCGTTTTTTGCGCGTGTGACCGAAGGGCTCGATGCGGCGGGAGTGGCGTGGACGCGCGCTCCGGCGCTGGTGCGAGGGCTGGACTATTATCGGCACACCGCGTTCGAGTTTGTTACTGACCGGCTGGGGGCGCAGGGGACCGTGCTGGGCGGCGGGCGTTATGACGGGCTGATCGAGGCGCTCGGCGGGCCGCACGTGCCGGCCGTGGGCTGGGCGGCCGGGATCGAGCGGCTGGCGATGCTGGTGGGGGAGAAGGGTGAGGCTGCGCCCGAGGTGGTCGTGGTCGCCGAAAATGCCGAGCGCGAGATCGATGCGGGCGCGCTGGCGACGCTGTTCCGGCGCGCCGGGGTGAGCGCCGAAGTGGTTGCCACGGGGAGTCCCCGCAAGCGTTTCGACCGGGCGCGCAAATTGGGTTCGGGGGTGATCGTCTCGCTTGACGTGCGCGACGGGGCCGAAACCCAGTCGTTCAAGCAGATCGACGCCGGGCTGGCCGATGCCGACCGGCTGGGCGCGGTTTATGAGCAGTTCGTTTCGGGGCTGAAGTGACCGTTTCCGACACCCGCCTGTCCCAGATTTCCTCGCGGTTTGCCGAGCTTGAGGCGCGGTTGGCTTCGGGGCAGCTGGAGGGCGCGGCCTTTGTGGCGGCGAGCCGGGACTATGCCGAGCTGGAGCCGGTGGCGCGGGCGGCCGAAGCGGTGCGGGGGATGCGGGGGGAACTCGCCAGCCTGGCCGGGATCGACGATCCGGAGATGCGCGAACTGGCCGAGGAGGAGGCGGCGCGGTTGAAGGTGGAGCTGCCCGAGGCGGAGCGCGCATTGGCGATCGCGATGTTGCCGCGCGATTCGGCGGACAGCCGGCCGGCGATGCTGGAAATCCGCGCGGGCACCGGCGGGGATGAGGCGGCGCTGTTCGCGGCGGATCTCTTGCGGATGTACGAGCGTTATGCCGCCGAGCAGGGCTGGCGGGTCGAAGTGGTCAGCGCCAGCGCCAACGAGATCGGCGGTTTCAAGGAAGTGGTGGCCAACGTGGCCGGGACCGGCGTTTTCGCCAAGCTCAAGTTCGAGAGCGGGGTCCACCGGGTCCAGCGCGTGCCGGTGACCGAGAGCGGCGGGCGCATCCATACTTCGGCGGCGACGGTGGCGGTGCTGCCCGAGCCGGACGAGGTGGATGTCCAGATCGACCCCGGCGACATCAAGATCGACATCTACCGCGCGTCGGGCGCGGGCGGGCAGCACGTCAACACCACCGATTCGGCGGTGCGGATCACCCATCTGCCGACCGGGATCATTGTCGCCAGCCAGATCGACCGCTCGCAGCACAAG
>CAYFJH010000040.1:7342-19064 GCA_964343385.1 uncultured Novosphingobium sp. | reverse complement strand
GCGCAGCCAGCACAAGAACAAGGACAAGGCGATGCAGGTGCTGCGCACGCGGCTTTATGACCTGCGGCGCGCCGAGGCGCACGGGGCCGAGGCCGAGGCGCGCAAGGCGATGGTGGGGAGCGGGGACCGGTCGGAGCGGATCCGGACCTACAATTTCCCCCAAGGGCGCGTGACCGACCACCGCATCAACCTGACGCTGCACCGGCTGCCGGAGATCCTGGAAGGGCCGGGGCTGGGCGAGATGATCGACGCGCTGATCGCCGAGGACCAGGCCAAGCGGCTGGCGGCGCTGGGTGAGTGACGGGCCTTCGACAGGCTCAGGCTGAGCGGACGTGGAGATGGGTTCGTGAAGGTTTCTGACGCAATCCGGGACGCGGCGGCGCGGCTGGCGGGGACGAGCGATACGGCGCGGCTCGATGCCGAGGTGCTGATGGCGCACGCGCTGGGGGTTTCGCGGTCGGACCTATTGCTGCGGCGGATGGGGGACACGGTGCCCGAGGGGTTTGCGGAGCTGGTCGCGCGGCGGGCCGGGCATGAGCCGGTGGCCTATATCGTGGGCTGCCAGGAGTTTTTCGGGCTGGAATTCCGGGTGAGCCCGGCGGTGCTGATCCCGCGCGGGGATAGCGAGGTTTTGGTCGAGGCGGCGCTGGCGAGGGCTCCGGCGTCGGCGCGGGTGCTCGACTGCGGGACCGGGTCGGGGGCGTTGTTGCTGGCGGTGCTGGCCAATGTGCCGGGGTCGCGGGGGCTGGGGATTGATCGGTCGGCGGCTGCGCTGGCGGTGGCGGCGGGGAATGCGGCCGCGTTGAGGCTGCGCGCGACCTTTATCGAGCGGGACTGGACGCTGGCCGGGTGGAGCGCGGGGCTGGGGCGGTTCGACCTGGTGCTGGCCAATCCGCCCTATGTGGAAAGCGGGGCGGAGCTTGCGCCATCGGTGCGGGGGCATGAGCCGGCGGGGGCGTTGTTTTCCGGGGCGGACGGGCTGGACGATTACCGCGTGCTGGTGCCGCAGTTGCCCGGATTGCTGGCTCCCGGAGGGCGGGCGCTGGTCGAGATCGGGGCTTCGCAGGCGGAGACCGTGGGGGCCATCGCGGCGGCGTGTGGGCTGAAATCCGCGCTGCACCGCGATCTGGGCGGGCGGGCGCGGGTGCTGGAAATGGCGGTTTAGCGACTTTTCCGGCGTTATCTGCGGTGCGGCGCAAGTTTCCCCTTGGCAATCGGTGCGCCAGACCCTAGATCGAAGACAGGCCAGCGGATGGACGGATTTTTCCTCTCCTGCCGGCCGACACTCCAGCATTTGCTATCGGGCACGGCACGAAGGCCGCCAACCTCGCAGATGTCGGACACCGCGCAAGGCATTGTGCCGCGCGGTGCTGGAAACGAGCGATTTGCCTGCCGGCGCATGAAAGCGGCCGAGCGGCGATCCGGTGAAGGAACGGTCACCCTTGAATAACAACAATCGTGGCAATAACCGTCGGCGTGGCCGCGGGAACAACCGTCCCCAGGGTTCGGGCCAGCAACTTAACCGGATCGACAGCCGGGCACGCGGCAATGCGCCGCAGATGCTCGAAAAGTATCGCAAGCTGGCGCACGACGCGCACCTCAACGGTGACCGGGTGACGGCGGAATACTATCTGCAGTTCGCGGACCACTATTTCCGCGTCATCGCCGATGCACGGCGCGGCCAGGAAGAACCGCGCCGCCCGCGTGACGAGCGTTGGGACGGCCCGGCCGAAGAGGGCGACGACAGCGCCGAATTCTCGGTCGAGAGCGATTTCCCCGCCTATGAGCAGCCCGGTTATGGCCGGAGCGAACGCGCCGAGCCGCAGCGCCAGCGCGATGAGCGTCCGCGCGAGGAGCGACCCCGTGAGGATCGACCCCGCGAGGATCGGCCGCGCGAAGAGCGTTCGCGCGATGACCGGCCGCGCGATGACCGGCCGCGTGAAGATCGGCCGCGCGACGATCGCCCCCGTGAGGAACGGCAGGAACGCCGTCCGCGCCGCGAGGAAGCTCCGGCCGAACCGGATGGCAACGCGGTCGCCGAGCCGGTCGAGGGTGAGCGTTCGCCCTATGAGCCGGTCGAGAACCCGTTCGTGCGTGACAGCCGGGGCACTCGCGGGCTGAAGCCGCGCCGCGCCCCGCGCGCGGTGCAGGACAATGCGGCCCCGGCCGAACCGACCTTCGATGCGGCGCTGCTGCCGCCTTCGCTCAACCTGCGCGAGAGCGCGCCTGAGGCTGAGGGCGAAGCGCCCGCGCCCAAGCGCCGGGGCCGCAAGCCCAAGACCGAGGTCGTCGATCAGGGCTGACCCGGGACGGATTCTCGGTTTCACGCATTGCGGCGCGGCTTCTTTCAGGAGGCCGCGCCGTTTTGTTTTGGCGTTGCCAGTCGGGGGCCAAGCCGCCACAACGCGGCGCGATGGGTGCCTTCCTGACAATTTCGGCTGTGCGGCGGCTTTGGGCCGAGCGGTTCTGCGCATTGCTGCTGGGCGCGGTGGCGGCGGGCGGGTTCCAGCCGGTCGGCTTGTGGCCGCTGGCGCTGTGCGGGACGGCCGGGCTGCTGGCGCTGGCGGTCCGGGCGCCGGGCTGGGGCGGGGCCGTGTTGATCGGCTGGCTGTGGGGGGTCGGGCATTTCTGCCTTGGCGACAACTGGATCGCCACGGCCTTTACCTATCAGGCGAAGATGCCGGCCTGGCTGGGCTGGGTCGGGGTGTTCCTGCTCTCGCTTTATCTGGCGGTCTATCCGGCGCTGGCGGCGCTGGGGGCCTGGGCGGCGCGGGGGCGGCCCATTGCGGCGGTGCTGGCGTTTGGCGGGTGCTGGATCGTCAGCGAGTGGCTGCGGTCGTGGATGTTTACGGGCTTTGCCTGGAACCCGCTGGGGGCGGCGGCGCTGCGCGGGTATGCCCATGCGGGGTTGGCGCAGGTGCTGCCGTGGACCGGGACCTATGCGCTGTCGGGGCTGGTGGCGGTGCTGGCGGGGCTGTGGTGGCTGGCCTTTGGCCTGCGCGTGGCGCGTCCGGCATGGGCGCTCGTTCTGACCGCGCTGCCGCTCGGCGCGATGCTGGTGCCGCAGATGAGCGGGCCGGAGCGGGCGGGGCGGCTGCCCTTCACGCTGGTCCAGCCGGGGGTGCGGCAGGAAGTGCTCGACAACCCGGCCAATTTCGAGACGCAGTTCCGGACGACCGCAATCCTGTCGGCGGCGCGGGTGCCAGGGGCCACGCGGCTGGTGCTGTGGCCCGAATCGGGGGTGCCGGATTACCTGCGCGACGGCTATCCGGCATGGGTTTACAGCGAGACGACCTACGCCGCGGACCCGGTGGTGGCGCGGCGGCGGATCGGGCAGGTGATCGGGCCGGGGAGCCTGGTGCTGACCGGGACGGTCGACCTGGAAACACAGGGCCGCCGCGTGGAGGCCGCACGCAACGTGGTGACCGCGCTGGGCGCGGACGGCACGGTCCGGGGCGGTTATGCCAAGGCCCACCTCGTGCCTTATGGCGAATACCTGCCAATGCGCGGGCTGCTCGAACCGCTCGGCCTTTCGCGCCTGGTGGCCGGATCGCTCGATTTCCGGCCGGGGACGGGGCCGCGCACGCTGGACCTGGGGGCTTGGGGCAGGGCCGGGGTGCAGATATGCTACGAGATCGTGTTTTCGGGGCAGGTGGTCGATCCCAAGGCGCGGCCCGATTACATCTTCAACCCTTCGAACGACGGCTGGTTCGGCAGTTCTGGCCCGCCCCAGCACCTGGCGCAAGCGCGGATGCGGGCGATCGAGGAGGGGCTGCCGGTGCTGCGTTCAACCACCAACGGGATCAGCGCGGTGATCGACGCCAACGGGCTGGTGCGTGCGTCGCTGCCGCGTCCGGTAGCCGGAAGGCTCGACGGCGTGGTCCCGCCGGCCCATGCGCCGACGCTGTTCGCCCGCACCGGAAACCTGCTTGGGCTTTGCTGGGCGACAGTTCTTCTTGTCTGCGCGGCACTTGCCTTGCGGAGGCCTCGCCGCTAGACCGGAGGCGACATAAAGATATCTTTATATCGGGACCATTCATGCGCAGCGATTATCTTTTTACGTCCGAAAGCGTTTCCGAAGGCCATCCCGACAAGGTGGCTGACCAGATCAGCGACGCCGTCGTCGACCTGTTCCTTTCAAAGGACCCGGAGGCGCGGATCGCCTGCGAAACCCTGACGACGACGCAGCGCGTGGTGCTGGCAGGCGAAATCCGCTGCAAGGGGGTTTACGAGGACGGCCAGTGGGCTGCGGGCGCGCTGGACGAGATCGAGGCGGCGGTGCGCGGCGTGGTCAAGCGGATCGGCTATGAGCAGGACGGCTTCCATTGGGAGACGCTGGATTTTTCCAACTATCTCCACGGCCAGTCGGCGCATATCGCGCAGGGCGTGGACGAGAGCGGGAACAAGGACGAAGGCGCGGGCGACCAGGGCATCATGTTCGGTTATGCCTGTGACGATACGCCCGACCTGATGCCGGCGACGCTGGACTACAGCCACAAGATTCTCGAGCGGCTGGCGCGGGATCGAAAGAGCGGCGCGGCGGCTTTCCTTGAGCCCGACGCCAAGAGCCAGGTGACGCTGCACTATGTGAACGGCAAGCCGGTGGGCGCCGCCGCCATCGTCGTTTCGACCCAGCACAAGGCCGGGTGGGACGCGGGCGAGAAGGAAGCCGAGCTTCACGCTTACGTGAAGCGGGTTGTCGGCGAAATCCTGCCCGATGGCTGGGTTTCGGATGCGACCGCGTGGCACATCAACCCGACCGGGAGCTTTGTCATCGGCGGGCCAGACGGCGACGCCGGGCTGACGGGGCGCAAAATCATCGTCGATACCTATGGCGGTGCTGCTCCGCATGGCGGCGGGGCATTTTCGGGCAAGGACCCGACCAAGGTCGACCGTTCGGCGGCCTATGTCGCGCGCTATCTGGCGAAGAATGTGGTGGCGGCCGGCCTTGCGCGGCGCTGCACGATCCAGTTGTCCTATGCCATCGGCGTGGCGCGGCCGCTGTCGCTTTACGTCAACACGCACGAGACGGGCACGGTGGACGATGCCGTGCTGGAAGCTGCGATCGCCAAGGTGGCCGAGGACCGGCTGGGCGGGCTCACCCCCAAGGGCATCCGCCTTGGGCTGGGGCTCAACAAGCCGATCTACGGGACGACGGCGGCCTATGGCCACTTTGGCCGCAAAGCCGAGGGCGACCTGTTCCCGTGGGAGCGGACCGATCTTGGCGAAGCGCTGAAGACGGCGCTCTAGGCTCTGTTTCAGTGTAACTGGAACAGGTGCGGTACCGGCCCACTCCCCCGCCCGGCCAACCATACAGTATACTCGTTGGGTGGCCGGGCGGGGGAGTGGGCCGGTACCGCTTCCACGTCAGTAGAAAAGACCCTAGGCGGCGACCGCTGGCTGGTCGTCCTCGTGCGGCCAGCGGGTAAGGCGCGGTAGCGCGGGGTCGAGGAACAACGCCGGGATCCGCCCGAACAGCAGCTTGCGGTGAATCCAGAAGTCGGTGAGTTTTTCCTTCCACCTGGCGGTGGCGCGGCCCTGCCTCTCCAGCCAGTGCTGGTAGGGGAGGAAGTGCCCCGGCTCGTCGCGGTGGACGATCTGGAAGATGCGGGTCATCACCGGGTCTGCCCGGACCCAGCCGTTGCGCAGCAGGATTTCGACCTGGCGGTAGCCGCGCTGTTCGGTGAGCATGATGACGCGGCAGAGTTGCTCGAAGGCGGCGGGGTCGGACATGACCTCGCCGGTGTCGAGTTCGTCGATCTCGCAGCCGAAGGTCGTGAAGATGAAGCGGTCGATGTGGCCGACGCTTCGGTCCATCGCCAGCGGCATCCGGCCCTGCCGTTCGAACCAGCGGCGGAACATGTGGTAGTGCTTTTCCTCGTCGGCGCGGTGGCGTTCGACTTCGGCGATGAACCCGGTTTCGCCGGGGCAGCGGGTGCGCACGGCCTCAAGCACGCGGTCGAGCGCGGTGTAGCCGCGGTGTTCGTTGTAGAGGTAGACCGAGGCGAGGACATCAAGGTAGCGCGCGCCGAAAGCGCCGGGGTGGCCGTTCATTGCATCTTGTCCCATCGGGTGCGCCGTTTCGCGCTTTTCATCATGCTCCAAACGAGCGCGCCGGGCCAGATGTTCCGCGTGGCACGTTTGGCGGGCTAATGCGTTGAAAGTCAGAAGACTTGATTCAAATCATGGCTATCTGCCGGCGATTGCCGTGAAATGCAGGCAATTGCCCAAGCAGGGCCGGTCAAGGGGAGTTATACCGATGCGCTCCGTTGTTGTTCACGCCGATGCCAGCCCCGCCGGGGCCGTCCGCGTCGATAGTGCCCTGTCGCTCGCCCGGATGACCGGTGCGCATGTGACGCTGCTGGTCGATACGCCGATCACGCGGTTCGTTTCGGTCGATGCAATGGGCGGCGGCACGGTGGCGGCCGAGGCGATCCAGACAGCCGTGGCCCAGGACGACGCGTTCGCTCGCCAGATCGGCGAACGGCTGGCGCGGGGCGACGTGACCTGCGACGTGCTGCGCGCCGAGAGCGAGCCGGTCGACGCGCTCGCCAATGCGGGGCGGCTGGCCGACGTGGCGGTGGTTTCGCGCGATTCGGCGTTGGCTGCGGATCTGGCGCTGGCGACGCGCTGTCCGGTGCTGGCGGTCAATGCCGACAAGCCGCTGTATTTTCCGCTGGGCAAGGTGGCCGTGGCCTGGGACGGCAGCGCCGAGGCGGCCTATGCGCTGCGCTGCGCGGTCCCGCTGCTGGGCGGCGAGACCGAGGTGACGGTGCTGACGGTCGAGGACGCGCCCGAGGCCTATCCGGCGACCGACGCGGTGGCCTATCTCTCGCGCCACGGGGTGCAGGCGGAAATGCAGGTAATCCAGCGGATGGGCGCGATTGAAGCGACCCTGGCGAACGAACTGGTGCTGCTCGAGGCGGAGTTGCTGGTCATGGGGGCTTTTACCCACAGCAGGCTGCGCGAGTTCCTGTTTGGCGGGGTGACGCGCTATTTTCTGGAGTGCAAGCAGGGGCCGGCGCTGCTGCTGGCGCATTGATTTGCGGGATTTCCGTGGGCGATGCCGGGGGCGCTGCCGGGGGCGCTGCCGGGGGCGGGACCGTCCGGCTTCTGCGCCATTTGCTTGAAGCGCACACTGAGTTGCAAAGTTTGCAACTACCTCAACGCATTTCGCACTTGCAGCATGGCCGAGTCGAAGGCACATAGGGGGTGCCTTTCAGGCATCCTCTCCCAAGACTTCAAAGGCCCGGTCGGCAACGACCGGGCCCTTTTTTTGGCCCGTCCGCCGGTGCCCGGTCGGGATCGAATGCGCTGTCCCGATCGTTTCGAACGCGCGCGCCTTTGCAATCTTCCAGATGCGTTCCTAGCTTCTGTCAGGCGGGTCCATACGGCGGCGCAGGACGGGATGACACTCTATGGCAGATGCAGGCGCAGGCGTGACGGAGCGAACGGTCCGGCTACAGGTCGCGGCGGCACGGCAGGAAGAGAGCGGCCACGGCATCGCCCGCCTGCCAAAGGCGGCGATGGCGGCGATCGGCGTGACCGAGGGTGACGTGATCGAGATCGAGGGCAAGCGGGTGACCGCCGCCCGCGTGGTGCTCGCCTATCCCGAGGACGAGGGCTTGCAGGTGATTCGGCTGGACGGGCTGCAGCGCGCCAATGCCGAGGTTGGTTCGGGCGACCATGTGACCGTCCGCCGCACCGAATCGCGCAGCGCGCAACGCGTGGTGTTCGCCCCGGCGCAGAAGGACATGCGGCTTCAGGGGCCGGCGCAGGCGCTCAAGCGCAATTTCTTCCAGCGGCCGCTGCTGGCGGGCGATCTGGTGGCGACCTCGGGCCAGCAGCAAGTGCGCGACATGCCGCCGCAGATTGCGCGGATGTTCAACGCGCCGGCCTATTCGCTGACCCAGATCCGCCTTTCCGTGGTTTCGACCGTGCCCAAGGGCATTGTCCATATCGACGAGAACACCGAGGTCGAGCTGCGCGAGGAGTTCGAGGAACCGCGGACCAACCGGGCCGACGTGAACTATGACGACGTGGGCGGGATGGGCGATACCATCCGCCAGCTGCGCGAGATGGTGGAACTGCCGCTTCGCTATCCCGAGCTGTTCATCCGCCTGGGGGTTGATCCGCCGCGCGGGGTGCTGCTGCACGGGCCGCCGGGAACGGGCAAGACCCGGCTGGCGCGCGCGGTGGCGAGCGAGAGCGAGGCCTCGTTCATCACGATCAATGGCCCGGAAATCATGGGCAGTGCCTATGGCGAGAGCGAGCGGCGGCTGCGCGAGGTGTTCGAGGAAGCGGCCCGGTCTGCGCCGTCGATCGTGTTCATCGACGAGATCGATTCGATCGCGCCCAAGCGCACCGAAGTGCCGGGCGAGGCCGAGAAGCGGCTGGTGGCGCAGCTGCTGACGCTGATGGATGGGCTGCAGGCGCGGTCCAACATGGTGGTGATCGCCGCCACCAACCGCCCCGATGCGATCGACGAGGCGCTGCGCCGGCCGGGCCGGTTTGACCGCGAGATCGTGATCGGCGTTCCGGACGAGAAGGGCCGGCGCGAGATCATCGGCATCCATACCCGCGGGATGCCGCTGGCGCTGGGCGTGGACCTTGATGAACTGGCGCGCACAACCCACGGCTTTGTCGGAGCAGACCTCGCCGCACTGGCGCGCGAGGCGGCGATCGAGGCGGTGCGGCGGATCATGCCGCAGCTTGACCTTGAGGCGCAGACGATCCCGCCCGACGTGCTGGAGAGCCTTTCGGTCACGCGCGACGATTTCCTCGAGGCGCTGAAGCGCGTGCAGCCGTCCGCGATGCGCGAGGTGATGGTGCAGGTGCCGAACATCGGTTGGGCCGACGTGGGCGGGCTGGGCGAGGCGCAGGAGCGGCTGCGCGAAGGGGTGGAGCTGCCGCTCAGGAACCCCGATGCGTTCCACCGGCTGGGCATCCGCCCCGCGAAGGGCTTTTTGCTCTATGGGCCGCCGGGGACGGGCAAGACCCTGCTGGCCAAGGCGGTGGCCAAGGAGGCCGAGGCGAACTTCATCTCGATCAAGTCCTCCGACCTCCTTTCCAAATGGTATGGCGAGAGCGAGCAGCAGATTTCGCGACTGTTCGCCCGCGCCCGGCAGGTGGCGCCCTGCGTGGTGTTCATCGACGAGATCGACAGCCTTGTGCCCGCGCGCGGGACCGGGGTGGGCGAGCCGCAGGTGACCGCGCGGGTGGTCAACACCATCCTGGCGGAAATGGACGGGCTGGAGGAAATGCAGTCGATCGTGGTGATCGGCGCGACCAACCGGCCGACGCTGGTCGATCCCGCGCTGCTGCGGCCGGGCCGGTTCGACGAGCTGGTCTATGTCGGCACGCCCGACCTTGGCGGGCGCGAACACATCCTCAAGATCCATACCAGCCGGATGCCGTTGGCGGACGATGTCGACCTGGCCATGGTGGCGCGGGAGACCGAGCGGTTCACCGGGGCTGACCTTGAGGACGTGGTGCGCCGGGCCGGGCTTTCAGCCATCCGCCGGCTGGGCGCAGGCGCCAGCATGGTCGCGGCAATCGACTTTGCCGACGCGCTGGCAGAATCGCGCGCGACCGTCACGGAAGAAATGGAAGCGGAATATGCCGGGATGAAGGGCGAGTTGAAGCGGCGGGCAATGGAAGTCGCGCCGCTCGGGTTCCTCGCGCCGGGCATGGTGCAATCAACCCGCGAGAAGAAGCACAGCTGAGCCGGGCAGCGTCCGGTGTCAGGAGGGCGGCGGCACGATGGGGTGCGGCGGCCCGCAGGCACCGGGCATTTCGGCGCGCAGCCATTCGAGCATCGCCTCGCGGATGGCGAGCCGCAGGGTGCCGAGCGCGGCGGGGTTGGCCGCGCTCATCACCAGCGTCAGTTCGATCTGGTCGATCTTCGCGGCGGAAACCTGGAGCGTGCAGGTGCGGCGGTCCCAGTCGCTCCGCTTGGCCAGCATGGCTTCGTAAGCGGCGCGAATCGGGGCGATCTCGGTGCCGGGGTTGACCGGCAGGACGACCGAACCGGTGATGCCGCTGCCAACGCGGGTCCAGTTCTGGAAGCTGGAATCGAGGAATTTGGAGGTCGGGACGATCACCCGGCGCTCGTCCCCGGTGCGGATCACGACATAGGTCATGCGGATGTCCTCCACCCGGCCCGATTCGCCCTCGATCACGACATGATCGTCGATGCGGATCGGTTCGGTCACGGCCATCTGGATGCCGGCGATGAGCGACTTGAGCGCGGGCTGCGCGGCGGCGCCGACTGCCAGCGCGGCAAGGCCCGCCGAAGTGATGAGGGTGACGCCGACGCTGCGCACGCCCGGGATCGACAGCAGCATCAGCGCGATCGTGATGAAGATGATGACGAAGCCGAGCGAGCGCGAGAGGATCGCGATGCGGGTACGACGGCTGCGCGCGGCGATATCGTCCTCGTGGAGCTGGGCGCGGGTGGTGACGGCGAGGGCATAGGCCTTGACCACGCGCAGCGCGACCCAGCCGAGCAGCGCGGGCACCGCGAAACGGTCCACCGCGCCCCACAGGCGGGCGACAAGCACCGAGGATTCGCCGGCAAGCTCGATCCCGATGGCGATCATCGCCCAGCGCAGTGGCGCGCGCAGCCGGTCCACCACCATTTCGTCGGTTTCAAGTTGCGAGAGCCGTGCCAGCCGGATCAGCAGGCGGAACAGCAGGAAATGGAGGAGCAGGGCGGCGGCCACGGCAATGCCGACCGCAATCATCGCAGCGGGCAATTCGGCCATCAGGCGGGAAGCGCCGGAAAGGGAGGCGGACAGGGAGGGAAGCGACATGAAGGCGTGCGATAGTCCGTTGCGGGAGAGAGGGCCATGCTACGTGCCAAGCGGAATTGCGATCCTGACGAGCAGGCCGCGATCATGGAACTGGCGGTCAATCGTGCCGCCAAGCTGACGGGCCGAGCCTTCGATCAGGGTGCTGCCGAAGCCGATGCGACCCTGTGCCGGGGGAGGCGGGCTATCGGCTCCCAGCGACTCGCGCCATTCGAGCACGAGGCGGTCGGCGGCCCGGTGCCAGTGCACTTCGAGCAGGCCGCCAGGGTGCGCCCAGGCACCGTATTTCACGGCATTGGTGGTCAATTCGTGGAGGACGAGGCCGAGCGGGACGACTGTGCGTTCGGGCAGGTCAACGTCCGGACCATCGACGTGGCAGGCGTTTTCGTCGGAGCGATAGGGGCGCAGCGCGATTTCCACCAGGTCGGTGAGCCGCGCGCTGGCCCGCGCCGAGGTGCCCTGCGTGACCTCGTGCGCCATCAGGAGGGCGTGGATGCGTTCGGAGATGCGGTCGATCGTGGGTCTGGCCTCGGGCTGGTCGCGCCCGGTCATCTTGACGATAGCGAGGACCACCGCGAACAGGTTCTTGACCCGGTGGTTGAGTTCGCGGGCGAGCAGGTCCGCCCGGTCGCGGGCAAGGGCCAGGTCGGCGGCGTTCTGGGCACGGGCTTCGGCATCGGCAGTGCGGATGACCTGCATCAGCCCCAGCCCGAGCGCGAGCACGATGAACATCAGCAGTGCGACCAGCGTGGGGATGATCCGGGCTTCGGACGCGGTCGCCTCGTCGCTGAGGCGGGTGAAGGAGGTGAGTTCGATTGCTTCCAGCTCGGCGATGGCGCGGGTCACTGCCGCCGGCGAGCGCCGCAGCCGTTCGGCTGCCGCGGTGAAGCTGTTATTTGCCGCCACCTCCA
>CAYFJH010000040.1:0-7332 GCA_964343385.1 uncultured Novosphingobium sp. | reverse complement strand
CGATTGCTTCCAGCTCGGCGATGGCGCGGCGCAGGCGCTCCATCACGTCCTGGCCTTCGTCGGTGAGAAAGCGGCGGCGAACCTCGAGCAGGTTGCCTGCGGCGATCCCGGCGACAGTTTCGTCAAGCTCGGCGAACCGGGCTTCGTTGAGGCGGTCGATCTCGCCCAGCAGTTCCTGTTGGCGGGCGGTGATGCTCTCGCCCATGAGGGTGCGAAGCCGGGCGAGCGTGGGGCGGTACAGTTCGCGCGCGGCGGTGTAGGGGGCGAGGTAGCGCCGGTCGAGCGTGATGTAGTAGCCGCGCTGGCCGGTTTCGCCGTTGACCGCGGTGCGGCTGACGTCGCGCAGGGCAAGAAGAACGGCGTTGGTGCGGGTTGCCTGCGCGCGCTGGAGGCGTTCGGTGCTGATCGTCTGCCACACCAGCCCGACCCCGCCGATCAGCGCGGCCGCGACGAAAGCGAGCAGCAGCAGCGTCCGCAGGTGCGGCCCCTTGCGCCAGCGGGTTACCGCTGGTGGACGTGTTTCCCCGATGCGCTCCATGGCCGGATTGCTAGCCCGCCTTGGCGGCCAAGTCGACGAATTCCGGCGGAAGGGTTAACGGGGCGGCCTCAATGCGCGGCGCCCCAGTTGGGGCCGGTGCCGATTTCGATCCCGAGCGGCACGTCGAGCCTGACCGACGGGAGCGCGGCCTCGGCCATGACGCGCTCGATCACCGGGGAGGCAGCGGCGACGTCGGCTTCGGGGAGTTCGAACACCAGTTCGTCGTGGACCTGGAGCAGCATCCGGACGTGGCCAAGTCCGGCGGCGGCCAATGCCGGGCCCATGCGGACCATGGCGCGCTTGATGATGTCGGCGCTGGTGCCCTGGATCGGGGCGTTGATCGCGGCGCGTTCGGAGCCGGCGCGTTCGTTGGGGTTGGTGGCATTGATCCGGGGGAACCACGTCTTCCGGCCGAACAGGGTTTCGGAGTAGCCCTTGTCGCGCACCGATTCGAGCGTGGCGTGGATATAATTGCGGATGCCGGGGAAGCGTTCGTAGTAGCGGTCGATCATCGCCTGGGCTTCGTCCGAGGTGACGCCGAGCCGGCCGGCAAGGCCCCAGCGCGAGATGCCGTAGAGGATGGCGAAGTTGATCGTCTTGGCGCGGCCGCGGGTGTCGCGGTCAACCATGCCGAACATTTCCATCGCCGTGCGCGAATGGATGTCCTCGCCGACGGCAAAGGCCTCTTTCAGGCTGGGGACGTTGGCCATGTGCGCGGCGAGGCGCAGTTCGATCTGCGAATAGTCGGCCGCGAGGAGGACGTTTCCGGGCTCGGCGACGAAGGCCTCGCGGATCTGGCGGCCGATCTCGGTGCGGATCGGGATGTTCTGGAGGTTGGGCTCGGTGGAGGACAGCCGCCCGGTCTGCGCGCCGACAAGGCTGTAGCTGGTATGGACGCGGCCCGTTTCGGGGTTGATCGCGGCCTGCAAGGCGTCGGTGTAGGTGGACTTGAGCTTGGCCAGCTGGCGCCAGTCGAGCACCTTGGTGGCAACTTCGGCGCCCTGGCCGGCGAGGTTTTCGAGGATCGCCTGGTCGGTCGAATACTGGCCGCTCTTGCCCTTGCGGCCGCCCTTGTAGCCGAGCTTGTCGAACAGGATGTCGCCCAGCTGTTTGGGACTGCCGATGGTGAACTCCTGCCCGCAGAGGGCGAACACTTCCTGTTCGAGCGCGGCGATCGAGGCGGCGAATTCGCTCGACAGGCGGGCGAGGCGTTCGCGGTCGACCCGGATGCCGTGGCGTTCCATCTGCGCGACGACGGGGATGAGGGGGCGGTCGACCCGCTGGTAGATGCGGGTGCCGGCTTCTTCGGCGAGGCGGGGTTTGAGCACGCGGTGGAGGCGCCAGGTGACGTCGGCGTCTTCGGCTGCGTATTGCGTGGCCCGGTCCAGCGGGACTTCGCCGAAGGGGATGGCCTTTTTCCCCGAACCGCAGATGTCCTTGAAGGTCATGGTGACGTGCTCGAGGTGGCGGCGGGCGAGTTCGTCCATGCCGTGGCCGCCGCCGATCCCTTCCTCGCTGCGGCCCGCGTCGAGGTCGAAGCTGATGACCATCGTGTCGTCGACCGGGGTGACCGCGATGCCGTACCGGGCAAGGATGTTGATGTCGTACTTGGCGTTCTGGCCGACCTTGAGCACGGCATCGGATTCGAGCAGCGGTTTGAGCAGGGCGAGCGCCTCGGCGCGGGGGACCTGCTGGGGGACGGTTGCGAACATGTCCGAGCCGCCGTGGCCGAGCGGGATGTAGCAGGCATCGTTGGGGCCGAGGGCGAGGCTGACCCCGACCAGTTCGGCACGCATGGCGTCAAGCGCAGTGGTTTCGGTATCGAGCGCGACCGTGCGGGCGGCGAAGGCGCGGGCGATCCAGTGTTCAAGGCGCTGCCGGGTCTGGACGCATTCGTAGGCCGCCAGATCGACCGCAGGCATGGCGGGCGGCGGCGTTCTGGGTCCGCGCGGCGCGGCGGGTGCGGCGGCGTTGACCGGCTTGGCGGGGTGAAGTTCGGTTTTCGGGCCCGGTGCGGCCTGATCGCCGTCGAGTCGCTTCAGCAGGCTGAAGAAGCCGTGTTCGATGAGGAATTCGGCCAGCGGCGGCTTGGGAATGGCGCCGAGCTTGAATTCGTCGAGCGTCATCGGCAGCGGGCAATCCTCGCGCAGCTGGACGAGGCGGCGCGAGAGGCGGGCCATCTCGGCCTGCTCGATCAGGCTTTCGCGCAGCTTGCCCGGTTTCATCGTCGGCGCGGCGGCGAGCGCGGCCTCGAGGCTGCCGTGTTCCTGGATCAGCTTGGTCGCGGTCTTGGGGCCGATGCCGCGGATGCCAGGGATATTGTCGGCCGAATCGCCCATCAGCGCGAGCACGTCGCCGACGAGGTCCGGCACCACGCCGAACTTCTCGACCACTTCGGCGACGTCGATCCGCTGGTTCTTCATCGTGTCGAGCATGTCGATGCAGCCGCCTTCAACACCGTCATCGCCTTCTGCGCACTTGCCGACCAGCTGCATCAGGTCCTTGTCGGAAGAAACGATGGTCACGTCCCAGCCGCGCCGGGTGGCGGCGCGGGCGTAGGAGGCGATCATGTCGTCGGCCTCGACGTCTTCTTCCTCGATCAGCGGCAGGCTGAAAGCGCGGGTGGCGACGCGGATCAGCGGGAACTGGGGCACGAGGTCTTCTGGCGCGGGGGGGCGGTTTGCCTTGTACTGGTCGTACATGGTGTTGCGGAACGAGGTCCCCGCCTTGTCGAGCACGACCGCGAGGTGGGTTGGCCCGTCGGCGCGGTGAAGGTCCTGTGCAAGCTTCCACAGCATCGTGGTATAGCCATAGACCGCGCCAACCGGGGTTCCCGCCGGGTTGGTGAGCGGTGGCAGGCGGTGATAGGCGCGGAAGATGTAGGCCGACCCGTCGACCAGATAGAGATGCTGCTTGGAGTCCATGCCTGCCTACCTAGCAGCCCTGCGGGGGGATGCCAGTGGGCGGGGCAAGGTGCCGAAATCCGCGCGGAACGGCGGAATGCGGCCATAACATTGCCACATTTGCCTTTTAGATCGCCTCAAGATCGGCGGAATCCCGTCTGTTTCGCGGCAAAATGTGCTCGCGGACGCGACTAGCGCTTGCAACGTTCCCCCAAGGCGATTAATTGGCGCGTGAAGTCTACTCAAGCGGTAGGCTTTCTGCCCGGTCCTGCGGTGCCCTTTCGGGGGCGTTCGGGGTCAGGCATGGTCCACTCGCTGATCAAGGATTATTTCATGCGCAAGCTCGTTCTCGTCGCTGCCGCCACCGCCGGCATTCTCGCTCTCTCGGCCTGCAAGGGCGAAGAAGCTGCTCCGGAAGCAACCGAAACCGCTGCTGAAGCCACTGAAGCTGCTGTCGCCACCGACGTTGCGACCGAAGCCGCTACTGAAGCTGCTACCGAAGCTGCGACCGAAGCCGCGAAGTAATTTTCGCAGCCAGGTTTTTGAAAAGGCGCGCGGGAGAACCTCCCGCGCGCCTTTTCTTTTGCCTCCCTTGCGCGCGGGGAGCCCCGCGAATGCGGGCGTTGTGGACAGACGCGCTGTTTGATTGACGATCCGGAAATGCTGGTGCAAAAACCGCCCGCCCGGCTTTTTGGCCGAGCGTGGCCCACTCGCAGTCAAGGATTACCAAACATGCGCAAGATCGTTCTCGCTGCTGCTGCCGTCGCCGGCGTCTTCACCCTCGCCGCCTGCAGCCAGGAAGAAGCTCCCGCTGCGACCGAAACTTCGGCCGAAGCCACCGAAGCCGCTCCGATGGAAGCCGCGACCGACGCTGCGACCGAAGCCGCCACCGAGGCTGCGAGCGAAGCTCCCAAGATGTAATTCCTCGCCCCAGGGCGAAAAGATCGGCGCGGGGGATACGGTTCCCCGCGCCTTTTCTTTTGCCCGGCGCATCGGAACCGAGGGCGGGCAGGTTCATTGTTGAGACAGTTTCAACTGCACCAAGGATTGCAGCCCATGCGCACGTCGCACCTCGTTCTCGTCGTTACCCCTGCCCTGCTTGTGTTGGGCGCATGTTCGCAGAAGACCGAGGATGCCGCCGCGACGGCAGCGGATTCGGCCGCGTCGGACGCGGCGAACAATGCCGAGGCAGCTGGCGATGCAGTGGCAGGCGCGGCGAATGACGTGGGTGTGGCAGCGTCCAATGCCGCCAACGATACCGTCGATGCCCTGCGCCGGGCCGGCGACAAGGCCTCTGAGGCGGCGACCGACGTCGCGCGTTAAAGGGCGGGCGTCATGCGGCGGGCGGGGGCCAGGGCAGTGATGCCCCGGCGCGAACCCCCGCCAGTCCACCGCCCTGCATGGCGATGCCGGTCAGCAGGCTGTCGGCGATCATCCGCGCGCGCGTGCCGATTTCATGGATCGCGGCGGGGCTTGTTCCGAGCCGGACCAGCGCGGCGTAGAACAGCTCCAGCCAGTGCGCAAAATCGTCTGCGGCCAGCGTCGGCAGCGCCATGTGGGTGCGCATCGGGTTGCCGGTGAACTCGCCCGAGCTGTGGAGCACCGAGCGCCAGAACTGCTTGAGCCGGGCCAGGTGCGCGTCCCAGTCATTGACGTGGGCGGTGAAGATCGGGCCGAGCCGGTCATCGGCGCGGACGCTGGAGTAGAAGGTTTCGACGAGCAGCGAGATAAAGGCGTCGTCGATGCCCAGTGTCTCGGCCTCGGCGCGCTTGCGGGCCCGCGCGGCGCGGACATGCTCGGGCAATGCGCCGCTCTTGCGCAGGGGGGCTGGGGTATCGGTCATGAAAGGTCAGGTAGGTGCGCCGGATGAGCGGCGCAAGCTCGGCCCGGTTCAGCGAAGCGCGGTGCGGCGCGGCGTTTCGGCGTTGTAACCGTCGTAGATGGCGCGGGCGAGGAGGGCGATGCGCGAATCGCGGCCCTGTTTGCCGCCCTGTCCGGTGACGTAGATCGCCACGGCAAGGTTGCGCCCGTCCGAGGTCTGGATGAAACCGACGTCGCTGGCCGTGTTGGCGAGGGTGCCGGTCTTGTGCGCGATCGACGTGCCGGCAGGAAGCAGCGCCTTGATCCGGTTGCGGCCGGTGACGCAGCGGCTCATCGCGCCAAGCAGGACGTCGCGGCCTGATGCGGTCAGCCACTGGCCGTTGCGGATGCCCGACAGCAGGCGGACCATGGCGGCGGGCGTGATGCTGTCGCGCCGATCGACGGTCAGCGCGGGATTGATCGCGCCGTCATCGCGGACAAGCGTGGCGATATCACGGTCGAGGCGGAACTCGGTGATGCCGGTATTGGCATGGACCCAGCGGGTGACGGCGGCGGGCCCGCCCACTGCGGCGAGCAGCGCGTCGGTGGCTTGGTTGTCGCTGCGGGTGATCGCGAGCTCGATCAGTTGGAGCGCGCTGAGTTCGGTGCCGCGGCGAACCGGGGCAACCGGACCGTCGAACTTGCGCGAGGGCAGCGGCATCATCAGCGGGTGACGGCTGGACAGGCTGTAGCGGCCCTGATCGACGCCGGCGAGGAAGGTGGCGACGATGGCGATCTTGCTGGTGCTGGCCATCGGGAAGGGTTGATCGCCCAGAACGGCGACCTGGCGTCCGCTGTCGAGATCGAGCGCGGCGACGCCGATGCGGCCCTGCGAGGCTTCGGCCAGCGCGGTGAGCTGCATTTCGAGCGAGTCGGCGGTGGGCGCACGCGGCGCGCGCTGGAGCGTCCCGAGCAGCTGGTCGAACTGCGTTTCGAGCTGCCCCGCCTGCGCGGAGAGCGGCATGAGTGCCGTGGCGGCAAACACCGCCATGGCTGCCAAACGTGATCTGAATCCCGGCTTCACTCGCGAGACCTTATCCCCATGTCCTTGCAAAAGCATAAACTATTTTGCCCATGTCAGCACAATCATCTTGCGGCGAACTGGTTTCCCGCTGCGGCAACAATCGTTAGTAACGGGGGAACCGGGGCCTTCTGGACACGCAATAGGGGGCCAGACATGGAAAAGGGCCGGGACGATTGCTCATCCCGGCCCCTTGCCTTTGTTCGGGGTGCGCGGACTTAGAAGTCCATCCCGCCCATCCCGCCGCCCGGCATCGAGGGCATCGCCGGCTTGTCGTCGGCGCGTTCCGCGATGGCGGCTTCGGTGGTGATCAGAAGGCCGGCAACCGAGGCAGCGTCCTGAAGCGCGGTGCGCACGACCTTGGTCGGGTCGATGACGCCGGCGGCCTTCAGGTTTTCGTAGGTGTCGGTCGCGGCGTTGAAGCCCTGGTTCTGATCGCCTTCGCGCAGCAGGTTCCCCGAAACCACGGCACCGTCGTGACCGGCGTTCTCGGCGATCTGGCGGATCGGGGCGAGAATCGCCTTGCGGACGATGTCGATGCCCTTGGTCTGGTCGTCGTTGGCGCCCTTGAGGCCTTCGAGAGCCTTGGTGGCATACAGCAGCGCCGTGCCGCCGCCGGGGACGATGCCTTCTTCAACCGCGGCGCGGGTCGCGTGGAGAGCGTCGTCGACGCGGTCCTTGCGCTCCTTGACTTCGACTTCCGAAGCGCCGCCGACCTTGATCACGGCAACGCCGCCAGCCAGCTTGGCCAGGCGTTCCTGCAGCTTTTCGCGGTCGTAGTCCGAAGTGGTGACTTCGATCTGGGCGCGGATCTGCTCGACGCGGGCCTTGATCACTTCAGCCGAACCGGCACCGTCGACGATGGTGGTGTTGTCCTTGTCGATGGTGACCTTCTTGGCCTGGCCGAGCATCCCGAGGGTGACGGTTTCCAGCTTGATCCCGAGGTCTTCGGAGATCATTTCACCGGCGGTCAGCGAGGCGATGTCGCCCAGCATGGCCTTGCGGCGATC
>CAYFJH010000039.1:16523-27140 GCA_964343385.1 uncultured Novosphingobium sp. | reverse complement strand
TTGAATCACAATCTATCCTCGCTGTGAATCCTGAAGCTCAACAGGCCCTAGAGTCCGATGCCGATCGAGCACGGCTTGCAGATCCCGAGTTCTATCTCGACAGCCACGAAGACAAACTCGTCATTCTGGACGAGGTTCATCGCTTTCCGGACCTGTTCCAGATTTTACGAGGGTTGATCGATCGCGGGCGCCGCAAGGGATTGCGAACCGGACGGTTCCTGCTCCTCGGCTCCGCATCCATCGATTTGCTGCGCCAGTCGGGAGAAAGCCTCGCTGGGCGGATCAGCTATCTCGAGATGTGTCCGATCGACGGGAGCGAGGTCGAGCCCGATCAGCACGAGCGGCTCTGGACGCGCGGCGGCTTTCCCGACAGTTTTCTCGCGGCCAGTGACGGCCAGAGCCAGCGCTGGCGGCAGGATTTCATCCGGACCTATCTGGAGCGCGATATTCCCATGTTGGGTCCGCGCATCGCGGCGGAAACACTCCGGCGCTTCTGGACGATGCTGGCCCATAATCAGTCGGGACTGCACAATGCCGCCGAATTCGCACGCAGCCTCGGCGTCGATGCCAAGACGGTCGCGGCCTATCTCGATCTACTGGTCGATCTCCTGCTCGTGCGCCGCCTTGAACCCTGGCACAGCAACACCGGGAAGCGCCTCGTCAAATCGCCGCGTGTCTATGTTCGTGACAGCGGGCTTGTACACACGCTGCTAGGACTGGCGACCCGGGAGGATGTCCTCGGCCATCCGGTTGCGGGCGCCAGTTGGGAAGGATTCGTTATCGAGAGCCTGATCGCGGTTTCTCCCGAAGGCACCCGGGCCAATTTCTACCGGACCGCAGCCGGCGCCGAGATCGATCTGCTGCTCACGCTTCCAGGTGGAGATCTCTGGGCGTGCGAGATCAAGCGCAGCCATGCGCCCAAGATCGAGCGCGGATTTCATCATGCTTGCTGTGACCTCGCACCGGCGCGGTGTGTGGTCATTTACCCGGGGAAGGACAGTTTTTCGCTGGGTGACGGCATCGAGGTTATGTCGCTCGCCGCAACCGGTGAGGCACTGCTCAAGCGCTGGTGATCCGCGCCGTTTCCTCGCCAGAATGGTTTCGACCCACGCCTGCGCGCGGGAGGCGACCGGGAGCGAGCGTCGGCGTTGCGGCCGATAGTGCGGCGCTGAAACGTGTCATAGCATTTCAGAAATCGCGGTCCAGCTGCAACGGCGAACGCGGCGGAGGGGGTACGTATGTCCTTGGCGTGTGATTGTTGCCCGACCTTGTTGCGGCTTACTTTCTGTGAACGCGAGCATTGCAAAGCAGAGACGCGTGATTTTGCGCTGAAGCAGTCAGGGAATATACAATGCGTCGAGGAAGGCCCGGAACGGGCGTGGAAGTTCTGAAAAGATCAATCCGTGTCCGGTTTACCTACAAGGGCATTCAGCACACGATTAATCTGCGCGTCGCGCCGACGCAGGCCAACATCAAAGCCGCCGAGCGGCTGATGGTCCGGGTGCGGCGGGAAATCGATCTCGATATCTTCGAATTCCAGCGGCATTTCCCGCAATCGCAAGTTGCATTGCAGTCCAGCTTTGCGGCCTTTTCGGAAGCCTGGCTTGGCCGGCTGGTTCTCGCAAAAGCAACGATGGAAGGTTACCGGCAGGCGAGCGCCACATCTGGATCCCGGCCTTCTGCAGCCGGCACCTCGCGCACATCAAACCGTCCGAAATCCGGGAATTGATCAGCGCGCGCGCTGAAGAAGTGTCGGCGCGCACGATCAACAACGACCTGATCCCGCTGCGGTCGCTGTTTCGGGCGGCGATAGAGGACGGTCTGCTGGATCGCTCGCCCATGGTACCCATTCCCAACCTGAGAACGACGGATCATCTGCCTGATCCGTTCACCCGGGAAGAGATGGAAGCGATTCTGGATCATCTTCAGGCGACTGCGCCCCAGCAGGCATGGAACTGGTACGAGTTCGCCTTCGGGACCGGCATGCGTCCGAGCGAACAGATCGCATTGCGATGGGCCGATGTGGATTGGACCAACAAATCCGTCAGAGTTCAACGTGCCCGGGTCCGGGCCGAGTTGAAATCGACCAAGACATATCAGGTTCGGGACGTCCTGTTGAGCGATCGGGCGCTCGCCGTGCTGGAAAGGCAGAAAGCACATAGCCTCGACCGGGGATTGGACACGCCGATCTTTCTCAATCCAGTCACCGGTCGACCATGGCCCGATGTCCAGGATCAGCGGAAGCTCTATTTCCAGCCCGCGCTTGAGGTGCTGCAGATCCGGAAGCGTAATGCTTACTGCACGAGGGCGACGTTCGCGACTACCGCGCTGATCGGCGGCGTCAATCCGTCCTATATCGCACGTCAGTTGGGACACCGGAACGCCGGCGTCACCCACAAGCACTACGCACGGTGGATCGATGGCTCCGACTCCAGACGGGAAGCGAAGAAGGTTGATAGGGTATTCTGGAAAAGGGCGTGATCATGGGCTCCGCCGCGCTTATCCAAGGCAAAAGAGGCGGGCCAAACTGAATTTTCCCACGATTTTTCGAGGAAATCCGCCGCTGTGCAGGAGGGCTTTTCCCAGCCGCTCAAAATAGACCACGCAAAATCAGTTATTTGCTTGGTGACCCCTACGGGAATCGAACCCGTGTTTCAGCCGTGAGAGGGCCGCGTCCTAACCGCTAGACGAAGGGGCCACAGTGCCCGAGAACCATCCCTGCACGTCAGGAAAGATGGTGACCCCTACGGGCACCCGGCAGTTGTAGCAAGGTACTGATTTTACGGCAGTATTCGCGTTAAGCGGATCGCTGATACCATCGGAAGTGCCATCTGTCCATAGAGATATTATGGGCCGGAGTGGCACTGCCAGGTTCCGTCACGGCTGCTGGTTCCTGATCCTGATGGTGCATCGCACTGGCTGGTTGGCCTTGCGGGCATCCCGTTCGCAAGCGTCGATAGCTTCGCGATTGTCGCGGCGCATATCGGCGGCATCGGCAATGGCCTGCCATGCTTCCGGGCTGTCAGCCCGCATGATCCGGGTCCCGCTTCCCATAGGTTAGGCGCGCGCACAGTGCGCGCGGCGATGCGTTCGGGCAAATGCCAACTTACGGGAAGAATGCGGGCGACAAAGCCGGGAAGGATTGCCCATAGCAGACATCCGGCGAGCAAGCCGCGGCCTGCCGCCCATTTGAGGCGACGACGCTGCTCGGCGATGCTAGCGGCGTCTCCCACCAACGCCCGCAAGGTGCGGACGGTTTCGATATGCTGCCGCTGCGCGTCGGCAAGGGCGATGTGGTCATCACGCCGGGCCTGCGCGGCTGCTGCCTGCATCCGCGCCGCAAAGTCCTCCGGGGTCATCTGCATGGCAGGCTTGTCGGCGATGGTGTTCATGCCTTGCGCTATCGCGCCAAGCCGCTGCGCCATTTCGCCCAGTGTCGCGGTATAGTCAGGGACACGGATGTCGCCTTTCTCGGCAGCCAGATGCTCGACCGCACGGCGCATGAGTGCCATTTCCCCTTCGAGCCGGGCAAAGGCTTGCGTGGCAGGGTCAACTTCGATCACCAGTTCAACATCGCCAGAATCCGTCTGTTCCATTATCTTCTGCTATCGGCTGATTCCAAGGTTGCGCCCGTGGTCAAAGGCCACGGAGTTGGCGAGGTCGCGGGACAAGCTGCGGCCCATTTCCATGTCGATGCCCAGTTCACGGGTGCGCCCGCGCAGCACCGATTCCATCTGCGCATCGCGTTCCAGCCCTTTGGCCATCCCGCCCATTTGCTCGGAGACCTTGCGCATCCCTCGCAGGTCGCCGTCGCGCTGCAACTCGCTGCGATGCTGCTGCAGTTGCTGCCAGCCCTGGACAAAGCGGTCGGCGCGCTGGAAGGGATCGCTACGGATTTCCGCCTCCAGCTGCATCGCCTGCATGGCGGACTGGGTGCGGCCCCCAGTGGCCTCGTGGACCAGTCCCGGCTCGCGCTGGAGCGCGCTCGCCAGATCGGCGGCGGCATGGGGCCGGATTGCCTCCACTCCTTCACGGGCCTTGTCCAGCGCCTCGCGCTGATGCGGCAGCACCGGCAAGCCCTGGCCCTGCATCCGCTCTATGTCGGCGGCAGCACGGGCATAGCGCTCCACCGCGCGGCGCGGGTCGGGTGCGCGGGCCTGGCCCGGACGCGCCTGATCCCGCTCTCCATCCGGCCCGTGGGGTTGGGGACGGAAGTTTGCGAACATACCCTGTCCGCGCTCGGGGGTTGGCGCTTTGGGCCGGAACCCATCGAACATTCCCCGCGCCCGTTCCGGCACGATCTTCCGGACGATCTCGGCCACGCGCTCGCGGAACGTGATGCCGCGCCGTTCGGCGAACTGCTGCGCCGGGTCGCGCCACTCATAATCGCTCACCATGTCCTTGGCGCGCTCGCGGGACAGGGTGCGAACAAGGCGGGACTCGTCCTTGAAATCATCGCGGCCATAGTGAAGCTGCACGCCATCCCGGTGACGGGAGAGCGAGACATAGGAGCCGTGGCGGTCCATGCCGGGTGTCGCCAGCACATGTGCCTTGTCCACGGTCATGCCCTGCGCCTTGTGGATCGTGGCGGCATAGCCGTGATCGACATGGGCATAATGTTTGGTGTCGAAGGCAATGGAACGCCCGTCATCGGTGCGGACGGCGATATGCTGCGGGCTGACCTTTTCGACCGTGCCGAGCGTGCCGTTCTTTACCTCAAGCCCGCGCTCGTTCTTCAGGAACATGATGCGGTCGCCGGATGCGAAGGCGCACACTCCGCGTTCCGCCTGCACCAGCACGTCATCGCCAAGGGCGCCCGCACCGCGCATCCGCCCGCGCGCCGCCTCGTTCAGTTCGCGCACTTCGTCATTGGTATGGGTGAGGATGATCCGGGATTGATCCGGCGCGGCGACGCGCTCGCGATCCCACCGCTCGACAAGCGCGCTGCGTGCCGCCTCGCGCGTGTCAGCTGGGTGGACCATGTCGCGCTCCGCATAGGCATGGATGGCCTCGCCGGTCCTGCCTGTCGCCAAATGGCGGGTAGCGTCCTGCTGCCACCCCTCATGCTGGCGGCGAACCTGGGTGATCTCGACGCCGCCATGCCGTTCGTGGATCGCACGGAACGCCGCGCCCGCCTCGATGGCCTGTAACTGCTGCGGGTCGCCGACCAGCACGACCTTTGCGCCCGTGTCGGCGGCATGGGACAGCACGCGCTCCATCTGGCGCGTGCCGACCATGCCCGCCTCGTCGATCACCAGCACGTCGCGTGAGGTCAGAAGTTCGCGGCCCTGCGCCCAGCCATGCTCCATGCTGGCGATGGTACGCGATGCGATACCGGAGCCGTTCTCAAGCCCTTCCGCTGCGATGCCGGACAGGGCTGCGCCGCGCACCTCCAGCCCCGCGCCTTCCCATGCCTCACGCGCAACGCCAAGCATCGCGCTCTTGCCCGTTCCGGCGTAACCCACCACCACGCTGAGGCCGCGCCTATCGGTTACATGCTCGAACGCCGCGCGCTGCTCGCCTGACAGCACCAGCCCGCGCTCCTCCGCGCGCGCCAGCGCTCCTTCCCGGCCATGCTGATCGACCCGATGCCGTTCGCGCTCCGCCACCAATTCACTGGCGCGTTGCAACCGCTGTTCGGTCTCGATCATAGCGCGCGACGTGAACCGATCTTCGCCGCGTCCATCTTTGCCCAGCGCAATCAGGTCGGGCGAGCCGCGCACCGCGCTTAAAGCCTGGTCGAACTGTTCCTGCCCGTCGCTGTGCCGATGCACGAACATCGCGAGGTCACGATTGGTGAACGTGGCTTGTTGGTGTGTGATCGCGTCGAGTGCGACGGTGGGATTGGCGATTATGCGCTCGCCGTTTTCGCGGGCGATAGCGTGATGCTCAGTGAGGCGGTCGGCTTCAAGTCCGGCCCGCTCCATGCGCTGCGCTGGCGCGCCGATCTTGCTCTGCGGTTCAAGATCGATGCCCTGCGCCTCAAGGCTGCGGTGATCGACGCGCGCGTCGATGTCGAGCGACGCCAGTCGTTCATTGACATGATCGGCCCAGCGCTCACGCCATTGCTCAACAAGTTCGGTGCGGTTCCAGTCGCGGACCTTCGCGCCGAAGCCGTCCTCGCCAACTTCGCGCATGGTCAGCATGACATGGGCGTGCGGCTTCGCCATGCCGTCCACGCCTATGTCCCAATGCACATTGAGGTCGGCGATCATGCCGCGCGCAACGAACTCGGACTGCGCAAAGTCGCGTGCCAGTTCGATGCCCTGTGCCTGGGTCATCTCGCGCGGAATCGCGAACTCGACTTCGCGGGCAAGCTGCGCGTCCTTGCGAACCTCCGCCGCCTCGACCGCGTTCCACAGCTTTTCGCGGTCGCCAAGATGCTCCGGCGCGTTCTCCGGCAGGATCACTTCGCTATGCACGACACCCGACTTGTTCGAGAAATCATGGTCGCGGTCGAGCCGGTCGTCGTGCAGCCGTTCGCCCGCGCGATAGGCCGCCGACGCCATCGCGCTGGAGCCGTTGGCGCGGCTGATGACTTTGACCGAGAGGTGGAAGATTGCCATGACGGCAATCCATCTACGCCACTAGGCGCACGTCGGCACGACGTATAAGCGCGCCCTCACTCGAAAAATTCTCGGTCGGGACTGCTGCGTTCCAGACTGTCCCGGCGACTCTACAGCATTACGCGCGGCACACTATTATCATGGGTGCATCATCTCTCAATGGAGACTTGTGATGCGTAAACCAAGGGATTTCGATTCGGAACTGAAGGCGCTGGCCGATAAGGCGCGCCAACTGAAAGAACGCCGTGTGCAGCAACTTGGCGAGCTGGTCATTGCCACCGGGGCGGGTGCCACTGATGCGGAAACACTAGCCGGGGCACTGCTGGTCATCGCCGAAACCGACGATGTGGCACGAAAGGAGAGCTGGCGCAAACGCGGCGCTGCCTTCTTTCAAAGCAAGGCGCGCAAACGTGGCGAAGGAACTGAACGCCAGCCGGACGGCACTCTCCCGCTTGACGGCGGCGCGGCAAGGCTTGAGGCACGAAAGGCGCGAACCGACATGCGCGAATGGCAGGTCAAGCGGCGCGAACGCACGCGGCAACTGATCGAACTGGGCGGCCTCGTCGTGAAGGCTGGGCTGGTCGATCTCACCGATGATGACCGGGCAACGCTTTATGGCGCGTTCCTCACCGTTGCGGCCAAGTTGCGCAGCAACGAACGTGAAAATGCGCTGGTGCTGTGGAAACGCAAGGGCAAGCGGGCGTTTGAGGCGGAATCAAAAGGTGCGGTAGAGTTGACGTAACAAAAAAGTTTTTATCAACAGATGCGCAAAAAATGCAATGTTCATTGCATATCCATGCAATTTTAGCGGCATTGACAGGAAGCAAAAATAATGAAAATCTCTATTTCATAAGAATGTGTGGGATTGGTGTCGGAATGAGCTTGTTCCGTCCAGAAGTGTTAGAAAATCGCCGATTCCGTCTCCACGGAGAGGTAACGCTGACTGGTTCTCAGTCAGGCTGGGCGCTGGTGTGCCTGCTTGGCGTGATTGTCGCTTCTGCTGGTGCTTGGGTTACGCTTGGGCATTACGCGCGGACCGAACTGGTGATCGGCCGTATCGTTCCTGATGGGGCGATGACGCGGATTGTTCCCCCTCGATCCGGAGTTATTGTTAAGCTGGCTGTCCGTGAAGGAGAGCAAGTTCGGGTGGGGCAGCCTTTGGCGACCGTCTATGTTCAGCAAGCGTCCGCAGATCGCCCAGATCCTGCGGCGGAAGATCTCGGATCAATTGATCGCCAGCATGCGCTCCTCGATCAGCAGATAAGTCTGTCCCGGCAATCTCAGAATGATGAAGCTGCGAAGCATTTGGCAAAAATTATTGAGACGCGTGCCGAAATCAAGCAATTAGATCGCCAAATAGAGATACAGCGGGACATCGTAAAATCTGTAAAGGATAGTTTCGAGCCTTTGACAGAAGTCATGAATAGGGGCTACATTAGCCGTATATCGTATGAGACCAAGCGGCAACAATACCTTGCTTCGCAATCTCAGCTTTCTCAGCTCGAGACGCAACGGGCGCAAATCGCGGGCCAGTTGAAGCAGGCCGAGGTTGGGCGGGCTGCGCTGCCGACGCAGACCGCAAGCCGGGTCAATGACCTGATGGCCAGCCAAGCATCCCTTTTCCAGAAGCGCGTCGAGATAGAGAACGGCCGCTCCTACATGGTTACCGCCCCCATCGCGGGCCGGGTGTCGGCCTTGCAGGTCAGTCGCGGCTCGACTGTCGTCAATCAGGCACCGCTAATGTCCATCGTCAATGACGGCGCACTGATGGTTGCCGAACTCTATGCGCCCAGCAGGGCAATCGGTTTTGCGCGCGTCGGTCAAGAAGTGCGCCTGATGTATGACGCGTTTCCGTTTCAGCGCTTCGGCAGCTTTGGCGGGCGGATTACGTCAATTTCCCGCACAGTCCTGGCTCCCAGCGAGGTGGACGCGCCCATTCAAGCACAAGCAAAGGAGCCAGTTTACCGCATCCGCGTCGCATTGTCAGAACAGTCGGTAAGCGCGTTCGGCGATATTGTTCCGCTGCAACCCGGCATGACGCTCACCGCCAATATCGTACTTGATCGTCGGTCTTTCCTTGACTGGCTGCTCGAGCCCATCAATGCCGTGAGGAACCGCACCTGACGATGACAAGTGCAATGGAACTCATCAACCTTCGAGGCGGCAGGCGCGTCCCGGTTTTTCGGCAAACAGAGGCGGCGGAATGCGGGCTGGCCTGCCTTGCGATGATTGCAGGCTTTCATGGCTACAACACCGATCTCACCACTTTACGGCGACTGTTCTCGATTTCGCTGAAGGGGGCAACGCTTAAGACAATAATCGGCATTGCCGATAACCTCGGCCTCAATGCTCGGCCGCTCAAGGTTGATCTGCACGATCTTGGTGACTTGGCGCTGCCAGCGATCCTGCACTGGAATTTGAACCACTTTGTTGTCCTGACGCGGATCGACAAGAGCATTCGCGGTGCCCGATATCACATCAACGATCCTGCACACGGTGAAGTTGTCTTCGCGGAAGGCGATGTATCGCAGCATTTCACCGGCGTTGCGGTCGAACTGACGCCTTCCGAGCGCTTCCAGCGTAAAACGGAACGCGTGCCTTTGCGCATCACTCAGATGTGGTCGAAGATTGTCGGGCTTCCAACGGCGCTTGTCCAGGTCGGCATTCTGTCGCTGATCATGCAGTTGTTCGCTTTTGCAGGTCCATTCTATATGCAACTGGCCGTCGACACGGCGATACCGTCATTTGACACAGACTTTCTGTTGGCGCTCGCCGCCGGTTTCGCCGGCATGAATGTATTGAACCTGGCCACGTCCACAATTCGCGAAATCATCCTGCTCAAGCTCGGCAGCACGCTGGGCTATCAGCTTGTCGCCAACCTGTTTCGGCAGCTGGTGCGCCTTCCGGTGAGCTATTTCGAGAAGCGCCATACGGGGGATGTGATCTCGCGATTCGATTCGACGCAGCCAATTACCGACATGCTCAGCCACGGCCTTATTCAGGCATTGATCGACGGGGTTATGGCCTTGGGCACATTGGCGCTGATGTTTTATTATTCGCCGTTGCTCTCTGGCGTGGCGATTACCGCGCTGGTTATCTGCATACTAATCCGCATGGCCTCCTTTGCATCGTTACGGCTCGCCAACGTTAATATGATCTCGGCACGCGCCGTGGAGTCCTCGACGATGATTGAGACCGTACGGGGGGTCGCCGCCATCAAGCTGTTTGCGCGCGAAGCTGATCGGCAGCGGTTCTGGCAGAATAAACGGGCGGACGTCGTCAACGCGCAAATCCGGGTCGGAAGACTGCAAGTTTGGTTCGACGCGGCGAATAATGCCGCTACCGCGTTGGAAAACATTCTGTTCGTGTATCTGGCCGTGAAAATGACTATCGCGGCGCAGTTCACGGTTGGCATGATCTTCGCGTTTCAATCTTACAAGTCCCAGTTCCTCGGAGCGTCGATGCGCCTTGTCGGGCAGTGGATCCAGTACCGACTACTGGACGTGCACCTCTCCCGCATTGCCGACATTGCGCTCAGCCCCCCCGAGTCCGACCCATTTCGGATCACATCCGGCCACAAGTTGCCGCTTGCCGGACGGATCGAAGTTCGAGGCATGCATTTTGCTTACGGACATGGTGAAAACGAGGTTCTGAAAGGAGTCGACCTCACAATCGAGCCCGGTGAAACCGTCGCGCTCATCGGCCCTTCAGGCGGTGGGAAGACTACGTTAATGAAGCTCCTTCTGGGCTTCTATTCCCCGAGCAAGGGCGAAATTCTGATCGATGGTGAGAAGCTTCAGCACTATGGATTAACCCGATATCGTCAGCAGATTGGTGCCGTCTTGCAGGACGACGTACTCTACGCCGGCAGCCTCGCCGAGAATATCGCTTTTTTCGATATCGAGCTCGACATGGGACGGGTCCAAGAAGTTGCAAGCCTAGCATGCATTCATTCTGAGATTATGGCGATGCCAATGGGCTATGAAAGCCTTGTTGGTGACATGGGCTCGACCCTCTCGGGCGGCCAAAAGCAGCGAGTACTGTTGGCGAG
>CAYFJH010000039.1:10402-16513 GCA_964343385.1 uncultured Novosphingobium sp. | reverse complement strand
GTTGGCGAGAGCTCTCTATGGCCGCCCGCGGATCCTCTTCATGGATGAGGGCACTGCGCATCTCGACGTGAGGGCCGAAGCGGCGGTCAATTCATCCATCGCTCGTCTTGGCATCACGCGGGTCATAATCGCACACCGCCCTGAGACAATCCGCAGCGCGGATCGATGCGTCGCTCTGACGGATGGACACTTGATCAACGTTGCACTGGAGCGGCCCACTGCTGAATCGGGTGCCTCGGGGTGACATTCCACGCCAGACGCACAGCATGGCAAACGAGTTAGGCATCAGGCCTAAACCTGCCCCCTCACAATAGGGGCAGTAGAATGAGAGGAAATGTTGATGAATGCTATGGTTGGCAAGCGGGACTTCCGCGAGCTTGATGCTCATGAGATCGAGATGGTCTCTGGTGGCCTGGATGGATATGGTGACATAGTCGTAACCGGATCTTTTGACTTCGGATATTATCAATCATACTCTGACTTATATTACGCTCAGCCCACCTCGGATTACGTTTGGCCTGACATTGTCGTCACTGCTCCTCTAACTCATTCTCAGATTGAAGAAGCAGAGGCCTTCGCTCGAGACCAAGCTGAACACAATTTATACACTGCTGAAACAGTATTCGGCCTGCCGGTTGGCATCGAATACCAATGGTCAGCGGGAGCTATCGGAATAATTCTTGGATATCCTCAAGTGAGGGATTCATTCACTGATCCTGCGCAAAATGCATTAATCGAAGCGCAGATCGATGGAATATTTGCTGGAATTGTTGCATTCGGTGGAGTCAATAACTATATAACTTATTATCCATATCTTTCTCAGTGATTTTAATGCGCCGGGCATAATGTGCCCGGCGCACATCAAGGAATTTTTAATTGCATAAATCGACAATTAAAATTGTTGCAACGTCATTTATATTGTTCATTCCAGCTAGGGGGTTTTTAGGCAAATACGTTAGAATCGACTTTTACGACGAAATATATTTTGTATTGGTTGGAATGTTTATCACTTGCGTAATGGACTATTTAATAAGTAAATTTACTCGCAAAGAATAGTTCTAGTGCATCGATTTGTCCAGCGGACGAGTATTTTTGAGAAAAAATATTTTGTGGAGGAGGCAGTGCGGCATTTTAAATTCTCTTCTTACAGTGTGCTTATCGGGTTAGTCGCTGCATCGACGACTTGCCGCGCCGCGGATTGCAAAATCACCAACTACGGTACCCTCCCTGTTGAAATCGTCGGCAACCGCGCAACGGCCCTGCTGAGGGTGAACGGGCAAGAGACCCGATTCATGCTTGACACCGGGGCCTCGTTCAACGCGATGTCACAGTCTACGGCTGGTGGACTGGGCTTGGCGCGTCAACCCGCTCCGCCAGGGCTTGTTGCCAAGGGAATGGGCGGGGTGTTCAACGTGACAGTCGCCACGGTAAAAGAGTTGGGCATTTTAGGGGGCAGCATACCTAACGTCGAATTTTTTGTCGGCGGATCGGATACGGGAATGCCTCTGCTGGGCTCCAATATTCTGAACGCGGTCGATCTCGATCTCGATCTGGCGCAGGGCAAACTCAGGCTGATGAAACCGGTCGGCTGCGAAAAACTTTCCATGGCTTATTGGGTCACTGGTGGCTCATACCGCGCGGCTAAGCTCTACAAGTCCGATAAGCCGCGGGACCAGCGCAGCTTCGTCGATGTGATGATCAACGGCAAAGCGGTGCGCGCCCTGCTCGATACCGGCGCTCCGGTCACGCTGATCAGTCGGCGCGCGGCCGAAGGCGCCGGGCTGAACCTTGCAGCTCCGGAAGTGACCGAAGGCCCTCCGGCGGGCGGCTTCGGACGCGCACGTTATCGGACGCTCATCGTTCCGGTCCAGTCGTTCGCGGTCGGGACCGAGACGATCCAGAACAGCAAGATGCAGGTGGTTGAGGGCGATATGGGCGACCTGAAGATGTTGCTGGGGCTCGACTTCATCATGGCGCACCACATCTTCATCGCGAACAGTCAGAAGGTTATGTATTTCACATACAATGGTGGGCGGGTGTTCGGGCTGGCAAAGCCGCCCAGCGCCGGGGCGTTATCGCCTCGCCAACCGGCGGACGAAAAAATCACCGCAGACGATTTCGCCTTGCGGGGGCAAGCCCGGCTTGGTCGTGGCGAGCTGGAGGCTGCCCTCGCGGACCTTGACAGTGCGATACGCCTCGCGCCCAATCGGGCTTCGTTCCATCTTGCCCGAGCAAGGGCGCATATCGCTCTCGTTCATCCAGACGCGGCAATGGTCGATGCCGACAAAGCCATTGCGCTGGACCCAGTCAATTTCGACGCCTTGCTATTGCGGGCCGGACTGCATTTCCGACAAAAAAACCAGCCCGCCGCTCTTGATGATGTCGCTGCGGCCCAAAAGTTGATCCAACCGGGATCCTCGCAATCCCGAGCGATTGCTTCGTTTTACGTCGCCAACAATCAGCCTACGCTCGCCCTTCCGATACTTGACCGCTGGGTCAGCCTTCACGGTCAAGATGTCGGGTTAGGATCGGCGCTGAATGCACGATGCTGGGCGCGCGGCTTGGCTAATCAGCAACCAGAATTGGCACTGGACGATTGCAACAAGGCAATAAAGCGGGACGGGGCTGTGGCGGACTATCTCGACAGTCTCGGTCTCGTCTTCTTACGGCTAAAGCGCCACGATGATGCGATCAAGGCATATTCAGCGGCCGTCGACAAGGCCCCGGCGAGCGCTGTTTCACGGTATGGACTTGGCTTGGCAAAAGTCCGAAGAGGTCAATTCGATGCTGGGAATGCAGATATCGCCGCAGCCAAAGCAATGGAACCTAAGGTCGAAGAGCTATTCGTCACCTATGGAATCTAAAGCGTAACCGCGCAGGTGTTCCCAACTCGAGTAATGTGAAGGGCACAGCGACCCAAGCCATTGCCACCTGGCGGTGTCGCAATTCGTTTGAGGCTGGAGCGCGGAAGGCAATTCCCCCGACAATCTATCCTATAATAAGAAGTTTTGGATGGCCAAAATACTCTTCGGCTGGGAGCTTGGGCAAAACAGCGGGCATTTAACGTTGATAAACTCGGTCGGCCAAGCCCTGTTGGCGGCAGGGCATGGCGTATGCGTCGCTTTGAAGCCTGGCACTGCAAACACATTGCCAGGGGCGTTGAATGTGCCAACGTTTGTTGCGCCGAAGTGGCCAGGACGTCCAACAAGCGCCGATCCGGCGTCCGCCTTTACCCGTGTTGCCACGAGTACTATGGAAGATATTCTGCTGGGGGCAGGCCTGGGTGAAGCAGGCCATTTGTCGACGGTTCTAAAATCGTGGGACCAAATTTTTGCAGAAAGCGGCTGCGACCTTGTAATAGCTGAATATGCCCCTGGCCTGCTCACCGCTGCGGCCGGACGAATTCCGTCCATATCGATCGGAACGGGTTTCACCTCTCCGCCATACCATCTACAATGTTTTCCGCGTTTGACTCTAGGCTCACCGCGCATTCCGAATAAGAACCTGAGTGATAAAACGGGCGACATAGTCAATGCTGAACTTCGGAAGGTCGGGCGGCCGCCAATCGAGGCGCTGCCTGTTCTCTTTCAAGCTGATCTTGCGTTGGTCGGAAGTTTGCCCGACTTTGATCCCTATCGCAGATGGCGAAAAAAAGACGTGTACGTGCGGTCCGTAGGCGACGATATCGCGATAGCCCCCGAACCAGCCAACCGCGACGAATTGTTTGTATATACGTACAATGTGGTTCCTCCAGAAAGCAACCTATGGCGAGCGTTGGCAGCACTTGGGTTTAAGATCAGACTGCATATGAAAGACCCGAGTGCCGCCCACATCGAAGCACTTGGCGTGTTTGGTATTGTCATTGAAATCGATCCGGTGCCATTCGCAGAGATTGCCGCGCGTTCGAAGCTAGTTGTTTCGCACGGGGGGCACGGACTGATGATGAACTGCCTTCACGCGGGCATCCCCTACGTCGGATTTCCTTTTGATTTGGAAAAGACGATCAATTGCGAAAATCTAAAGCGTCTCGGGCTTGGCGAATGGCGGATGATGGGGAGTGTAAAGGCGGGAGAGGCGGCTCGAACGATCGATAGGGCTTGGGGGGATTCATCCTTGCACAAGAGGTGCATTAAATATGCATATTTTCGCCGCAAGGCAGATTGTCGAAGTTACGATGGCATTATTTGTGAATATATTTTCAGAAGAATTTAACTATTTATAGATACGTATAATATCTCAAAAAACTTCTGGCCAGCCGGGGGGCGATTTGATTCACTCCGCTTGACGGGAGGCGGCGATGCGTCAGACGGGCTTGTTCGGTTTATCAGATCACTTGAAGCGGCTTTCGGCCGATGGAGATCCGCTGGAGGTTCTGGCCCAGGTGGTGGATTTCGAGACGTTTCGCCCAACGTTGATTGCGGCGCTGGCCTACGGGGATGGAGCGAAGGGAGGCAGGCCGCCCTATGATCCGTTGGCGATGCTCAAGGTGCTGATTTTGGCGGGCGCAGAACAATGTCGGCGATGCGCGGATGGAATATCTGATCCGCGACCGGCTGAGCTGGCTTCGGTTGCTGGGCTTCGACATTGGTGCGGCTACACCCGATGCCAACACGATCCGTCGGTCGGATGCTCCGGGACGTGACGGGCCACAATACCGCGTCAGATTGTGGTATTCCTGACGGGGAATGGCGCTGCCCTTTGGTCTCAAGGCGCTGATCTGCAACGGCTATATCCATACCTTACGGCGTATCGCACTGGTTTGGCGATACCTGCTGAGGAATAGCCGCTCTCGTTCCGCCTGTCGGCGGCCGCTGCCCCACGGGATCGCGCTAGTCCGGATTTGGTGCCTCTGGCCCGGGCCCGACGCAACGCCGGAAGTCTGTCCGAGATCGTTCAGTCGCCGACACTCTGACGAGGCTTGGTGGCAGTGGTCGAACGACAAGTCTACATCGCCAGTGACTTGCCGGAATTGGTACTGAAACAACTCCCCTCTTGCGCGTTCAAGATCGCGCGAGGCAGGATGACATTCGGCGGGCAGAACATCGTAAGGCAGGTCTGCAATGGCGTGCGAATCGAGCACGAAATCTGGCCATCATCGGCGTATCTATGCGTCCGTGATTTCGAACATTGTAGCACGGGTGCCACAGGCGCGGCGGAAACGTGAAATCGTGTTCCGCTAGACGCCGTCTCACGCCGCCGTTCGCCACCAGCTCTATCCGTCCGTAGCAGTTTGCCGCCGTTTTACGTTCGTTATCGCCGTTTGTTCGCCACTCCCTGGTCTGAGCCCCAACGTTCCTCCACCTATGAGTAGAGCCGGTGGCCCGATTGATGCCCATGTGTGGGCGTGATGACAACCGGGTTGGGGGTTAACCCCCAACCCGGTTTGCCGACTAATTTGGCTGCCATCTCGGCCGGGGTCATGTTGCCCAGGCTCGAGTGGGGTCGGTGATGGTTGTAATCATGCCGCCAGGCGGCAAGCGCCGACCGGGCTTGGGCCAGGCTGGTGAAGATGGTCTCGTTCAGGCACTCGTCCCGAAGACGGGCGTTGAAACTCTCGATGAACCCGTTCTGCTGCGGCTTGCCGGGCGCGATGTAGTGCCACTCGACGTCGCGCTCCTTGGACCAGCGCAGGATCGCCATGCTGGTCAGCTCGGTGCCGTTGTCGCTGACGATCAGCGCTGGGCGGGACCGTTCGGCAATCGCCCAGTCTAACTCCCGCGCAACCCGCAAGCCTGAGATCGAGGTGTCGGCGATCAGCCGGACACACTCGCGGGTGAAGTCGTCGACCACCGCGAAAATGCGGAACCGACGGCCACAAGCGAAGGCATCCGACACGAAGTCCAGCGACCAGCGCTGATTGCGTCCCTGCGGGATCGCCATCGGCGCGCGCGTGCCAAGCGCCCGTTTGCGGCCGCCACGGCGGCGCACCTGTAGCCGCTCCTCGCGATATAGCCGCCGGAACTTCTTGTGATTGATCATTACGCCCTCGCGTCCCAGCAACCAGTGCAGACGGCGATAGCCAAACCGGCGACGCTCCGTCGCCAGGCCGCGCATCCGCTCCCGGATCGCCCCATCATCGCCTCGCCGGCTGCTATACCGCACCATCGTCCA
>CAYFJH010000039.1:8131-10392 GCA_964343385.1 uncultured Novosphingobium sp. | reverse complement strand
TCGTGCGGGTCATGTGGGGCCGCTGACCGATGCACATGCATCGCACCCCCCGCACCGCGTCATGCGTTCCCCGAAATACTCCAGCAGCATCTTCCGCCGGCACGCCCGCCGCTGGCTCACCTCAAACACCTGTTCAAGGTGAGCCACCGCTTCCCGCCTGGCAGCGGGCGCTACCATTTTTTTGCAGTGATCTCCTTGAGCATCGCGTTGTCCAGCATCGCCTCGGCCAGCAGCTTCTTCAGCTTTGCGTTCTCATCCTCGAGCTGCCGCAGGCGCTTCGCCTCCGACACCTCAAGGCCGCCGAACTTGGCCTTCCACTTGTAGAAGGTCGCGCTGCTGACCCCGTGCCGGCGGCATACATCCCCCGTCGGCAACCCAGCCTCCTGCTCCTTCAGTATCGCGATGATCTGCTCTTCGCTGAACCTGCTGCGCTTCATTCCGTCCGACTCCTTCCATGGGCCGGACTCTACTCAAATCTGGAGGAATTTGCGGGGCTCAGACCATCCCGCATGGCGGCGAAAACGCTCTTGCGCCCGGATTCCGGGTCACCAATGTTCGGCTCAGGGGGAGCCATTTGATAGTCTAGGAATGGAAAATAGTCCCCATGAACTGCCCTGATCGTATCATCCGCCTGAAAACCGTTCTGGCCCGCACTGGGCTGTCCCGCTCCACCATGTATCGCAAGATCATCGAGGGCACGTTCCCCCGGCAAGTGCCGATCAGCACGCACGGGACAGGCTGGTACGAGTCCGCGGTCAATCGTTGGATCGCCAACCCCTCAGCCTACCGCGAAGATCGCGCTGAATGAAGGAGGGCCGGGTTACTCCCCGGCCTTCGCTTTCTTGAAATCGCCCTTGATGACCTTCGCGCCGCCGCGCAGGAAATCGAGATGGTCGGACCAGCGCTGCATCATGCGAACCCGCTCGTCCCAATATTCACCGCGCGTGTAGGCACGGCGCACCGCGTTGTTGTCGCAATGGGCAAGCTGCCGTTCGACGGCGTCGGGATGCCACAGGCCCATTTCGTTCAAAAGCGTCGCCGCCATCGCCCGGAAGCCGTGGCCAGTCATCTCGTCCTGCGCGAAGCCCATGCGTCGCAGCGCCGCGTTGATGGTGTTCTCCGACATGGGCCGATCCGCCGAACGCAGCGACGGAAACAGATAGGAGCTATAGTCCGCATCATGCTCGATGGTTTCGAGGATGGTGAGCGCCTGTTGGGACAGAGGGATGCTGTGCGGCCTGCGCATCTTAGTCTTGTGCTTCGGGATGGTCCAAAGCGCCTTGTCGAAATCGAAGTCGGCCCATTCGGCATAACGAAGCTCGCCCGGACGCACGAATACATGCGGAAGCAACTGCAGCGCCACCTTGGTGTTCGTAAAGCCCTCGAATGCCTCGATGGCACGGAGCAAGCCGCCCGCTTCATTGGCGCTGGTGATCGCGGCGCGGTGGACGGATTGAGGCGCAATGAGCGCGCCGCGAAGATCTGTGGCAACGTCACGCTCGGCGCGGGCCGTCGCGATGGCGTAGCGGAATATCTGGCTGCAAGTGCTGCGGAGCCGCTTGGCCGTCTCGTAGCGGCCTTTGCCTTCCATTTTGCGAAGCATCACCAACAACTCCTGCGCTGAAATTGAGGCGACGGGGCGCTTCCCGATGGATTCGTTGATGAAGCCCAGCAGCCAGCGCAGCTTCTTCATGGTGACGCCGGAGCGGCCCTCAAGCTCGACCTTTACAAGCCATTCGTCGGCCACCGCCTTGAAGCTGTTGGACGCCGCGACAGCCGCCGCGACCCTTTCCAGCTTGATCTGCTCGGCAGGATCGTCGCCGCGCGCCAGAACCTTGCGGGCCGCGTCGCGCTGCTCGCGGGCTTCGGCAAGGCCGGTGTCGGGATAGACGCCGAATGCCAGCGTCTTCTGCTTGCCAAGGTGGCGATAGTTCATCCGCCAGTAGCGACCGCCATTGGGGGTGACATAAAGGAACAGCCCGTCGCTATCGGTCAACTTGTAGGGCTTGGCGCGGCCCTTGGCGCTTTTGATTGCAACAGCGGTAAGTCCTGCCCTGATTCTGGTCGAAGGGGCCATGATGGTATCTCCTGATCGGGGAGAGCCGCGCTACCATCAAATATACCATCAGGATGGTGGTATCCGGTGGCGCACAACCGCTCCGTATGGGATACCTATACCACAATAAAACCGCAGAAATCGGCCAGTTATGGCATCATCTGGAACTCTCTGGGAGAGTATTTTGGTGACCCCTACGGGAATC
>CAYFJH010000039.1:0-8121 GCA_964343385.1 uncultured Novosphingobium sp. | reverse complement strand
TTTCCGGACGTTTCTGGACGTCGCTGGAAGGTGTTCTGGTGACCCCTACGGGAATCGAACCCGTGTTTCAGCCGTGAAAGGGCCGCGTCCTAACCGCTAGACGAAGGGGCCATATCGGCTTGCGCCGTGGCGAGGCCGCGCCTTTATGCGGCCTGTGCGCAGGGGTCAAGCCCCCCAGCGACAACATTACATGATTAGTCCGCCCAGGCAGCGTCTTCCACGTGCAGTTCCGCCGCCGGCCGGCTCGCCCAGTCGTCGATCTTGGCGCGGCCCGCCAGCCACAGCCGGCGGTCGCGCGTGCCGTGGAGCAGGGCCTGCCCCATCTCGGTCTGCCCGGCGCGAAAGGCGATGGCTTTGAAGCTCGCGCCATCATCGCCGCGCACGATCAGGCGGACGTGGTCGGTTCCGACGATATCGGCCTTGACCACCCGCACCGGCCCCACGGCCACGCGCGGCGCGGGCCAGCCCATGCCGAACGGGCCGGCGCTTTCCAGCGTCTCGATCAGGGCAGGGGTCAGCCCGCGCGGGGTCAGGCTCACGTCCAATGCCAGCGCCCGGTTGGCCGAAGCCGCCGCCACGTCGCTGCCCAGCCGCGCATCCAGCCAGTCCGCCAGCGCGTCCAGTTGCGCCGGATCGACCGTCAGCCCCGCCGCCATCGCGTGCCCGCCGCCCGCCACCAGCAGTCCAGCCGCGCGCGCGGCTATGATCGCTGCCCCAAGGTCGACCCCGGCGATCGAGCGCCCCGAACCCTTGCCATGCCCCTGCTCGTCCGCGTCCAGCGCGATAACCAGCGCCGGCTTGCCGGTCTTTTCCTTGATCCGCCCGGCGACGATCCCGATCACCCCGGGGTGCCAACCGCTTCCAGCGAGCATGATCACCGCGCGGTTGTGCTGGGCATCAAGTTGCGCTTCGGCGGCTTCCTGCACGCCCTGCTCGATCGCCCGGCGCTCGTCGTTGAGGCCCGAAAGCTGCGCCGCGATGGCCCGCGCCTCGTCTGGGTCCGCCTTGGTCAGCAGCCGCACCCCCAGCGTCGATTCGCCTACGCGCCCGCCTGCGTTGATCCGCGGCCCCAGGGCAAAGCCAAGATCGCTGCAGGTCGGCGCGCGGCTCAGCCGGCTCGCGTCGATCAGCGCCGACATCCCCACGCCCTCGCGCCGGGCCATGACCTTCAAGCCTTGCGCCACCAGCGCCCGGTTGAGCCCATGCAGCGCCGCCACGTCGGCCACCGTGCCCAGCGCCACCAGGTCCAGCAGCCCGAACAGGTCCGGCTCGGTCCGCCCGGCAAAGAAACCTTGGCCGCGCAGGCACCGCACCGTCGCGATGGCCAGCAGGAACGCCACGCCTACCGCCGCCAGGTGGCCGTGGGCCGCGCCGATATCGCCTTCGTCCAGCCGGTTGGGATTGACCAGCGCGGCCGCCGGCGGCAACTGCGCCGAACACTTGTGGTGATCGACCACGATCACGTCGACCCCGGCGGCGCTCGCCATTTCCAGCGCCTCGTGGGCCATTGCCCCACAGTCGACCGTGACGATCAGGCTGGACCCGCCCTCGGCGATCTTCACCAGCGCCTCGCCCGAGGGGCCATAGCCTTCGAGCAGGCGGTCCGGGATATAGTAGCCCGCCGGAAGACCCAGCGCGGCCAGCAGCCGGATCATCAGTGCCGCGCTGGTCGCCCCATCGACGTCATAATCGCCATAGATCGTCACCGTCTCGCCGGTCAGCACCGCCTGGGCGATCCGTTCCGCCGCCGCATCCATGTCACGGAATTCCGACGGGTCGGGCAAAAATCCGCGCAAGGTCGGGACGCGGTGGCGTTCCAGGTCCTCGCGCGCCACCCCGCGCGCGAGGAGCAACTGCGTCACAAGGTCGTCGCTCAGCCCGCCCGGGCCGGTTTCCACGCCAAAATCGTCCAGCGCCATGTTGCCGCCGCGCCAGCGCCACTGGCGCCCGCCGAGCGAACGCGTGATGCCGGCGGGGGTGAGGGGAAGTGAAGCCATGCCGGGCGGGCTATCCCATTGCGCTTTCCGCAGGAAGGCCCGCTGACTGCGGCAGGGCGAAAATCGGTGAACAGTGGAGCAAACCCGCATTACGATTGACATTTCCCGGCCCAATGGCCTGACTGCCCAATGGCAAGGGGTCGCCTGGCTTCAGATGCAGGAGGATGGGTTGCTGGCAATCGTCTGGCACAGCCGTACCGGGGCGAGCGAGGCACTGGCCCGCGCGGCGCTGGAGGGTGCCAACTCTGCCGCGCCGGACTACCCGGCCGTGCTCCGCCGCGCCGGCGATGCAGACCCTGCTTTTCTTCTCGCCGCCGCCGGCTACCTCTTCGCCTGCCCGGAAAACCTCGGCGCGCTCAGCGGCGAGATGAAGGAGCTGTTCGACCGTAGCTACTACGCGCTGCTTGGACAGGCCGAGGGCCGCCCCTATGCCTCGATCATTGCCGCCGGGTCAGACGGGGCGGGGGCACAGGCCCAGCTCGACCGGATCGCGACCGGCTGGCGGCTGCGGCGAATCGCCCCGCCGCTGATCGTGAACCTCGCCGCGCAGACACCGGCTGAAATCCTCGCGCCCAAGACCGTGCCCGCCGAATCGCTCGCGGCGGCAGGCGATTTAGGGGGGGGCATCGCCGCCGGGCTGGCAATGGGAGCCTTGTGATCGGCCGACTGCACCAAAACGGCACTCCTTGGGCAAGGGGGCTCGACGCAGCCCGTTTTTGTGCCAAAGGTTCTGACATGGATCGGTTAGGCGACGGGATCGCCATTATGACAGACGATGATGTCGGCCGTCGTCAGGCGGGCGTTTCCTTGCTGTTCGCGCGCGGCACGCGGCCCGACGCGGATGCGGTTGCCACCCTCGCTGGCGGGGGCGGGGAAGTCGTGTCCTTCTCAATCAGCCATCGCCCGGCCGTCCACCCTTACTGGCTCGAATTGCTGGCGCTGGGTCTGACGTTTGATCTTCAGGGGCTGGCACCCGGCGTTCCGGCCGATACGGCCCCGACCGCCCACGCCTTTTCACTGCGGTTGGCCGATACGCGCGGACTTGAAGCGTTGACCCTGCGTCCCGGCCCGCACCTCGTCGCCGGGGCCACGCTGCTGCCGGTGATCCGGGCAATGGCGGCGCTTGGCTGCGAACTGGCGCGCCTGCCCGGCCTCGTCGCGATCGGCTGGGAACCGGCCCGCACCGCGATGACGCCTGACTATTACACCCGCGTCGTAGCCGCATGGCTCAAGGGCGGGGCTTTCCCCTGCCTCGGCATGACCGCGCTCGCGCGCAGCCGCGATGGCACCGTGCGCAGCGACGGGCTGGCCTTCTTCACCGGCTTCGAAGTGCTCCTTGCCCCGCTCGCCGGCGAATCTCCCGCCGACGCCGCCAAGCTCGCGCTGAGGGTGATTCACGATTTGGTGGAGAATGGCCCTTACTCACCGGGACTCGTTGAAGGACCCGGGGGGGTATCGCTTCATTGCGAGTTTACGGCAAACGGGGCCCGGCTCCGTATTTCAAGGGATTCCAGTCCCCCGGCTTGACCGGGCCGGGCAGCGCGTCCGCGCTCCCCGTTCCTTCGCCGCCCCCGCCGCGCACTACGCTCACCTTCCGCTCGGTCAACCGGCGCGATCAGCCCGGCTACGAACCCGGCCTCCAGCGCCACCACCTCTTGCCCTACCAGATCATCACCGCCGGCTGCTTCGGCCCGCTGGTCACCACGATTGGCCGGGATCGCCTCGGTTTTGACGATTTCCGCCGCAATGGCCTGCTGCTCCCCGCGCGCGAGGATGCCGCCCAGTTGCTGCGCCTGCCGCTCCACCGCGGCCCGCACCGTTCCTACAACGCCATGGTCCTCGAACGGGTCGGCATGATCGAGCAGCGTTGGTCGCGCGAACGCATGCTCGCCGCCGATGCCGCACTGGACGAGGCGTTGTTCCGTCTCTCGCTCCTGCAATCCGCCCTGCGCCGCCGCCTGCTCGCACCCCAGGGCCGCTCCATGGTCCTCAACCGCCGCGACCCTGCCCACGCGCCGCCGCCACAATTCGACGACCTCGACGCAATGGCCGATTTCCTGTGGAGCGAAACCGAAGAAGCCGCGTAAAGGCTGGCGCACAAGTCACTGCCTCTCCGCGTCGCTGTAATGGATAACCGCCTGCAGCCGCCAAGAGGCTTGATCGCGTAGGGGTCAGGCCTTTGCCGCGTTCGCCGCGCTGAGCACGGCGCGCACGCTGGCAGTCGCCACGTCCTCGTCGATGCCCACGCCCCAGACCGTGCGGCCATCGGCGGTAATGCATTCGACATAGGCCGCCGCCCGTGCGTCGCTGCCCTTGCCCAGCGCGTGCTCGGCGTAGTCGCGAACCTCAAGGGCGACGCCAAAGGCAGCCTCCAGTGTTGCCACGACCGAGGAAATCAGCCCGTTGCCGCGACCCGAGACCGACTGGACCTGGCCGTCCACCCCGATCTTGCCAGCAAAGATGCGCGTTCCATCGGCGCCCTTCTTTTCCTCGAAGTCCACCAGTTGCAGGTACTGCGGCGCTTCGAGGCGGTAAACCCGGCGGAATACCCCCCAGATATCGCTCGCATGCAGTTCGCGGCCGAGTTCGTCGGCCAGTTCCTGCACGTGCCGGCTGAAATGGGCCTGCATCCGCTTGGGCAGTTTCAGCCCCTGGTCCTGCTCTATCACCCAGGCGAACCCGCCCTTGCCGGACTGCGAGTTGACCCGGATCACCGCCTCATAGCTGCGGCCAAGGTCAGCCGGATCGATCGGCAGGTAAGGCACCGCCCACACCCGGTCGTTGCGCGTTTCCTGCGCGGCGAAGCCCTTCTTGATGGCGTCCTGGTGGCTGCCTGAAAAGGCGGTGTAGACCAGTTCGCCGCCATAGGGGTGGCGTTCGGGCACGGCCAGCTGGTTGCAGTATTCAACCGTCTGGATCACATCGTCGATGTTTGAAAAATCCAGTTCAGGATCAACGCCTTGCGTGTACATGTTCAGGGCAACTGTCACCAGGCAACAGTTGCCCGTGCGCTCGCCATTGCCAAACAGGCAGCCTTCCACCCGGTCCGCGCCGGCCATCAGCCCCAGTTCCGCCGCAGCAACCCCGGTGCCCCGGTCGTTGTGGGTGTGGAGCGAGATGATCGCGCTGTCGCGGTTAGGCAGGTTGCGGCAGAAATATTCGATCTGGTCGGCATAGATGTTCGGCGTTGCCGCCTCGACCGTGGCCGGCAGGTTGAGGATGATCGGATGGTCCGGCGTCGGGCGCAGGACGTCCATCACCGCCTCGCAGCACTCAATGGAAAAATCGAGTTCGGCGGTGGAGAACGTCTCGGGCGAATATTCGAAATGCCATTTGGTCTGCGGGAACCGCGCCGCCTGGTCGCGCAGCTGCTTCGCGCCGTTCGCGGCGATTTCCTTGATTTGCGCCGGTTCCAGTCCGAATACCACGTTTCGCCACAGCGGCGAGACCGCGTTGTAGACGTGGACGATGGCCGCGTGGACCCCCGCCAGGCTCTCGAACGAGGTCTTGATCAGGTCGTCGCGTGATTGGGTCAGCACCTGGATCAGGACGTCCTCGGGCACGCGCCCGTTGTCGACCAGCCCGCGGATGAAGTCGAACTCGGTTGCGCCTGCCGCCGGGAACCCGACCTCGATTTCCTTGAGGCCCACCTTGACCAGCAGGTCGAAGAAGCGTGTCTTCTTCTCCGCGCCCATCGGGTCGATGAGCGACTGGTTGCCGTCGCGCAGGTCGGTTGAGAGCCAGCGCGGGGCGCGGGTGATCGTCCGGCCCGGCCACTGGCGGTCGGGCAGGGCAATCTGCGGAAAGGCGCGATACTTGACCGAAGGGTCCTTGAGCATGGTCATGTCGGAAATCTCGATAGGCTTGATGGCAACTGAGCGGGTTTCAGGTCCCTTGGGCGCTTCCGCGCACCGGACCAAGCCGACACGCAAGCTCACGCCCAAGGGCGTGTAAGTCGCAGGGTAAGGCCAAGCCGGATGATCATTGCCCGTCGCATATGGTGAAAGCCCCCCGCGATGTAAAGCCTAAACGAGGCTGTCGAACAGCGCGAGATAGGCCGCAGCCGACGCCGCCGCGTCATGATGCACCACCCGCGCCGCGCGCGCGCCGCCCGAAACGAACGGCCCGTCCAGCACTTCGCCCAGCGCCCGCGCCAGCGCCCTGGCATCGCGCCCTGGCACGATCCGCCCATGCACGGCATCGGGCATCAATCCCGCCAGCACCGGCGTGCAGTCGGTCGCGACCACTGGCACGTCGGCTGCCAGCGCCTCGACCACCACCGCCGGATAACCCTCATACCGCGAAGTCAGCAGCAGCGCCGAGGCCGACGCCAGTTCCTCTCCGGCACGCGCCGAATAGCCCGGCATCTTGACATCGCCGGCGATCCCGAGTCTCGCCGCCAGCGCCTCCAGCTTTCCCCGTTCGGACCCTTCGCCCAGCACAAGCAGCCTCGCCGCGCGAACTTTGCGCAGTTCGGCAAAGGCCTCAAGCGCGAGCGCCAGGTCCTTTTGCGGCTCCATCCGCCCGATGGCGATGATCCGCGGCGGATCGAGCGGTGCGGTGCGGGCCGAGGCGGTTGCCTCCGGGCTCCACCCCGCCGGCAGGTTCGGCTCGGCAATCACCTCGATCCGCTTGCCCGGAAGTGCGCGGCACCCTTCCTCGGCCAGTTCCTCAGCCATGAATGCCAGCGCGTCGATGGGCCTCAGATAGGCGCTCAGGCCAGCGCGGGCGAGGGCCGCGACGCCGGGGACCAGCTTTGGCAGGAGCGGATTGCTGACCTTGGCGACAATCGGCAGCCCCGGCAGCGCCGCTTTGAACGCGGGCGGCAGGACGAAATGGAAGTTGCCCGGAATGAACACCACGTCCGGCGCAAGCTGCCCCAGCGGCCCGGCCATCGCCCGCCCCAGCCGCAGCCGCGAGGTCAGGCTGCGAGGCACCGGCGGATCAAGCTCTACCACCCGCACGCGCGGATCGACCTGATCGAGCACGCCGCCGCCTTTCGATCCGCACAGGATCGAAACCGCGCGCCCCGCATCGAGCCACCCGCGCGCGAGCATCAATGCCACGCGCTCGGTCCCGCCGCGCGCGAAGTCATGAAAGCAGATCGTGATATGCCGCGCGGTCATCCGCACCTATTTCCCCGGTTGCAGTATTTAAGCCGCAGCCGCGCCCATGACGAAGGCGTTGAGCTTGTTGCCATCGGGATCGCGGAAGTAGGCCGCATAGAACCCTTCGCCGCGCGGGCCGGGCGCACCTTCGTCCGAACCGCCGTGGGCAAGGGCAATGGCATGGAGCCGATCGACCTGCGCCTTGTCTTTCGCCTCGAACGCCACCATCACCCCGTTGCCTACCGTCGCGTGCTGGCCGTCATGCGGCAGCGTTGCGGCAATGCCTGCCCCGCCGCCCGGTGCGCCCCAGGCGATGAACTTTTCGAAATCCATCATCCGCCCGACGCCTATGTCCGAGGCGATCGCGTCATAGAACGCCGCCGCCCGGGCGAGGTCATTCGTGCCGAGGGTTACATATCCGATCATGCCCAGTTCTCCTGTCTGTCGCTGGAACATAATTAGAACAAGTGCGCGGCGTCAAGCGCCAATTTGCCAAACAAAGCGGGCGGGAACCGGCATCCCGGTCCCCGCCCACATAGCCGGATAAGTCCGAACCCCGCTCAGGCCGAGCTCCGCTCGTCCTGGGCTTGTCGAAGGATCGGAGTCCGAACGCAGCCCTCAGTTCTTGGCCTGGTCGACCAGCTTGTTCTTGGCGATCCACGGCATCATCGCGCGCAGCGCCGCACCGGTCTTTTCGATCGGGTGGGCCTCGGCGGCCTTGCGGCTGGCCTTCAGCTCCGGCTGTCCAGCGCGGTTGTCGAGCACGAAGTTCTTCACGAACCGGCCCGACTGGATGTCGGCAAGAACGCGCTTCATTTCGGCCTTGGTCTCGGCGGTGATGATGCGCGGGCCGGTAACGATGTCGCCGTATTCGGCGGTGTTCGAGATTGAGTAGCGCATGTTGGCGATGCCGCCTTCATAGAGCAGGTCGACGATCAGCTTTGTCTCGTGGAGGCACTCGAAATAGGCCATTTCGGGTGCGTAACCGGCTTCGACCAGCGTTTCGAAACCCGCCT
>CAYFJH010000038.1:3409-27688 GCA_964343385.1 uncultured Novosphingobium sp. | reverse complement strand
CCACCCATGCAGTATACTTGTTGGGTGGCCGGGCGGGGGAGTGGGCTGGTGCCGCTTCCACGTAAGTAGAAAAGACTCTAACTGCCGAGCGCCTCGGCCCGCAAAGCCTTGCGGTCGAGTTTGCCGATCATGGTCTTGGGCATGGATGTGCGGATGACCACCGCGTCGCAGCGTTCGTGTTTGCCGACGCGGTCATTGAGCCAGTCGCGCAGGTCTTCGGCGCAGGCTTCGTGTCCGGGGTGGAGCGTGACGAAGGCACGAGGCACTTCGCCGCGGTAGGTGTCGGGCATGCCAATGACGAGCGCTTCCCTGACTGCGGGATGCTGAAGCAGCACGGCTTCGACCTGGCTGGGAAAGACCTTGAAACCGCCGACCGCGATCATGTCCTTGAGCCGGTCAACGATCCGCACGCAGCCGTCCGCCTCCAGCACGGCAACATCGCCGGTGCGGAGCCAGCGGCGGCCATCGACCTCGGTAAAGGCGGATGCCGCGGCTTCGGGGCGGTGCCAGTAGCCTTGCATGATCTGCGGCCCGGCGATCACCAGTTCGCCCGATTCGCCCGGCGTGACCAGCCGCAGGGGATTTTCCTTGTCGACGATGGCGAGGCGCGTGGCCGGAAGCGGCTGGCCGATGGTGCCGGGCCGGTCCACGCCCTCGTAGGCGTTGGTGCTCGCCACGCCCGAGCATTCGGTGAGGCCATAGCCTTCGCAGAGGCGCACCCCGGTCATCGCCTCGAACCGCTCCTTCACCGCCAACGGCAGCGGCGCGCCGCCGGCGATGCAGACGCGGAGCGAGGACATGTCCGTGCCTTCAAGGCGCGGATCGTCAAGCAGGGCCTGGAACATCGTCGGCACGCCGGGAAAGGAGGTCGGCCGGGTGCGGCGAATCGCGGCGAGCACCTGTCCGGTGTCGAAACGCGGCAGCATGACGATGCACCCGCCGTCGACCACGGTGCGGTTGAGGACGCAGCCGTTGGCAAAGACATGGAACAAGGGCAGCGCGCCAAGAATGACGTCGCGTTCGTCGTGGTGGGGGTCGATCGCCTTGATCTGGCGGGCATTAGCCGACAGGTTCTGGTGGGTCAGCATCGCACCCTTGGGCGTGCCGGTGGTGCCGCCGGTATATTGCAACAACGCAAGGCTGGTTTCGGGGTCGAGCGGGGCGGGCGCCGGTTCCGCGTCCACCAGCAGGTCGTCCCACGCGATCACGTCTTGGCGGGGCGGGAGCAGAGTCAGTTCGGCGCGTTTGAACAGCCGGAAGGCAAGACCCTTGAGCCACGGCAGCATATTGCAGAACCGCCCGACCACCAGCGTTTCTAGCGCTGAGCCTTGCAGCACGGCCAACGCGGTGGGGAGCAGCTTGGCGAGATCGACCGTGACCAGCAGCCGCGCGCCCGAATCGGCCACCTGCGCCTCGAGTTCGGCCACGGTGTAGAGCGGCGAGAAATTGACCACCGTCGCCCCCGCCAGCATCGCACCATAATAGGCCGGGATGTAGATCGGGACGTTAGGGAGAAAAAGCCCGACCCGGTCCCCTGGCTTGATCCCGCGGGCCTGAAGGCCTGCAGCAAATTGCCGCGCCTCGGCATGGAGCGCCGCGTAGGTCCATGTCCGCCCGAAGAATTCCACCAGCGGCTGATCGCCGTGCGCCCGTGCCGCCGCCGCGAACATATCGGGCAGGGTCTGCGGCGGAAAATCCTGCTCCCACGCACAGGGATGCGCGTATAGCGTGCGCCATGGTTCAGGCGTCTTATTGACATTCATGTAAGCTAGTCTGCCCGCTTCCCCGCCCGAGGGCAAGCACGACTTTTGCAGCGCCGGGCGCGCAGCAAAAAGGGCCCCGGACAACGCCCGGAGCCCTTTTGATACGCCGGCTGAACGCTTACTCGCCGGCGGCTTCCGCGGCGCGCTTGGCTTCGAGCCAGGCGGCGACTTCGGCTTCCTGTGCGGCCTCGCCGGCGATCCGGGTCTGGGCGTCGCGTTCGGCGCGCAGTTCCTCGATCAGGGCGACGCGGTCATCGCCAAGGCGGATGGCGTCCTGCCCGTCATCCTCGATCCCGGCGCGCTTCGCCGCCTTGGCGACGATGGCGTCCAGTTCGCGCTGCGAACAAAGGCCCAGCGTCACCGGGTCCTTGGGGTTGATGTTCGAGATGTTCCAGTGCGACCGGTCACGGATCGCCGCGATGGTGGTGCGGGTCGTGCCGATCAGCTTGCCGACCTGCGCGTCGGAAATTTCCGGGTGGTTGCGCAGGATCCAGGCGATGCCATCGGGCTTGTCCTGGCGCTTGGACACCGGGGTGTAGCGTGGGCCCTTGGTGCGGCTGACGGTGACCGGCGCCTTGAACATCTTGAGCTTGTAGGCCGGATCGTCCTGGCCCTTTTCGATCTCGCTCATGGTCAGTTCGCCCGAGCGGACCGGATCGCGCCCGGTGTACTTGGACGAGGCCAGATCATCGGCCATCGCCTGTACTTCGAGCAGGTGCAGGCCGCAGAATTCCGCAATCTGTTCAAAGGTCAGCGCGGTATTGTCGACAAGCCACGACGCCGTGGCGTGGGGCATCAACGGGGTGGGCTGGGTCACTTGGATTACTCCGGAAACAATAAGGGCCGCCCCTGCGGGACGGCCTCGACCATGGCGATCTAGGCGCAAAAGCCGGATTCGGCAAGCCTTTGCGGCGCGGTAGCCCCGATTTTACTACACCTTGAGGACAATTTTGCCGATATGGGCCCCCGCATCCATCCGCGCATGGGCCGCCGCCGCATCGCCAAGGGGGAAGCACCGGTCCATCACCGGGCGCAATTCGCCGCTTTCGACCAGCGGCCAGACCTCGTCGAGGATCTCTGCCGCCAGCATCGCCTTGAACGCATCGCTGCGCGGACGCAGCGTCGATCCGGTCAGGGTCAGCCGCCGCATCATCACCGGCGCCATGTTGAGCGCGGCCTTGGCCCCGCCGAGCAGAGCGATAGTCACATGCCGCCCTTCCTCGGCCAGGCACTTGAGATTGCGCGCGACATAGTCGCCCGAAACCATGTCGAGCACTATATCGACCCCGCGCCCGCCGGAGATGCGGGCCACTTCCTCGACGAAATCCTGCGCCTTGTAGTCGATCGCGTGATCCGCGCCGATCCGCAGCGCCGCCGCGCACTTGTCCGCGCTGCCGCAGGTGACGATCGTGGTAAGACCGAATGCCCGCGCCAACAGGATTGCCGTGGTGCCGATCCCGCTCGTCCCGCCGTGGACCAGCAGCGTCTCGCCATCGCGCGCAAGGCCGCGCTGGAACACGTTGTGCCAGACGGTGAACAGCGTTTCCGGAAGCGCCGCCGCCTGATCGAGCGGCAGTCCCGCGGGCACGGGCAGGCAGTGATCGGCGCGGGCGAGGCAGTACTGCGCATAGCCCCCGCCATTGACCAGCGCGCAGACCCGCGTGCCCGGCAGCGGCGACACCACGCCTTCGCCAATGGCCACGACGCTGCCCGAAATTTCCAGTCCCGGCAGCGGCGATGCGCCCGGCGGCGGCGGATAGACGCCCTTGCGCTGAGCCACGTCGGGGCCGTTGATGCCGGCATAGGCGACCTTGACCAGCACCTCGCCCGGACCGGGCAACGGCACGGCCAGTTCCACCGCGCGCAGCACCTCGGGGCCACCCGCGCCGGCGAAGCCCATTGCCATCATTGTTCCGCTCATGCCTGCTGCCGCCCTCGCCTGTCGCTGCAACCCGTCACGCGAACCCCGGCTTTTCTATGGAGGGCGTTGACACAAAGCGCAACGAGTTCAATGTTGCGATGCAGTGGAAGAAGAAACGCCCATTCGCCGCGGCGATGCCGCGAGCCTCCTGTCCGGCGAGAGCCTTGAGCGCTATTCGCAGGAAGAACTGGCGGCGCGTATTGCGCAGCTCGAGGCCGAGATCGTCCGGGTCAAGGCGCACCGCGACAAGGTGGCGGCCCACCGGCTGGCGGCCGAAGCCTTCTTCAAGCCCATGCCCGACGCGGGCGGGACACCCGCTTCGTGATCGCACCGGCCGCCCCTCCCAATCGCGCGGTCGCTTCCTATATCGGCATCAACCGGGGGCAGGCCGTTCAATCCCTGTTTATCCTGACGTCCTACCTTACTACCATCCTCCAGCCCTCGTTCCCTCCAGCCGGTCCAATCGGGATTTAACTCCCAAGCGAAAGTCTTAGCGATGCCCAGTTTCGCCCAGAGCCTTGAAAAGACGCTGCACTCGGCGCTCGCCAATGCCGCGGAGCGCAGCCACGAATATGCCACGCTGGAGCATCTTCTGCTGGCGCTGATCGACGATCCGGACGCGGCCCAGGTGATGGTTGCCTGCGGGGTGGACCTGGCTGACCTGACCGAAGTGGTGAAGCAGTATCTCGACCAGGAATACCAATCGCTCAAGACCGCGGAAAAGGGCGATCCCGCCCCGACCGCCGGCTTCCAGCGGGTGATCCAGCGCGCGATCCTTCATGTCCAGTCCTCGGGCAAGGACACCGTGACGGGCGCCAACGTGCTGGTCGCGCTGTTTTCCGAACGCGATTCCTACGCGGTCTATTTCCTCCAGCAGCAGGACATGAGCCGGCTCGACGCAGTGAGCTTCATCAGCCACGGCATCGGCAAGGGCGGCAAGCGGATCGAGGACCGGGGCGCCAAGGGCAGCGAGGACGCGGCCCCGGCTCCGGAGGAAAAGGCCGAGACCAAGAACGGCACGAAGAAGGATTCCGCGCTCGACCAGTTCTGCGTCAACCTCAACGAAAAGGCGCTGGCCGGCAAGGTTGACCCGCTGATCGGACGCGGGCCGGAGGTCGACCGGACCATCCAGATCCTCTGCCGCCGGTCGAAGAACAACCCGCTCTACGTGGGCGATCCCGGCGTCGGCAAGACCGCCATCGCCGAGGGCCTCGCGCGCAAGATCGTCGAGGGCGACGTGCCCGAGGTTCTGACCGAAGCGGTGATCTATTCGCTCGACATGGGCGCGCTGCTGGCCGGCACGCGCTATCGCGGCGATTTTGAAGAACGGCTCAAGCAGGTCGTCAACGAACTTGAAAAGATGCCGCACGCGGTGCTGTTTATCGACGAGATCCACACCGTGATCGGCGCGGGCGCAACCAGCGGCGGGGCGATGGACGCCTCCAACCTGCTCAAGCCAGCGCTGTCGGGCGGGACGATCCGCTGCATCGGGTCGACCACCTACAAGGAGTTCCGCAACCACTTCGAAAAGGACCGCGCCCTGCTGCGCCGGTTCCAGAAGATCGACGTAAACGAGCCGTCCATCGAGGACACGATCAAGATCCTGCGCGGCCTGCGCACCGCGTTCGAGGAACACCACAAGGTCCGCTACACGCCCGAGGCGATCAAGACCGCGGTCGAACTGTCGGCGCGTTATATCAATGACCGCAAGCTGCCGGACAAGGCGATCGACGTGATCGACGAGGTTGGCGCGATGCAGATGCTGTTGCCGCCGTCCAAGCGGAAGAAGACCATCACCGCGCGCGAGATCGAGCAGGTCATCGCGACGATGGCGCGCATCCCGCCCAAGTCGGTCTCCTCGGACGACAAGAAGGTGCTGGAGCACCTTGGCCGCGATCTGAAGCGCGTCGTGTTCGGGCAGGACAAGGCGATCGAGGTGCTGTCGACCGCGATGAAGCTGAGTCGTGCGGGCCTGCGCGATCCGGACAAGCCGATCGGCTCGTTCCTGTTTTCCGGTCCCACCGGCGTCGGCAAGACCGAAGTCGCCAAACAGCTCGCCAGCATCATGGGCATCCCGATCCAGCGCTTCGACATGTCCGAATACATGGAGCGCCACTCGGTTTCGCGGCTTATTGGCGCGCCTCCGGGCTATGTCGGGTTCGATCAGGGCGGTCTGCTGACCGATGCCATCGACCAGCAGCCGCACTGCGTCCTGCTGCTCGACGAGATCGAAAAGGCCCACCCCGACCTGTTCAACATCCTGCTGCAGGTAATGGACAACGGACGGCTGACCGATCACCACGGCAAGACGGTCGACTTCCGCAATGTCGTCCTGATCATGACCACCAATGCCGGCGCCTCCGACATGGCGCGCCAGGGCATCGGTTTCGGCGACGTCTCCAAGGAGGACGCCGGCGACGAGGCGGTGAAGCGGATGTTCAGCCCGGAATTCCGCAACCGGCTCGATGCGGTGGTGCCCTTTGCCTACCTGCCGACACAGGTGATCAGCCGGGTGGTGGACAAGTTCATCCTCCAGCTCGAACTGCAGCTGGCCGAACAGAACGTCCACATCCAGTTCGACAGCGAGGCCCGCGCCTGGCTGGGTGAGCGCGGCTATGACAAGCTCTATGGCGCACGGCCGATGTCGCGGCTGATCCAGGACAAGGTCAAGCAGCCGCTGGCCGAAGAACTGCTGTTCGGCAAGCTGGCCCATGGCGGCGAAGTCCACGTGTCGGTCAAGGAGGATGCGCTCAGCTTCGAGCTCACGCCCGCCCCCCCCAAGCTGGTCAAGCGCAGCGCCAAGGCGAAAAAGCCCAGCACCGCGCCGGAACCGAGCGGGGACGAAAGCGCCGAGTAAGCCCCTGAATGACAAACGGCCTCCGGCATAGACCGGGGGCCGTTTTGCATGGGGTCGACCGGATCGGGGCACTGCGGGCATTGGCGAAGGATTGACCGGGATCAAGGCGCTGGGCCAAGGCGCGGCTAGAACGACCATCGGACCTGTCCCGCCGGAGAAGACCTTGACCACCGAATCCACCGCTGCGCCGACCACGCCCTTTGAACGGATCGGAGGGGAGCCCGTGCTGCGTGCCATTGTCGACCGGTTCTATGACCTGATGGACAGCGATCCGGCCTATGCCGCGCTGCGGGCGATGCACGCAGCCGACCTTGCGCCGATGCGAACAAGTCTGACGTCATTCCTGGGCGGCTTTACCGGTGGACCGCGCGATTGGTTCGACAGCGGAAAGTGCGTGATGTCGCTCCACCGCCCGATGGCGATCAGCGCGGACCTTTCGGCGCAGTGGATGGACGCGATGCGCCGCGCGGTGAACGAAACTTTGGTCGAAAAGAGGGGGGGCGACGCCGATCCCGAGATGGCCAAGGCCGTGCTGCTCGTGCTCGAACAGATGGCCGGGGGGATGGCGGGATAGTCCCGTTCGGTGCGACTGCGGCACCCCAGCACGCAATTTGCTTGAGCGAGACGCGGGCGACCCGCTAGCATCCTGCAATGAAGCCCAAACTCCTCACAACGCTGCGGGACTACAGCCCAGGCCAGTTTCGCGCCGATGCCCTTGGCGGCTTGACCGTGGCAATGGTCGCCATCCCGCTCAGCCTCGCGATCGCCATCGCCTCGGGTGCGGGACCGGCGGCCGGGCTGATCACCGCGATCGTCGGCGGTTTCCTGATCTCACTGCTGGGTGGCAGCCGCGTGCAGATCGGCGGCCCGACCGGCGCGTTCATCGTGGTGGTTTACGGCGTGGTCGCGCAGTACGGCTACGATGGGCTGGTGCTGGCGACGTTGATGGCGGGCGGCATCCTCTTGCTGGCCGGGGTGCTGCGCGCCGGAAACCTCGTCGAATATGTGCCGGAACCGGTGATCAACGGCTTCACCATCGGCATTGCCGTGATCATCGGATCCGGCCAGATCAAGGATTTCCTGGGCCTCACCGTAGCCACGATGCCGGCCGACTTTGTTCCCAAGATGGCGGCAATGTGGGCCGCCCGCGCGACGTTCAGTCCCGCCGCCCTTGCTGCCGGCCTGGCGGCGCTGGTGCTGATCGTGGGGATGCGGCGGCTGTTTCCGCGCGTGCCCGGACTGATCGTGGCGATGGCCGTGGTTTCGGGCGTGATCGCCCTGCTGGATCTGCCGGTCGACAGCATAGGGTCGCGCTATGGCGCGCTGCCCGCCGGATTGCCGATGCCGCATATTCCGGCCTTCACACTGGCGCGCCTCCAGGAACTGCTGCCCTCAGCATTGGTGATCGCCTTTCTTGCCGCAATCGAATCGTTGCTTTCAGCCATGGTGGCTGACCGCCTGATCGAGGGCAGCCACCGGCCCAATGCCGAAGTGCTGGCGCAAGGCTGGGCCAATATCGGCTCGGCGCTGTTCGGCGGATTGCCCGCGACCGGTGCCATCGCGCGCACCGCAACCAACGTGCGGGCGGGAGGGCGGACCCCGGTGGCGGGACTGGTTCATGCCGCCGCGATCCTGATAGTGATGCTGATCGCCGCGCCGCTGGCCGGGTATATGGCGATGCCGGCGCTGGCAGCGCTGCTCCTGACGACGGCATGGAACATGAGCGAACCGCACAAGTGGCGGCACTACTGGCAGGCCCCGCTGTCCGACCGCTTTTTGCTCGTCCTGACACTCGTCCTGACCGTGCTGGCGGATCTGACCGTGGCGATCGGAGTGGGGGTTGGCCTTGGCCTGGCGCTCCGGCTGCGCGAAGGGCGCACCGGTGTGGAGGAATGGTCGGAGCCAGATCGCTAGAGCATCGCGCGCAAAAGCGGAAACCGGTTTTCCGCATAGAGCGATGCAACAACAAAGGCTTAGGGCAAGACCCGGAACTGCTTTTCGCGAGAAGTTGCGCCGCGCAACAATTCGACGCGCGAGGGGGCGACGCCAAGCGCGGCGGCAAGGAGGGTGCGGACGGCGTCGTTGGCCTTGCCGTCTTCGGGCTTGGCGCGGACTTTTGCGGTGAGGCGGCCGTCTGTCAGTTCGAGAGCTTCGGTTTTTGCACCGGGGGTGACCCGCACCGCGAGCCGGCCATCACCGTCGATCAGGGCGCGGACCGCGTCCGCGCTGGGCAGGTCAGTCTTCGGCCGGGCCAAGGCCGGTTTCCGCGAGGGCGGCGGCCAAGGCTGCAGCATGCAGGCGACCGTTTTCGACGTAGCGGGTGACGCCGAGGCCCATTTCGGTGAGCGCGGCTTCGTTCAGTTCACGCATGAAGGTGGCGGGGCGGCCGGCCCATAGCTGGCCTTTGGGCACGCGCTTGTTGGCGGAGAGCATGGCCCCGGCGGCGAGCATGGCGTCGCCTTCGACGACCGCGCCGTTGAGCAGCATCGCGCCCATGCCGACAAAGGCGCGGGATTCGAGGATGCAGCCGTGCAGCATGACCATGTGGCCGACCAGCACGTCGTCGCCGATCAGGGTCGGCCAGCCTTCGCGCCTATGCGGGTCCGGGCCGTCGCAGTGGATGACGGTGCCGTCCTGGATATTGCTGCGCGCGCCGATGACCACCCGGTTAACGTCGCCGCGGATGACGCAGTTGTACCAGACGCTGGCATCGGGGCCGATTTCGACATCGCCGATGATACGGCAGCCGGGCGCGATGAAGGCGCTGTCGTGGATGCGGGGAACCTTGCCGCGGAAGGGCAGGACGGTGACATCGGGGCGGTGGATGGCCATGGGCGAGGGTCCTGTCATGCACCGAGCAGGCGGGCCGCATGGGCGGCGTGGTAGGTCAGCACGCCCGAACACCCGGCGCGCTTGAATGCGGTGAGCGTTTCGAGGACCATGGCGTCACGGTCCGCCGCGCCGGCGGCGACGGCGTGTTCGATCATCGCGTATTCGCCGGACACCTGATAGGCGAAGACCGGCACCTCGAAGCGCTGTTTCACCCGCAGGACGATGTCGAGATAGGGCAGGCCGGGCTTGACCATGACGCTGTCCGCCCCCTCGGCAAGGTCGAGCGCGACTTCGCGCAGGGCCTCTTCGCCGTTGGCGGGGTCCATCTGGTAGGTCTTCTTGTCGCCCTTGAGCAGGCCGCTGGAGCCGACCGCGTCGCGGAACGGGCCGTAAAAGGCCGAGGCGTATTTGGCGGCGTAGGCCATGATCTGGATGTTGGGGTGCCCGGCGCTTTCCAGTGCGGCGCGGATGAGGCCGACGCGGCCGTCCATCATGTCGGACGGGGCGATGATGTCGGCCCCGGCGGCGGCCTGGTTGAGGCTTTGCGCGATGAGCACTTCGGCGGTGGCGTCGTTGAGGACGTAGCCGGCATCGTCGATCAGGCCGTCCTGCCCATGGCTGGTATAGGGATCAAGCGCGACGTCAGTGAGGATGCCGATGGAATCGCCCACCGCGTCGCGGATAGCGCGGGTGGCTTGGCACATCAGGTTGTCCGGATTGAGCGCTTCCTTGCCCGACGGGTCGCGGCGGACAGGCTGCGTATTGGGGAACAGCGCGAGGCAGGGGATGCCGAGCGCAACGGCCTCTTTCGCGCGGGCGGCGATGCCCTTGGTGCACCAGCGCGAGACGCCGGGAAGCGAGGCGACGGGTTCCTCCACCCCGGAACCCTCGGTCACGAACAGCGGCCAGATCAGGTCGGCCGGGCTGAGCAGGATTTCGCGGTGGAGCGCGCGGCTCCACGGGGCGACGCGGGTGCGGCGCAGGCGCAGGGCGGGATAGGCGGCATGGGTCATGACTTGACCTCCTGCCGCAAAGGGCAGGGCGGTTCAAGGATCTCAGCGCATGGCGATGTGCTGCACCGCAGGACGCGCCGCGAAGCGTGTGCCAACGCGCAGGGCCTTCATTTCGGCGAGCTTGGCGCGGAAGGCGGCCAGGTCCCTGGTGTCGACCGTGCGGGTGACCTGCGCATATCCGCCGGACAGCGGGTTCACCGTGCGGCCATTCTGGTACATCTCGTAATGCAGGTGCGGGCCGGTGGAGAGCCCGGTCGAGCCGACATAGCCGATAGTTTCACCCGCGCGGACGCGTGTGCCGGGGCCGACGGCGATGCGGCTCATGTGACCATAGCCGGTGCCGAGCCCGCCGCCGTGTTCAAGCCGGACATAATTGCCGTGGCCGCCGTGATAACCGGCGAAGGAGACGACGCCCGCGCCGGTGGCGATGATCGGCGAGCCCCACGACGCGCCGTAATCGACCCCCGCGTGCATCCGGGCATAGCCGAGGATCGGGTGGAAGCGCTGGCCATAGAGCGAGGTGACGCGGCCGTTGACGGGGGTCAGCAGGCCGCCATTGAAACCGGCGGTCTGGACGATGTCCTGCGCGGTGAAGGAATCGGCCGAGTAGAAGCCTTCGCCATTGCCCCAGCGGAGCAGTTCGGCGACCGGGGACGCGCCGCGGTTCAGCGCGGCGTAGCTGAGGCTGCCCACTTCGTTTTCGCCGGTGGCGGCGCGTTTCATCGCGAAAACGAGGTCGAAGGTGTCGCCCGGCTGGACGTCGCCTTCCAAACTGAGGTGCGAATCGAGCGCCTGGAGGTATTGCTGGATCGTCTGCGGCGGCGCTCCGGCGGCGCGGGCCGAGCGGTAGAGGCTTTCCCCGACGACGCCGCGGATGCGGACCGGGGTGGTATCGACCGCGATGGCGCGCTTTTCGAGCGAAAATCCGCCGCCGGCGCGGTTTACCGCCAGCGCGAGATCGAAGCGGGCGCGCAGGCCGGCGTGGAGGAGCGGGCGCGGCTGGCCGGGGTAGGGCCGCGCGCCCAGGACCAGAGCGACCTTGGTGCCCGGGGCGAGCTGGCCTTCGGGGACGGCGGCACCAACCAGCTGGGCGGCGCGGGCGGCGTCGGGCGCGGCGGCTCCGGCACGCTGGAGCAGGCGCGTCAGGCTGTCGCCCGGCGAGAGCACGGCGGCCAGCTGGATTTCGGCGCGTTCGGGGACGAAGGGCACGGCGCGCAGGGCATAGCTGGGCCCCATGCGGCGGCCGGCGCTGCCGCCGACGGCCTGCGGCAGGATCGCCTGGGCGCGGTATTCATCCGCGGCGGCGGGATCGAGCCGGGCCGAGGGCGCGGCATCAAGGCGCGCGAAACCCGGCCAGAAGGCAAGGGCAAGGGCGATCAGGGCGATCATGGTCGCCATGCCGCGCAGCCAGCGGCGCGAGCCGATGTCCTCGGCGAGGTCAGGGGTCCAGTCGTGCGCGGCTATTCGTTCGAGAAGGGTAGGGGCGGCGAGCTGGGCGAGGTCGAGCACCGGGGTTGCGGCGGCCATGGCAGACGCCGGGGCAAACCCCGCGAGATCGATTTCTACCGGCCTGAACACGTGCCCTCCTCCGGCGCACCAGCTGCGGATGCGTAATTGCCGGGGTAACCCTGCGCGCGGAACGGTTAACACCGGGATAAAATGCGCGGCAGAGCGTTGTCGAAAACCGGGGGACGCGCCTTGCAGGAGGGCAGGGGCAATGCCAGATTGGACGCCCCGATGGCCTACCGAATATCCGATATTGCCGCGCGCGGCCATCACAGTTCGAGTGGGGACAGCCGGGTCCGCGCCGTGCTTGGCCCGACCAATACGGGCAAGACCCACCTCGCGATCGAGCGGCTCTGCGGGCATTCATCGGGTGCGATCGGGTTTCCGCTGCGGCTGCTGGCGCGCGAAGTTTATGACCGGGTCGTGGCGATCAAGGGCCGCGAACGCGTCGCGCTGATCACCGGCGAGGAGCGGATCGAACCGGCCAACGCGCGGTGGCTGCTGTGCACGGTCGAGGCGATGCCGGCGCGGGCGGACCTGGCCTTCATGGCGCTGGACGAGGCGCAGCTATGCGCCGACCGCGAGCGCGGGCACATCTTTACCGACCGCCTGCTCCATGCCCGGGGGCGCGAGGAGACGATGATCCTCGGCTCCGCGACGATGGAGCCGATGGTGCGGGCCCTGGTGCCGGGAGCCGAGATCGTGGGCCGGCCGCGCTTTTCGACGCTCAGCCATACGGCCCCGAAAAAGCTTTCGCGGATACCTCCCCGGTCGGCGATCGTCGCGTTTTCGGCCGGGCAGGTCTATGCCGTGGCTGAAATGCTACGGCGCTTTCGCGGCGGGGCGGCGGTGGTGATGGGGGCGCTGAGCCCAGAAACCCGCAACCGGCAGGTCGCCCTGTTCCAGTCGGGCGAGGTCGATTACCTGGTGGCGACCGATGCCATCGGGATGGGGCTCAACCTTGACGTCACCCACGTCGCCTTTGCCGGGCTGGCGAAGTTCGACGGGGTGCGCCACCGCCGGCTGACCCCGGCGGAAATGGCGCAGATCGCCGGGCGCGCCGGGCGGCACCAGCGCGACGGGACTTTCGGCACGGTATCGGGGATGGGCGGGCATGACGCCGCCTTTACCGACGAGGAAGTCTGGGCAATCGAGGAGCACCGCTTTGCCCCGCTGGACCGCGTGTTCTGGCGCGAGGCCGAGCCGCGGATGGACAGCCTTGCCCACCTGATCGAGGACCTGGGCCGCGCGCCCGACCATCCCGCGCTGGCCCCCGCGCCCGAGGCTATCGACCTGGCGGTGATGCGGCGGCTGGCGGACGAGCCTGATATTGCCGGCACGGTGCGCGGGCAGGCTTCGGTCGCGCGGTTCCGCGATGCCTGCACCCTGCCCGACTTTCGCCAGCACGGGGCAGAAACCCATGCGCGGTTCATCGCGCGGTTGTGGGAGGACCTGCGGCGGGGCTATCTGGGCAGCGATTTCGTCGCCTCGCGGATTGCCGAGCTGGACAATCCTTCGGGCGACATCGACACCTTGCAGGGCCGGATCGCGGCGATCCGCAGCTGGGCCTATGTCGCCCAGCAGCCCGACTGGGTGCTGGCGCGCGCGGAAATGGCCGGGCGGGCGCACAGCGTCGAGGCGCGCCTGTCCGATGCCCTGCACGCACGGCTGACGGAGCGTTTCGTCAATCGGCGGACTTCAGTATTGATGCGCAAGACCGGGGCGGATGCAGCGCTGCTGCCGGTGACTTTGGAAGGGGATGCGATTTTGGTTGATGGAGAGAAGCTGGGGACGCTTGACGGGTTCCGGTTCAAGGTGGACGCGGAGGCCCATTCTAGTGACCACAAGCTGCTGTTTGCCGCTGCCGAGCGCCACCTGCCCCAGTTGCTCGCCGAGCGCGCGGGCGAACTGGCCGCGGCGGTCGCTGGCGGCAGCGAAGTTGCGGAACTGGCCGGCGGGGCGATCCTCCTCGGACGCGAGGTTCTGGCGCGGCTGAGCCCAGGCAAGACATTGCTGACGCCGCAATTGCGGCTTGAGCCGGCGCTCGAATCGATTCCCCAGACTGAACGCAAGGTGCTGCGCGAGGCGCTGGACGGATGGCTGGCGAAGCGGCTGGACGTGCTGGCCCCGCTGGCCGCGCTCGATGAGGCGAGCCGCGACCTCGCGGGCGGGCCGGAACTGCGCGCGCTGCTGATCCGGCTGGTCGAAGGTGGCGGGGTGATCGAGCGCGAGGGTTCGGGGCTCGATGCGCTCAACGCCGACCAGCGCGGAGCCTTGCGCAAGCTGGGGGTGCGGATCGGCGCGCTCGACCTGTTCATGCCCGCCATGCTCAAGCCCGCACCCGCCGCGCTGTGGCGCGAGGTAGCGGCGATTCGCGGCACCGCCGCGCTCGAAGCCCGCGCCGAGATGCCGCCGGTGCTGACCCTGCCCAAGGGCGCGGCACCGCTGGGCTATCGGCGGCTAGCCGGACAGGCGCTGCGGATAGACATGGCCGAAAAGCTGCTGCGCGAGGCCCATGACCGGCGCGGCGGGGATATGCGCAAGACCTTCTGGGTCGATCCGGCGCTGGCGACCTCGATGGGGCTGGCGCCAGAAGGGCACATCCAGTTGCTGCGGCTGGCCGGGTTTTCCTCCACCGTCGGCCCGGCCCTGCCCGAAGGGGCATATGGCCCGGCGACCCCGGCATCGTGGCGCTGGCGTCCGCCGCGGCGGTTGACCGGGGCGCAGCGGGCGGAACGGGACGACCGGAGCGCGCAGGGCGGAAAGCCCGCAGCCGCGCCGCGTCCGCAGGCCGCCGCGCCGGCCCCTGCCCCGGCAAACAGCGCCTTTGCGGCACTGGCCGCACTGGTCCGCCCGGGCTGAGCACGGGGGCGTGCGGTTCGACAAGCTCCTGTGGTTCCTGCGTTTCACCGGAACCCGGGCGCAGGCGCAGGCCCTCGCCGAGGGCAGCCATGCCCGGCTCAACGGGCGGCGGATCGAGCGCAGTGCGCAGAAGATCGGCGTGGGCGACGTGCTGGTCCTGCCGCTGTCCGCCGGGGTCCTGGTGATCAAGATCGTGGCCCTGCCGCAGCGACGCGGACCGGCCACAGAAGCGCAGTCATGCTATCGCGTGCTTGACGGGGGTGCAGCAAATCCCATAGCAGCGGCAGCAACGCCGACCGATTTGCACCGGCACGAACACCAAGGGGACTTTCCGCCATGACTTATGTCGTCACTGATGCCTGCATTCGCTGCAAGTACATGGACTGCGTGGAAGTCTGCCCGGTCGACTGCTTCTATGAGGGCGAGAACATGCTCGTCATCAACCCGAACGAGTGCATCGACTGCGGCGTGTGCGAACCGGAATGCCCGGCCGAGGCGATCCTGCCCGACACCGAGAGTGGTCTTGAGCAGTGGCTGGAGCTGAATACCAAGTATTCCGCTGAGTGGCCCAACCTCACCACCAAGCGCGATACGCCCGCCGACGCCGACGAGCACAAGGGCGAAGAAGGCAAGTTCGACAAGTACTTCTCGGCCGAACCCGGCGAGGGCGACTGACCTTAGTGCCGAGCGCGATACGCCCGGCACCCGCTTGCTGCGGTGCCGCAATGCCGGGTTCGTCGCTCTAAAGCGTTACATTGGCCGAATGGCTTTGCCTCTGCGCTTGACTGCGCGGAGGCCGTTCGCATTTGCAGGATTCGCTGGGGGCTGGAAATTGGGGCGAACTTACGCTATATGGAGTCCAACTGCCGCGGTGTTCGTCTGCGCGCAGCCTGTATCACGAAAGGCAGGATCGCACACATTCGGTTGATGGGTGGCTTGGGCCACGTCGCCGCAATCCGCGGCGTCATCCCTGAAGACCGAGCGCGCCGGGTGGGGTTGTCCGGCGAATGACCTGATCCTTGAGGCGAAAGGACAATACATGGCGGTCAAGGCTCACGCCTTCGATGTCGGAGACTATGTCGTTTACCCGAAGCACGGTGTTGGACGGGTAATCGAAGTGCAGGAACAGGAAATTGCCGGAATGAAGCTGGAGCTTTACGTGCTCCGCTTCGAGAAGGAACGGATGACGCTGCGGGTGCCGGTGAACAAGGTCGAGGCGATCGGGATGCGCAAGCTCTCGTCGGACAAGACCCTGCGCGAGGCGCTGGAAACGCTGACCGGCAAGCCCAAGGTCAAGCGCACCATGTGGTCGCGCCGCGCCCAGGAATACGAAGCAAAGATCAACTCGGGCGACCTCGTGTCGATCGCCGAAGTGACGCGCGACCTGTTCCGGGCCGATGACCAGCCCGAGCAGTCCTATTCCGAGCGGCAGATTTTCGAAGCGGCCTCCTCGCGCCTCGCGCGCGAACTGGCGGCGATGGAAAAGACCGACGAGCCGGCGGCGCTCAAGAAGATCCTCGCGATCCTCAACGAGCACGCGCCCAAGTATTACGAAGTGGCCGTGCCCGCGGCCTGACCGCGACGCATCCGCCTTGATTGCGAAAAGGCCGTCCTTCGGGGCGGCCTTTTTCGTTCAGGCGGCAGCGCGGCGCAGGCGGTCGTTGATGGCGGCGCCGATGCCGGTTTCCGGAATGGCCGCGACCGCAATGCGCGGCTGGCTGGCGGCAGCGGCAAGATGCAGCACCGCGTAAAGCTGGGCCGCCGCTTCGGCTAGGTCACCGGTGAGGGACAGGCTGGCGTGGCCGGCGACGGGGCCAAACCCGATCAGGAATTCATCTTCCTCTGCCTCCGCCGCGCCGAGCCGCACCGGCTTGCCGGGGGCATAGTGGCTGGCGAGCTGGCCAGGGGCTTCGATCCCGCGCGAGGTCATGGCGGCGTCAAGGCAAGGCCCTGAAATTGCGCAGATTTCGGCTTCGGTAACCGGTCCGGGCCGCAAGACCTGCCAGCCTGCTTCGCGCAGGGCGACGATGGTCGATTCGATCCCGCGCGCGGTCTGGCCGCCGTCGAGCACGAGGTCGACCTTGTTGCCCAGGCTGGCGGCGACGTGGGCCGCGGTGGTCGGGCTGATCGCACCGCTGCGGTTGGCCGACGGCGCCGCCAGCGGCAGGCCGGATTCGGCCAGCAGCGCCTGCATCACCGGATGGGCCGGGCAGCGCAGGGCAACGGTTGGCAAGCCGGCGGTCACCGCCGGGGCCAGCCCGGCGTCCTCGCGCAGCGGCAGGACCAGCGTCAGCGGTCCGGGCCAGAAGGCGGCGGCCAACGCCTCGGCGCGGGCATCGAGCCGGGCGAGGCGGCGCGCAGCCTCGAGCGAGGGAACGTGGACGATCAGCGGGTTGAAATCGGGGCGGCCTTTGGCGCGGTAGATCGCGGCCACGGCCTCGGCCCGGTCGGCGCGGGCGGCGAGGCCGTAGACCGTCTCGGTCGGCACGGCGACGAGCTTGCCGGCGCGCAGCAGATCGGCGGCGCGGGCAATGGCCGCAGGATCGGCGGGCACGACAACAGGGCGATTGTTCAGAGGCATCGCGCGGGGCTATAGCCCGGAGCCATGAGCGACGAAACCCTCACCCGCATCGCTGCCGCGCTGGAGCGGCTTGCCCCTGCAGCCGCGCCGCAGACCGACTGGGGCGCGCACCCGGCCTATGTCTGGGACAATGCCGGTCCGCGCGGCGTGCCGGTGCTGCTCGCACCCGAGCTTGCCCTGCTGCGCGGGATCGACGCACAGAAGGAAGCCGTGGTGGCCAACGTCATGCGCCATGGCGCGGGCCTGGCCGCGCACGACATGCTGCTGTGGGGTTCGCGGGGGATGGGCAAGTCCGCTCTGCTGCGCGCGGCAGTTGCGGCGGCGCAGGCGACACAGGGCGGGTCGATCGCGCTGGTCCAGATTGCGCCCGATGCGCTTTCCGGCCTGAGCGGGCTATTTGGCCGGCTGGGGCAGGTGTCGCGGCGGTTCCTCGTCTATATTGACGATCTCGGGTTCGAGGACGGCGATTCGACCGGGCCGCGCCAGTTGCGCTCGTGGCTGGAGGGCGGGGTCGAGGCGCGGCCCGGCAATGTCCGGCTGGCGGTGACGGCAAACCGCCGCGCCATCGTTTCGCGCCATTTGTCGGAGCAGGACGACCCGATCAACCCGCGCGACGCGGTGGACGACCGGCTGGCGCTGGCCGACCGGTTCGGGCTGTCGATTGGCTTTCATGCCTGCAGCCAGGACGATTACCTCACGATCATCGGCGGCTATGCCGATGCATACGGGCTGGCATTCGAGCCGGGCGACGCGCTTGAATGGTCAAAGCGGCGCGGCGCGCGGTCGGGCCGGGTGGCCTGGCAATATGTCACCGAACTGGCCGGGCGGGCGGGGAAGAGCCTGTAAACAGGCTTTAGCGGACTTCCTCCGGGTCTGGCCGGAAGGTGGCGCTGGCCTCGCTGTTGAGCTGGCGCTGGGGCGGCATGTGGGCGGTGACCACGGGCTTGGACGCCAGGGTGGGCGCCGAGCCAGGGGCGATCACCCGCCAGATGATCCCAGCGGTATCGTCGCTGACCAGAAGGCCGCCGGCATTGTCAAATGCGACCCAGGTGGGCCGACCGTGGGTCTTGCTGCCATTATCGGTCAGGAAGCCGCCCAGAACCGGCACCGGCAGGCCGCGCGGGTTGCCGTTGGCGTCGAACGTGACGAAGACCACGTCGTAGCCCGAAACCGGCTTGCGGTTCCACGAACCGTGGCGGGCGATGAACGCCCCGTTGGCGAAGTTCGCGCCGAGGCGGTTGCCGTCCACCGCAAAGCGCAGGCCGAGCGCGGCGACGTGGGCACCCAGCGCGAATTCAGGCTTGCGGGCATATTCGGTGAGGAATTCGGGCATCGGATCCTTGACCCGGTCATCCTCCTTGTCCTTCCAGTAGACCCATGGCCAGCCATATTGTGCGCCGACGGGCACGTTGGTCAGGTAATCCGGAACGAGATCGCCGCCGAGCATGTCGCGCTCGTTGACCACGGCCCAGAGTTCGCCGGTGGCGGGGTTGACGTCCATGCCGTTGGGGTTGCGCATTCCGGCTGCATATTGGCGCGAGCGGCCCGAGGTGAGGTCGATCTCCCAGATCGCGGCGCGGCCGGTTTCGGCCTTGATCCCGTTGTTGGCGATGTTGGTGCCCGAGCCGACCGCGACGTAAAGCTGCTTGCCGTCGGCGCTGAGCTGCAGGTTGCGCATCCAATGGCCACTGCCGGCAGGCAGGTCCATCAGCTTGCGCGGGGTGCCCGTCAGGCTGGTCTGGCCGGGGGTAAAGGGAAAGGCGAGGACGGCGTTGTGGTTGGCGATATAAAGCGTGTTGCCCAGCCAGGCGAGGCCCGAGGGCGAGGACAGCGCCGGGTTCGACAGGACAAAGCGCTGTTCGGCGGTGCCATTACCGTCGGCGTCACGCAGCACAACGAGCTTGTTCGGCGATTCGCCGTCCGCGCCTGCACGGCGGAACAGGACACGGGTGACAAACCCTTGCAAGGTGCCGGAACTGCCCGAGGGCAGATTGGGGCGGTTGGTTTGGGCCACCAGCACGTCGCCGTTCGGCAGGGTCAGTATGGTGCGCGGATGATCGAGCCCTTCGGCAAAGCGGTTGACCGCAAGGCCCTGGGCGGCGGTCGGGGCTTCGCCGGGCTGCCAGCCGATGGGCGTGGCAATGCCCACGGTGGGGAATTTCTCCGGCTCGGGATCGACGATCTGCGGATCACGCCCAGTCGAGGCCGCGAGGTTCCGGTCGGTCGGGTTGCCGTTCATCAGCCAGGCAATAATCCCGCCAAAGACAAGGATGACCAGGCCGAGGACGACCAGCGCTTTGCGGGTAAATGGTTTCATGCCGCGAGAAGTAAGCGCGCATGGCCAGCCCTGCAACCGTCCGTTTGAGACGGCGCGGCAGGCAGGCCGGCGCGCAAGGGCGCGGGCCCGGAATGCTCCGATTCGGGACAGCACCACGATTAGGGGCCGGGGCCATTGTTGAGCGGCGCGGCGTGATGCTAAATTGCAGGTTAACGCCCGGGGCTGTTGAAGGTCCCGCAACAGGGGATCACCGCCCATGCGCCTTCGCGCCGCTCTTATCACACTTGTTGCCATGCCCGCGCTGGCTGGTGCTCCGGCGCTGGCCCACGGCGGCGGCGCAGTCGCGCCGGGACCGTGGGGCTGGAGCGGCGGCATGGGGATGGGCGGTTGGCAGCAGCCCTATGTCGTGCATATGCCGGAGCAGCAGGTCGCCCCGCCGCCGCAACACTATGACCGTGAAGGCTGGCTGCGCGAATGCCGCCGCCGGCTGGCCGACAACGGTCTTGGCGGCGCAGTGATCGGCGGCGTGCTGGGCGGCGCGGCAGGCAACGCCATCGCGGCGCATGGCGACAAGGTGCTGGGCACCGTGGCGGGCGCCGTCGCCGGCGCGGTGGCCGGATCGGCGATCGACAAGGCCGAGGACCGCGCCGCATCGCGCGACCGTTGCGAAGTCATGCTCGAAGGCGGGCCGACCTATGCCGGCGGCTATGCTCCCGCGGGCTATATGATGGTCCCGGTGATGATGGTGCCGGTGCAGGGCACGACGCAGCCGCAGGACAAGCGCAACTGCAAGGAAACCGTAGTAACCGAGGAATTCGTGACCTATGAGCCGCGCCGCAGCCGCCATATCCCGCGCCGTGCGCCGGACAAGCGGGTGCGTATGGTTCCGGACAAGCGCGTTCCACAGTAAGGCCGCGCAGAAGTTGCACCGCGCAACTTCTGCTTACGATTAGCCTTTTAAATCAGATATTTCCGCCCGTCAGGCGCTGGCAGACCAGGTCCAGCTGGTCGAGCGTGCGGTAGCGGATCGCGACCGTGCCCGAGGCCGGATCGGCATCGGCGGTGATCTTGATGCTGAGCCCGAGGAACTCCTCAAGGTGGTTCTGTACCGCGATGATGTCGGCATCGGCACCGCCGGCGGTTTCGCGCGCCCGGCGGACCGTGGGCGCAGCGCCGTCGCGGCTCCTGCGCCGGGTCAGGCGTTCGACCTCGCGCACCGAGAGCTGGCCCTCGACCGCCTGGCGGGCAAGGGCCACCGCATCGTCGCGGCCGATCAGGGCGCGGGCATGGCCCATCGACAGCGCACCAGTTTCGACGAGTTCGATTACTGGGTCGGGCAGGCTCAGCAGGCGCTGAAAATTGGCGACGTGACTGCGCGACTTGTCGACCATGCGGGCGATGTCGGCCTGGGTCATCCCCTCCGATTCGGCGAGGCGATGATAGGCGCGGGCTTCTTCGATCGGGTTGAGATCTTCGCGTTGAAGGTTCTCGATCAGAGCCAGCGCCATCACCTCACGCTCGGTCAGGTCGCGGACCAGCGCGGGAATTTCGTGCAACTGGGCGCGCTGGGCCGCGCGCCAGCGACGTTCGCCAGCCACCAGCTGATACCGCCCCACACCGAACGGGCGGACGATGACCGGCTGGATCACCCCGCGCGCCGCGATCGAGGCGGCGAGTTCGTCAAGCGCGGCTTCGTCGAAATGGCGGCGAGGCTGATCGGGATGCGGTTCGATCACCGAGACCGGGAGCGAAGCCAGCCCGCCGAGAGTGGCAATCACGGACTGTCCGGCGGCGGCGGGCGCGACAAGCGGCTCTTCGCGGCGGACTTCGCCAAGCAGGGCACCAAGCCCGCGGCCGAGCGCCAGCGGCTTCTTGCGGACGGCGGGGGCCATTTCGTCGCTCATGCGGCTTTCCTTTGTCCGGGCATCCGCCCGATCAGTTCGCGGGCGAGCGCCATGTAGGCGCGGCTACCCGTGCAGTTGTGGTCATAGACGAGCGCCGGAAGGCCGTGGCTCGGCGCTTCGGACAGACGGACATTGCGCGGGATCGTCGCCTCGAACACGACATTGCCAAGGCACGAACGGACATCGTCCGCGACCTGGTCCGTAAGGCGGTTGCGGCGGTCGTACATCGTCAGTGCAACGCCGATGATCCCGAGGTCGGGATTGAAGCGCTGTTGCACCCGTTCGACCGTCTGGAGCAGCTGGCTCAATCCTTCGAGCGCGAAGAATTCGCACTGCAGTGGCACCAGCAAGGTATCGGCGGCGGTCAGCGCGTTAAGCGTGAGCAGGCCGAGCGAGGGCGGGCAATCGATGAAGCAGACTTCGTGCCCGGTATCGCCCGAGAGAGCGGCGCGCAGGCGGCCGGTGCGGTTTTCGACCCCCACCAGTTCGACCTCCGCCCCGGACAGGTCGACCGTCGCCGGGACAATATCGAGATTGGGGATGCGCGTGGGAATGATGCAATCGGCCAGCGGCGCCTGGTCGATTAGCAGGTCATAGGTCGATCGTTCTCGCTGGGCGGCGGTGATGCCGATTCCGGTCGAGGCATTGCCCTGCGGATCGAGGTCGATCAACAAGGTTTTCCAACCCGTCGCGGCAAGCGCCGTGGCGATGTTGATCGCAGTCGTCGTCTTGCCGACGCCGCCCTTCTGGTTGGCAATGGCGATGCGGATCATCTCGGCTGCGCCTTCTTCCTGAGTGGTCGGCCCTTGACTGCGCTGCCGTGCATCGTTCCGACAACGACGCCCGCATCGGGATCGGTGAGGGACTGTTCCACGTGGAACAGGTGATTCCATCCGCTTAGCCCTGCCACTTCATCCCGCGCCGAACGCCCTTTGGGCAACAGCCAGATCGTGTCGCTTGTGGAAAATCGTGCGGAAAGATCGAGCAACTTGTCGAGCGGGGCAAATGCACGGGCCGAAATGACCGCTGCCGTCACGGGTTCGACCCGTTCGAGCCGTTCTCCGATCACCCGCGTCCGCGACAAACCGAGCGATTCGGCGGCGCGGCTGAGCCATTCGATTCGGCGGGCGCGCGATTCGACCATGATCACTTCGAGGTCGGGACGGATCGCGGCGATCACCAGACCGGGAAAGCCGGCCCCGGTGCCAAGATCGAGCCATGGGCCGGGCAACGCCGGCGGAACGTGGAGCAGCAGCTGCGCACTGTCAGCAATATGCCGGCGCCAGACTTCGCCAAGGCTTGCTGCGGAAACCAGATTCTGGCGGGTGTTCTCATCCGCGAGCAGATCCGCCAAGGTCTGCAACCGGGTCATCGCAACATCATCAACCCCCGGCAGACCTGTGATCCAGTCCCGCGCCTCGGCTTCGCCAGACAGGATCATGCCGCGCGCCGCCGGGCCTGCACCAGCAGGGCAGCCAGCGCAGCGGGCGTGATCCCAGGAACCCGGCCTGCGGCAGAGAGCGTCTCCGGCCGGGCACGCTGGAGCCGTTCAACCATCTCGCGCGAGAGTCCGGGGATCGTCTCGTAAGGAAAGGCATCACCCAGCGGCAGGGCTTCACTGGCCCGGAGGTCGCGCAGTTCGCCTTCCTGCCGGGTGAGGTAGGGGGCATAGGCAGCGTCTTCGGTAACCTCCTCAACCAACGCGGCGTCGGCGGGAAGTGGCGCTTCAAGCCACGGGGATAGCGCGGGAAGGGTGACCCCGGCGAAACGCAGCCAGTCACGCAGGGACAAGCGTCCGGTGTCGGCGCGGACCGGGAGGCCCGCGCGGGCAAGTTCGGTGGCGGTCGCTTCGCGGTCAAGCTGGCCGTCAAGCCGGGCGCGCTCGGCACTGCGCCGGGCGAACCAGTCGGCCCGCTGGGGGCCGAGTGCGCCGATTTCCTGCGCGAGCGGCGAAAGGCGAGTGACCGCATTGTTGGCGCGCAGGCGCAGGCGGTATTCGGCGCGGGCGGTGAGCATCCGGTAGGGTTCGCTCACACCGTGGAGGGTGAGGTCGTCGATCATCACGGCCATATAGGAATTGGCCCGGTCAAGCGGGGCCGGCGCGCGGCCGACCACGGCGGCGGCGGCGTTCATCCCGGCGACGAGACCCTGGGCGGCGGCCTCTTCATAGCCAGTCGTGCCATTGATCTGCCCGGCACAGTAGAGGCCCGGAATCGCCCGCAGTTCGAGCGAGGGGCGCAGGGCGCGGGGATCGACATGGTCGTATTCGACCGCATAGCCGGCGACCGCCATTTCGACCTGCGCGAGCCCCTCCATCGTCCGCAGCAGTTCGAGCTGGACCTCCGCTGGAAGCGAAGTGCTGATGCCGTTGGGATAGACCAACGGGTTGTCGAGCCCTTCGGGTTCGAGGAACACCTGGTGGCCATCGCGATCGGCAAAGCGGTGGATCTTGTCCTCAATCGACGGGCAATAGCGCGGACCCGAAGCACCGATCGCGCCGGAAAACAGCGGCGAGCGGTGGAGGTTGGCGCGGATCACATCGTGGGTGCGCGGGTTGGTGCGGGTGATGGCGCAGAACACCTGCGGATTGACCCGCCCTTCGCCCACGGCCGACATAGTCCACGGCTGCGGGTCCGAGGGCTGCTCTTCAAGGCCGGCCCAATCGATGGTGCGGCCATCGAGCCGGGGTGGCGTGCCGGTCTTGAGCCGGGACATCGGCAGGTCCGCGTCGCGGAGCTGGCGGGCGAGAACCTGCGCCGAGG
>CAYFJH010000038.1:0-3399 GCA_964343385.1 uncultured Novosphingobium sp. | reverse complement strand
GCCGCCGCCCACGAGCCGCTCCTCGCCGCGAAACAGCGTGCCGCCCAGAAAGGTGCCGGTGCACAGGACGACTGCCTGCGCACTGAGGTGCGTGCCGCCGGCCAGAGTCAAGCCTTCGACCCGGCCGCCGTTCATTCGCAGCGCGGCGGCTTCGCCCTCGATCAGGGTCAGCCCGTGCTGCGCGTGCAGCATTTGCTGGATCGCAGCCTTGAAGCGCTTGCGGTCCGCCTGGACGCGGGGCCCCTGAACGGCGCTGCCCTTGCTGCGGTTGAGCATCCGGTAGTGGATCGCACCGGCATCAGCGGCGCGCGCGATGAGGCCGTCGAAGGCATCGACTTCACGGACGAGATGCCCCTTGCCGAGGCCGCCGATGGCCGGGTTGCAGCTCATCGCGCCAACGGCGAAAAGGTCAAAGCTGACCAGCGCGACCGATGCACCCATCCGCGCAGCGACGGCAGCCGCTTCGCAGCCGGCGTGTCCGCCGCCCACGACGATGATGTCAAATGCGTGCATAGGGCCCCATTACACCGAGTTGCGCCGCTTCGTCCAGATTGGCCGGGCAAAACTGTTTCACGTGAAACGCGCGGCTATTTGCCGATGCAGAACCGGCCAAAAAGCGCGTCGAGCATGTCCTCTGTGGTGGTGCGGCCGAGCAGCGAATCAAAGCTGACCCGCGCCAGACGCAGGTTTTCGGCGACGAGCAAAGGGTCGATCAGGCTTGCTGCTACCGCCAGCGCCTGTTCCGCGTCGCACAGGACCTGATGCTGGCGGGTGCCGAGCGCGGCCTCGCCGGGGCGGGGAAGGGCGATACGGGCAGTTTCGACAAGGTCCCCCCGGAGCGCATCGAGCCCGGCACCCGTCACGGCCGAAACGGTGTGGCGCGGGTGCGACTTTGCGGCCCCGGCGGGACGATCGCACTGGGCGGCAATGTTCCAGGCACCCAGCGGACATTCACGCTCCGGCCCGAGCCAAAGAACCAGATCCGCGCGGGACAGTTCATTTTGTGCACGCGAAATGCCGATGGCCTCGATCGCGTCGGTCGTTTCGCCGCGCAGGCCGGCGGTGTCGAGGAACAGGAACGGCACCCCGCCAATTGCCACTGGCCGGGTGAGGACGTCGCGCGTGGTGCCGGCGGTGGGGGCGGTGATTGCCGCCTCGGATTCGACGAGGGCATTGAACAGGGTCGACTTGCCGGTATTGGGCGGGCCGGCGAGAACCACGCGGAAACCTTCGCGCAGGTGTTCGGCGCGGGGCCTGGCGAGCCGGGCCGCGATCTCGGAGCGCAGGGCCGCGATGTTCCACGTGAAACTTTCGGGCAAGACGGCGACATCATCTTCGTCGTCGAAGTCAAGCGCAGCTTCGATCTGCGCCGACAGCTGGAGCAAGTGCTCGCGCCAGCGGGACACTTCGAGCGAAAACTGGCCGCCAGCCATGGCTAGGGCCGACTGGCGCTGAAGTTCGGTTTCAGCCGAAAGCAAGTCGGCCAACCCTTCGGCTTCGGCAAGGTCGATCCGGCCGTTGCGAAAGGCCCGGCGGGTGAATTCGCCCGGGAGCGCGCGACGCAGTCCGGGGTATTGTTCAAGCGCGCGTTCAACCGCGGCGACCACCGCACGGCCGCCGTGGAGATGCAGTTCGGCGGTGTCTTCGCCCGTGGCGGTGGTCGGCGCAGGTAGCCAGAGCACAAGCGCGCGGTCGAGCAACTGGCCGGAGAGATCGTGCAGCAGTGATGCCACTGCACGCCGAGCCGGAGTCACGCGGCCGGCCAGGGCATGGAGCGCGTCTGCGGCACCAGGGCCACTGATCCGCATTACGGCGATGGCCGCAGGCGGGCTCCCGCTCGACAGCGCGAAGATCGTGTCGTTGATCAGGTCTTCCGAAAACCGGGAGACCCCAGCCGGGCCGGTGATCATTCGGACTTCTTGCCGAGCCCGCTGCCGTCCATGAAATTCTGGAACATCTTCATCCCCAGTTCGCCCATCGGCGCAAGCTGGGCGGTCATGCTCCTGAGCTGATCGATATTTCCGTTTCCGGCCATGGCCTGGACCACGGCGTCGACATAGGCTTCGTTGGCCTTGCTCACGTCCGGGAGGCCGAGGAAACGACGGGCTTCCTCAGGCGAACATTCGACCTCGACGTTGACTTTCATGATCGGCCTTTCCGGATTGATCCCATCCCGCCGCAAAGCTGGCATACGGTCTTGGCAAAGTCCATCCACCGCGCCAAGACATTGGCCTGCACACGAAAATGGAAGAGGTTCGATGTCCAAAATCGTACGAATCCCGATGCTCGATGGGACCGCCACGCTGCCGGTGCTGGTCGTTGAGCCCGCTGCCCCGCCGCGCGCCGCGATCATCGTGATCCAGGAGATCTTCGGGGTGAACCCCGGCATCCGCAAGAAGGCCGAGCATTGGGCCAGCCTGGGATACCTTGTCGTCGCTCCGGAAGTGTTCTGGCGGCAGGAAGAAGCGATCAACCTTGATCCCGACGTGCCGGAGGAATTTCAACAGGCCATCGGCTACATGATGAAGCATGACTTTGACGCCGGCATCCGCGATGTCGAAGCGGTCATCCGCTGGATCAGGAACCGCGCCGGCGTGAGCAAGGTCGGCCTCGTCGGATACTGCATGGGCGGCAAGATCGCCTACCAGACCGCCACCCGCACCGATATTGACGCCTCGGTCGGCTTTTACGGGGTGGGTATCGCCGGGATGATGAACGAAAGCCACGCCATCGCCAAGCCGCTGATGCTGCACATCCCGACCGCCGACCACTTTGTCGATGCCGCGCAGCAACAGGCCATGCACGACGGGCTCGATCCGAACCCGCACGTTACGCTGCATGACTATGAAGGGCTGGACCACGGCTTTGCGGCGGAAATGGGCAAGCGGCGGAACGAAGAGGGCGCGGCGTTGGCGGATGCCCGGACCGAGGCATTTTTTGCAGAGAATTTGAAGGGATGATTCTGGGGCCGCAGGCCCCAGACCCCAATATTCTGCTGCGGCCAATCGCCACATAGCGTCGTAACGCAAGACGGACAGGACTGGGGTGCAGGGGCGATGGCCCCTGCATTATCCCTTATATTACAATACCTTAATGCGCGTCGCGCAAACCTACTGGTTCATCGTCGCGAAGAAGTCTTCGTTGGTCTTGGTGTCCTTGATCTTGTCGAGGAGGAACTCCATCGCGTCGATCGTGCCCATCTGCATGAGGATGCGGCGAAGGACCCACATCTTGGACAGGTTGTTCTTTTCGACCAGCAGTTCTTCCTTGCGGGTGCCTGACTTGCCAACGTCGAGCGCGGGGAAGATGCGCTTGTCCGAGACCTTGCGGTCGAGGACGATTTCGCTGTTGCCGGTGCCCTTGAACTCTTCGAAGATCACTTCGTCCATCCGGCTGCCG
>CAYFJH010000037.1:0-27967 GCA_964343385.1 uncultured Novosphingobium sp. | reverse complement strand
TTGCCCGGCGAGGAACAGCAATTCGAGATTCTGCGGCAGGTTGCGAACCTCGTCCGGAGTCAGCAGCGCGCGGGCTATGTGTTGCTCGCCATAGATGATGCCGCTTTCTGCGGCATCGAGGGCGCGGCTCATCGTCTGGAACACCACGGTTTCCTGTCCGAGCAGATCGGAAATCAGGCGGGCGCTGTCGTGATCGTTGACGCCGAAGACCTGAAGGACGCCGGCGTTGGACAGGAATGTGCCGGCGCGCTGGCCGTAGGTGGCGCGGAGCTGGTGAACGTCCTGAAGGATCGGCCAGAGCTGGACGCCATAGCCGGCCATGAGACCCATGGCGCGCTCGACGGGAGCCAGGTGGCCGAGCGCGGCGAACTCATCCAGCAGATAGAGGACCGGGACCGCCGGCTTGGCGGGATCGCGGGCCATGTCGGTGAGGCTTTGCGCGACGAGCAGACGCAGCCAGCGCGAATAGGTGGACAGGCGATCGGGCGGCAGGACGAGAAAGACGGTCGCGGTGCGCTTCTTCAGGTCCGCGAAGGAGAAATAGCTTTCGCCCATCACCCGATGCATTCGGGGTGAATCGAGAAAATGGGTGTGGCGCTGCGCGGCCGAGAGAACGCCGGCGGCTTCCCGGTCGGACTTGCCGAGGTGGCGGTTTGCCGCTCTGGCGATCAGGCCATTGGCGGCGTCGGTTTCCTGCATACGCTTCAGGAGGGCGGCGAAGCTGTCAGGGGCAAGCGTCAGATATTCGCGCAACGTGCCGAGGTGACGGCGGCCGGCCGGCTCGACGGCGACGATCTTGAGAATGAGGCCGGCAATGAGGGCCTTGGCTTCCTCGTTCCAATGCGCCTCGCCCGCCATGCCCGGTTCATCGAACACGAGAGCGTCGGCCAGCGTACTTGCATCTTCCGCTACGTCGAGGCCGGCCGGGTCGAGCCCTTCCAGGGGATTGAAGGCGGCCGAGGGCTGGCCGGTGACGCCGAAGGGGTCGAGGATATGGACCGGGCCGAATTGCTGGCGGGCGCGGCCAGCGATCTTGGTATTCTCGCCCTTGGGGTCGATGCAGATCACGGAGCGGTCGGCGGTGAGCAGGTTCGGGATGATGGTTCCCACGCCCTTGCCGGTGCGCGTCGGGGCCATCGTCAGAAGATGGGCCGGGCCGGAGTATCGCAGCAGTTTTCGTGATTTCGGATCGCGGCCGATCAGCAGGCCGGAATCGGCACGCGTGAGAACAGCGGTTTCCTTGCCGGTGGCGAAGCGGGCCGAGCCATGGGTGTCGCCTTCCATATCCCCGAAATGCAGGATCAACGGCGCGGTGATGAGGCGGAACGCTGTGGCGGCCATGATGAGCAGGGTCACGCCGTCCCAGGCGATGACCGGAATGGAGCCGGGGCCGAAGCCGCCGAAGTCGCGAAGGACCATGCGCCCGCCCAGGCCGACGACAAACAGGATCACGAACAGGATGAAGAAACTTTGCAGCAGCGGTTTCCAGACGCGGAAAGGAGCCGCGATCAGGGAGAGAAACGCCCAAAGCGGATTGCGGATGGCAGCGCGCAGCATGTTCTTGAAGGCCGCCCATGCCGGTTTCGCGAGGATCATTGTAGTTTCCCCCGGTCCTTGATGAGTTGGTCAAGAAGGTTTTCGGCGGCCTCCTCGATGCGAGCGTTTCGCTCCGCGCTATGCACGGCCCAATCGGCCCAATGCCCGGCTTCGAGATCGATGCCGGAGAGATCGGCGCCGACGGCCCTTCGCGCCAGGACAAGGAGACGGCCGCGCGCTTCGCCGTCTTCGACGGTCGCGCCAAGAGGCACCATCTTTTCCACGAGCAGCGCGTGCGGGACGGAGCCGAGGAGCGCCGAACTGGCAAACTGCCAGCGCAGCGATAGCGGCAAGGTATCGATCACGGCGGCCGACACCTTGCCGTCTTCCGCAGGAAGGTCGAGCACCTTTTGCATTCGGGTTGCTCCGAGCAGAACGGCCGCCTTGAGACCGTCACGGCTATAGGCGGTGACGCCGCTCATTTCGCAGAAGGTCGAGGCGATACGGCCCTCTGTCAGCAGCGCGTCAATATGTTCGTCGCTGATGAAGCCGACGAGATCGGGCCGGGCGTCGAGCCAGACGAAATGATGACCGTCATGACGAGAACCGTATGTGGCTTCAATCTCATCATCGGTGGCAAAGGCATGGCATCCGTCCCGCCCGGTAAAGACACAACGACCTGACCGGCCTTTCAGGAAATCGCAATAGAGCTGGAAAGGATCAGGATGCACCCGGTTCACCTCCTGCCTGTTCCTTGAGCAGATCGGCAAACAGCTCCTTGTCACCGTCGCGCGTCAGGAAGCCGGGCAGTTCGCGGCGCAGCCAGTCACCGAGGCGCTTGGTAAAATCGGGATCGTTGGAGTTTTCGAGCCGATGCAGGACGAGCGCGCCGAGCAGCACCTTGCGGCGCGTGTCGTTGGCGCGTTCCTGTTTGGATAGGCGGGCCTTCAATGTGGCGCGCTGCGCATCCAGTTCGGCCAGTCTTTGCTCTATCGTCTTGCGTGCCATATCTCGTTCCCTCCTATTTCGTGGGGCGGGCGCTCGCTTCACCCTTGAGGCGAACCATGATGATTTTTGGGTTGTCGCCAATGCGCTCGACCTCGACTATGCCGGATGCCTCGACCAGTTCGGAGAGGCGCGGAAAGCCATAGTTGCGGGCATCGAAATCCGGCGACTGTTTCGCCAGGTGCGCGCCGACGCGGGCGAGATTGGCGCGGCCGTCTTCATCGGCCGAGGCGGTGACAGCCTTCGCCAGCATGTCGAGGGCAGCGCGATCGAGAGCCGCTTTCGCCGGCGCAGGTTTGGCGGCGGCCGCCTTGGGTGCGGCGATGGCTTCCACTTCCTTCTGTTCTCCGGTCGCGTTGAGCACGTCGAAATAAACGAACTTGTCGCAAGCGGTGATGAAGGGGCGAGGCGTCTTACGCTCCCCGAAGCCATAGACGGTGACGCCCTGTTCCCGGATGCGAGCGGCGAGGCGGGCGAAATCACTGTCGCTTGAGACGATGCAGAAGCCGGAAAAGCGGCCCGTATAAAGCAGGTCCATTGCGTCGATAATCATAGCGCCGTCAGTGGCATTCTTGCCGGTCGTATAGGCGAATTGCTGGACCGGCTGAATCGAGTGTTCCAGCAGGCACTCTTTCCAACCGTTGAGGTTTGGTTTGGTCCAGTCGCCATAGATACGTTTGACGCTGGCGGTTCCGTAGTTCGCGATTTCAGCGAGAAGGCCGGCGACGATCTTGGAAGAAGCATTGTCTCCGTCGATCAGCAGCGCCAATGTCTGGTTATTGTCGATTGCCATACTCTTCGCCCTCCGTAGGTCGTCAGACTATACGAACACACGCGCGGCTCAAGCGTTTCTGATCTTGTTGTCTTGCTTGATCTTGCAAAATCACCGCATTTGCCGCAAAATCCGGCTTCATCTTTTTTGCATCGAGCTTGCCGCAAGCGCCACACCGAGTGACGAAACAGCGAAGCGATTGAGTTGGGAAGGGCGCACTTACGACTTACTGCGCAAGTCAGTGCGCTGCCTGCTGGAAGGCGGGCGGAGGGCGGAAACGGTATCGGGGCATCACGATTGGCGATCTACCATTTGAGCATGAAGCCAGTTTCGAGGGCGAGCGGCCGTAGCGCCGTCGCCTCTATGGCTTATCGTGCCGGGGAGAAGCTGACCAACGAACGCGACGGCATCACGCATGACTACACGGCCAAGAAAGGCGTGGAACATGCGGAGATCGTCTTGCCGGAAGGCGTCAACGCAGATTGGGCCAAGGATCGTTCGGCTTTGTGGAACGCCGCCGAGTTTGCCGAAAACCGGAAAGACGCCCGCGTGGCCCGCGAATTTGAGATTGCCTTGCCGCATGAGCTTTCGGCGGAGCAGCGGCTTGAGGCAGCGCGGGAGTTCGCGCAGGAGTTGGCGAACCGGTATGGCGCGGCCGTGGATTTCGCCATTCATGCGCCGCACGACGCCAGCGACGTTCGCAATCACCATGCGCATGTGATGATGACCACGCGGCAGGTGACGGAGGAAGGCTTAGGCGAGAAGACTTATCTTGAGCATAAGAATGCGCGGTTGTTGTCCGCTGGCCTAGCGACGACCGACATGCAGCTTCGCGACATCAGGCAAACGTGGGAGGGGATCGCGAACGAGCGGCTTGCGATGGCCGGTCTTGATATTCGGATCGACCATCGTTCGCACATGGAGCGCGGGCTTGAGATTTCGCCAACCGAGCATATGGGCGTCCATGCCACGCAGATGGAGCGGCGCGGCCTCGACGTGGTGCGCACGCGGCTGGACGAGGAAGCGGCGCAGCGGAACGCCGATCTTATCCGCGAGAAGCCGGAGCAGGTTCTTACCCTCATCACAGGCGAAAAGAGCGTGTTCGACCGGCGCGACATTGCCCGGACCCTGCATCGCTACATCAACGACGATGTGCAGGAGTTCCAGAGCGCCTTTGCGAAGGTGATGGCCTCGCCGGCGCTGGTCGAGCTTCAGCCGGAGCGCATCGACCAGGCAACGGGCGAGATCGCGCTTGCGCGATATTCGACGCGGGAAATGGTCGAGGTGGAAAGCGCCATGGCCGAGCGGGCGGTGCGGATGGCTCATGCCCGCAGCCATGGCGTTGATCGTCATCATGTCGATCGAGCGATAGAGGAACAGGATCGCGCCCTTCGTGCAAGTTCCGGTGACAGTTCTGCACGGCTTTCCGACGAGCAGCGGGCGGCGATCGAGCACATCACCGGGCCGGAGCGGATTTCCGCCGTTGTCGGTTTCGCCGGTGCTGGCAAGTCCACCATGCTTGCAGCGGCGCGCGAGGCATGGGAGGCCGAGGGCTATACGGTCCACGGCGCGGCCCTGTCGGGGAAGGCGGCCGAGGGCCTGGAGGAAAGTTCCGGCATCCAGAGCCGCACGCTGGCGTCGTGGTCCCGCGGTTGGGAGAACGACCGCGGCACACTCGGCCGCGGCGACGTGTTCGTGATCGACGAGGCGGGCATGGTCGGGAGCCGGCAGCTCGCCCGCTTCGTTGGCGAGGCCGAGGCGCGCGGGGCGAAGATCGTCCTTGTAGGCGACCATGAGCAGTTGCAGGCGATCGGGGCCGGTGCGCCGTTCCGGGCGATCACGGAGGAAATCGGCCATGCCGAGCTGTCCGAGATACGCCGGCAGCGCGTGGACTGGCAGCGGGAGGCGTCGGTTGACTTCGCCACGCACCGGACGGCCGAGGGACTGGCGGCCTATCGGGATCACGGCAATATCAGCTTTGCGGAAACCGGCGAGGACGCACGCGGCCAGATCGTGCGCGATTACCTTGCCGATCGCGATGAGCGTCCGGACGGCACCCGGGTTGCGATGGCGCATCGCCGGGCCGATGTGCGCGCCATCAATGACGCGATCCGGACGGAGCTACAGGACCGGGGCGAGCTGGCCCAGGGCGAGGACGCCGGCGCGCTGACCTTCCAGACCAATGACGGCAAGCGGGAGTTCGCCCCCGGCGACCGTATCGTGTTCTTGGAGAACAATCGCGACCTTGGCGTGAAAAACGGGATGCTTGGCACCGTCGAGCATGTCGAGGCCGGCCGGATCGTCGCGCAGCTCGACGGCCGGGGCGGCGATAGCGTCAGCGTGCCGATGGGCGACTATCAGGCGATCCACCACGGCTATGCGACGACGATTCACAAGAACCAGGGGGCGACGGTCGATCGGTCCTATGTGATGGCGTCGGGGACGATGGACCGGCATCTAACCTATGTCGCCATGACCCGGCATCGCGACGGCGTGCAGCTCTACGCCGCCCAGGACGAGTTCACCAATGCCGGCCGGCTGGTCGAGCATGGTGTTGCCCCCTACGAACACCAGCCCGGCAACCGGGACAGCTATTTTGTGACGCTGGAAAACGACAAGGGCGAGCAGCGCACCCTATGGGGCGTCGATCTTGAGCGGGCCATGAAGGAGGCAGCGCCGGAGATCGGGGAGAAGATCGGCCTTCAGCACATGGGTTCCACCCCCGTCACCTTGCCCGATGGCACGCAGACGCATCGCAATACGTGGAAGGTTCAGGACGCCGGCGAGCTCGCCTATGACCAGCTTGAACGCCGCCTGTCCCGTTCGGGCGTGAAGGAAACCACGCTCGACTATACCCGCGACTTTGCCGAGCGGCGCGGGATCGCGGAGCAAATGGGCGTCCGCAGCGAGATCGAGATTCCGGCCGAGCGCGCCGGGCTACGTCCGGAGCGGGAGTCGACGGCCGAGCGGCACCCTGCCGAGCGGGAGCGCATCGAGGACCGCGCGCCGAGATCCTCGCAAAAAGTCGGTGTGGATCTCGCGCAGGATCTCGCGCAGGATCTTCGTGCAGATCCTCGCGAGGATCTCGCCGCCGACCGCCAGCAGCAGCGCCGGGGCGCGGCCGAGCGGCCCGAGCGGACCCAAGCCGTCGAAAACGGCCCTCAGATCGAGCAGACGCGGCCGGAGAAGGCCGAGAAACAACGGCGCGGCATGTTCGCCGGCCTCAAGCTCAATGCGCGTCCTCAACCCTTCCAGGAGCGCAGCGAGCCTTCGCGGGTGGAGCAGCGGCCGGAAAGAGAGGGGAGCTTGCGGCCGGCGCCGGCGCAAGACCGGCTGGCCGAGCGGGCGCGGCGGCAGTCGCCGCTTGAGGCGGCCGTTGACCGTTATGCGCGCGCCTATCAGTCGATCGACCAGCACCGGCGCGAGGGTCTGCCGGTCCTCGACATGCAGCGGCAGGAAATCCGAGTGGCCGGGCAGCAACTCGACCAGGTGCAGGACGGCATGAACGATTTGATGCGCTCGACCTTGCAAAACGATCCGGCGACGGCGCGCGCCATGACCGAGCTTTCCGGCCGGGAGCGTGTCGGCCAGGTCATTGAAGGCATGAAGCGCGAAAATGCCGCCCTGCAAGACCCGAATGTCAGGGCCGAGCGGTTCGTGAACCGCTGGCAGGAGCTACAGGGCCAGCGTCAGGAACTTCGCGGTTGGCAGCACGACGAGGCGCGCGGCAAGGTCGAAAGCCAGATGAGCGGGCTTGCCAAGAGCCTTGAGCGCGATCCGCAGGCGGAATCCATCGTACGCGGTCGCAGCAAGGAGCTTGGTATCAGACATGAGCTGCGCCACGAGCAGAGCATTTCCCGCGCCCTTCAGGATGAAATGTCACGCGGCCAGCGCCTCAGCCGGGGCATTGGCATGGAAATGTAGGCAGGAGAGAGCATGACGGAAATGGACGACGACAGGGACGAATTTGGGCCGCAGGATGCCGGCGACCCGGCCGCCGCCTTCGACGCGCTACGGGAAACGGTCGAAAATCTCGCCGCCGACCTCAAGCGGGAAATGACCACTATCCGCAAGGGCGTCGAAGCGGCCTTTGAGGAATTTGACCGGCAGGGGCCGGCGCAGGACTACAAGCCGGAATTGGCGCAGATCGTGCAGCAGCTTGCCCACGTTGGAGAGCGGGTGCATGGCGTCGAGCAGTCGCCCATTCTCCGGCAGGGCGCGCAGCACTATGCGGCCGTGCTCGAGCGCAGCGGCGAGGGCCTGGTGAGGACCGCCGTGCAGCAGCTCGAGCGCCAGGCGTCCGACCTCGAGCGCATCAGCAGCGTGCTTGCCTCCCATAACAAGAGCGCCTTTCATCGGAAGGATCAGGATTTCCGCATGTGGATGGCGGGCGGGATCGGCATCATAGCCGGGGCGTTCCTGCTGGCGTTCTTGCCGCGCTTTTTGCCCTTCTCGGCAGACAGCCATGTTGCAAGCCTTGTCATGGGTAACGACCGCATCAACGCGGCATATGCCATGATCAACTCTGTGGATCCTATCGGCGTCAAAAAGATGCAATGGGGGGCCGGGTTCTATGAGGCCAGCGGCGGGGAGATTTCCGCGTGCTTGGAGAAGGCCAGGCAGACGGCCAAGGATCAGAAGTGCAACATTACTGTGCCCGCGCCGAAGGAGGGCCTTTGAGATTTCGCATGCGCGTTTCGCGCCAGCTCGGACAACCCGTTCTTTTTGATAGTAAAATACGTATTACGTAGCATCCTGAGTCTCCGAAGTGAAGGCAAGGTGGAACGGCTTGTGTTTAGGAGGTAGTTCGGCTTTTGTTGGATCCAGTGAGACCGCTGTCCTTGCCGTTGGGATGCCGTCCTCGGTTTGGTGCACGCCGATGAGCAACGCGGTGCCCGCTTTCGCCAAGTCAGACAGGAAGGACCAAATGATGGGGTGCAGCGGTCGATCGAGCGAGGCGAAGGGCTCATCGAGTAGAAGTATCCGCGGTCGCCGCAAGGCGGCGAGCGCGATGTTGAGACGTTGCTTCTCTCCACCGGACCAGGTCACGGCAGGCAGGTCCCATATATGTGGCGGCAGCGCCAACTGCTCAAAGAGCCCTTCTATTTCGGTGAGGCAAGTGCCGGGCGCGGCCGTCTCTCGGGCAAGGTCGCGTCCGGACTTGCCCGGAATAGCTGTCAGAAACTGCGTGCAATAGCCAATGGTTGAACGCCTGATCGAGATCAGTTCCACCACGGAAAGGGTGAGAAGATCGCGCCGCCACCCGCCGGTATCCAGGATCGCCGTGCCCGCGCTCGCCACGCGCGTACCGTAGATAAGGTCCAGCAGCGTCGATTTTCCCGAGCCCGAGCCGCCGACGACCAGTCCCACCTCGCCCGCCGTCAGCGTGAAGGTCGCCGGGCCGATTGTCCGGTCGCCATAACGTTTCGCAAGGCCTTCAACACACAGAATCGTCATTCGAATACTCAAATCATCGACGCGACGAGATCGCGACTTGCTGGATGGCAGGGATCGGTAACCAATCGGTCCGGCGGCGCTTCCTCGACGATCCGCCCCTCGTGCAGAACGATGACGCGGTGCGCGAGGAGTCGGGCTATGCGCAAGTCGTGGGTCACGAGCAGCATCGCCACGCCCGTCCGGCGCTGGAGTTCGGACAAGAGCCTCAGGAGCCGCGCCTGGGCGGACGTGTCGAGGCCCGTCGTCGGTTCGTCTAGGAACAGGATGTCCGGCTCGTGCACGAGCGCGCGAGCGATTTGCAGCCGCTGCTGCATGCCGCCTGAAAACACACCCGGCAGGTCACGCATCCGCGCTTCATCAAGGTCCAGTGCCGCAAACCAGTGCCGTGCTGCCTCCAAGGCCCGGCCGAAGTGGCGTTCGCCATTGTCGAAGAGCGTCTGGGCGATGTTGGCGGCGGCGCTCGCGGCCAGGTCGAGCGTCTCGCGGGCGTCCTGTGCGACGAAGCCGAACCGCCGCCGGCGGAGTGGGACGAGGGCCTGTTCGGGCAGATCGTAGAGAGACAGCGACGCCCTGTCATCGACCGAGAGCAGGACCCGACCCTTCGTCGGAGGCAGGCATCCGGCGGCCGTGCGCAGCAGCGTCGACTTTCCCGCGCCGGATTTTCCAACGAGACAAAGAACCTCGCCTGGATAGAGCGAAAGCGAAGCACCTCGCACGATGCGCCCGCCAAAGGAGATACCATCAAGCGTCAGGAGGGGCTGCGGCAGATCAGGCACTGGCGGCTTCCTCCATGCGCTCGGCACAGCATTCCGTGTCCGAACAGACCCATTCGCTCGTTCCGTCGTCCTTGAGGAGAAGGTGGTCGAGATGGCTCGTGGTACAGCCGCATATCACGCAGCGCCGTCCGTCCGAGGGATAGCCGGGGTCAAAGGGAACGTCCTCGAAGGCGATGCTTTCCACGCGCGTATAGGGCGGCAGGGCATAGAGCCGGCGTTCGCGCGCCGCGCCGAATATCTGGATGGCCGGCGAATTGTCGAGGCGGGCATTGTCGCGCTTGGGGATAGGAGAAGGCGACATCAGATAGCGGCCTACCACCATGGCAGGATAGTCGTAGCCAGGCTGGGCGATACTGCCGCTTCCCGTCCTCTCCTCGAAGAGTCGCGTATAGACCCGGCCGTAATCAGCGGCAGCGTGCATGCGCGCCGCCTCTCCGGCTGAACTGACGAAGGCTCGCAGCGGGTCCGGCCGCGGCACCTGGTAAACGACGACCTGTCCTTCCGCGAGCATCGCCTCGGGCACGCGCTGGCGGACCTGGATCAGCGTCGCCTCGCGGGTCAGGGTCGTGGTGGCAACGAAGGCGGTGCGCGTGAAGAAGGCGCGGATATTGACGGCATTCACGGTCTCGTCGGAGCCGTGGTCGGTCACCTTCAGGCGGTCATCCTCACCGATGAGGCTTGCCGTCACGACCATGCCGCCAACGCCCCAGCCATAGGCGATCGGCATTTCCGGCGCAATGAAGGGCACCTGGTAACCGGGAACGGCCAGTGCTTTCAGAATGGTGCGACGGACGGAGCGTTTGCTGTCTTCATCGAGGTAGGCGAAGGTCTCAGTCATCGCCGGCAAGCCTCCGGATCGTTTCGAGATCGGCCTGGAAATCGGAGTAATGCGGCAGCTTGAGATGCGAGACGTAGCCGCTCGCCTCGACCCCGTCGCCATGCCCCAGCACTAAGTCCGGATCGAGCCCGGATTTCAGAGCCTGATCGACCGTCGCCATCGCCACCGCCTTGCGCTCGTTTGCGCCGAAGGCAACGCCGAAGCCCGCAGACAGATGCGATTGCCGCCCGTCGAGTACCGGGGCCACCATGCGGCAGGCCGTCACCTCGATATCGCCGACGGAGACGGTGAGGCCGATATCCTCCAGTTCGACGAAAACCTCGACCTCCCCGGCGGAAAGCTCCTCGACATAGGGATGGGATGCGCCGGCGGTGCGAAGGCGCGTATAGGCAATGCCCGTCAGGAAGCCTTCTTCGCCGCGCACCAGATGGCCGAGCGTTTCGGATGCGCCGTAGGGAGGGCGCAGCGGCACCCGCGTGATGTCGACCGGCGCTTCCTCCGGCTCCCGGCCCTCCCCGGCAAGGCGATCGCAGCATCGGGATGAGGGAGGCGCGCATGAAGTGCTCACAGCCTCCTCGGGAAGTGGAGAAGAAGCTGCCTCTTCCATGAGAGAGAAATCGAGCAGCCGGTGGGTATAGTCGTAGGTTGCGCCGAGGATCTGGCCGCCCGGCAATTCCTTTACGGTGGCGGAAATATGCCGGTCGTGACGGATGGCGGAAAAATCGATGGGCGCGCTATGGCCCATGCGCCGCAAGGTCGCACGATGGGCGCGCAGCAGAAACGTCGCCTCCGCTACGTCGCCCTGCGCCTGTTTCAGCGCCAGGGCGGCAAGGTCCCGGTCGTAGAGCGCGCCTTCGGTCATCACCCTGTCCACCGCACCCCGCATCTGCTCACTTATCTGGGCGACCGTGAGTTCCGGCACGATGGAATCTCCCCGACGCCTGCGCGCCAATACGTCGAGGCTTGCGGCGATGGCAGCCTCGCCGCCCTTAACGGGAACGTACATCGGATATCTCCAGCCTCACGCTGCGGGGAAGGCAGGCGCAGCGATCTCCCGCCGTTAGGATGAGGTCGATGCCGAGCGGATAGGCAGCGTTGTTGCACGTCCATTGCGCAAGAAACGCCGCCGGCAGGCCAAGGGGGGCGAAGGTGCGGGCCCCGGGTCCGATTCCCGGCCCCGAAAGGTTGAGCGCCGCGCCACCCGAAAGGCCCGTGACCTCCGCAATGACGGTGGCGGAAAGATGCGGGTCGGCCGGGGTCCCCTTCGGAAAGACATCGATCCGATCCAGCATCTCGCCACGACAGAGCGCAAAGGTGCAGGAGGCTCGATCCGCCATCGGCCACCGTGCCGCGACGGCGCGATCCCGGATATCCGCGAAGCTTTCGTCGATCCAGAGCGGTGTCGTGGTGTCGGCCAACGTTGACAGGACGACCGCGTGCGCCGCCTGGCCTTCAGCAAGGACGACGACTTTGCCGGGGTAGGAAAAGGCTTCCAGAAGCCGGCGGAATGCGCGCTGGTCCTCGTGGATGCGGTCCGCGCCTCGCTGGTCTATCTCGATTTTCACGGTGCACTTCCTTGTCTCGCCGCGGTGAAGAAATGCGCCGTCGTCTTCTGCGCCTCCTCGGCCTTGCGGCATCGCCGCGCCATGATGGCGTCTTCGGCCGGCTGCAGCAGTTCCGATGCGAGCAAGGCGCGGGACTGCGGATCTTGCAGCAGCGCGTCGAAGAAGGCGGCAAGCTCCGCCCGCTCCGGATCGCGGCCAAGCACCACGGCATAACCGCGCCGACCATCGATCTCCACGACACAGCGCGTCATGGTCGCCTCGCCGAGATGGAAGGGCGTTCCCGTTACGGGTGCTTTCGCACGCAACTGGAGAAGGCCGACCTCGGGTCCGACAAGCCGGCGCGCCAAGTGGCGCTGCCGGCTGCCGTCGAAGGCCGATCTCAGGAGATCGATGGGCGCGCGGGCAAGCACACCCATCCATTCACGCCGCCCGCCCTCGGTGGAACAGTGCTCAGGCACGGCTGACCTTGGCGTCATAGACATCCTCGGGCGCAAGCGGCACGAGACGGTCGCGCATTTCGCGCTTCAGCGCGGCAAGGCGGGTTTCTTCCTCGGCTGAGCGACCTTCCTTGCGGGCAAGCTCGATGAACTCGCCGCGCACATGGCCGGGCCGGATCGTCACCTCGACCACGGTGCCACGATAGCTGAAGCGGAAATAATACTTCCCCTTCGGGCTTTCCTCGATGCCCTCCCAGCCCAGCGACCGGTCGACATGGTAGCGGCCATCGGTCAGCGCGCGCGTGACGAATTCGATGGCGTCGCGGCCGCCGGGGCCGGGAAACGCCGTATCGATGCGCACCTCGCGGCGCTCGATCGGCCGGCCCTCGTCGAGCAGCGGAAAGGCGCGTTGCATCACCTTCAGGCCATGCGCCACGCCGCCCGGAAAGGTGGTGCCGTGATAGTTCAGGAGTTCGGCAAAGCTGACGGTGAAGGTTTCGCCGTTTTCGAGATAGGTGATCGTGTCCAAGATTGGCTCCTGTCTTGCGGTTATCATGGAAGGGCCGCCGCCCCGAAGATCGGGGAAACGACATCGGGCCGGCCGAGGCCGGGGGTATGGCGGGCAAACGGCACGCCATAGAGACGGGCGAGTTCCCCGTCCGTCATCATCGCGGAGGCTTGGCCATAACGGACCTCGTCTCCGGCATGCATCATCAGCGCCCGGTCCGCGAGGAACAGGCCGTGCTGCGGATGGTGGGTCGTAAAGACGATCGTATGGCCGCGCGCCTGCCGCAGGCGCATGAGGACGCCGAGCAGAAGGTCCTGATTGGCAAGGTCGAGCGAGGCGGCCGGCTCGTCGAGCACCAGCACTTTCGCTTCCGTCGCCAGCGCCCGGGCAAGCAGCACGACCTGCCGCTCGCCGCCGGAAAGCTGGCCGAAGGGCCGTTCGGCGAAGCGCTCGGCGCCCACGGCCGCGAGCGCGGAGAGCGCCGCCGCCTCGTCCTGCTTGCCCGGCAGGCCGAAAAGCCTGAGCCGCCCGGCCCGTCCCATGGTCACGATATCGAGGCAACGGTGCTGCTCGCCGCCATTTTGCAACTGCGGCACATAGCCGACGACCGCCGGCATTGTGCGCTCACCCTCGGTCAATGTCAGCGAACCGAGCAAGGTGCGCAGCAGCGTCGTCTTGCCCCGCCCGTTGCAGCCGAGGATCGCCAGCACCTCACCCTCCGCCAGCGTGAAGCTGACATGGCGGAAGATCCAGCGCTCGCCCCTTCGAAGGCCGGCATTCTCGAGCGCGATCATCGGGCCGGGCCTCCCCGCGTCTGGCGCGTGCATAGGAGATAGATGAAGACGGGCGCGCCGATGACCGCCGTCAGGATGCCGAGCGGCAGTTCCGCGCTCGTCACGGTGCGGGCGAGGGTATCGACCGTCACCATGAAACTGGCACCGAGCAGCGCCGCCGTGCCGTGGAAGCGACGGTGGCTTTCGCCAACGAGCAGGCGCGCGGCATGGGGAATGACGAGGCCGACCCAACCGATGACGCCGGAAACCGCGACGCAGCCGCCGATGATCACCGAGATGACCGTAAAGACCAGCCAGCGCGAGAAGCCGACATTGACGCCGAAGGACCGCGCCTCCTCTTCCCCCATCGAGAGCACCGCGATGCGGAAACGCAGGCGATAGAGAAGCGCGATGGCGACGAGGATGACCGGGCCGTGCTCGACGACTTTCTGCCAGCTCGACGAGGAAAAGCTGCCCATCAGCCAGAAGACGATGGCGGGAAGCGAGGTCTCCGGATCGGCGACATATTGCGTGAGCGAGATCATGGCGGAAAACAATGCGTCTATGACGATACCGGCCAGGACGATGGAAAGGATCGAACGCCCTGCGACATGCGAAATCGCGGCCACCAGGACCAGCGCCGTAAGCGCCGAGGCAAAGGTGGCTGCAAACAGCATCGCGGCGCTGCCTCCGACGAGCAGGGTCAGCGTGCCACCCAGCGCTGCGCCGGAGGAAAGGCCCAGCACACGGGGCGAGACGAGCGGATTGCGGAAGAGCGCCTGCAGGGCCGCCCCGCAGAGCGCAAGTCCCGCTCCGACGATCGCTGCGAGCAGAATCCGCGGCAGGCGCACATTGATGAGTATGCGCTCTTCCATCGTTTCCGGTGCGGCCATGCCGGAAAGCCAACGGCCGAGGATCTGCCATATGTCGGCAAGCGGTATATGGAACCGCCCGGCGGCGGCGGAGACGAACGCCGCCGCCGCAAGGACAAGCACGAGCGACAGCCAGTGAAGGGCGGCGCCAGCCGCCTGCCCGTTCGAAAGCCGTGCCTCGGTCAGGGCGGGCGTCATTTGCGGGCGAACTGCCAGTAATTGGCGGCATCCTTGTTGAGTTCGAGCTTCAGGACGGCATCAATCTCTTCATCCGTGGGCGTATAGTTGTAGAGCCGCTCGAAGCCGCTCTTCACCTCGGCGCGCAGGTCGAAATGGAAGAGGTCCGGATGGGCGAGATTGGCGAGCCACATCCAGGTGAAGGGGCTTTCATGGCTGGCGCTGTCCCAGACATAGCCGCCGTTCGGCGTCTTGTAGACGCGACCGGCCTGCGCCGCCGCCGTCTGCGACAGCACCTCGTCGTTCATGATCGTCTCGCGGCCGGCATCGGCCTCATGCGCCGTCAGCATGATGATGTCAGGGTTCCAGGCCGCGATCTGCTCGGCATTCACCTCGGCCTGCACCCCGAGACCCGTGCCGACATTCTCGCCGCCGACCAGCGAAATGTAGAAGTTTTGATAGCTCTTTTCGCCGGTCGCGGTGAACTTGCCCTTGGAGGAGCGCAGGTGCAGGATTTTCGGCCGGGCCGCGTCGGGATGGGCCGCGAGCGTCGCCTTGATCTCGCCGATCACCGCGTCACGCCATTCAAACAGCGCCTCGGCCTTGTCCTGCTTGCCAAGGATGTTGGCGACGAGGCGGATATTCTCCCGCGCCAGCTCCTCCGTACCGCCATTGCCGCCGCCGACCATCAGCGCAACAGGAATGCCTGCATTGCGCAAGGGGGCTATAAGCTCGTCGCCCCGCCCGCCCCACTGAATGACGAGGTCCGGCTTCAGTGCGGCGATCGCCTCGACATTCGGCATCCAGCCATTGCCGCCCTCCGCGACGATGCCACTCTCGATGGAGGCGGCATCCGGGAACATCTTCTTGAGGAGGCCGGTCTCGAAAGCCTTGCGCGAGACGGGATTCATGCCGACCAGATGCTCCGAGGAGCCGTCCACCGCGATGACGGTCGCGGCGCCGGGCTGCGGCAGCGTGACGATCCGCTTCGCCGGGCCCGGAAGTATGATCTCCGCGCCCGTGACATCCTTGAAGGTGACGGGATCGGCAAGCAGCGGCGCCGGCGAAAGGGCGAGAAGGAAAAAGGCGGCAGACAGGCGCAGTTTCAAAGTCATCGGTCACCTCCATTATTCATGACAATTGCAGTCATGTTTTTCGTACAGAGGGGAAGGCGTCGTATCAAGTCGAACAAATCGGACAATGTGGAAAGAAATTTCGAACAGCGACACCATCGGGAAAGCTGCCGCCGGACAACTGTCGATCGCATCAATGCCGACGACAGGTGAGCGCCATTGGCGGGAAATCGTGTCAAGCATCCGCACAGGCCCTCAGATTGGGCGCAAAGCGGTCTAGGAAGCGGGTCGTTGCCGGCATGAAGCGTGAACCGTGATGGTACATCGGGTCGAGCGAGGAGATGACCATCGTGCCGGCCGTCGAAATCGCGTCCATGTAGAGGATGGCGCGCCCCTCGCCGTCGCGAGCCAGAACCGTTGAGCCTTCCGGTGGCGTGAACCAGCCGTGCAGATGCCAGGTCACGTCTTGCTTGCCGATGTGGCGCATCAATGGGTGTGTCCTGGCCTGATCGGTCAGTTCGACCCCGAGATCGGCCCCAGGGGGCAGCCACCACCACCAATTTGTCGGCGTTCTGGTGAAATGGACCGCAGGAAGCCATAATTCCGACTGGCTTTCTCCCAACGCGATCACCGTGCCGCCGGCATCAAGATGGCGTGCGATGACAGCCCTCTGCTTGATCATGCGCTGGGCCGGGGTTCGGCATGGCACCCAGAGGATATCCTGGGGGCGCAGTACGTTGACGAGGTCCTCGGGTGCGCAGATGACATCGAAAATACCGGTATAGGCCGACCCTTCCAGACTATGGATATGATAGTAGGTGCCGGAACTCGGCGCGACGATGCGCGGGCCGGCCCTGCCTGTATCGCGCGCGCCGCCATAGCTCTCGGCCCTGGCCAGCGGCAGGTCTTCGACCGGCGGTGTCTGCACGAAGCGATTCGAGGAGAGGCAGGAGCCGCCGTTTGCCCAGTTGATGACGCGCCGCGTCAGGTCCGGGGCGAGGTTCCATTCAAGCCCGATCGTGCCAAGATCATTGCCAGCATGGGAGAAGAACCGGCCACCCCGCGGCCTTGCCCACACCCAATCGACCGGGACTCGCGCGGGACCCAGCCCGTTGACGGCCACCGCGCCCTCCGGTGGCTGATTGCAGCCGCGTCCGTAGAAACCCGCGACGCCCCTGTTGGTTTCGATCTTCTTCAGGTCGATACCGTCATAAAGCGGATGAGGATTGATCGACGACAGACCGAAATCTTGTCGTTTTGGTGCGACGATCGAACGATACTGACCGATGCCATCAACCAGCGGACGCGCCATATGGCCGTTGAAGAACCAGTGCCCACCGTGATCGAGAAAAGACGCGAGCGCATCCTTGAGCACCAGCATGGCATTCTGGTCGAGCTGATTACCGGTGATCAGCCCCTTGTGCGACATGAGCATCTCGGCCGTGAGATCGGCTTGCTCAGTGATGGCGACCTCTCCACGGAGCGCGGCAGCCCGAACCGTCTCGGATGGCTCTTCGAAAGTGGATTTCAAGAAAATCGTGGTCATGCTGCCCCATACCGATCAGTTCTGTCTGCAAGACAAAGTCATGAGCCAGCATGGTTCTGAATATCATGACTAGTACTATCATGTTTTCTCGGATAGGAGATGAGGTGGCGTTTGGACAAGTCGAATGAATAGAACAGATCGAACGATCATATCGAACAAGCTCTCGGCGGTATCGATACGGGATTTTCTCCTTGTTACGACCGTCTGGAAGCGCTCCAGCTTTAGAGTCGTCGCGCGGGAGTTAGGGATAAGCCCGTCGGGCCTCTCCCATCAGGTTCGCAAGGTCGAGGAAGCTCTTGGCACGACCTTATTCGAACGGTCCAGCCAGCAGGTGAAGACGACCCTGGAAGGTGAGGTTCTCTTGTCTCACATTCAGGATGTCCTCGGGGTGGTTGGTAAACTTGACCTCCTCGCCGTGAAGACGAGCCGGCCCTTCGGAGGGCACCTTAAACTTGGCGCGATCTCAACGATCGGTGCCTATGTTTTGCCTTACGTCGTAAATCTGTTCGAGGCAAACTTTCCCAACGTCAGAATTGATCTCCTGGAAGGCAAGACCGAAGGGGTCACCCAACGTCTGCGCGGAAGTGAAATTGACATGATGTTATCTTGCCGTTTCGCTGACAATGCGGATATGGAAACAAAACCTCTGTTCACCGAGCGCTTTGATTTGATCGTCAACGTAGCTCATCCGCTTGCGGCAAAGACATCAATAAACGTTCAAGATCTTGATGCGTCTGAGTTTATGACGATGGCAGACGGCGAGGGTTATAGTGAAGATACGCTACCTGCAGCGATACGCACGACACAGCACGACTACAATGCTTGTTGCACCGAAATCAGAGGGTTGAGTCTCGAAACAATCGGTGCGCTCGTTTCAACGAGAGGGGGGGTTAGCATGGTTCCTTCGTTAGCCTCTCCCCGGCTAAGTACCTTTCCTAATGTGAAAATTGTGAGCATCTCCGGTCGCGCGCCACAACGAACCATATACGCTTCTTGGCGCAGATCGTCGCCTCATCAGGAGGCATTTCATCAGTTGTGCCATGTTTTGAGCGAGATGCAGGCGGTATGCGATCTTCCGATCGCAGGCGCGAGTTCCTTATAGTTGGTTAGAAAAGTTGCAAGGTCGTATTTGCTCTCCATTGGAGCACTGTTCTTGGAGCGTTACCTGATCCGTTTTTCGGATGTGAAAGCAGCCTGTCGGATGCAAGTGTCGCGGAAATCCTAAGTTTTGCGACAAAATCGCCAGTGCTGATTATTCAGGGGAAAATCTGTCGCAAAAGTCGCTCGCAAAAGTCAGGGGTTCGCGACTGACTTTTGCGACACGTCGCGGCCGGCATCCGGGCCGCCGGACATGATGCAAGTTCTATTCGCCGCTTTCCGGCAATGTCTCGCCTACAGTCTGGGAGATCGCTCTTGCCATCTTCTCATGATGACCGGCGTTTTTGTTGACAATCGGCTCCCCGCGATAATGCGACCCCCAAAATCCGTCCTCATTCGGAGCGGTCACAGTGAAACCGGCGTCGTCTAGTTTTTTATCGACCGCCGCATCAAAGGCATGCTCCAGCCCCGCTTCGCGAAGGGCCGCCTTCGCCTGCTCGATCCCGGCTACCAGCAGTTCAAGGACAAATTCCTGTTTGTTGCAGTCGAGCAGTTCGGTGACGGCATCTAGTTCGGCAATGCGAGGTGCATCAACCCTTACACATACATTCCGAACATGGGGAACGGGTGTCGCCGCCGTGGAATGGTCCGGTTGGCTGATTGCGGCCTTGCTGCTGGTGTCGGTGGTGGGCGTCCTCGCCCCTCTCTATCTGCTGCAAGTCGGCATTGGCCGCTGCGACCCCTACACGGTAATGGTGACGATGGCGGCGCTGCCTGTCCTGACCTTCATCATTGAAGGCTTCTCTCCGCTCTACACATGGTCATGGCTGACGGCGGCCGGGCTGGCGGTCGTAACAGCCTTCCTGTTGCTCGATGTCGTCGCAAAGCGTTCGTGAAAGTCAGGATTTGTGCGACATCCGATGGTTGAAATTGGTGGGTAAAGGTCGGTCATCCTTCAGCTTCATGATCATAAAAGCAGATAGTTCAGGTTGTAGTCACAAACATACGGAAGCCGCTACGGCTAACGGTCTATCGTCTTAGCCAACCATCACCAACTTTCCATATCGGCTAACCTCGTTTTCGATCTCAGAGACAAGGCTTTCCAGCGCGGGATTCCTCGCCTTCTTGGCGCGGCGGATCACATACGCGAGGCTGGGCGGCTCAGGCAGTTGCGCGTCGATGATATCCATTTCTGGCCGTAGGTGACGGTCACTCAACAGAGCAACGCCGAGTCCCGCCTCTACAGCGGCAATGATGCCTGCCGCACTGGAGCATTCGAACACGGTTTCCAGTTCCGCACCGCCGTCCTGCCCGATGTCGATCGCCCAGCGTCGATAGAAGCACTCATCTGCGAAGGAGAGGAACGGGATTGCTCCTTCCAGACCCAGCGATAGTTCACGAGACTTCACCCAATGCAGATTCTCCCGAAACAGCACCACGTCGGTCGGTCGGACCTCATGGGCAAAGACCTGCACAATGGCCACGTCCAACTCGCCGCGCTCCAGCATCGACCGCAGCACTAGGCTCATACGGACCTTCGTTCTCACCGCCACTTGGGGATGCAAACGGCGGAAGCGGCCCAGGATGCGCGACAGGTCCGAGCATGTAGTGTCTTCCGTGAAGCCTAGCAGGATGCGGCCAGCCAAGTCCGACTTCGCGAAGCTCACCAGTGCTTCATCGTGGAGGCCAAGAATCTTTACCGCGTATTCGAGAAGGCCTTCACCTTCGGCCGTGAACATGCCGCCGCCTGGCCGCCTGTCCAGCAGTTCGCAGCCAAGGCTGGTTTCCATGCGCTTCACCTTGTGGCTGACGGCGGATTGCGTCAGTCCAAGCGCCTCGGCCGCCCGGGTGACACCCCCATGGAGCTTGATTGCCCGCAGCGCACGCAACGCGTCGATGTCTAGCCGCCTGGCGTTGATGTCGGTCATCTTCGTTCCGATCCTGCTTTCTCGAGCTGCATGCGCCACGCGCATCCGTTTTGCAACGAATCATTAGCATGGAAACATGCTTGTCATCTTATGATCGAAATTTGTCATGTGCGCTGTACTCTCGGAATGAGTAATCTGGCGTGGTTTCCATACAGGCCTGCCAATGACCGCTCTTTCTCTGCCTTCAACTGCTACGCCCCGCTCACCCTTGCTTTTGCCTGGTATGGCGACGCTTCTCGTGATCGCGTGGAGTTCGGGATTCGTTGGTATCCGCTATGCCAACGAACAGGCCAGCGTGTCCCTCCTGCTGTTCTGGCGAACGCTCCTGTCGGGAATCATCCTCCTTCCCTTCGCCCTGATATTCGGGCCGAGGATGCGCCTGCGCGCCATCCTGTCTCAGGTGTGGTTCGGCGTTATGGCCGTCTTCGTTTATCTTGGCGGTTTCGCGCTTGCGATCGAGCAGCGCGTCCCGACCGGGCTGGTCGCGCTGATTTCCGATCTAGTACCGCTGGCGATCGCGGCCATGGCCCAGCCCCTTTTGGGCGAACGGCTGACTGCACGGCAATGGCTCGGCACCGCCATCGCCGTCTCCGGGGTGCTGGTGGTTTCCTTCGACAGTCTGAGCTTTGGAACCGCGCCGTTATGGGCGTACGGCGTGACCATTGGTTCGATGATAGCGTTTGCGTTGGCTTCGGTCCTCCGCAGAGGGCGGGTGTCGCTGAGCATGCCCGTCCACCAAAGCCTCTGCATCCACACGCTGACGGGAGCACTCCTGTTCGGCATCTGCGCATTGGCACAAGGAGGGATTGCGCCGCCCATGACCCGCGAGTTCGCGATAGGCATGGTATGGCTGGTGCTGATCGCCACCTTCGCCTGTTACTCGGTGTATTACACGATGCTGCGCATGTTCCCCGTGGCGAAGGTCAGTGCCGCCATCTACCTGAGCCCGCCAGTGACGATGATCTGGTCATGGATGCTGTTCTCGGAACCGCTGACGATTGCAATGTTCCTTGGGTTGGGAGTGACCCTTGTAGGCGTCTGGCTGACTTCGCGTGGCTGAGTATCAATGCCTTCAATCGGAATCGTATCCGCTTTCGGGAGGACAGCCTTTACCCGTCGCGAAAATCCCGAGTTTTGAATCGGTTTTGCGCCTGAATTGTTGTCAGTCGCAGAATATGGATTTCCGCGACGGATTGCACGCGGTAGATTCCGGCTGCATCAGAGCGAACGGAGCCGCCTTGCTCATCGGATATGCCCGCGTATCGACCGACGATCAGACCCTAGACCAGCAGCGCGCCGCGCTGAAGGCGGCAGGGTGCGGACGCATCTTTGAGGAAAAAGCCTCTGGCGCTAAGCGCGATCGGCCGCAGCTTGCCGCGCTTTTCGACCAGCTCCGCGCCGGCGACGTGCTGACGATCACCAGGCTAGACCGCCTCGCGCGATCGACACGCGATCTTCTCGACATTGCCGAGCGCCTGGACGCGGCTGAGGCCGGCTTGCGTTCGTTGGCCGAGCCTTGGGCCGATACGACATCGCCGGCCGGGCGCATGGTGCTGACGATCTTCGCCGGCATTGCCGAGTTTGAGCGATCCTTGATCCACGAGCGCACCAGCAGCGGCCGAGCCGCCGCGAAGGCGAAGGGCGTTCGGTTCGGTCGCCCCCCTGCCCTGTCGGCCGAGCAGATCGCGCTTGCCCGCCAGCTCATCGAGGGCGGCCAGAAACCCCGCGCCGTCGCCCAGGTCCTCAAGGTTCACCCGGCCACTCTGTATAGGGCGCTTGGTCAATTCTGATATTGGAACCATGATTACATGTAATCATGGTTTCTTTTCTGGCATCCCCAATCCCGATTCGCTTAAAAGACTGAGCGTGGCGGCTCCGCCGATTGCCCGCCAGAGTGTCCGATTTGCACGATATTCCCGCAACTTAGAGATTCGGGGTTGCAGAATCGGGCAAATCGCCGTTTCTAGTTACGCATGAGTCGAACCGCTGTACCCACTAAAGATAGAGTTGCTGCCCAACGCGAACGCGTGCGAGCGGCCGGTCGCACTCACCTTTACACAGACCTTCCAAATGAACTGATCGCCACAATCGATCGGCTCAAGGAAGAACGGGGCGTGCACTCACGCGCGCCGATCATCGAAGAGGCTTTGAGGTTCTATATCGAAAACGCATCGAGGGCATGAAATGAAAAACCCCTAGCCGTTTGCAGCGGCAAGGGGTTTTCGGATTACGGAACCGGCTTTGTTGGGCCAGCCTGAGCAGCTCCCAACATAGCCACTTAGCAGTAAGCTTGCAAGAGACGCCTCTTGCGGGAACGCTGAATCTTTGTCCGTTGTCCACCCCGTCATGCCCTCCCGAACGGAGGGACGAAGGACAGATGTTGAGGACGCAAATCGCGGCCGCGATCGGCTGCGCGCGTGGAAACGCGCTTGATGAAATCATGCGAGAGGTTTGGACGCGGCACGGATCGGGTCAGCTCAGCGACGACGAGGCCGGCCAGCTCTCTGCGCTCGCCTATGAGCGCCGGAGTGTCTTGCAGGGATCACGGCAGACGGCGCTTGGTCTGGTCTTCCCTCCCCCGCCTGCACGCTGCCCGACCCCAGTTCGTCGTCGCAGCCATTTCAAGGGCCGGTCGGAGGGCCGTATCTGGCAGGCGACGACGCGCAAGGACGTACAGGCGATCTTGAAGGCGGCCGAAATCTACAACGAGGCCGGATTGCGCGAGAAGGGCGAGCGCAGTGGGCCGCTCGGATCGGTGGCGCTGGACGTGCTGCGGCTATTCGTCAACCTCATCGACTTCCGCACCGGCCGGCTTGAGCCGTCAATCACCACGATCATGGATCGCCTGGGCCGATCGCGCGATACGATCGTGCGGGCGCTGAAGAACCTGCGGGCGCATGGTTTCATCGACTGGTTGCGGCGCTATGAGCCCACTGGGAACGAAGGACGCGGCCCCCAGGTCCAGCAGGCCAGCAATGCCTATCGCCTGTCCCTGCCGGAGAAGGCCCGCCAGTTTCTTGGACGGTTCGGCAAGGCCCCTCCCCCGCCTGCCGACCATGGACAGGACCAGACGGCTTGGGGCGAGGCAATCGCTGCCTATAGGAAGACCCTGCCCCTCGATGAGCGCACGCAGCTCGACGTGGGCGACAACCCCTTAGGGCAAGCCCTCGTCTTCATGGCAAAGGGTATGATGAAACGTGAGTCCGATAACCAGACTGAATCCCCCTCTAGATTCTTTCTTAGTATGAAAACATAAGCGGTCGCCGCTGTTCGGGCCGCTTACGCAGCCCTGCGGCGGTTCCGGCCCGCGTATAGGCGGGCCGGCAAACGGCACCCTCACCACCTAACCCGCAACGCTTACGCCTGCGGCCGACGTTCTATGGGCTTTCGAAAGGGAGTGAGGGGCAAGGGCAGTGCTCATCCTGAAAGCATGTAAACATGATTGCATGTAAGGTAAAATTGTGCAAATGTTGTTTCGTACGATACAAAAGAGGCCGCCATGTCCCCCGCCAATCCGACCGCGAAAACCTATGCCGCGCTGAATCGGGCGTTCGATTTCTTCAACGACCGGCTTTTCGGCGGCGAGCTGCCGGCCTGCCTCGTGACCTTGCAGCGGAAGAATAAAGCCTATGGCTATTTCGCCGGTGGCCGGTTCGGATCGAAGGACGGCGCGGAGATCACCGACGAAATCGCGTTGAACCCGTCGCACTTCAAGAGCCGGACGGACGAGCAAAGCCTTTCCACGCTCGCCCATGAGATGGCTCACCTTTGGCAGCACCATTTCGGCAAGCCGTCGCGCGCCGGCTACCACAACAAGGAATGGGCGGCGAAAATGCACGCGATCGGGCTGCATCCTTCCGATACCGGCCGGCCGGGCGGCAAGGAAACGGGCCAATCGTGCAGCCATTACATTGTCCAGGCCGGACCCTACGCCCGCGCCTTTGCCGAGATGGCCGCGCAGCCTGACTTTTCCGCCCTCTATGTCGAGCTTTGGGATGACGCCGACGCCCGGAAGAAGCGCAAGGCGAAATCGGCTAGCAAGACCCGCTACACCTGCCCGAGCTGCGAGCTTCACGCATGGGCGAAACCGGGTGTGCGCCTGGTCTGCGGTGAGTGCGACGAGCCGATGGCGGCCGAGGAAGGCGGCGATGGTTAACCCAATATAAATGTAAACATGATTTCATGCTTGAGAGAAAGCATGTAGGTTGCCTTGCATGAAAGGATGCAACCATGATTACAGTAGCGTTCTGCACGCAAAAGGGCGGGACCGGCAAGACCACGATCGCGACGGCGCTTGCGGTCGCGGCGCATCTGGCGGGGAAGAAATCGGCCCTGCTCGACCTCGATCCTCAGACGAACGCCGTCAACTGGTTTGACCGGCGAGAAGGCGACGGCCCGGACGTTGCCTCGATCCAGCCCGGCGCTATTCGGCGTTCGCTGGATGCCTATCGCGGCCTTGGCATGGATTGGGTGTTCATCGACACGCCCGGCAAGATGGACAGCGCTTCAGTCGAGGCGGCTAAGCACGCTGATATCGTGCTGGTCCCGTCGCAGGCGCAGATATTTTCAATCGAAACCTTGGAGCCGCTTAAGCGGCTGCTGGACATGGCCGGTAGTCCACTCACGTTTGTCGTATTGAATCTGGTGCATCCGAATGCCGGAGGCAGGGCCGTTGATGATGCCGCCGCGATCGCCACCAGCTTTAACATCAAGGTTGCCCCCATCCATGTGTCACGGCTGAAAACCTACGAGGACGCGCCGGCCTTGGGGCAGACTCCCCAGGAGCTGGAACCGCACGGACGCGCCGCCCAGGAAGTCGCTGGCCTGTTCAACTTCCTTTCGGAGCAGGCAAGCATGTTTACAGGTAAGCATGAAAGGATGAAAGCATGAGCCGCAAGCCTTCCCTTCTGGCGACCGCCATCAAGACGGCCGAGCAGCCGGCGACCGCGCCAGCAACTCCCGCCCTTTTCGAGACGCCGGCCGAGCCGAAGCGGCCAGCTCGCAGCTCGCAGCCGGCCGGAACCTACGTTCCGCCGTCACGGGCGAACAAGAGCGCCAAGACGCATCACCTGCCGCCGGCCTATTGGGAGACGCTGGAAGAACTCAGCTTCCGGACACGCGACGACAAAGGCAAGCGGGTTACACAGGAACGGCTTGTGGCCGAGGCGCTGAACCTGCTTTTCGCCAAATACAACTATCCTGTGGTCCGCGAGAACGAGGAATAGGCGTTAAGCTTCCATGCTTACATGCATGTTGCCATGTGAGCGACATTTGGTCGGCATTGCGGTTTCCCTTGTCGACTTATACAAATTTTGATATAAAAGGCTTATGGCTGAAATGAAGCGGCTCGAATTTCTCGGGGATTCCCTTGAGCAGTTGAGGGACTTTCCCGAGACAGCGCGGAAAGAGGCCGGCGTCCAGCTCCATAAGGTTCAGCAGGGATTTGAACCGAGCGACTGGAAGCCGATGACGAGCGTAGGCCAGGGGGTGCGAGAAATTCGCATTCGTGACGAGGCGGGAGCCTTCCGGGTGCTCTACATCGCCAAGATAGAGGATACCGTCTATGTGCTGCACGCCTTCCAGAAGAAGACGCAGCAGACGGCGAAACGGGATTTGGACCTAGCCGCGACTCGGTTGCGGCAAATCTAGCGGAGGCGTGACGATGGAACGTCAGAGCTTTGCAAATGTATGGGATGCATTGGAGGACACGCCGGCCGAGGCCGCGAACATGACCATGCGTTCCAATCTGTTGATTGCCGTCGAGCAGCGGGTGCGGAGTTGGGGTGTCACCCAAGCCGAAGCGGCACGGCGTCTCGGGATCACGCAGCCCCGTCTTAACGACCTGCTGCGCGGCAGGATCACTAATTTCAGTCTCGATACGCTGATTAATCTCGCCACTCAGGCCGGGCTTGCGGTGCGGCTCGATATTGCCGAGGCTGCCTAGTGCCAGATCGCGGCGGGGCGTTAGCAGGTAGACATGCTTGCAGGTAAGCATGTAATCATCCGCCCCCGGTCGTCCCTACGGCCAGTGATGAAACAAGCGGGCCGTCCGGGGGCTACCACCTGTGCTTGGGGTTTGCTCGGCGGAAGCCTTGCCGGCCCGGAGGCGAACGCGCTCCCATATTGCGCCGTAGAGAGCCGGAGGGCCGCCAGTGACAAAGCCCCGGTGCGTTAGCGCCGGGACCGCTTTTCCCATATGGCGGGTGCCTGTCGAGCTTCCTTGCTCGCACCGCGCAGCCGCTTCATCATTTCCTCGCCCGAAATCCCCGGCCGGGGATCATCGGCGGCCGCCTCGATGCTGCGCTTGAGCAGTTCCCGGCGCAGATCGGCATGGGGTTCCAGCTCCTTATGTTCGCCCAAGATCACGAACACGGCTTCGGATGGATCAAGGAACGTCTCCTGTTCGATCAGATCGAGCAGCCACAGGGCCAGCGATGGCGGCAAATAGGCTTCAAATCGCAATCCACCCTCTGCGACCTGGCTGCGGAGCCGCTTGGCTTGCTCGACCGCATGGGCCTTGTCGGCGGGATCGGGCCATTCGGCCGCATCGCTGTCGGTCATGGTTTCATCCTTCATTCTCATGCCTCTGCGGGGCCGGTGAGATGTTCGGCGCAGATCGCGGCGACTGTTTCTTGCAGGATGGTCACGCGCTCGACCAGCCAGGCCAATTCCTCGCCGGTGATTTCGTAGGCAGGGGAATAGCGTGCATCGACATAGGCGCGATCGAGGCGGGTAAAGCTGCGCTTGGCGAAGCGGCTGTCACGCGGCCATATGTCGATGAGCAGCGGCGCGATCCTTTCAGCCTGGGAACGCAGGAAGGTCAGCTTGTGGGATTTGGGGCTGTAGAGCGCCATGACCAATAGCGTGCAATGATAGAGGCGTTCAGCGGCCTGGTGGAGCTGAAAGGCTGCGAGGTTTAGGTTTCCGCGATCGCGATAGAATTCCGCGCCGGCCAGCAGCTCTGCCGTATCCGGAAACCATTGTTCGAAATACCGCTGCGCCAGCTCGCGGGCTTCTTCCGGTGTCAAGACTTTGGGCGAGGCGAGGGGGAAGCCCGGAGCCTCGTAGAGCACCACGCCGTCGCGGGCGATATCCACGAAGAAGGGCCGGCCCTGGGCGAGCTGCGCATTCACGTCCTGATAGCTATGGACGATGAAGTTGACGGGGGTGGCGAGCTGGCGGGTTATGGTCAGTTCCTGCACGAACCGCTCGCCGGCCTTCTCCCATGCCTCATATTGTTCGGCAAAGCGTTCCTCGTTGACGACGACGAGAAGGTCATAATCGGAGAGATAGCCGCTCTTGCGATCCTCGACCCAATCGCCGCGCGCATAGGAGCCGAACAAGATCAGCTTGAGAATGCGGCCACGCTTGGCCTTTTCGGAGAGCTTGGTTTTCAGGGCCTCGTCAAATTCCCCGAACAGGATTTGCGCCGCACGCTCCAGCTCGCGGCGCTTCCTGTCGGGCAGATGGGCGAGGCGATCAGGGAGCGTCATACAGCCCCCGGAATTCTGGATCGGCGTAATAGGCGAGCTTGCCGGCGACGATCGGCCTTTGCCCGGCGAGGAACAGCAATTCGAGATTCTGCGGCAGGTTGCGAACCTCGTCC
>CAYFJH010000036.1:1100-28010 GCA_964343385.1 uncultured Novosphingobium sp. | reverse complement strand
CATGGGTGGCCGGGCGGGGGAGTGGGCCGGTGCCGCTTCCACGTAAGTGGAAAAGAGTCTAGGCCGGCAAGGCAAACGGCGCGCCTGCCTGCGCAGGGGGCCGTTTTCCATATGCTTATCCGAGATGCTGGCTGGGGCGGGAGGATTCGAACCTCCGAATGCCGGTACCAAAAACCGGTGCCTTACCACTTGGCGACGCCCCAGCAGTCCGGCGCGCTTAGCGGGCCGGGCGCGGGAAGGGAAGGGGGCTTGTGCCTATTCCAGCCCGGCGAAATCCGCTGCCGAATGGCGTTCCCTCAATCCGCCTTCGGCATTGACCTTGCGCCCGCGCTTCACCGCCGGGCGCGCGCCGATCTCCTCGGCCCAGCGGCCAAGGTTGGCATATTCGTGGACCGAGAGGAATTCGCGCGCCGTGCCATAGGCGCTCCCTTCCCAGAATGCGCCGAGCCAGGGAAAGGCCGCGATGTCGGCGATCGAATAGTCGTCCCCGCCCAGGAACCGGCTCTCGCCCAGCCGGGTGTCGGCGACGTGGAGCAGGCGCTTGGTCTCCATCGCATAGCGGTTGATGGCATATTCGATTCGCACCGGCGCATAGTGATAGAAATGCCCGAACCCGCCGCCGATGAACGGCGCGCTGCCCATCTGCCACATCAGCCACGACAGCACCTCGGCCCGCGCCGCACCGCCCTCGGGCACGAAGGCCCCGAACTTCTCCGCCAGATAGAGCAGGATCGCCCCCGATTCGAACACGCGGACCGGCGCGTCCCCGCTATGGTCCACCCCCGTTCGATCAAGGAGCGCCGGGATCTTGCTGTTCGGATTGATCGCCACGAACCCGCTCGAAAACTGGTCGCCCGCGCCGATGTCGATGGTCCAGGCGTCATATTCCGCCCCGCCATGCCCGGCGGCCAGCAGTTCCTCGAGCATGATCGCCGCCTTCTGCCCATTGGGCGTGGCCAGCGAATAGAGCTGGAACGGATGGGCCCCCACCGGCAATGCCTTTTCGTGGGCGGCACCCGAAACCGGCCGGTTGATGCTGGCAAAGGCCCCGCCGCTCGGGCTGTCGAAAGTCCACACGGCGGGGGGAACATAGTCTTCGGCCATCCGGCAAGCTCCTGTCTGGAATCAAGCCGCCAACTTGGTGGGCCCCCCGCGGAACCGCAATCCCCGGTGTCCGTTCAGCGCAGCCCCCACCGCCACCCCATTCACCCCAGCCGCATCACCCACCCATGCGGGTCCGCAGCCTCGCCGCGCTGGATCGAGACCAGCCGCGCCCGCAGCCGCTGGGTCAACTGCCCCGGCCCGCCCGACCCGATCACGAATTCCCCGTCGACCGGATCGGTCACCCGGCCCACCGGCGTCACCACGGCGGCGGTCCCGCAGGCAAAGGTCTCGACCAGCCGGCCGGAGGCGGCATCGGCGCGCCACTGGTCGATCGAATACTTCTCCTCGCGCACGGTCAGCCCTTCCTCGCGCGCCAGCGTCAGCAGGCTCTCGCGGGTGATCCCCGGCAGGATCGTGCCCGACAGCGGCGGCGTGATCAGGCTGCCGTCGTCCATCACGAAATAGAGGTTCATGCCCCCCAGTTCCTCGATCCACTTGTGCTCGGCCGCGTCGAGGAACACGACCTGGTCGTGCCCGCGCGCCAAGGCTTCGGCCTGGGGAACCAGGCTTGCGGCATAGTTGCCGCCGCACTTGGCCGCACCCGTCCCGCCCGGCGCGGCGCGGGTATACTGGCTGACCCAGATTGAAACCGCCGGTGCGCCCGACTTGAAATAGTTGCCCGCCGGGCTCGCGATCACGATGAACTTGTAGCTCTTGGCCGGCCGCACGCCAAGGAAGGCCTCGGTCGCGACCATGAACGGCCTGAGGTAAAGCGAGCCGCCCTCGATGCTCGGGAACCAGTCCCTGTCGACCGCCACCAGCTGTCCGCAGGCCTCGACGAACAAGTCCTCCGGCAGCTCCGGCATGGCCAGCCGCCGCGCCGAGGCATTGAACCGCGCCGCATTGGCATCGGGCCGGAACAGCGCCATCGACCCGTCCGCGAGCCGGTAGGCCTTGAGCCCCTCGAAGATCTCCTGCGCATAGTGCAGCACGGCGGCCGCGGGGTGAAGCGGCAGCGGTGCCAGCGGACCCACCACCGCATCGTGCCAACCGCGTCCTTCATCCCACTCGATCGTCACCATGTGATCGGAAAACAGCTTTCCGAACCCGGGATCGGAAAGCAGTGCATCCCGCTCGGCCGGCGCGACGGGCGAGGGATGGGCAACACGGGCAAAGGCAAGCGGTGCAGGGGCGAGCGACGCCATTCGAACGAATCCTCGTGATTACAAAATCCACCCCGCCATTGAACGAAAATTACGTGCAACGCAAGTCAGAGGCAATAAATGGAAATAGACCGGTCTAGGCCCTGTCTAGGCAAAAAATCCCTCAAGGCCAAGGGGGCAGGCGGCTATGGGCCGATAGCCTCCTGCCCCGCGTAATCGGCTGGCGTTCCGGCGCGAAAGGCGGCACATCCCCACGCGGATCCTTCCGGGAGAAGAAACGGCATGTGCTTTTCAGCCAGCGCCAGCTTCACCGCCTCCGCAGTCATCGGTGCCGTGGGCCTCGCCACGTTGCGCCACGTCCGCGAACCCCGTGCGTTGCTGTTCGCCGCCGTCCCGCTGCTGTTCGCAGCGCATCAGTTCACCGAAGGCTTCGTCTGGCTCGGCCTCACGGGGCGCATCGGCCCGGTCGCGCTCGGCCACGTCGCCTTCCTGTTCATGCTCTATGCGCAGGGCGTGGTGCCCTTCCTGATGCCGCTGGCGGTCATGCTGATGGAGCCGCGCGGCCCGCGCCGCCGCATCATCCTGGCGCTCGCCGCGATCGGTGCCTTCGTCTGCGCCTGGATGGTCTACGGCCTGATCTTCTTCGAAAGCCGCTGCTTCGTCGAAGGCCACTCGATCGCCTACCGCAACCCGGTGACCAGGAACCTGCCGCTCTCGCTGCTCTACATCGTCGCCACTTGCGGTGCGCTGCTCGCCTCGACCCACGGCGTGGTCCGCTGGTACGGCGTGCTCAACGTGATCGGCCTGACCGCCGCGCAGCTGGTCAAATCCTACGCCTTCGCCTCGGTCTGGTGCTTTTACGCCGCGGTCCAGTCGGTCATCATCTACTGGCAATTCAGCCGCAGCGCGATCGACGTCGAAACCCCCAACGGCACAAGTCCGATCCTGCGCCCGCTGCTCCTGCCGTGGCTTCGCCGCACAAGCGCCACCCGCACCAACAGCGACTGATCGCCCCCACCGTCATCCCGGCGAATGCCGGGATCGCTGGCCGACAAGACCCGGGCCCCAGCTTCGCCGCACCCCCAATCCCCACCCCAAAAATGAGAAGGGCAGCAACGCCGTAAGCGTGCTGCCCTTCACATGGTCAGCGGCAGGAAGTGCCGCCCACGAAGCCTTTATCGCATATCCAAGCCTAGCGATAATGCTCCGCGATGCGGAAGTCCGACCTCTGTGCTGAACCATGAGACATCGGATCACCTCCTTTCGCGCTGTTGAGCCAAAACCCCCTTGCGGAGTCACCCCCTTTCGGAGGCTGGGCCGGGCGGCTTTCGCTGCACCATTGCCTTACCGCTGAACATATATTTCCGCGCCGCAACAACAAGACTTGAAGTCATTTTTTTTGCCGTCATTATCGTTGCTTCGGCCGCGAACCGGCGCGCGTTTGCGCCCGCCCGGCTGGTCCCCCGTCACCCCTTCCGGCAATCCTCGATCACCCGCGTGATCTCCGGCCAACTTGGCAGGTAAAGCGCTGGATTTCCGGGCATTTCCACCATGAACCGGCCCCGGCTGAAGGCTGCCGCATCCAGCAGCGCGTCGCCCGCCGGAAGGCGCGCGTGGGCTCCGCCGGCCGGATCGGACGTGCCCGTTACCATCCCGCGCCCCTCGGTGGAGGTGATGATCAGCGGAATGGACCCTTGCGCGCTTCCGGTTCTCCACAGTTTTATGACCCGCGCCTGCCGGTCGCACGACAGCGAAATCACCGCCGCGCCGCCCGCCACCCCGAACCGTGCGGTCGAACGCCCGCCCTCGATTGCCCATGACCATGTCCCCGGCGTCTGCGGCGCGTCGCGCCAGTCAGCGGGCGCAGGCGGCGGCACGGGCGCCGGCGGCGCTGGCGGAGGAGGTGCCACGCGCGGCGGCGGCGCGGGGGCAGGGGGCGGCACGGCTTCGCAACCGGCCACCAACAGGAACGTGAGAGCCACAAGGGCGCGATTTGCCTTCATCCCCCCGGTATGGAATGAGCCACTGCCCCGACACAACCCCGCAAGGCACATGGCCGACCGACCCGTCCCACCATCCGTCGCTAATCTGGCTGCCGCGAAAAAGGCGCCCAAGCAGCGCATCGACCAGCTACTGGTCGAACGCGGCCTGGCCGAAAGCCGCACCCGCGCCGCCGCGCTGATCCTTGCCGGCCACGTCTTCACTGGCGAAACCAAGCTTGCCAAGCCCGGCCAGACCCTCCCCGCCGACGCCCCGCTCGCTCTGCGCGGCCGCGACCACCCGTGGGTCTCGCGCGGCGGGATCAAGCTCGCCCACGCCATCGAACATTTCGCCCTCAGCCCTGCCGGCGTCACCGCGATGGATATCGGCAGTTCCACCGGCGGCTTCACCGACGTCCTACTGACAAACGGCGCGGCCCATGTCTTCGCGGTCGATTCCGGCACCAACCAGCTTGCATGGAAACTGCGGCAGGACCCCCGCGTCACCGTGCTCGAACAGACCAGCGCCCGCCTGCTCACCCCCGCGCTGATCACCGCGCCCTGCACATGGGTCGTCTGCGACGCCAGCTTCATCAGCCTCGCAAAGGTCCTCGCGGTCCCCCTGTCGCTCGCCGCGCCCGGCTGCACCCTCGTTGCCCTGATCAAGCCCCAGTTCGAAGTCGGCCGCGGCGAAGTCGGCAAGGGCGGTGTCGTGCGCGACCCCGCCTTGCACGCGCGGGTCTGCGAAGAAGTGCGGCAATGGCTCGAAACCGCCGGCTGGACCGTCCACGGCATCACCGAAAGCCCGATCAAGGGCCCCGAAGGCAACGTCGAGTTCCTGATCTACGCCGTGCGGTAAAAGGGCGTTCGGCCTACCCCACGTCATCCTGAGGCCCACCCCACGTCATCCTGAACTTGTTTCGGGATCCATTTCTCCGCGCGCGGCATATATCCGCGCCTCCGCGCCTTTGCGCGAACCCACATCGCACCGCCCCAATTCGCGACACTCTATCCCTCGCAACACCGCCAAACCGGATCAAGTTGCCAGTAGCCAATACCCCCGCCAATATCCCACCGGGTCGCACAACGAATCGGTTTTCTCTCCAGCGAGGTTGCATGAACCAGCTTGCGTCGTCGGGTCAGTTGCGCGCGTCATTCTTCCGCTGGGCGCTGGTATGCGTGCCCTTGGTCATGCTGCTTGGGTTTGTGTCCGCAACGGCAAGCGGAAAGGTGTCTGAGAATATCTGGTTCCAGGCACTTGAAATGCCGCCTCTTTACCCTCCCCCAGTGGTATTCCGGATCGTTTGGACCGCGCTGTATTTCCTCATGGGCCTCGCCGTCGCGGTGATTTGCGCGGCGCGCGGCGCACGGGGGCGCGGCCTGGCGCTCGCAGCCTTTGCCGTGCAACTGCTGCTCAATCTCGCCTGGACCCCGGTGTTCTTCGGCCTGCACGAGATCGGCAAGGCGCTGATCCTGCTCGCCGTGCTCGACCTTGCGGTGCTGGTCACGCTGGTCCTGTTCTGGCGCTTGCGCACGCTGGCGGGGCTGTTGCTGCTGCCCTATCTCGCCTGGGTCCTGTTCGCCACGGCGCTCAACTGGCAGGTCCTTGACCTCAACCCCGATGCCGACGGAATGCCCACCGGCAACGCCGTGACGCGGGTGCAACTCTAACTCTTGCAAGCGGGCAAATCCGTCTCCATCTAGGCCCCATGCAAAGCGAAAACCCCTTCTTCGCCGATCTCGCCAAGCTGATGAACAGCGCGGCGGGCACTTTTGCCGGCATGGGCCGCGAAGCCCGCGACGCCGCGCGCGAACGTTTCCGCGAAGCCTTCGGTGGCCTCGATTTCGTCAGCCGCGAGGAATTCGACGCGGTCAAGGACATGGCCGCCAATGCCGCCGACGAGGTGGATGCCCTCAAGGCTCGCATCGCCGCGCTCGAAGCCAAGTAACCGCCCCCTTCTCCCCTCCCGCAGGGGGGGGCGGGGGAGGGGGCCTGTTCCCAAGCCACCCACAAACCTTGCCACAACCCCCGCATGGCGCCACACCGCGCCCATGCAGTTTTCCGCCCCCGGTATCGTCTGCGCGGTCCGCCCCCAGGCCGAAACCGCCGTCGTCGCCCGCTTCCTCACCGCCGCGCACGGCCTCGTCGCCGCCTATGTCGCGGGCGGGCGCGGCCGCCAGCTGCGCCCGGTCCTGATCCCCGGCAACACCGTCGCCGCCGAATTCACCGAGCGTTCCGAAACCCGGCTCCCCTTCGCCCGCGTCGAACTTGTCACCAGCCGCGCGCCCTACCTGTCCGGCGCGCTCGCCGCCGCCGCGATCGGCTGGGCGACCACGCTCGCCGCTGCCGCCCTGCCCGAGCGTCAGCCATACCCCGCGCTCCACGCTGCGCTGTCCGGCCTGCTCGACGCGGTGTGCCTCGCTCCGTCGGCGCGCGGCTGGCTTCCCGGCCTGGTCGCCTACGAAGTTCTCACCCTGCGCGAACTCGGCTACGGCGCACCGCAAGTCCTGCCGCCCGCCCACGATCTTCCCGCCCAACTGGCCCTTCTCGACCGCCTCGGCCCGGAACTGGCGCGCTATCCGCTTGCCGATCGCCACGCCGATGTTATGGCGGCGCGCGCCATCCTCAGGGATCGGCTGGGCAAAATCGAATAGGCAAGCAGGGCTCCAGAATGAAGATTGCGGTTTTCGCCGGCGACGGCATCGGTCCGGAAGTCACCGAACAGGCGGTGCGCGTCCTCCAGGCGCTCGGCCTCCCCGGCCTCGATCTGACCTACGCGGATGTCGGCGGTGCCGCCTGGCGCAAGCACGGCCACCCGCTCCCGCAGGCCACGCTCGACATCGCCCACGCGGCGGAAGCGATCCTGTTCGGCGCGGTCGGCGATTTCGACTGCGACCACCTCGAACGCGCGCTGCGCCCCGAACAGGCGATCCTCGGCCTGCGCAAGGAACTCGGCCTGTTTGCCAACCTGCGCCCGGCCAAGGTCTTCCCCGGCCTTGAAGACCGCTCGGCGCTCCGCCCCGAAGTCGCCGGCGCGATCGACCTGCTCATTGTCCGCGAACTCAACGGCGACGTCTATTTCGGTGACAAGGGCATCGACGTGCTCCCCGACGGCCGCCGCCGCGGCTGGGACATGATGAGCTACACCGACGACGAGGTCCGCCGCATCGCCCACGTCGGCTTCAAGGCCGCACAGGGCCGCGCCAAGGAAGGTAGGGGGGGCAAGCTCTGCTCGGTCGACAAGGCCAACGTGCTCGAAACCTCGCAGGTCTGGCGCGACACCGTGATCGAAGTGTCAGCGGAATACCCCGACGTCGAACTGTCCCACATGTATGTCGACAATGCCGCAATGCAGCTGGTCAAAAACCCCGGTGCCTTCGACGTGATTGTCACCGGCAACCTGTTCGGCGACATCCTGTCCGACCTGGCCTCGATGTGCGTCGGCTCGATCGGCCTCCTCGCCTCGGCCTCGATGGCGGCCCAGGCAACAATTGGCGGCACCAAGGGCCTGTACGAGCCGATCCACGGCTCCGCCCCCGACATCGCGGGCAAGGGCCTCGCCAACCCGATGGCGACGATCCTCTCGGTCGCCATGCTCCTGCGCCACTCTTTCGGGCTTGAGGAACAGGCCGCCCGCATCGAAGCCGCCGTCGCCAAAGCGCTGGCCGACAACATTCTCGGCGGTGACCTTGGCGGCACCTACGGCACGGCGGCCATCGGCGACGCCGTGCTCGAAAGGCTCTGACCGTGGCACTGCAACTGGGCATCGTCCTCCCCACCTTCAACGAACGCGGCAACCTGCGCACGATGGTCGAACGGCTCGACACCGCGCTCGCCGGGATCGAGTGGGAAGTCATCGTGGTCGATGACGACAGCCCCGACGGCACCGCCGACGAAGCCCGCGCCATGGCCAGCGAAGACCGCCGCGTCCGCATTCTCCAGCGCATCGGCCGCCGGGGCCTGTCCTCTGCCGCGATCGAAGGCATGTGCGCCACCTCCGCGCCCGTCGTCGCGGTGATGGACGCCGACCACCAGCACGATCCCGCGCTGCTCCCCGGAATGCTCGCCGCGATCGAAGGCGGCGAATATGACCTCTCCTACGCCAGCCGCTTCGCCGAAGGTGCCAGCACCGAGGCATGGGGCCGCCCCGACCGGGTCAAGGCCTCGGGCCTTGCCAACCGCCTTGCCCGCAAGGTCACCGGCGTCACGCTCAGCGACCCGATGAGCGGCTACTTCATGCTGCGCACCGAAGTCCTGCGCAAGGACGCCCACCGCCTCTCCGGCGTCGGCTTCAAGATCCTGCTCGACATCCTCGCAACCCTCGACAACCCGCTGCGGATCAAGGAATTCCCGCTGAACTTCGCCGCCCGCGCCGACGGCGAATCCAAGCTGGACCGCACCGTGGTCTTCGAATTCCTCGTCGGCCTCTATGACAAGTGGCTCGGCCGGATCATCCCCACTCGCTTCGCCCTGTTCGGCACGGTCGGCGCGATGGGCGTCGCGGTCCAGCTTGGCGCGCTGTGGATCCTGCTCCACCTCGTCTTCGGCGAACGCTTCGTCTATGGCCACTGGACCAACGAGGTCACGTTCAACGTCGCCAACACGCTGGCCGCCGTCATCGCGATGACCTTCAACTTCGTCCTCAACAACGAACTGACCTATTCCGACAAACGCCTGCGCGGCTTCGCCCCGCTGCTGCGCGGCTGGGCGAAGTTCGGCATGACCTGCTCATTGGGCCTCCTCACCAACGTCGGTTCCGCCGCCGCGCTCAAAACCATGGGCTTCCACGATTTCGTCGCCGTGATCATCGGGATCGTGCTCGGCTCGGTCTGGAACTTCGCGCTGAGCAGCAAGTTCGTCTGGGGCAAGTACTGATCAACATCTGATCCATTTGGAGCGGCAGGCATGCGTCGATCAGTTATCGTGGCCGTAGCCCTATCATTTGCCTCTCCTTTGGGTGCAGAGCCGGGAGACTCTTCGGCTGATAGCATTCTCAATTCTGCCGGCTTGGCGGACCTGACCGATGCACAAAGGGTTGCGGCTCGGTCTTTGGTCCGACGTCTGGTTTTGCAGTCAGTGGGGTCGCGGACCCTTGTCGAATCAGCGGAAAATTACTTTGAAAATGACGGCTACAAGCCGGTGCATTTGAGTGCTGCAACTGCCAACGGGAAAGACTACTTGATTGCGACGAGCTACGGGTATTCTTACGCAACGGCTGATGTGCCATTGATGCTAAATACATTAATGTTCACGGAAGGAGATTATTTCGCCAAGCCCAATGCCCTTGGTGGAATAAGTGAATTTATCGATCGATCAGGGCGAAGGCAGAGTTTGTTTTTGGCCAAATGGTTTAAGCTCAGATAGCTACTTAAGGCACCCTGACCCGCGTTCCATTGGTGGACGGCTTCGTGTCCGAAACGGGTGTCACCGCCAGCTGGGCAACCACATCCAGAACTCGAAACTCCGCTTCCCGCAGCACAGCCCCATCGCCGAGATGATCGGGAAGAACACCGCGAACAGCACCAGCGCCCCCGCCACCACGCCCAGCGCCACCCACCGCCACCGGTCCCGCCGCCGCGCCAGCGCGTCGAGCGTCAGCGCCAGACAGGCCATCAGGAACGCCCCCGGCAGCAGGTAATGATAATAGAACTGGACCGGCTTCCCGTTTGAAACCCACATGCCCACGCAGGCCAGATAGAGCGCTGCCGCCGCCAGCGTGTCCCACCGCGCGCGCCTGATCCCGGCCCACAGGCACCAGCCCACCGCCGGCAGCCCTGCCCACATGGCCAGCGGGTTGCCCAGCATCACTACCCCGCGCCGCACCCCGTCCTTGGCGTCGTAGAGGAACCAGATCGAACGCTTGTCGATCACCCATTCCCACCACACTGACTGGTAGGGATGATGCTTCTTCACCGATTGCTGGAGGTCCAGCATATGCTTCTGGTATTCGACGATATGCCACGGATCGACCGGCCTTTCGGCGTAGAAGAACGCCGGCAGGAACGTGGCGAAATAGACCAGCAGCGGCACGGTCCCCAGCCACAGAGCGGCCTCCGCCAGGCTGATCCCCGGCACCGGCGCGCCCTGCGTCGCCAGCAGGAACCGCCCGCGATGCCGCGCAAGGCGCATCGCCAGAAACGCCAGCCCCGGCAAAGCCGCCGCCGCCACCGCGTTCCACTTCGACCCCAGCGCCAGCCCGATGAACACCCCCGCCAGCGCCAGCCGCAACCGTCCTTGCCCCGGAAACCGCACCGCGCCGGCCAGCATCCACATTGCGCACATCACGAAGGCTGCCATGAAGATGTCGAGCATCGCGATCCGGCTCATCACGAACCACATGATATTGGTTGCCAGCAAAAGCGTCCCGGCAATCGCCGCAAACCTCCGTCCGCTTGCCAGCCACAACGCCCGGCCAAAGGCGAAGACCCCCATCGACCCGACCAGCGCCGGGAATATCCGCCACGCCCACGGCCGGTCGCCGAACAGCGCGATCCCGGCGGCGATGAACTCCTTGCCCACCAGCGGATGCTCGGCATTCTGCGGCTTGGCGAGCGTCAACAGCACCCGCGCCGCCTTCACATAGTGGACCTCGTCGAAATAGATCCGCCCAGGCACCCCCAGCCGCAGCAGCAGCAGCGCCAAAAACGCGCACGCGATCCCCGCGACCCACCACAAGGGATCGCGCTCGGCCTGACCATCGCTCCGGGGCAAGAACCTGTCCAAATTCACGCCCACGGCCTAGCCGCCCCGCCGCCCCGAACGCAACCCCACTTGCCCCCGCGCCCCCGCAATCCTAAGGCACCACCCATGAAACGCACCACCGGACAAGACCGCTCGATCACCCGCAACTGGCGTCCCGCCACCCAGGCCGTGCGCGGCGGCACCTGGCGTTCGGAACAGGGCGAAACCAGCGAGGCGCTGTTCCTCACCTCCGGCTATTCCTATGACGACGCCGCCACCGTCGCCGCGCGTTTCGCCGGTGAACAGGACGGAATGACCTATTCCCGCCTCCAGAACCCGACCGTGCAGATGCTCGAAGAACGCATCGCCCTGCTCGAAGGGGCAGAGGCCTGCCGCACCCAGGCCTCGGGCATGGCGGCGATGACCGCGGCGCTCCTCTGCCAGCTTTCGGCCGGGGACCACATCGTCGCCGCCAAGGCCGCCTTCGGCTCGTGTCGCTGGCTGGTTGACAGCCTGCTGCCCCGCTTCGGTATCACCGGCACCGTCATCGACGCGACCGACAATGCCGCGTGGGAAGCCGCGATCCAGCCCAACACCAAGGTGTTCTTCTACGAGACCCCGGCCAACCCCACGCTTGACATTGTCGACATGGCCTTCGTCAACGGCCTCGCCCGTTCGCGCGGGATCGTCACCGTGGTCGACAACGCCTTCTGCACCGCCGCGCTTCAGCGCCCGTTGGATTTCGGCGCGGACGTCGTCGCCTATTCGGCGACCAAGCTGATGGACGGGCAGGGCCGCGTGCTCGCCGGCGCGGTCTGCGGCACGGAGGAATTCATCAACGACAAGCTCCTGCCGTTTCAGCGCAACACCGGCCCCAACCTCTCGCCGTTCAACGCGTGGGTCGTGCTCAAGGGGCTCGAAACGCTCGACCTGCGCGTCCACCGGCAGAGCGCGAATGCGCTGGAAGTCGGCCGTTTCCTCGAAGGCCGCGTGCCGCGCATCCTTCACCCCGGCCTCGAATCGCACCCGCAATATGCCCTCGCGAAAAGCCAGATGGTCGCCCCCGGCGCAATCTTCGCGGTCGACCTCGACGGCGGGCGCGACCAGGCATGGGCGCTGCTTGATGCGCTCAAGCTGATCGACGTGTCCAACAACATCGGCGACGCGCGCAGCCTGATGTGCCACCCGGCCACCACCACCCACCACAACATGGGCCCCGAAGGCCGCGCCGCAATGGGCGTGGGCGACGGCATGCTGCGTCTCAACGTCGGCCTCGAAGACCCCGCCGACCTGATCGAAGACCTCGACCAGGCGCTCAAAGCCGCAGGGCTTTGAGTCCTCGTTGAGTGCGCCCTTGGCATCCGCCAAGGGTTTGCGGCACCGGCCCGCTCCCCCGGCCCGGCCACCCAGAGTATAACCCGATGGGTAGCCGGGCCGAGGGAGCGGGCCGGTACCGTGTGAACGCAACCAACCCCCGCTCAGGCTGAGCCTGCCGAAGCCCGTTCCCGCCTATCCCCCCAACGGCCGCCCCAGATCGCGCAGCGCCCAGCCATAGGCGCTTGCCGTGCACAACACCTGCGGGCTTTCCGCCCGGCCGCTCAGCCGGGCGAGATGGCGGCGTGCGCGCGTCTCGTCCGCCGGGGCGTGGCGCAGAACCGCCAGGATGCGCGCCTCGTCATGGGTCATCCGCCGGCAGCATCCCGGTGCCAGCGCGATCGTCCGGCACGCACCCTGCGACAGCTCCAGCATCGTCGCGCGCAGCAACAGCAACGGACGACGAAAGCCGGTGCCGAAGTGGTTCACCATCGCGCTCGCCGCAAAGGCATCGTTGAGCCCGGCCATCGCCATCCGCCGCAGCGCATAGAGCGTAAGCCGGTCGGTCGCTGCCGTTGGTGCCGGCAGCAGCAGGTGCCGACGGCGGGCGAGGGGGGCGGCTGTCAGGTCGGAACGGATCGAGGAATGGGCGGTCACGGCATGGCTCCTTCTAGAACGAGCCTAGTTGGTAATGCGAATCATTCGCAATAACAAGGGACATGCTCCGCTCCCGGCTGCGGAGGGGCTGGGGGAGGGCATTGTTCCCACAACCATACCTCCGGGGAACCCAACCCTGCCCCAGCCGTTCCACCCCGAAACGGGGCGCGGCCCGGCCATGCCGTTGGCGCGCGCTGCCTCCGGCAAGACGTCGGGGGCTAGCCGGGTATTGCATTCATGAATGCCGCTTCGCTGTTGGCCGCCATCGTCGAAAGTTCCAGCGACGCGATCGTCGGCAAGGCGCTCGACGGCACGGTCCTCAGCTGGAACGCCGCTGCCGAGCGGATTTTCGGCTATTCCGCCGAGGAAATGATCGGCACCTCGATCCGGCGCCTCATTCCCGAAGACCGCCTGCCTGAGGAAGACCTCATCCTCGCCTCGATTTCCGCGGGGGAGCGCGTTCCGGGCTTTGAAACGGTCCGCACCCGCAGGGACGGCACCCGGGTCCACGTCGCGGTCACCGTCTCCCCGGTCCACGACCAGAACGGACAGGTCGTCGCCGCCAGCAAGATCGCGCGCGACATCACCGAGGCCCGCGCCATAAAGCAGGCGCTCGAAGACACCGAACTGCGCTTCCGCCTGATGGCCGACAACATCTCGCAGCTCGCGTGGATCGCCGCCGCCGACGGTGCCCTGACCTGGTATAACCGCCGCTGGTACGATTTCACCGGCACCACCTTCGAAGCGATGTAAGGCGGGGGCTGGCGCGACGTCCACCACCCCGACCACGTCGACCGGGGCGAGGAAGAGTTCCGCGCCAGCGTCGCGGCGGGCGAACCGTGGGAAGACACCTTTCCCCTGCGCGGCGCGGACGGGCAATACCGCTGGTTCCTCTCGCGCGCCCACCCCCTGCGCGTCCCCGATGGCACCGGCCCAGGCGACCGCGTGGTCTGCTGGTTCGGCACCAACACCGACATCACCGAACAGCTCGAGGCCGAACGCCGGATCGAACTGCTCATGCTCGAGGTCAACCACCGCTCGAAAAACATGCTGGCGATGATCCAGTCGCTCGCCCGCCGCACCGCCGGACGCGGCGGCGGCAACGGCGATTTCGTCGCCCGCCTCGAACAGCGCATTGCCAGCCTCTCGGCCAACCAGGACCTGCTCGTTCGCCGTTCATGGGCCAACGTGCCCATGGCCGAACTGGTCGAGGTTCAGCTCCACTTCCTCGGCGAGGTGCTGGGGCAGGTCACCCGTTCCGGCCCCGAAATCGACATCACGCCGTCGGCGGCCGAAACCATCGGCATGGCGCTGCACGAACTGGCCACCAATGCGCTCAAATACGGCGCGCTCTCCACCGCCGACGGCCGCGTCGCGCTCGCCTGGGACAGCGCGGGGGCACGCTTGTCATGGGCTGGAACGAAAGCGGCGGCCCCCCGGTCCACGAACCGGGCATCCGCGGCTTTGGCAGCCGCCTCATCGCAGACGTCCCGCGCGGCAAGCTCGGCGCAGAGGTGACGATGGACTATCCCCCCGAAGGCTTCCACTGGAACGCCGCCTTCCCCGAGGCCAGCGTGCTCGCCTGACACGCCTGCCACACTAGACGCAAAAAGCCGCGCCCAAAGGAACGCGCGGGCCAGAAAGGGGTTTTCTGAAAGGTACGGAAAGGGTAGCCATGTCTACCATGAAGCAACTGTTCCAGAACGCGGCCCTGACCGACGGCGTCACCGTCCGCGTGGCGGTCAATTTCCTGCCCGAACAGTCCCGCATCGACGCGCGCAAATGGTTCTGGGTCTACCATGTCCGGATCGAGAACGATTCGCCCCAGGCGATCCAGCTCCTCACCCGCCACTGGCGCATCACCGACGGCGATGGCCTCGTCTCGCTGGTCGACGGCGAAGGCGTGGTCGGCGAACAACCCCTGATCGCGCCCGGCCACAGCCACGACTATGTCTCGGGCTGCCCGCTCAACACCGCACACGGCTCGATGGAAGGCCACTATGTCTTCCGCCGCGACGACGGCACCCGCTTCGAAGCCGCCATCCCCTACTTCCCCCTCGCGGCCCCTGCGACGGCAGGGTGAGTTTCTAGGCGGTCGAAGCTCCGCGTACCTACATCTCCCATCCCGTTCCTCCCGAGCCGGTCGAGGGACTACACCGAGCGAAGCGAGGTGCGCTCCCGCCATGCCGCCGCCACCCCATACCTTTACCCGTCCGCCCGCGCGTTCTATGGCCCGCGCATGAAGCGCACCCACCTGCCGCTGAACGCCCTGCGCGTGTTCGATGCCGCCGCCCGGCACCTGTCCTTCACCCGCGCGGCGGACGAACTCGCCGTCACCCCTGCCGCCGTCGGCCAGCAGATCCGCGCGCTCGAGGATCTGCTCGGCGTGGTCCTGTTCCGCCGCACGCCCAAGGGCCTCGAACTCACCGAGGAAGCCTGCGCCGGGCTCGAATCGCTGCGCACCGGCTTTCTCCACTTCGAGGACGCGGTGCAGGCGATGCAGGCCGGACAGGCCAGCCACGTCTACACCATCGCCGCCCCGCGCGATTTTCTCGCGACCTGGCTCAACCCGCGCCTGGCCGCCTTCCGCGCCGCCAACCCCGAAGTCCGCTACGTCCTGGTCGACGGCGAGGATGCCGATTTCACCGAGGCCAACCTCGACCTCGCCGTCCGCTGGACCGAAGGGCCCGGCGATCTCGAAGGCATTGCGCTGGGCGAACCCCTGCAGGTCACCGTTGGCGAAGGCCCGTGGATCGCATGGCCCGGCGATCCCGCCCCGCAGGGCGAAGGCGGCGAGGAACCCCCGGTCCACGTCGGCGACGCCGGCCTCGCGCTGTCGGCCGCCGCCACCGGCCTCGGCCGCGCCCGCGTGCCCTGGTTGCTCGCCCGGGCCTGGCTTGAAGCGGGCCGCCTTTCCGCGCTGGCCGAGCCCGAACCTGCCCGCCGCGGCTACTGGCTCGTCGCCCCGCTCCCCCAGTGGCGCCAGAAAAAGGTCAAGACGCTGCTGGCCGCGCTCACCGCGTAGAGTGTGGGTGCGCCCCCGGGCATCCGCCAAGGGCGGGCCGGTGCCGCAAAGGAAAGCCTGGAGGGCTTTCCAGCTCTAAACCGAAATCTAAACCAAAATCACCGCCGCCTGCGATAATACCGCCCGCAGTGCTTGTTGTATTTGCCGCGCGCAACCTCATGGCCCGCCACGCCGCCGCCGACCGCGCCCAGCACGGTCCCGCCCGCGCCGCCGAGCAGCACGTTGCCGAGCACGCCGCCCGCAACCGCGCCGATCGCCGCACCTTCGGTCTTGTTGATCCGCTTGCAGGGGCGCGCCTCCGCGCTCGCGCCGCCCACCACCAGCGCGCCAATCGCAGCGACGATCGCGAGCCGCGCCGAAGTCTTCCGAGTTGCCTGAACCATAAGTCGTCTATCCTCTGAAACGTGGAAACCTTGGCCCACAACGCCCGACGAGCCGTTCCGTGCCCGCACACAAACAATGGCGGCAGCGCCCCGCGGGAACGCCGCCGCCATCTGGGCCCCGGTTGCAGTCTTACCGCTTCTGGTCGCTGCCGCCATCCTTGCGGTCCCGCCGTCCGTCCTGCGCACCGCCCGATTGGCCGCTCCGCTGGCCTCCGGGCTGGCCCGGACGAGCGCCTTGCTGCTGCGGCTGGCGGTTCTGGTCCTGACCGGCCTGGTTCTGCTGGCCCGCCTGACGATTCTGGTCGTTCTGGTTCATGACTTCTCTCCTGCGGCGCAGCCGGAATCCCGCTCGCCCCGGCCTCCGCAAGTGACACAACCCGCCAGCGCCGGCGCCGATCCCCCGCATCCCGCGCAAGGGGCCCGTGCTGTCGCATTTTTGCGCGATGGAGCGCCGCAGCGACCAAGGCATTGCGGACGCAATGACACAATAATGTCACGCAGCAGACGCAATTGTCATCGATCTGTCACACGTCCGTCATAGTGCGCGCCAACAACAACGCACAGCAGGGGTGACCGCACCATGCGCATACTGATCGTTCCAGCCCTTCCTCTCGCGCTGCTCGCCGCAGCCACCCCGGCGCTCGCCGACGATACCCAGGCTTGGGGCACGCTCAACGTCCAGGCCAAGCTCGGTGGCCCGTGGCGCATCCAGAACGAGGCGGTGGTCCGCACCAGCGACGCGCGCGGCCTCTACGAGATCGAGAACAGCACCCTCCTCGGTTACAAGCTCGACAAAACCTTCACCTACTGGATCGGCTACACCCACAATCCGGGCTACCTCCACGGCCACAACACGACCATGGAACACCGCATCCGCCAGCAGCTGGCGATCGACAACTTCGCGAAACTCGGCCCGGTCCGGATCAGCGGCCGCCTGCGCCTCGAAACCCGCTGGCGCGAGAATGCGCCCGGCACCGCATGGCGGCTGCGTCCTTATCTCAAGGCGTCGTTGCCGATCCACGGCAAGACCGCGCTCAACGTAACGACCGAAGAGTTCATTGACCTCGGCACCACCACTTTCCAGCGGGTCGACAACCTTGAACGCGCGCGCACCGGAATCACCATTTCCACCCCGCTGGGCAAGCGGTTCGGGCTCGAAGTCGGCTACCTCAACCAGCACGGTTTCGTTCGCCGCGCGCCCGACACCAACGACCACGCCGTCACCGTCGCGCTCTCGGCCAGCTTCTGACCTGCCGCTTTTCCGTCACGGCGGGTCAATGTAAGGTCATCGGGCTTTAATTCCCCGTAGCGGCCCCGGCAAAATAGCTGGCGGAGTGCCACCTCGGCCGCGCTGGGGCGTCTGCGACGTCGCGCAGCAGCGCCGTCACATAACGGGCGAACTTGCCGATTTCCGCCGGCATCACCGTCTGCCCCGGCGCGTCGCGCGGCGAATGATAGATGTTCGCCCGCCACGCGCGCTCGACCTCGGCCTCGGGCGTCCCCCGGGCAAAGCCGAACTTCATGAACAGCGAGGGGATGCCCGCCTTGACGAAATTGTATTGATCCGACCGGATGAACACGTTCCGGTCGGGGAAGGGGTCGGGCACCACCGGCAATCCGAACCGCGCTGAAACCGCCCTGGCGGTCTCGCCCAGCGAGCTTTCCTCATAGCCCACCGGCGTCACCGAGGTCAGCGGAAAGATCGGTAGCGGCATGTCGAAATTGATGTCCGCCACCAACGCGCTGCGCGGCACGGTCGGGTTCTCGACGAAATAGCGCGAGCCCAGCAGGCCCGCTTCCTCCGCCGTTGGCAGCAGGAACAGCACCGAACGCCTTGGCCGGCGCTTGCCCCGCACCAGTTCGCGCGCGATCTCCAGCACGCTGGCCACGCCCGCCGCGTTGTCGATCGCGCCGTTGTAGATCGCATCGCCGTTCACCGCCTCGCCGATCCCATACCCGTCGAGATGGGCCGAAAGCACCACGTATTGTTTCGCCAGCAGCTTGTCGCGCCCCGGCAGCACCGCCACCAGGTTGGCGCTGCGCACCGGCCTGCTTTCCACCACCACCCACGCCGAAACCGTCCGCGCCAGCGCAAAGCCCGGCACCGGGGCCGATGCATCGGCCAGCGCCGCCATTTCGGCAAAGGAATGCCCCGACCCGGCAAACAGCGCGTCGGCCGCCGCCGGGCTGACCGAGGCCGACAGGAACGGCCCGGCCACGTCACGCGACTTCGCATCGTCCGGCACCAGCGCCGCCCGGCTCGCCAGCCCGATCTGCCGTACCCACGGGATCTCGATCTGCTTCGGCGTGGTCAGCGCGATCAGCCCCAGCGCGCCCTTTGCTGCCAGCACCCGCGCCCGCTCTGACCGCGCATTGGCCTTGCGCGATCCGGGCGCCGCCTCCGGCCCGCCCGAAATCACCACCACCACCTTGCCGCGCAGGTCCAGCCCGGCAAAATCGTCATGCCCGGTCCCCGGCATCCCCAGCCCATAGCCGGCAAACACCAGCGGCGCGTTCGCCAGCCCGGCGGGCAGGGCATTGCGCCCCGACAGGATCGCCTCCTCCGGCACCTTCAGCGCCAAAGTCCCTCCCGCCCCGCCCAGCACGAACGAGGACTGCGCCGGGATCACCTTTTGCGCGGTAAAGCCCACCGCCTGATAGAACCCCCGCGTTCCCGCCGGCCTCAGCCCCAGCGCCCGCATCCGAGCCGCCACCACCGCCGCCGCCGCGTCATACCCCGCCGTCCCGGTCCCGCGCCCCTCGTACTTGTCGCTGGCGATCTCCCCCACCGTCCCCCAGATCCGCGCCCCGCGCGCCGCGTCATCCGCCCGTGGCTCCGCACCAGCCGGAATCGCCAGGCCCAGCATCGCCAGCGCCGCCAAAGTCCTATGCCGCATGGAAAAACCCCTTCGCGCTGACAATGCGGCACCCTCCCGCCAAAACCATACGCAGTCTGGCGCAAGGCAGGGGGGGAGCGCAGCGCCCAAACGCGGCCGCCACAACAAAAAAGGCCGCCCCGGATCACCCGAAGCGGCCCCTCGAATTATGCGGCGCAGCGCTTACCGCGGCAGCTTGCGCTCGCCCAGCCAGCGTACCATCGCCGGGTCGCGGTGGTCGAAGAACGCGCTGGCCTTGTCGTCCAGCGCCGCGATCGCGCCCATGTCGCTCTCGTCCAGGGCAAAGTCGAACACGGCAAAGTTCTCCGCCATGCGGTCCTTGCGCACCGACTTGGGGATGACCACGATGCCGCGCTGGATCACCCAGCGCAGCACGACCTGCGCCACCGACCGGCCATGCTTGCGCGCCACGGCCACCAGCACGTCATTCTCGAACAGACCGCCGCGCCCTTCGGCAAACGGTGCCCAGGCTTCGGCCTGCACGTTGTTTTCCTGAAGGATCGCCAGCGCTTCGGCCTGCTGGTGGAACGGGTGGACCTCGATCTGGTTGACCTGCGGCGCGGTCTTGTTGTGCAGGACAAAGTCGACCAGCCGGTCCGGATAGAAGTTGCTGACCCCGATTGCGCGCAGCGTGCCGGCGGCCTGCAGTTCCTCCATCGCCCGCCACGCGCCATAAACGTCGCCGTAGGGCTGGTGGATCAGGAAGAGGTCGAGATAGTCGGTCCCCAGCTTGTTCAGCGAGGTTTCGACCGCCGCCTTCGCGCCCTCGTAGCTTGCATCCTCAAGCCACAGCTTGGTGGTGAGGAAAATCTCCTTGCGGGCGATCCCGCTGGCCCGGATTCCCGCGCCCACCGCCGCCTCGTTCATATAGGACGCCGCCGTATCGAGCAGCCGGTAGCCGACGTCGATGGCATCGGCCACGCTGCGCTCGCACTCGGCCGGATCGGGCACCTGGAACACGCCGAACCCCAGGATCGGCATCTCGACGCCGTTGTTCAGCGTCACGTTGGGAACGGAGTTGGTCATGTCAGGGGTCCTTCTGCTCGGCAGCTTCCCCTAAGCAAAAAGGCCGCCCCCGGACAACCCGGAAGCGGCCTTCGCGATGCGATTTACTTTACGCGCTAATTATTTGAGTTCCGCCGCGTCCATCACGGTGAACCCCGCGGCAATCGCGGCGTTCTTCGCCTGCACGTCGTCGGGCGAAACCACCATCCCGGACTTGGCCAGCGCCCCGCCCTTGCCCCACGACTTTGCGAATTCGGCGACGAATTCCTTCAGCCCCTTGATCGCATCCAGGTGCGCCTGCTTCACATAGATGAACAACGGCCGCGCCCCCGGATAGGAGAAGTCCGCGATCGACTGATAGGTCGGCACTACGCCGCTGACGGTAAGCCCGCGCAGCTTGTCAGCGTTCTCTTCCAGGTACGAGAACCCGAAGATCCCCACTGCCGCCGGGTTGGCTTCCAGCTTCTGCACGATCAGGTTGTCGTTCTCGCCGCTGTCGACATAGGCCCCGTCGCTGCGCACGTCGGCACAGACCTTGTCGTGCTGGTCCTTGTCGCTGTCCTTGAGCGCCTTCATCGCGGCGTCGCTGTCGCAGCCCTTCATCAGGATCAGCTCTTTCAGCGCATCGCGCGTGCCTGAGGTCGACGGCGGGCCATAGACCAGGATCGGCTCCTTCGGCAGCTTGGGGTTCACGTCCGACCACAGCTTGGCGGTCTGCGGCTTGCCATAGGGATTGGCCGCCAGCGCCTTGTATATATCTTCCGGGGTCAGCGCGAAGGCTGTCGGGGCCTTGATCGACTCGGCGATGGCGATCCCGTCGAGCCCGATCTGGATCTCGACCACCTTGTCGACGCCGTTCTTGGCGCATTCCTCGTATTCCGACTTCTTCATCCGGCGCGAGGCATTGGCGACATCGGGAAACTGCGCGCCGACGCCAGCACAGAACAGCTTCATCCCCGCGCCGGTCCCGGTCGATTCGATGATCGCGGACTTGATGTCGGGGTTCGACTTGGCCAGCTGGTCGGCCACCACCTTGGCAAAGGGATAGACGGTCGAGGAACCGACGGCGCGGATCTGGTCGCGCGATCCGCTCTGCCCGCCCCCGCACGCGGAAACCAGCAGCGTCGCAATGGCTGCAGAGCCAATCAGGAGGGTCTTGTTCATCGCATAGCCTTTCGTGTCACACCCGCAGCCGGGGAATGAAGCGCCTCTGCGCAGCTTATGTGACACCAGTATGACATTTTTGGCGGAGTGCGGGAAAGCTCTCCGGCTTTCCCGCAAGCCCCTGACGGAGGTCAGGGGCGCACCTTAAAACCGAATCCATTAGGTCAAACCCACCCCCCATGGTATAACCACGGCGCTGACGTTGTAACTTCGACGGGTTTCGGCGCTTTTCGTTCAGTCTCGCGGGGTAACCCAAGGAACTGGACCTGACGACGACTTCTCCTTTCAATTGACGACACGAAGCATAACCGTCCGCGCAATTTCGCAACGACGGCCCCTCATGTTTCTTGAAAGGAAACGCTTATGACCATCGGAACCGTAAAGTTCTTCAACACCGACAAGGGCTACGGCTTCATTCAGCCTGACGACGGCGGCCAGGACAGCTTCGTCCACATCTCGGCCGTCCAGGCTGCCGGCATGCAGACCCTCGAGAAGGACCAGCGCCTCTCGTACGAAGTCGAAACCGGCCGCAACGGCAAGGCTTCGGCTGTGAACCTCGCTTCGGCCTAATTCGCCAAAGCCGTCAGCCGGGGGCAGGGCGGGGCAACCTGCCCGCCCCCGGAAGGCAACTACTCCGCAGCCTCCAGAGAAAGCACGCACCATGAGCCTATCCCTGGAATTCTGCGAAATGCGTGCCGGCGAATGCGCCGACGCTGCCGACGCCGCCGCGCTGGACAATGTTCGTGACCGCGAACGCCGCTCCGAAGCCGCCTGGCGCGCCCTGGCCACCCAGATCAAAGCTGTCCGCGACGGCCGCAAAGCCCTCGAAGACGCCCGCGCCGCAGCCGAGGCTGACGCCTGACCTCCCGCTCAGGCTGAGCCTGTCGAAGGAGAGGGGCCGGGGGAGGGCATGTTCCAAACCCTCACCCCCCAAACAAACCGTTCATGCTGAGGAGGGCCGAAGCCGCAGGCAGAGGCCCGTCTCGAAGCACCGCACCTATTCCAACCCAATCTCCGCCCGCGCCTCATCCCGCGCCCGCTCCAGCACAACCTCCTGAAACCGCGCCAGCTTCGCCCCCAGCGAAGCCCGCGCCGCCTCCGCCCCCGCCTCGCGCTCCGCCTCCCACTGCGCCCGCAAGGCATCGTAAACCGGATCGCCCGGACCAAGATCCGCCGCGCTGATCCCCGCCCCATACCGCGCCCCCCGCCGCTGCCGCAGCAGGAAAATCAGCAGCGCCGTATCATGCCGCCGCCAGGTCGCCACCACCGCGCCCCCGCGCACCACCGGCCGCTCCTCCCCCAGGATGGCCCGTTCCAAGGCGCAATCCTCCAGCCGCGCCATCCCCCGATCAATCGCCGCCTCCCACGCCGCCGCAAACCCCTCCGCCCCGGTCAGCTGCCGCAACTTGTACAAAGCCTCCAGACTCGCCCCGATCCGCCGAGCCGCCTGCGTCACGATCCCGCACGCCGCCAACTCGGCAATAAACGCCCGCTGCCGATCCGGCGTAATCGCGTTCCGCCGCGGCTGCTTGTGCAAATAAGGCGCAAACCCCAGCAACGGATCGCCGTCCCCCGGCAAGTCCCCCACAAAAGCCACCGCCGCAGTCCGCCGCCCCGGCCGCCCCGACCGACAGGAAACCACCATGACCATACCTCACCAAAAAGAGGCGATATAACCAATATGGTTAGCAGTAGGAAAGCCATTCCTCCCTGGCACGGGGAGGGGGACCATTCGCCGCAGGCGAATGGTGGAGGGGGCAGGCAACCAAACGCGGCCAACTCGCCTCCCGCAGGCGGGAGGGGTCGGGGTGGGCCTCCGCCCTATCAAGGTTCAAGCAAGGCAAGGGGGCTAGAATGGACAGACGGATGCGAGGGCAATCGCCCTCGCGCTCTCTTAATTTCAGTTATTTGGCCGTGCAAGGTGTTGGGGCATTCAGCCAGTCGACAGCATCTCCAAACGGCAATTGCAACGATGCAGGGAGTACATCAGCCAGCTTCACTTCTGCGACGTTTGACATATTGTTGTTGAACTTGGGTATGGCACGATTTGCAGTCGCCGCTTCTGCGGGCGGCACTTCAGTCATGATGTTGCGCCGGCTCATCACCGTCCTGACGATATTGCCGCTAAAGCCTGACGCTCTCCAATACTCCGTTCCGCCCAAGCGCTGATTCATCGGGTCGGCGTACAGCGACCAGGACAGATTGTCGCTCGCCTTGGGTAGGCGAATGGTCGTGGCCCAGCAACGGAATCGCGGAAATTCATTTGACCAGGATGCCAGTTGGTCTTGATCGGCCGGCCGACGCAGCGGATCAGGCGCGAAGAAACCGGCCCCCAGAATTGTCAGGGAATGTCCTTCGGAGGAATCGCCTGTCCATCCCGGGTTGCCCCTACCGTTCAACTCAAGTGTGACGGCCCTGCGCCGTTCATTGTAGCTCCACGCGACTTTGTCCGCGACCGCCCAATCTAGTTGCTGCCGCCAGTATGTTTTCATCGCGCGATCGGCGTCCTCGGTGGACAATGTGGTCAATTGGGACTGGATTGCGAAGGCCTCGTCGCCCCGAACGATATTGCGTGCAGTTACCTTCGCGTCTTCATTGACGCCGGAAGTGGCGTCAATGTCGACGGTCCCCACCAGCATCGGAAAACCGGTGTCGCGCGGGACAATCTCTTCCAGCGCCAATCCTTCTGAATTCAATGGCAATGCCCAGCGAAATGGCAGGACCTGATTGTCGAGGTAACTGTTCCCTTGTTGAGTGCCATCTAGCCATTCGGTTTTCCCGTCGACCACGGCCTTGACGATCATATGATCGAACATGTCGGGTCCTGGGAGCCGCTGATTCAGGCCATCGCCGCCGCGGGAATTTACGAGCGCGGGATGAGCTGTGATGCCAAGTTCACGCAGAAGGGCAACCAACAGCACCGTTTTCGCCTTGCAGTCGCCGAAACGGCGCTTCCAGGTATCCTCCGCGCTTGCAGGACTATAGTTGCCCCCGTCCAGGCCCACATACACGTATCGAATCCGATCCTGGACCAAACGGAGAGCGGCCTGCGCTCTCTCAACGGGATCCGCCGTCTTGTTCGTGATGGCGGTGGCTTCCGTCTTGATCGCTGAATTTGGCTCAAGGAGCGATGCCTTGTCGAACAGCGGGGCAAGCAGATTCGAGATGTCTTCCCATTTTCCAAAGTTGGAATACTCTACAAGCCGCCGCACATTAAAACGCGGAGGGGCGCCTTCTGTCGGAACTGCGCCCTTGGGGTCGCGCATGGTCAGCTCAAAGATATTCTCCGTTCCGCTCGCCTGCGGCTGGAAGGATTGCATGTCGTTGCTTCCCCGAAGTGCGAGGGGATGCGGCTGAGGCCAGAGCAATCGAAAGCGAAACGCGCCGGGCGTTCCAAGGACGGGGAACTGCATCCGACCCGCTACCTTGCCCCCGAAAACCGGTTGATGGCGCCGGACTGTGGCAGCGAACTCGATTTCGTCGCCCACCTGAAGCCCCGGGACTTGCATTGCCGCCGTGCGCTGGCCGGTCAGGATCGACTGTTCCAGTAATTGCTCGCGCTGAAGAACTGTGAACTTGCTCTGGGCAAGGACGTCGGATGTTTGTCCGTTGCGTATCAATCGAACATAATGGACGGTTGCCGGCCCATCGTCCGGCTGCCACGTAACCGTCAGGTTCCCGACGGCGAGCGCTTCGGGCTTCTGAATCCGGTAGCGGAATGCGGTGAATATTTCTTGGTCACCGCCATGCATGATGCGTACCTGGTTATCGAAATAGACAACCACCAGCGGCAACTGCGGCGATGGTGCCGCCTCGGTGAAATTTGGCGCGTCAAACACCCACGAAGCCGGTTTTTTATAAGCTACTGCATCAGACCGAGTGGCCCCCGATGCTCCGGAACAGATTAAAGCGAGCGATCCAGTGATCAGCAAAGACTTGACGTGCAACACAACCTCCCCAGATGATCGCAAGGGGTATTTCATTGTTTGTCAAAATCAAGCGCGGCCGTTCGCCCAAGACGCTATTCTACCTGAGCGCCCCGAATCCCTTGACCCACCCCGCAATCGCGCCTAAGGGCCGCGCTTCCTTGGCGGGTTTCTCGTCTGGATAGAGCTGAACATTGCCGGTGCGTGCGTCCCTTCGGGCTGTGTAATCCGTCAAAGTAACCCGGCGGCGTCTGCCTCGGGTGGAGCGTTTCGGTTCATACGCCTTGTGTCCGGCCGGCCTTCGGGTCCGCCCTGGCTTTGCGTATGGGGCAAACCACTTCACCTTCGGTCCGGCACTGCCACCAAACACAGGTGAAGTCTTTTCATGCCCACTATCAACCAGCTGATCCGCAAGGGTCGCGTTCCGCAGAAGGCCAAGTCCAAGGTTCCTGCGATGGAGCAGAACCCGCAGAAGCGCGGCGTTTGCACCCGCGTTTACACGACCACCCCGAAGAAGCCGAACTCGGCGCTTCGCAAGGTCGCCAAGATCCGCCTGACCAACCAGCGCGAGGTCATCTCCTACATCCCGGGTGAAGGCCACAACCTGCAGGAGCACTCGGTCGTGCTCATCCGCGGCGGCCGTGTCCGCGATCTTCCCGGCGTTCGCTACCACGTCCTGCGCGGCGTGCTCGATACGCAGGGCGTCAAGGACCGCAAGCAGAGCCGCTCGAAGTACGGCGCCAAGCGTCCGAAGTAAGTCTTACGCGGAACGGCTCCGGTCCGCTCCCCCGCCCGGCTACCCTACGAGGTAGCATCTGGGTGGCCGGGCGGGGGAGCGGGCCGGAGCCGAAAGCCCTTCACGGATGTGAAGGGCGCACTCCGAAGGAGTTATAAAAAATGTCACGTCGTCGTCGTCCCGAAAAGCGGGAAATCCTGCCTGATCCGAAGTTCAACGATCAGATCCTGTCGAAGTTCATGAACAACCTCATGCTCGACGGTAAGAAGTCCGTGGCCGAATCGATCGTCTATGGCGCCATGGAAACCATGCAGGTTCGCGCCAAGGCCGATCCGCTGCAGCTGTTCCACGATGCGCTGACCAACGTGAAGCCGCAGATCGAAGTGCGTTCGCGCCGCGTCGGTGGTGCGACCTATCAGGTCCCGGTCGAAGTCCGTCCGGAACGCGCCCAGGCGCTCGCCATCCGCTGGCTGATCACGGCTGCGCGCAACCGTTCGGAAACGACCATGGCCGCCCGCCTCTCGGGCGAGCTGATGGACGCCGCCAACAACCGCGGCAACGCGGTCAAGAAGCGTGAAGACACCCACCGCATGGCCGACGCCAACCGCGCGTTCAGCCATTACCGCTGGTAATTAACTGAGGGCCGCTCACCCTGAACCTGTCGAAGGGTCGAAGGGTGGTACGTCTCGAAGCCGTCACATTTGCTACTATATGGGCGGAGCCACTCCAGCTCCCCCATTGTTCTCAAGGAAGTTCCCATGGCCCGCAGCCATCCGCTTTCGATGTACCGCAACATCGGTATCATGGCGCACATCGACGCTGGTAAAACCACGACGACCGAGCGCATTCTGTTCTACACCGGTAAGTCCTACAAG
>CAYFJH010000036.1:0-1090 GCA_964343385.1 uncultured Novosphingobium sp. | reverse complement strand
GGCCACGATGGACTGGATGGAGCAGGAGCAAGAACGCGGCATCACGATTACTTCGGCCGCGACCACCTGTTTCTGGAACGACCACCGCATCAACATCATCGACACCCCCGGGCACGTCGACTTCACCATCGAAGTCGAACGTAGCCTTCGCGTGCTCGACGGTGCAGTCGCCTGCTTCGACGGCGTGGCCGGGGTCGAACCCCAGTCCGAAACCGTCTGGCGCCAGGCCGACAAGTACGGCGTCCCCCGCATGTGCTTCATCAACAAGCTGGACCGCACCGGCGCCAGCTTCAAATACTGCGTCCAGTCGATCATCGACCGCCTCGGCGCCAAGCCCGCGGTGCTCTATCTCCCGATCGGCCTCGAAGCCGACCTGAAGGGCCTCGTCGATCTCGTCCACAACCGCGCGATCATCTGGAAGGACGAAGCGCTCGGCGCCGAATTCTTCTACGAGGAAATCCCCGCCGACATGGCCGACGAGGCAGCCGAATACCGCTCGCAGCTCATCGAACTCGCCGTCGAGCAGGACGATGACGCGATGGAAGCCTACCTCGAAGGCAACGAGCCCGACGTGGCGACGCTCAAGAAGCTGATCCGCAAGGGCACGCTGGCCCACGCCTTCGTGCCGGTGGTCTGCGGCTCGGCGTTCAAGAACAAGGGCGTCCAGCCCCTGCTCGACGCCGTGGTCGACTACCTGCCTTCGCCGCTCGACATCGAGGACGTCCAGGGCGTCAAGATGGACAGCGACGAGAAGGACAGCCGTCCGCCGACGGACGAAGCGCCGTTCAGCGCGCTGGCGTTCAAGGTCATGAACGATCCCTTCGTGGGCTCGCTCACCTTCATCCGCATCTATTCGGGCACGCTCACCAAGGGCACCTACCTGAACTCGGTGAAGGACAAGAAGGAAAAGGTCGGGCGCATGCTCGAAATGCATGCCAACGACCGCAAGGACGTGGACGAGGCATTCGCCGGCGATATCATCGCGCTTGCGGGCATGAAGGAAACCACCACCGGTGACACCCTGTGCGCCGAACGGTTCCCGATCGTTCTCGAACGCATGGAATTCCCCGAGCCGGTCATCGAGCTCTCG
>CAYFJH010000035.1:28504-28832 GCA_964343385.1 uncultured Novosphingobium sp. | reverse complement strand
GAAGTCATTCGCGAGCACCCGGTCATGCTGAACCGCGCGCCGACGCTCCACCGCCTCGGCATCCAGGCGTTCGAGCCCGTGCTGATCGAGGGCAAGGCGATCCAGCTGCACCCGCTGGTCTGCTCGGCCTTCAACGCCGACTTCGACGGTGACCAGATGGCGGTCCACGTGCCGCTGAGCCTTGAGGCCCAGCTCGAAGCGCGCGTGCTGATGATGTCGACCAACAACATCCTCAGCCCCGCCAACGGCAAGCCGATCATCGTGCCAAGCCAGGACATTGTCCTCGGTCTCTATTATCTAACGATGGAAGGCAAGGGCGAGCCGGGTG
>CAYFJH010000035.1:27955-28494 GCA_964343385.1 uncultured Novosphingobium sp. | reverse complement strand
TGAAGATCGTGGCCCGCGTGCCGCAGACCGACGAGGCCGGCAAGCAGTACATGAAGCGGTTCGAGACCACTCCTGGCCGCATGCTGATCGGCGAATGCCTGCCCAAGAGCCACAAGGTGCCCTTCGAAGTCGTCAACCGCCTGCTCACCAAGAAGGAAATCGGCGACGTCATCGATCAGGTCTACCGTCACACCGGCCAGAAGGACACGGTGCTGTTCGCCGACGCGATCATGACGCTCGGCTTCCGCAACGCGTTCAAGGCGGGCATTTCGTTCGGCAAGGACGACATGATCATCCCCGACACCAAGGACGCGCTGGTCGACGAGACCAAGGCGCTGGTGGCCGACTATGAGCAGCAGTACCAGGACGGCCTGATCACCCAGCAGGAAAAGTACAACAAGGTGATCGACGCCTGGAGCCGTTGCGGTGACCAGGTGGCCGCGGCCATGATGGAGGAGATCAAGGCCACCCCGATCGACGAGCACGGCCGCGAGAAGCAGGTCAACTCGATCTACATGATGAGCCATTCGGGCGCGCGT
>CAYFJH010000035.1:0-27945 GCA_964343385.1 uncultured Novosphingobium sp. | reverse complement strand
CTCGAACTTCAAGGAAGGCCTGACCGTCCTTGAATACTTCAACTCGACCCACGGCGCTCGTAAGGGCCTCGCGGATACCGCGCTGAAGACCGCCAACTCGGGTTACCTGACCCGCCGACTGGTCGACGTGTCGCAGGACTGCGTGGTCGTCATCAACGACTGCGGGACCGAGCGTGCGCTCGAAATGCGCGCGATCATCCAGGGCGGCACGACCATTGCCTCGCTGGGCGAACGCATTCTGGGCCGGACCCTGGCCGAGGACATCATGGACAAGGACGGCAAGGTCGTCGCGGCGAAGGGCGAACTGCTCGACGAAGCTGCGGTCGCCCGGATCGAGGTGGTCGACCCGCAGGGCGCGCGCATCCGCTCGCCGCTGATCTGCGAGGCCGAACAAGGCGTCTGTGCAACCTGCTACGGGCGCGATCTTGCCCGCGGCACCCCGGTCAACATCGGTGAAGCGGTCGGCGTCATCGCCGCCCAGTCGATCGGTGAACCCGGCACCCAGCTGACGATGCGGACCTTCCACATCGGCGGCGCGGCGCAGGTCAACGAGCAGTCGCACCTCGAGGCGCTGTGTGATGGCACCGTCCAGTACCGTGACATCCCGACGATCGTCGACAAGCGCGGCCGCCAGCTGTCGCTGGCGCGGGGCGGCGAGATCGTGGTTCTGGATAGCGAGGGCCGCGAGCGCGCGATGCACCGCGTGCCTTATGGTACCCACCTGCTCCACCAGAACGGCGCAATCATTGCGCAGGGCGAACGTCTGGCTGAATGGGATCCGTTCACCACGCCGGTCATCACTGAAAAGCCGGGTATCGTGAAATACCAGGACCTGATCGACAGCCGCACGCTGACCGAGCTGACCGACGAAGCGACCGGCATGACCAGCCGCGTCGTGACCGAGAACCGCTCGACCAGCCGCAACAAGAAGGAAGACCTCCGTCCGCGCCTGACCCTGCTTGACGATGCGAGCGGCGAGGCCGCGCGCTATCTGATGGCACCGGGCACGACGCTGTCGGTCGAGGATGGCCAGCTGGTCGAAGCCGGTGACGTTCTGGCCCGTGCCAGCCGCGAAGCCGCCAAGACCCGCGACATCACCGGCGGTCTGCCGCGCGTTGCCGAACTGTTCGAGGCGCGCAAGCCCAAGGACAACTCGATCATCGCCAAGATTTCTGGCCGGATCGAGTTCGTCCGCGACTACAAGGCGAAGCGCAAGATCGCGATCGTTCCGGAAGAGGGCGATCCGATCGAGTACCTGGTTCCCAAGAGCCGCGTGATCGACGTGCAGGAAGGTGACTGGGTCAAGAAGGGCGACAACCTGATCTCCGGTTCGCCCGACCCGCACGACATTCTGGAAGTGATGGGCGTGGAGGCTCTGGCCGAATACCTCGTCGCGGAAATCCAGGAAGTCTACCGACTCCAGGGCGTGAAGATCAACGACAAGCACATCGAGGTGATCGTTCGCCAGATGCTGCAGAAGGTCGAGATCACGGACGGCGGCGACACTGTGCTGCTGGCCGGCGAACAGGTCGACCGCGAGGAAATGGACGAATACAACGCCAAGCTGGCGGCCGGACAGAAGTTTGCCGAAGGCAAGCCGGTCCTGCTGGGCATCACCAAGGCTTCGCTGCAGACCCGTTCGTTCATCTCGGCCGCATCGTTCCAGGAAACCACCCGCGTGCTCACGCAGGCGGCGGTCGAAGGGAAGTGCGACAGCCTGATCGGTCTCAAGGAAAACGTCATCGTCGGCCGGCTGATCCCGGCGGGCACGGGCGCGGGCATGAACCGCCTGCGCGTGGCGGCCACCAGCCGCGACGTTGCCCTGCGTGCGCAGTACCGCAAGCTGCAGGAAAGCCTGATCGCGCCGGCCACCGCGGCGGAAGAGCATGCGGCCGAACTGGCACAGGGTCCGGAAGCGGCAATCGGCAACGATCCGCTGGCAGCGGTCGAAGGGGAAAGCCACGGCACCGACGCCGATGCCGGTGAATACCTGATCGAGGGCGAGGGCGAATAAGCCTTCGCGCCTTTGCGACGAAATGCGAGACCCCGCCGGAGCGATCCGGCGGGGTTTTTGCTGCGCAGCATGGCGGGCCCCAGAGCGCTTCCGACTTTGACTGCATCAAAGCCAGCACTCTATGTTTTTGTTTTGCCGTGATTTCCGAGCCGCCAGGTGTTTCCATCTAGCTCGAAATCACTCTAGCGGTCGTCCGGCGCGTTGATCCAGACGTGGTCTTCGGCGACGGTCGAGGGGGCCGGACGGCGCCGGGCATCGCGGGCGGGGCGGAAGCGGAAGCGGGCCTCGATCAGGCGGCAGGCGGCGGCGTCGAGCGCGGCAAAGCCGCTTGAGCGGTCGATCCGGCAATTGCTGACCGAGCCATCGACATTGACGGTGTAGCGCACGCCGACTGCGGCCTCATCGCCGGGGGCGACGAGACCTTGAGGCAGGTCGTCATAGCTCAGCTTGCCGTGGATCTGGCGCGGACCCTGCACCGGAACGCCGTTGCCGGTGCCACTGCCGCCGCTCCCGCCGCCGCCGTCTCCGGTGCCGACGCCGCCCGCGCCGGTGCCCGGTCCGACAAGGTTCGACGCGCCGCTTTGCGTGGCGTCGCCCGCTGCGGGAAGCGTGGCGACAATGATCGGTGGCGGGAGAGCGAGCGGCACTTGGACCGGCGCGGCAAAAACGGGGCTCGCCTTGCCGCGCAGTCCGGGCGGGGCGGGGCTGCCGGTGGGGGCGCTGTCGACCGAGGGGCGCGGCGGCGGAGGTGGAGGTGGCGGCGAAGGGCGCGGCGCGGGCGGAGCCATGTCGACCGCGATCAGCGCGGAACGCACGGTGACCTGCCACTGTGGGCGCAGGCCGATGACCAGCGCCGCCGTCATGCCGAGCACGATGCCAAGCGAGGCAAGTGCGGCGGCGGCTTTTTCACGGGGTGGTGCGGCAATCGGCATGGTTTCCAGCGATCAACGCACAGGCCGCGCTGCCGGGTCCGGCGGGCCTTTGCGATCAGGGCAGGGCGCGGACCCAGATGTTGCGAAAACTGATCGGCAGGCTCGGGTCGTGGTGGGCCTGGAGCTTGATCGGGAGGGGGCCGTGCGCGCGGTAGGCCGGTGCGCCGACGTAGACCGTCGGGCCGGCGAGGGCGACGTTGTCCTGGACCAGCACGCCGTTGAACCGGACGGTGACGCGGGCAGGGAATGCCAGCGTGCCATCCGCGGAAAAGCGCGGCGCGGTCCACGTGACGTCATAGGCCTGCCATGCGCCGGGCGGCCGTGCGGGATTGGCCAGTGGTGGGTGCTGCTTGTAGATCGCCCCAGCCTGCCCGTTGACATACGTCGGGTTGGCGAACGAATCGAGGATCTGCAGTTCGTAACCAGCATCGCCCGGTCCGGTCGCGCCGAGGAATACGCCGGAGTTTCCGCGTGCCTGGCCCTTGCCGGTGATCGATGCGGGGATGCGCCATTCGAGGTGGAGCCTGTAATTGCGGAAGGCGCGCCGGGTCTGGATGTTTCCGGCCGGTTTGTTGACCGTCAGCACGCCGCCCCTGACCGGCCAGTTCGCCGGGCCGCCGATGTCGGTGGACACCCACTCCTTCAGGTTATCGCCGCCAAGAAGCACGACCGCGCCGCGCGGCGGCGGTGCCGGCGGCAAGGCGCGGGGGCGGACGACCGGGGCAGCCGGGGACCATTGCTCGGTCGCATGGGGGTCGGCGGCGGCAGGGGCGGGGGTCTGTGCGGCCGCCGGGTAAGACAGCATGGCAAATGCGGCGGCGAAGGCAAACCTGCTCATATCCGTTCTCCCTTTGCGCCGAATAAAACACGCTGCAGCGAATTTCGCCAGCTTCGGGCCGCATCGGGCCTTGCGCAGGGAACGCGATTGCCCCCGTGCCATTCCGGCTTTAGGCATTGATCATGGTCGATACGCTCAGGATTACGCTCGCTCAGGTCAACCAGTCGGTGGGGGACCTCGCCGGCAATGCCGCCGCCATGCTCGCCGCGCGGGACAGGGCCAAGGGGGCGGACCTCATCGTCTTTCCCGAACTGCAGCTGATCGGCTATCCGCCGGAGGACCTGATCCTCAAGCCGGCGCTGGTCGAGCGCGCGGCGGCGGAACTGGAACGCATGGCCGAGGCGACGGCGGGCGATGGGCCGGCGATGCTGGTGGGTTCGGTCTTCGTGCGCGACGGGGCGCTGCACAACGGGGTGGCGCTGCTCGACGGGGGCAGGATCGCGGCGGTGCGTTTCAAGCACGAATTGCCGAACTACGGGACGTTCGACGAGGTCCGGCTGTTCCAGCCCGGCCCGCTGCCCGAGCCGATCGTGTTCCGGGGGGTGATGATCGGCGTGCCGATCTGCGAGGACATCTGGCACCCCGATGTGTGCCGGCATCTGGCGGATTTCGGGGCGGAAATCCTCATCTGCATCAACGGCAGCCCCTATGAGATCGACAAGGATGCCTTGCGGATCGACGGAGTGGCCAAGCTGCGCGCGGTCGATACCAGGTTGCCGCTGGCCTATCTCAACCGGGTCGGCGGGCAGGACGAACTGGTGTTCGACGGGGCGAGCTTTGTCATCAACGGCGACGGCAGCCTCGCGGTCCAGCTCGGGGACTGGGAGGAACAGACGGTCGATACCCGCTGGACCCGCACTGCTACCGGCTGGCGCTGCGACCGGGGAACGGTGGCGCAACTGGCCGACCATCCAGAGGATATCTATTGCGCGATGGTCATGGCGCTGCGCGATTATGTGAACCGTAACCGCTTTCCGGGCGTGGTGCTGGGGCTGTCGGGCGGGATCGACAGCGCGATCTGCGCGGCGATCGCCGCCGATGCGCTGGGGCCGGAGCGGGTCTGGGCGGTGATGCTGCCGAGCCAGTTCACCAGCGCGGAAAGCCTGGTCGACGCAACCGAATGCGCGCAGATGATCGGGTGCCGTTATGACACGGTCCCGATTGCGCCCGCCGTGGGGGCATTCGGCGAGATGCTGGAGCCGGTGTTCGCGGGCCGCGCGCCCGACCTTGCCGAAGAGAACCTGCAGTCGCGGATCAGGGGCGTGACACTGATGGCGCTGTCGAACAAGTTCGGGCCGATGCTGCTAACCACCGGCAACAAGAGCGAGATGAGCGTTGGTTATGCGACGATCTATGGCGACATGGCGGGCGGCTACAACCCGCTGAAGGACGCCTACAAGATGACGGTCTTCGCGATCTCGAAGTGGCGCAACCACCACAAGCCCAAGATCGGGCTGGGCCCGGACGGGCCGGTGATGCCCGACAACATCATCGTCAAGCCGCCGACCGCCGAACTGCGCGAGAACCAGAAGGACAGCGATTCGCTCCCGCCCTATGACGTGCTCGATCCGATCCTGCTCGGGCTGGTCGAGCATGAGAAATCGGTGGCGCAGCTTGTGAGCGAAGGGTTCGACCATGCCACGGTCTCGCGGATCGAGCGGCTGCTGCACCTGGCAGAATACAAACGGCGGCAGGCCCCGCCGGGGGTCAAGCTAGGCAGCCGGAACTTTGGCCGCGACCGGCGTTATCCCATCACGCATGCATTCAGGTCTGCGTGACCGGAGCAGGCCGCGTCTGGCGCCCGGCGGCGCGGCGCGGTAGGGGGGCGGGGATGACCACCGTTACTCGCTTTGCCCCTTCGCCGACCGGCCTGCTCCACGTGGGCAATATCCGCACGGCCCTGCACAACTGGATGCTGGCCCGGAAGGGCAGCGGACGGTTCCTGCTGCGGATCGACGATACCGATGCGGAGCGCAGCCGGGAGGAATACGTCGCGGCGATCCGCGCGGATATGGCCTGGCTGGGGTTGGAGCCTGATGGGGAAGAGCGGCAGTCGGCACGCGGCGAGCTTTATGAGCGCGAATTTGCGCGGCTGGTCGCGGCGGGGCGGGTCTATCGCTGTTATGAAAGCGCGCAGGAGTTGGACCTCAGGCGCAAGGTGCTGCTCGGGCGCGGGCTGCCGCCGATCTATGATCGGGCCGCGCTGGCGCTGAGCGAGGCGGATCATGCAGCGAAGGCGGCGGCGGGCGAGGCGCCGCACTGGCGGTTTTTGCTGGACCGGAACGAGCCGATCACCTGGGACGACGGGATCAGGGGGTCGCAGCGGTTTGATCCGGCGGCGATGAGCGATCCGGTGGTGCGCCGCGCGGATGGGTCGTGGCTCTATATGCTGCCTTCGGTGATCGACGATATCGCCATGGGGGTGACCTTGGTGCTGCGGGGCGAGGATCATGTTTCCAACACGGCGGCGCAATTGCAGATGTTCACCGCGCTGGGGGGCACGCCGCCGGCCTTTGCGCACGAGGCGCTGTTGGTGGGGAGCGAGGGCAAGCTGTCCAAGCGGCTGGGATCGCTGGGCATGGCGGACCTGCGCGAGGCCGGGGTCGAGCCCGAGGCGCTGGTCGCGCTGCTGGCGCGGCTGGGGACTTCGCAGCCGGTCGAGCCGCTGGGGCGCGACGCGTTGGTGGCGAGCTTTGACCTGTCCACCTTTGGGCGGGCTCCGGCGCGGTTCGACGAGGCGGAGTTGCAGCGGATCAATGCCGGGATCGTCCACCACCTGCCCTATGCGCGGGCGGCGCACCTGCTGCCCGAAGGCATGGGTGAGGCGGCATGGGAGGCGGTGCGGCCCAACCTGAGCCATATCGGCGAGGCGGCGGAATGGTGGCGGGTAGTGACCGGCCCGGTTGAAGTGCCGCCTTTGTCGGACGAGGACGCTGCCTTCGTGCAGCAGGCCGGGGCGGTGCTGGCCGGGCTGGAATGGTCGGGCGAGGTGTGGAAGGCCCTGACCGGCGCGCTCAAGGAGCAGACCGGGCGCAAGGGCAAGGCGCTGTTCCTGCCGCTGCGGCTGGCGCTGACGGGGCTGGAACATGGGCCGGACATGGCCGCGCTGCTGCCGCTGATCGGGCGCGAGCGGGCGCTGGAGCGGCTGGCGGGCTGATAGCGGCGGATTGAAATGGCTGATTTCCGCCCCATGTTCGGGAGATGGCAAAGTCGGTCTTCATCGATCTGGCTGGCGTCATCTATCAAGGTGACAGCGTCATCGCGGGCTCGGTCGACGCCATCGGGCGGCTGCGCGCTGCCGGAATTCCTGTCCGGTTCCTGACCAACACGACCCGCACGCCGCGCCGCCTGATCGCCGCGCAATTGCAGCGGATGGGCGTTGCGGTGGGACAGGATGAGCTGTTCACCCCGGCGCGTTCCGCCTGTGAGTGGCTGGCGGAACGCGGGATGCGCGCGCACCTGCTGGTGCATCCCGCACTGGTAGAGGACTTTGCCGATTGCGGCAGCGTGGAGGACGGACCGGAGGACGGCGCTGAGGCCGTGGTGGTCGGCGATGCGGGGGATGAATTTTCGTATGCCGCGCTCAATGCCGCCTTCCGCAAGCTGGTCAGCGGTGCGCCGCTGCTGGCCCTGGCCCGCAACCGCACGTTCCTCGATGCCGACGGTGTCCTCAGTCTGGATGCCGGGGCTTTCGTCAGCGGACTGGAATATGCCGCGCGGACCGGGGCGGTGCTGCTGGGCAAGCCTTCGCCGGACTTCTTTGCGACGGCCGTGGCCTCGGCCGGGTGCCTGGCGGACGAAGTGACGATGATCGGTGACGACGCGGAGGCGGATGTCGCCGGAGCCCTGACGGCGGGAATCGGCCATGCGGTGCTGGTGCGGACGGGCAAGTACCGGGTCGGAGACGAAACGGTGTTTTCTCCCTATCCGAGCATGGTGGCCGATGATCTGGCGGCGGCGGTGAACCGGCTACTGGGTTAGGCCGCGCGCCAGAGCGGCCATTCGATGAGCTTGCCCCCGGCGGGCAGCACGGCGTCGATCGCGCGGGCGGGCTGAAGCGCGGCGAGGATGGCTGGATCGGCGGCGTCCATGCCGCCGGTGAAGGTGCCGAAGGCGGGGAGGATCATCCGCGTTTCGCTGCGCACCGCGCAAGGCCGGGCGATGGTCCGGCCGCGCAGGGCGACGCGCAGCTTGGGGTGGAAGTGGCCCGACAGTTCGGGCGCGGTTTCGCCCTTGCGGGCCTCGTGGCGCAGGCGGATGCCGGATATGGCGAGTTCCTCGGCCACGGTGCCCTCCACGCTCAGCGCCGCGTCGTGGTTGCCGGTGATCCATACCCAGTCGGTTGCGCGGGTGAGCGCGGCGAGCATTCCGGCGGCGTGGGGTTCGAGCCGGTCAGCCCCGGCGGCATCGTGGAAATTGTCGCCCAGGCAGAACACCCGCCGGGCGCCGGTCTCGCGCAGGGCAAGGGCGACACGTTCGAGCGTTTCACGGCTGTCATAGGGCGGGAGCATGGTCCCGCGCGCGGCGAACCAGCTGGCTTTTTCAAGGTGGAGGTCGGCCACCAGCAGGGCGTTTTCCGCCGGCCAGAACAGCGCGTTGCCGCCGGTGAGCGCGAATTCGTGGCCTGCGAACGAAAAGGGAACCATGTGCCGGGCTTGCCCGAGCGGGGTGCAAATGGCAAGGGCATGGCTCGCGCAGCCCTTACGGGCCGCGTTGCCCACCCCCAGCCCCTCCCGCCTGCGGGAGGGGAGCAAACCTCCCGCCTGTTCGGGGGGCAGCCCGAGAGCCGCGATGACTGACTGGACCCTCCATACCGCCCGCGCGAAAACCTGGTTCGAGCATCTGCGCGACCTGATCTGCGCCGAGTTCGAGGCAATCGAGCGCGAAGCCGGGAGCGACGCTGCGTTTCAGTACACCCCGTGGCAGCGCGCCAGCGTGGCGGCCGAGGGAGATCACGAGACCGGCGGCGGTGTGCAAGGCCTGATGAAGGGCAAGGTTTTCGAGAAGGTCGGCGTCAACGTGTCGACCGTGCACGGGAACCTGAGCCCCGAGTTCGCAAGGTCGATCAACGGCGCGGACCCGGACCACCCGCGCTTTTCCGCCACTGGAATCAGCCTTGTCGCGCACATGGCCAATCCGCACGTGCCCGCGGTTCACATGAACACGCGGTTCCTGACCACGACCAAGGCGTGGTTCGGCGGCGGGGCCGATCTCAACCCGCCGATCCCCTATGCCGAGGATACGGCCGAGTTCCACGCTGCGATGAAGGGTGCCTGCGATCCGCACGGGGCCGATTATCACGAGCGGTTCAAGGCCTGGGCGGATGACTATTTCTATATCCCGCACCGCAAGGTCCACCGGGGCGTGGGCGGCATCTTCTACGACCACCTCGAATGCGCCGACGAGGCCGCGTGGGAGGCGAACTTTGCCTTTACGCAGGACGTGGGCCGGGCGTTCCTGGATGTGTTCCCCAAGCTGGTGCGGCGGCGGATGGGGCTGGATTTTACCCCTGCGGAAAAGCTGACCCAGCTTGAATGGCGCGGACGCTATGCCGAGTTCAACCTGGTCTATGACCGGGGGACGCTGTTCGGGCTCAAGACCGGGGGGAACATCGATGCGATCCTGATGAGCCTGCCGCCCGAGGCGGTGTGGAGTTGATTGCAGGGGCGCGAACCAGCGCCAGTCAAATGCCCCGACTGCGGCCTCGCGGCGGGTTTCGTCGGCCATGGATGTAAAACGGGCCTTGCCCTTGGCGGCCTAAACACCCCATCAAGGGCACGATGCTTCGCCAGTATGAACTTGTCGAACGCGTAAAAGCGTATGATCCGGACGCCGACGAGGCGCTCCTCAACCGGGCCTATGTCTATACGGTCCAGAAGCACGGGTCGCAGAAGCGGGCGAGCGGCGACCCCTATTTCTCCCACCCGGTCGAGGTGGCGGGGCTGATGACCGAGCTGCAGCTCGATCAAGACACGATCATCACCGCGCTGCTCCATGATACGGTGGAGGATACCCTTGCCACGATCGAGGAGGTGGAGCGGCTGTTCGGGCCGGATGTGGCGCGGCTGGTCGACGGGGTGACCAAGCTCTCCAAGATCGAGGCGATGACCGAGAACGAGCGCGCGGCCGAAAACCTGCGCAAGTTCCTGCTGGCGATGAGCGAGGACTTGCGGGTCCTGCTGGTCAAGCTGGCCGATCGGCTCCACAATATGCGCACGCTCCACTTCATCAAGAGCGGGGACAAGCGCCAGCGCATCGCGCGCGAGACGATGGATATCTACGCCCCCCTCGCCGAGCGAGTGGGGATGTACGAATACATGCGCGAGATGCAGCTGCTCGCCTTCGAGCAGCTTGAGCCCGAAGCCTATGCGACGATCACCGGGCGGCTGGCGCAGATCCGCAGCAGCGAAGGCGGCCAGGTCGGCTCGATCGCGCTGTCGATCAAGCAGGCGCTGGCCGAGGCGGGGATGAAGGTCGAGGTTTCGGGGCGGGAGAAGCATCCCTACTCGATCTGGAAGAAGATGGCCGAGCGGCATGTGTCGTTCGAGCAGATCACCGACATCATGGCCTTCCGCGTTATCACCGAGACGGTGGAGGATTGCTACAAGGCCTTGGGGGTGCTGCACGGGACGTGGCAGATGATCCCCGGACGGTTCAAGGACTACCTCTCGACGCCCAAGTCGAACGGCTATCGCTCGCTTCACACCGCGCTGATCTTTGAAAACTCGATGCGGATGGAGGTGCAGATCCGCACCCACGACATGCACGAGACCAACGAATACGGCCTCGCCGCGCACTGGTCCTACAAGCAGGGCGGGATCCAGCCCGATGCGCAGGTCGGCTGGCTGCGCGACCTGATCGAGATCGTCGATGCCAGCCACGATGCCGAGGAACTGCTCGAGCATACGCGCCTTGCGATCTACCAGGACCGGATTTTCGCCTTTACCCCCAAGGGCACGTTGCACCAGTTGCCCAAGGGCGCGACGCCGATCGACTTTGCCTATGCGGTCCACACCGACCTTGGTTCGATGGCGGTGGGGGCGAAGATCAACGGCCGGCACATGCCGCTGCGCACGCCGCTGGGCAATGGCGACGTGGTCGAGATCATCAAGAGCAAGACCTCTTCGCCGCAGCTGTCGTGGCTGAGCTTCGTCGTCACCGGCAAGGCGCGGGCGGCGATCCGCCGTGCGGTCCGGGCCAAGGAGCGCGCCGAAATCGCCTCGATCGGGCGCAAGTTGTTTGAGGAGATCGCCGCGCGCCTGCCGACCAAGGTGGGCAAGAAGGCGCTGCGTGCGGCCGCGCTGCGGCTGGGGCTGGAGGACGAGGAAGACCTGATGGTCGCGATCGGCACGGCCAAGATCGACGACCGGAGCGTGATGGAAGCGCTCGTCCCGGGGAGCGCGGCGAACCTGCCCGAGGCCGACGAATGGCCCAAGCAGGAGCGGGCGATTTCGATCCGGGGGCTAACCGCGGGCGTGGCCTTCCAGCTGGCACCGTGTTGTCATCCGGTGCCGGGGGACCGGATCGTCGGGCTGCGTCGGCCGGGCGAGGGGGTGGTGGTCCATGCGATCGACTGCATGAAGCTGGCCGACGGGGTCGACGCGGACTGGCTCGACCTGTCGTGGGGGGAGCGCAGCACGGGGGCAATCGGACAGATCAGCTGTGTGCTCTACAACCGGCCCGGCACGCTGGCCGAGATGACCGGCATTTTCGCCAATGCCCGCGCCAATATCGTGCGGTTGGAGATGACGCAGCGCGATGACCTGTTCGGGACCTATGAGGTGGACCTCGAAGTGACCGACCTTGCCCACCTGACGCGGATCGTCAGCGCGCTGCGCGCGAGCGAGGCGGTGGCTTCGGCGGATCGGATCTAGGGGCTTCAGAATTCCAGGCGCAGGGTGGTGGGTGCGCCTTCGGCAAGCCCTTCAGCCTTGCGCGCTGCGGCTTTGACTGGCAGCAGCCAGGTCTGGCCGTCGGTGCCGTCCTTTTGCGGGAAGACCGAGGTCTGCCAGGTGCTGCCGCCAATCCGGACGCTGACCTTGAGCGAACCAAATCCACGCCCCATGCCTTCGAACTTGCGCATCAGCGCCGTGGCCGAGAGCGTGTCCGCCGCCTCGCCGGTGATGGTGACGAAATGCCACGCACTCCCGCCCGCGCCGCTCCAGCGCCAAAGCGGTCCGGTAAATTCGATGCTCTCGGTCAAACTGGGCGCTCCTTCACGCGAGGCCGTGCAGGCACCATATCGCGCGCCATAGCGCAAACGCCAAGACAGCGCGCCTGCTGCCTTGCACAAGCTGCGCCTTGCCGCTAGGGCGCACCCTTCCAGTGCATGCGGAGCGGTGGCCGAGTGGTCGAAGGCGCTCGCCTGGAAAGTGAGTATACGTCAAAAGCGTATCGAGGGTTCGAATCCCTCCCGCTCCGCCAAGTTATTTGCTTAAATCCATGTATTTACTGCATATATTATCGGGACTTCTAGAATGGCCCCATTCTCGGTCCCACTTGCGGCAGTAGCGCGAGGACTGGAGCAGGGCAGCGCTCGTGAATTGCTCGGCGGGACGCCATGTGATCGGATTGTCGGGACTGGAAATCTCCAATCGGGGATTGCGACCTTGGGGAGCACCAAGTGTCAATAGCAGCTCAGTCGGTGAGCATGGCGAGGCCCGATTCGAGGTCATGGAGCAGATCTTCCGTTGCTTCGAGGCCGATAGACAGGCGCAGCAGGGTGTCGGATATGCCGGCGGCCTTGCGGGCCGCCTCGCCCATGTCGGCGTGGGTCATGGTGGCCGGATGAGCGACCAAGCTTTCTACTCCCCCCAGGGATTCAGCGAGGGTGAAAACCCCGACCGCTTCGACGAACCGCTTGATTGCTCCGGTGCCGCCAGCGGGTTCGAAACTGAGCATCGCGCCGAAGCCGTCCTGCTGGCGTCCGGCAATGGCGTGGCCTGGATGCGAGCGCAGTCCGGGATAGTGGACCTTTGTGACGGCCGGGTGCCGTTCCAGAAATGTGGCCACGGCCATGGCATTGCCCTGCTGGCGGTCCATGCGCGCATACAGGGTCCGCAGTCCGCGTAGCGTTAGCCATGCATCAAACGGCGATCCGGCGGTGCCCACGACATTGCACCAATGTCGAAGCTCGGCAGCCCGGTCGGCGTTCGCGGCTATCACTGCGCCGCCAATCACGTCCGAATGGCCATTGAGAAACTTCGTGGTGGAATGGACGACGTAGTCGGCTCCGAGCGCGATCGGCCGCTGGACAGCGGGCGACAGGAAGGTGTTGTCCACCGCGACTTCCGCGCCCACCGCGTGCGCCATGGCGCACAGGGATGCGATATCCACGATGCGTAACAAGGGGTTGCTCGGCGTTTCGACGAGCACGAGGGTGGGCCGCCGTTCCAGCGCGGCGGCAAGCGCGGGCGGGTCCGACTGATCCACGAAACAGACCTGTAACTGGCGCCGCTGGGCACGAGCTTTGAGCAAGCGCATCGTGCCGCCGTAGCAGTCGTGCGGCGCCACAACGAGATCGTCCACACACAGCCTGCCCAGCAGCAGGTCGATCGCCGCCATGCCGCTGGAGGTCACGACTGCGCCGCTGCCGCCTTCGAGCTTGACCAATGCCTCGGAAAGGAGATCGCGGGTGGGATTGCCGGCGCGGCCGTAATCGTATGGACCCGGCTGGTCGTACCCCGGGAATTCGTAGGCGGTCGAAAGGTAAAGCGGCGGCGACACCGCTCCGAATGCGCGATCCGCCGCAACGCCGTGCGCGGCGGCTATTGTTTCGCGGTGAAGCTCGGGCTTTTCTGTCATGCTTGGTCGCTCCTCGGTGTGGCCGTCGTCGGTTGCGGCAGGGGCAGCCCGCTGGTGGGTACGTTTTCCAGCGCGATGTCGGCAAGGACATGCCGGTCAAGCTCGGCCAGGAAGGCAAGTTCCGCAGCCCTCAGTCGGAACTTCAGCCGGCATTTCCCGTCGAGTGAACACAGGCCCGGCGTTTCCGCGAAGCATTCCACGATGGGTTGCCCGACTTCAAGCTGGCGCACGATCTCGCCCAGCGTGATCGAATGTGGGGGGCGGGCGAGCTGAGCCCCGCCGCCGCCGCCGCGGCGTGTTTCGACGATGCCGGCGTGCGCCAGCCTTTGAATGATCTTGGCAAGGTGGTTGCGCGGCAAGCCGAACTCGCCAGCCAGTTCCGCGGTCGAGAATACCCGGTCCGGGGCTCCGGCCATCCGCATCAGCATCCGCAAACCAAAATCGGTGAAGGAGGTCAGCCGCACATCGTTCGCCTCGACAGGGGTTAATTGGTATTTACAATGCGTATTATCAGGCGTAGCCATGCCAGGCAAGGGGATCGCACCGGACGTGGCTGGTATCCGGCCAGCCAGATGTCGGTTCCGACCTATCACTTCAGGATAACGAAAGGCCGATCGTGACCGAAACAACCGTCGCCGATCCGGTGATCCTCACCGATCATATCGAGCAACACTTTCACGCCCGGCACCGTGAGCAGTTGCCGCGGTTGATCGAACAGGCGACAAGGATCGAAGCCGTCCACGCGGCGGACCCGATGGTCCCGCGCGGCCTGGCCACCGCTTTGCTGCAGTTGTTCGGCGAACTGGACATACATATGCGCAAGGAAGAGCACGTGCTGTTTCCTGCCATGCGCCGGGGCGGAATGCCGGGCATCGAGAACCCGGTCGCAGTCATGCGGGCCGACCACGACGACCATGTACGCGAACTGGCGCTCATACGGCACATGGCGGGCGGACTAGTCCTGCCGGCCGATGCATGCGGGACGTGGAGCGCGCTCTATCAGGGGCTCGGCGAATTCCTGGCCGATTTCGAGGAACACGTGCGGACGGAGAACGAGGTTCTCTTTCCGATGTTCGAGAATTGACCATAGCGACAGGGCAGAGCGCCCGGGCAGGATGACCGTGACGACGACTGGTGAACAGATGCGGGCGTGGCGCGGCCCTGCCATTTTCAGTTATGGCTTCAGGCCGTTTTTCTTTGCCGCCGGACTGTGGGCGGCGGTGGCGATGTCGGGCTGGATTCTCATGCTGTCCGGCTGGGCCGCGCTGCCGACGGCGTTCGATCCGGTCAGCTGGCATGCACACGAGTTCCTGTTCGGCTATCTTGGCGCGGTCATGGCTGGTTTCCTGCTGACGGCGGTACCGAACTGGACTGGACGCCTCCCGATCGTGGGCTGGCCGCTGGTGATTCTGTTTATCCTGTGGGCGACAGGCCGTGTGGCGGTTGCCTTCTCGATCATGCTTCCGCCCGGTACAGTTGCGGCGGCGGACCTTGCGCTGCCGGTGGCTCTGGCGGCAGTAATCATGCGGGAAATCATTGCCGGGAAAAACTGGCGCAACCTGGGCGTGCTTGTTCTCCTGGCCATCTTCGCGTTCGGTGACGCCGTGTTCCATTGCGAGGCTGCGCGCGGCGAATTCGCGGCCCAAGGGCAGGGCCTACGCATCGCGGTTGGCGCAGGCGTGATGATGATTGCGCTGGTCGGCGGCCGCATCGTGCCGGCGTTCACGCGCAACTGGCTGGCGCAGCACAATCCCGGCCGCCTGCCGGTTTCGCCCGGGCAAGTCTTTGACAAGGTTGCGCTGGCCGTGCTGCTCGCTGCGGCGGGGACCTGGGTTCTGCGGCCGGCGGGCAGTACCACGGCCGTGCTGCTGGGCGCGGCGGGGCTGCTGCATGTCGTGCGGCTGGGGCGCTGGGCCGGTGACCGGACCCTGGGCGAGCCGCTGCTCTGGATCCTGCATCTTGGCTATGCCTTTGTTCCGCTTGGCGCGATCATCCTTGCCGCAGCCACCTTCCTTCCCGGCACCATCGCGCCGTCCGCTGGCCTGCACCTGTGGACGGCTGGCGCGATCGGGGTGATGACGCTGGCAGTCATGACCCGGGCGACGCGCGGCCACACTGGTCGCCCGCTCCATGCCGATGGCCGCACAGCAGCGCTGTTCGTGGCTTTGCTCGGGGCGGTCACGGCACGGGTCGCCGCCGGAATATGGCCGATTGCGGGTCCGTGGCTTTACGTCCTTTCAGCCGCGGCCTGGGTTGCTGCCTTTGGCGGCTTTTGCCTTGTTTACGGATCGATGCTGCTCGGAAAACGCCAAGGCTAGAGCCGCCGGTCGGCCCGCAATCGGCAGCGTCCGGGCTTGTCCGACGCACAAGTGATCCAGGTCAATTTGAATCAGGATTGCCTATATATGGTAGGGCCTTCTGCAACGTTCATACAAGATGCGCGATCATGGCCATTACAACGCTCTCAGGCGAAATCTGGAACCAGAAATATCGCTTTCACGGCGGCGACGGCGCCATCGACACCTCGGTTGACGATACGTGGTGGCGCGTGGCGAAGGCGATCGCGGCCAACGAAGCGCCCGATTCCAGGGTGAAGTGGGCCCAGACATTCCACGATGCGCTGGCTGACTTCCGCTTCATTCCGGCGGGCCGCATTCTTGCGGGGGCAGGAACCGGGCGCGATGTCACGTTGTTCAACTGCTTTGTCATGGGGGTGATCCCGGACAATCTGGACGGCATCTTCCAGCATCTGCGCGAGGCTGCGGTAACGATGCAGCAAGGTGGCGGCGTCGGGATGGACTTTTCGACCATCCGGCCCGCCGGGGCGGCCGTCCGCGGCGTGGGCGCGCAGGCATCCGGGCCGCTCAGCTTCATGGACAGCTGGAATGCAATGTGCGGCACGATCATGGCCGCCGGGCAGCGGCGCGGCGCGATGATGGGGTGCCTCAGGATCGACCATCCCGATATCGAGGCGTTCATAGAGGCCAAGCGCGACCGGAACCGGCTGCGCAATTTCAACCTCTCGGTACTGGTCACCGATGCCTTCATGGCGGCCCTGGCGGCCGACGGCGAATGGGCGCTCCGCTTCAACGGCGAGGTCCACCGGTCGGTGCCCGCGCGCGGGCTGTGGCGCCGCCTCATGCAGGCGACCTACGATGTGGCCGAGCCGGGGGTCATCTTCATCGACCGGGTCAACCAGCATAACAACCTCGGCTATTGCGAGGCGATCGTCGGCAGCAATCCGTGCGGCGAACAGATGCTCCCGGCCTATGGGGCCTGCCTGCTTGGCTCGATCAACCTCGCCCGGCTGGTGCCGCAGCCGTTTGCGCCGGACAGCGCACTGGACGAGGCCGAACTGGCTGCCCTGACGGCCACGGCGGTCCGCTTTCTCGACAATGTGATCGACATTTCCCGCTATCCCCTGCCGCAGCAGGAGGCCGAGGCGAAGGCCAAGCGGCGGATCGGGCTGGGGATCACCGGGCTCGCCGATGCCTTGCTGTTCTGCAACGTCCGCTATGGGTCGGAACAGGCCATCGCCCTGACCTGCCGGTGGCTCGATACCATCCGCCACGCCGCCTATCGGGCCAGTGCCACGCTGGCCGCCGAGAAGGGGAGTTTCCCGCTGTATGACGCGGTCATTCTCGAACAGCCCAACCTGGTGACGCTGGATGATCCGACACGCGCTCTGATCCGCCAGAGCGGTCTGCGCAATGGCTGCCTGACCTCGATCGCGCCGACCGGGACGACCTCGCTGCTGGCGGGCAATGTTTCCTCGGGGATCGAGCCGGTCTTTGCCTACAGCTACTTCCGCAAGGTGCGGCAGGCGGACGGCTCGACCCGCGAGGAGGCGGTCGAGGACCATGGTTATCAGGTGTGGAAGCAACTGCATGGGGATGCCCCGCCGCCGGAAAACCTGTTCGTCAGCGCCCAGTCGCTTGATCCGTCCGATCATCTGGCGATGCAGGCGCCTGCGCAGCGCCTGATTGACAGTTCCATCTCCAAGACCGTCAACTGCCCGGAGGACATCAGCTTCGATGCGTTTGTCGATATCTATGCCGAGGCCTATCATCTGGGCTGCAAGGGGCTGACGACCTATCGTCCCAATGCCACCACGGGTTCGGTGCTGAGCGTCGAGGCGCCGCCCGCGCCCGCTCCGGCCCCTGCTTCTGCCGAAGCCGTCCTCGAGCCCCGGCCTGAACTGCTGCATGGGTCGACCTACAAGGTCAAATGGCCGCACAGCGAGCACGCGATCTATGTCACGATCAATGACCTGATCGAGGAGGATCGGCGGCGGCCATTCGAGATGTTCATCAACTCCAAGAACATGGAGCACTATGCCTGGACGGTCGGACTGACCCGCATGATTTCGGCCGTCCTGCGCCGGGGCGGTGACATCGGCTTTGTCGCCGAGGAGCTCAAGGCCGTGTTCGACCCGCGGGGCGGCTCGTGGGTGAACCGGCGGTATGTGCCCTCGTTGCTCGCCGCGATCGGCGACGTGTTCGAAGGGCACCTGGCGGGCTTGAGCGGCGGCGAGGGGCCGAGGGCCGATCCGCAGGTCCCGGCCCCGTCCATCGAAGGCGCACCGGTTGGCAGGGCCTGCACGCAATGCGGGCACCTGACGATGCATCGCCAGGAGGGCTGCGACAAATGCCTGGAGTGTGGCTATTCAAAGTGCGGCTAGCGCGGGGCCGCCGAAGCTTTCGGTTCCGAATGCCAAGGCGCGGATCTGCGCCATGTCGAGGATTTCAAGCTGCCTGCCGGGCCGGGAGCGGATCGTTCGGGCGTGGCGCAGGGCGGTGAACTCCCGGCTGACCGTTTCCTTGGTCAGCCCGAGGTAATCTGCGATGTCGATCCGGCTCATCGGGAGATGGATCACGTTGCTCGGGGCACCCGCCTCGGCCTGCGAACGTTGATGGACATCGTGCAGAAAGCACGCGAGCCGTTCGCGCGCAGTTGCCCGCCCCAGCTGGACGGTCCTGTTCTGGGCGGCGATCAGATCGCCGGTCAGGCGGCGCTGGCTGGACTGCGCAAGCTCGGCCTTCCGACGCGCAAACTTTTCGAAGCGCGCGGCATCGAACCGGCAAAGCGTGGCCCTGCTGACTGCCTCGGCGGTGCAATGATGGTCCCCCCACCCGCACAAGCCAATGAATTCGCCCGGAAAATGAAACGCGATGACCTGGCGGCGCCCGTCGGGGAGCAGCGCGTAAAGCTGGATAATCCCGCTCGTCAGGCTGAACACGCAGTCCGCCTGATCTCCTTGATGGAACAGGGCTTCTCCCGGGGACAGACGGACCTCGCCCCCTTGATTGCGTAGGTCGGCGAGCGCGGGCACGTCGAGCGTGTTGCAGACCGCCTGGGCGCTGACCGCGCAGCTGCGACACGGATGCATATCGCCCAGATCGGCTCTTCGGCATTCGGCCATGGCGCACTATCCCGATTTTGCTCGACCTGCTCGCCGGGCACTATTGCCCGTTCCGGCACGGCGCGTGAATGATCTGGGTCAAAGCTCGTTTGCTCCTGGCGGGCCGCAAGGTTTGGCAACTCACGTGCCAGCGGAATTCACCGAGCGGCCTGCTCCACGACAAGAACGCGTCCGCCCGGCTCCTGGAACCGGATTTCCATGGGAACGATGCAGAAGCCCGACCAGAATGCCGGTCGGGCCAACCTGCCGGTTGCCCAGACCGCCGTGAAGCGCGCGATCCTCAGCCATAGGCGCAGCCGGCTGCCCAGCGGTTCCGACTGGCGCGAGGCCCAGGCTCCGATCCGCGAAGGTGCCGCACGCCCGGCGAAATAGGCATCGGCCTCTTCCGCCCGAAGCGGTTCGGCCCGGCCCGCGATCTCTATGCGTCGCCCGGTTTGCGCCCAGTCGAACAGCAATGCCGCCTGCGGATTTGCGCGCAATTCACGCGCCTTGCGGCTTCCCAGATTGGTGTAGAACACGAAGCCGCGGTCATTACAGTCCTTCAGCAGCACCATGCGTGCCGAGGGTGTGCCATCACACGTGGCGGTTGCGAGGACCATTGCCGTGGGGTCGTGGCATTCCTCTGCCTCTGCCTCAGCCTCGCGCAGCCATCGCCTGAAAAGCTGCAGAGCTTCCGGCATCGCAAGCGCTGCGCTTTCTCCGTCAGGCAACGACCGGACCGCAAGCGTCATGATATTGATGACCCGCAACTCCGTGCCAAAAGCCATTGATGAAAGGGCCGATGCCGAGTGCAGCCAGTCGCGCCACCGCCTCTGCACCGGTGGACCGGCCAGCCACGCGATCTGCAAATATCGTCGAAACGGCGACCATGTCGGTCCGATGGGGCATCAGGCGAACATGGGTCACGCCGCGCGCCACCATATCCTCGATTTCCGCTGCGAGGTTGAGATAGCCGTGGGACAGCGTCTGCACGCCATTGATCACCAGGAATCGCTCGTCCTCCAGAGTGGTGAGCGTCAGTCCGTCCGGGTCTTCGCCGCACACGAACTGGCACTCATCCTTGCTTCGCCGGTGCGCGCGCGCATGAAAACAGCGTGCCGAGATGGCGAGCGGGACGCGGCCGAACGCCTGGACCTCGATGGCAACGCCCAGGGTGCGGGCCCGTTGCGCCATCAATTCCACCATTGTTCCGGGAAGTTCCGGCGGCAGGGAAAAATGGCTTGCGCCATGACCGGCGAGGTGAACCATGGTCTCTTCGTTATAGACGTTCATCATCGGACCGATCCGATGTGGCCGACCTTTGGTTGCGATCAGGCCCGCAGCATTGTTGATCTCGACGTTGTGATAGCCGGCCGCGCACAGGTCGGTGGTCATCTTGCGTTCCCGGTTGAGCACGACCTCGGCAAGGCTGGAGAAGACGACCGTCTTGCCCCCGCTTTCCAGCCGTTCGACCACCTCCGGCAGGTGGCCGTCGAAGAACGGGGTGCGCTTGGAACAGACGACCTCGCCGAGATAGACGGTGTCGATCGGGCTTTCGTCGGCGATCCGGGCGTAGAAGTCGCGCTTGGCGTCGGCATCCCAGTGAAACAGGATTGGCCCGAGGGTCAGTCTGGCTACCATGATTTCTAGCGCCACTTCTTGGTAATGAATGCGCCCTGGGTCTGCTTCTGGCCCTCGGTCAGGGCCAGCAGGTCGATCAGGTCTGGCGCCCGGCCCGCAGCCACAGCATCTATTGCCTTGCGGAAGCCGCCAACGACATTGCCGACATAGGCCCGCGATCGTTGCCGGCCCTCGATCTTGAGGGCATCGACGCCGACCGCGGCAAGTGCGGGCAGCATCTCCATCAGGTTGAGGCTGATCGGTTCCTCGAAGGCATAGAACGGCTGAGGCCGTGCCGCCGTGCAATATCGGCCCTTGCAGATCGTCGGATAGCCGGCCTGCTCGTCGGCAGCAAAGCGGTCGATGACGTGGGTGCCCAGGCTGGCGCTGACGGCGCCGCTGCTGTCGCGATCGTAGCGGACCTCCGAGGCAGGCGAGCAAGCGCCGTCCATATTGGTGGAGATTCCGACGGCATAGTTGGTCAGGCTGCATCGCCCCTCGACCATGAGGCCGTGGTTCCCGAAAACGAATGTTTCGATCTCGCAGGGGATCTCTGCTTTCAACTGGCGAATTTCGGGAATGGTCAGGATGCGGGGCAGCACCGCGCGGCGGATGCCGAATTCGCGGCAATAGAAATTGATGGCCTCGGGGCTGGATGCCCCCGCCTGAACCGAGAGATGCAGCCGGCAATGAGGATGGTGGTGCGCAATGTAGGCGGCCACCCCGATATCGGCCACGATGAAGGCGTCAACGCCGATCCCTGCCCCATGGTCGGCCGCTTCCTTCCAAAGGGAAAACCGTCCGGCGGAAGCGAAGGTGTTCAAGGCCAGCAATACCTTGGCTCCACGGGCGTGGGCATAGGCTACGCTGCTGCGTAGTTCCTCGGGCGTGAAATTCAGCCCGGTGAAATTGCGTGCATTGGTCGCGTTCTGGAAACCGCAGTAAACCGCGTCCGCCCCGGCATCCACCGCCGCGCGCAGCATGGCCGGCGTCCCCGCCGGGCATACGAGTTCGGGCCGCTTCATGCCCAAGTCGCCCCGCGCCGGCGGTAAAGCCCACGCGCAACTTGGCCAATGAACCTGCCCGGCCCGCCAAGCATGCCCCAGACGCTGTCCATTATCGAGCCGTCAAGATCGTCGATGGCGTTGCGCAGGCAGACGACCGCGTCGAGGTTGCCGGTAATGTGGATGTCCCTGGAGAAAAACAGCGCATCGCCATCGCCGCAGCCATCGGCCATCTTCGCCAACTGGGCGCAAGATCCGGTGATCCGGGCGTCGCAAGGATATGACGGCCCACGGGCAAGCGCGCGCAGGCGAGGATTCAAGGGATCGGGCCGGAGGTGCAACAGGAATGGCAGCCGGCTTGCATCAATCACATAGCTGCACTGCTTGTAGGGCCCAAGACGGTCAAAGATCGTCGGGTGGTCAAGGATGATCCGTTTCATGATGCGTTTGAGCAGCGGTTGCACCGGTAGCAAGCATACCGCCGGAATCTGTGGCAGACGCCTTGTAGTCACGTGTTTCATGGAGTGATCCTGGCCGGTCCTCGACGTTCCCGAGGCCTTGTGATTCGTGCCGCTACTGGCGGTATCCGCAGCATTCGCATCGGGTCTGTTTGTCCGTTCTCGCGGCGGCGGCGGCGTGGCTGACGGATTTGATGTGTCCGCAAAGCGTGCAGATTTGAGGGTTCATCCAATCCGCAATCCGTTTCGTGACGCGAATGAACCCGCGGCCGGGCGGTTCATGGCGGGCCGATTCCGGAAAGATCCTGTTGAGCATGGCCGGGGCCTACTCAAAGGGTGACTGTAAAAAGTGATCCAGATCATTGGAGATCCAAAAACAGCAAAGGCGCAGTTAGATTGACATTAGTCAAACCAGAGTGCGCATATTCCGGCTAGATATGCGAAATGCATCAATCACACTTCTGCGTTCTGGCACTTGTTGGTCTGGCTGCGCCAGTTTTGGCGGAGGCGCCGCCTGCTGCGCCGGTCACACCCTATGCCGACGTCCGCTATCGTCTCGAACTGGTCGATCAGGCTGGCCTGCCCGAGGATGCGGCGGCATCAACCTTGCGAGTCCGGGCGGGAATCAAGACGCGCGAGTGGCAGCATTTTTCCGCCGTGATCGAGGGCGAGACAATCCTGTCCATCGGGGCCGCGCACTACAACGACAATGTCAATGGCAAGACCGCCTATCCGGTGGTCGCCGATCCGACCGACACTCTGCTCAACCAGGCCTATCTTCGCTGGCGGCCGTCCGCTGCGGTTGAGGCGACGGTCGGGCGTCAGGCGGTCAACGTCGAGAACCAGCGCTGGATCGGCTCGGTCGGCTGGCGGCAGGATGACCAGACACTCGACGCAGCACGTGTGACGGTCAGGCCGCGCCCCGGGTTGGCACTGGACTACCTTCATGCCTGGCGTGTCAACCGGGTGTTCGGACCGGATTCGCCGCAGGGCATCTGGCGCGACACCGCGATCAATGGCGCGCGGGCGGCATACACGATCAAAGGCTTCGGCACGCTTTCGGGCTACGGCTACTGGCTGGTCATTCCGGCCTTCCCCGCCGGCAGTTCCCGTACCCTGGGCGTGCGGATGGCTGGCGAGCGGCCCGTCGGCAAGGGGGTCGCGATCCTCTATGCCGCCGAGTTCGCTCGCCAGCACAACCTCTCGAACAACCCGCGCACTTTCGCGCTGGACTACCTGTTGCTCGAGCCCGGGCTGAAGGCCGGGCCGGTAACGCTGCGCCTGGGCTATGAGCGGCTGGAGGGCGATGGCGCGGCAGCCCTGCAAACCCCGCTCGCCACGCTCCATGCCTTCAACGGATGGGCCGACAAATTCCTCACCACGCCGGGCAACGGTCTGGAGGACCTCTATGTCGATGCCGGCTACAGGGTGGGCGGCAAGGCGCTTGGCGGGCTGACCCTGCGCGGGATGTGGCACCGCTTCCGCTCCACGCGCGCCGGGCTCGACTATGGCAGCGAATGGGACGCGCTGGCGAGCTATCCGGTGAACCTCAAAATCACAGTTCTTGCCAAGTTTGCCCGCTACAATGCCCGGAGCTTCGCCACCGATACGACCAAGGCCTGGTTCTCGGTCGAGGCGAAGTTCTAGCTCTATTCCCTGACCGGATCGGGCCGGGAGAAGGCTTCCAGTGCGGCCCGGTCCACGATGCGAACCTGGCTGCCGTCCACGACGATCCCGTGGCTTCCCAGCACGCCGAACGCACGTGAGAGGTTTTCAGGCGTCATGCCCAGCAGCGAGGCAAGCACGCGCTTTTCCGCGCGGAGCTGCACCCGGCCGGTGGAGCCCTGCCGACGTTCCTGTTGCAGAATGAGGTTGCCCAGCCGTTCTGCCGATTGTCGCAACTTCATGTCGGTGAGTGCGCGGACGACATCGCGGTAGCCGAGCGCTAACTCGTGCATCGTTGCCTGCATCAGCGCAGTATCCTGCTTGATCACCTCACGCACCAGTGCCGCAGGAACAAGCAGCACCCTCGACGAGGTCAAGGTGCGCGCCGACATCAGGTATGGCATATCGGTAACGACAGCGGCGAGGATGAAGCTGGTCACCGGCTCGACGATCCGCATCGTCGTATCGCGGCCGGCACTGTGAGCATAGAGCTCGGCCAGCCCATCGACCAAGACATGCAGGAAATCGGCGCGTTGACCCAGTTCGAACAGGGTCAACTGCGGCGGGAATACCTGCAGGAACGAACCGGAAAAGATCCGGTCGCGCTCCGCCTCGCCCATGTCCCGGAACAGCGGAAGGGTTGCAATTTCGGGTCGTTCGGCGGGACGCACGGAGGATTCGCTTTCTGGTAGTTTCACCCAACAATAGGGAGCTGCTTGATGTTCATCAATCACTGGATTGATCTATATCTAGTCAGAATAGCTTCCAGATCAGGCCGATAAGAAGTCGCACCATTCCGTTCCGGCAATTTGATCGTGATCAACCTGCTGCCGCGCCTTCGCGCGCATCCCCGCCCAGCCGGATCCGTAATGGAAGGGGGCAGACCATGCCGACGCAGGAATCGATCAGCAGTACCGCGCGCAGCCGCGCCTTGGGGCTCAGCACATTTGCCTTCACCGTATGCTTTGCGGTGTGGACGATCTTTGCGATCATCGGGATCGAGATCAAGGCGGAGCTGGGGCTGAACGATACGCAGTTCGGCCTGCTCGTGGGCACCCCGATCCTCACCGGGTCGCTGGTCCGCCTGATGCTCGGCATCTGGACCGACCAGCGCGGCGGCCGCGTCATCTTTCCGCTGACGATGCTCGGCTCTGCGGCGGCGACGTTCCTGCTGTCGCACGCCAGCAGCTTCGCGGCGATGCTGCTGGCGGCGCTGGGCATGGGCCTGGCGGGCGGCGGCTTTGCGGTCGGCGTTGCCTATGTCTCCAAGTGGTATCAGCAAGAGCGGCAGGGCGCCGCGCTCGGTTTCTTCGGGATGGGCAATGTCGGCGCTGCCGTGACCAAGCTGCTTGCGCCTTGGGTAATGGTCGCATTTGGCTGGACCGCGGTGGCGCAGATCTGGGCAGCCGTGCTTGCGCTGACCGCAGTGCTGTTCTTCGTGCTTGCCAAGGACGAGCCGGAACTGGCCGCGCGCAAGGCCAGCGGAGCCCCCGCGCGTGGCGTCATCGAGCAACTCGCCCCGCTGAAGAACGAACAGGTCTGGCGTTTCTCGCTGTACTATTTCTTCGTGTTCGGCGCCTTTGTCGCGCTGGCGCTGTGGTTGCCCAAGTATCTGATCGGGGTATACGGCCTCGACGTGAAGGTTGCGGGCACGCTTGCCGCAACCTTCTCGCTCTCGGCCAGCCTTTTCCGCGCCTATGGCGGCGTCCTGTCGGACCGTTATGGCGCGCGGCGGATCATGTACGCGACCTTCGGCGTCTCGTTGGTGCTGCTGTTCATGCTGTCGTACCCGGCGACGGACTACACGATCCACGGGACCAAGGGCGACATTTCCTTCTCGACCTCGATGAGCCTCGTGCCGTTCGTGCTCACGGTCTTTGTGCTCGGCTTCTTCATGTCGCTGGGCAAGGCGGCGGTCTACAAGCACATCCCGGTCTATTACCCGGACCACGTTGGCGCGGTTGGCGGGCTGGTCGGGCTGGTTGGTGGGCTGGGCGGGTTCGTCCTGCCGATCGTGTTCGGCGCGGTGAGTGACCTGACCGGCATCTGGACCAGTTGCTTCATGGTGTTGTTCGCCCTGGTTGCCATCGCGCTGGCCTGGATGCACATCGCCATCCGGCAGATGGAACAGAAGGCGAGCGGCATCGATGTGCGGAGCCTGCCGCAGTTCCCGGAAATGGCCTCTATCCACGACGAGAAGAAGCACGGGCGGATTGCGCCATCCAAGGTGCTGACCGACTGGCGGCCGGAAGACCCGCTCTTCTGGGAGGAAGCCGGCCAACGCATCGCCCGGCGCAACCTGCTCATCTCCATCCCCGCGCTGCTCCTTGCCTTCGCGGTGTGGATGGTGTGGTCCGTGGTTGTCGCGAAGCTTCCCCTCATCGGCTTCGCCTATACCACGGACCAGCTGTTCTGGCTGGCCGCGCTGCCCGGCCTTTCGGGCGCGACCTTCCGGATCTTCTACAGCTTCATGGTGCCGATCTTTGGCGGACGGCTGTGGACCACGCTGTCCACCGCCTCGCTGCTGATCCCGGCTTTCGGGATCGGCTATGCGGTGCAGAACCCCGACACGCCTTATGTCATCTTCCTGGTGCTCGCGCTGCTGTGCGGCTTTGGCGGCGGCAACTTTGCCTCGTCGATGTCGAACATCGGGTTCTTCTTCCCCAAGGCGCAGAAGGGCAACGCCCTGGCGCTCAATGCCGGGCTGGGCAACCTCGGCGTCTCGGTGATGCAGTTCGCCGTGCCGCTGATCATCACCGCGAGCGTGTTCGGCGCGGTGGGCGGCGCTGCCCAGCCGACCGCTGACGGTGGCCAGCTCTGGCTGCAGAACGCGGGCTTCATCTGGGTTCCGTTCATCATCGCCTCGACCCTGCTGGCAGGGTTCGGGATGAACGACATCGCCGACGCCCGGGCAAGCTTTGCCGAACAATCGGTCATCTTCCAGCGCAAGCACAACTGGCTGATGTGCTGGCTGTACACCGGCACCTTCGGCTCGTTCATCGGATTCTCCGCCGGGCTGCCGCTACTTGCCAAGAGCCAGTTCCCCGACGTCAACGTGCTCAAGTACGTCTTCCTCGGGCCGCTGGTCGGGGCGATCAGCCGGGCCGCTACGGGTTGGGTTTCCGACCGCTGGGGCGGCGCGCGCGTCACCTTCTGGGTGTTCGTGGGGATGATCGCCGGGGTGCTGGGGGTGATCCACTTCCTTGATGCGAAGGATTTCACCGGCTTCCTCGCCTCGTTCGTCTTCATGTTCTTCGTGACGGGCGTCGGCAATGCCTCGACCTTCCAGATGATCCCGGTGATCATGCGCAGTGAAGTGCCGCGGCTGATGCCTGAACTGGGCGTGGCGGAGCGCACGCGCCAGGCGGAAAAGGAATCCGCGGCGATCGTCGGCTTCACGTCGGCGATCGCGGCCTACGGCGCCTTTTTCATCCCCAAGGCGTTCGGCAGTTCGATCGCCGCCACCGGAACGCCGCACGCCGCGCTCTATGCCTTCATGGCCTTCTACGCGAGCTGCGCCGCGCTCACCTGGTGGGCCTACACCCGCCGGGGCGGTCTGCTCCATGACATCGAGCGGGGCCGCGCGCCTGCTCCCGCCTCCTCTCCTGCCGCCATCTCCGGAGTTCCCGCATGAGCCACCTGCTCGACCGCCTCACCTTCTTCCGCCAGAAGAAGGAAACCTTCGCCGACGGCCACGGCCTGACCACTGCGGAATCGCGTGACTGGGAGGATGGCTATCGCAAGCGCTGGCAGCACGACAAGATCGTGCGCTCCACCCACGGGGTGAACTGCACGGGATCCTGCTCGTGGAAGATCTACGTCAAGGGCGGGATCATCACTTGGGAAACCCAGCAGACCGACTATCCGCGCACGCGGCCGGAACTGCCGAACCACGAACCGCGCGGCTGCCCGCGCGGGGCGAGCTATTCATGGTACATCTATTCGGCGCAGCGGCTTAAATATCCGCTCGTCCGCAAGCGGTTGGTGCGTCTGTGGCGCGAGGCGCGCAAGGATCTGCCCCCCGTGGCGGCCTGGGCCTCGATCCAGAACGACCCGGCCAAGCGCCAGAGCTACACCGCGATCCGCGGGCACGGCGGCTTCGTCCGCTCGACCTGGGACGAGGTGAACGAGATCATCGCGGCTGCCAATGCCTATACCGCGAAGACCTGGGGACCGGACCGGGTGATCGGGTTCTCGCCGATCCCGGCC
>CAYFJH010000034.1:8227-29601 GCA_964343385.1 uncultured Novosphingobium sp. | reverse complement strand
TGTCTCGCTGTCGCCTTCTTCGCTCTTCAGCGCGGAAGGGGCAACGATCGTCGCGATGGTGAAGTCACGGTCGGTGATCGCCGAGGCGACGCCAGCCGGAAGCTTCACATGGCTGATGTGAATGGAATCGCCGATTTCGAAGCCGCTGACGTCGATCTGGATGTCGTCGGGGATCGATTCGGGCGCGCAGACCAGTTCGAGCTCGTGACGGACGACGTTCAGCACGCCGCCCTTCTTGAGGCCGGGCGATGCTGCTTCGTTGGTGAAGATCACCGGCACTTCGACGTGGACCTGGTGGTCAGCCGAAATGCGCAGGAAATCCGCGTGGAGCGGGCGGTCGTTCACGGGGTGGAAGGCGACATCCTTGGGAAGCGTCCGCACCTTCGCGCCATTGACCTCGACCTCGACGATCGAGTTGAAGAAGTGACCGGTCATCAGCTGACGGACCAGTTCCTTCTCTTCCACATGGACGCTCAGGGGTTCTTCATTGTTGCCATAGACAACGGCGGGGACACGGCCTTCGCGGCGCAGACTACGGGAGGCTCCCTTGCCAACCCGATCACGCGCCACGGCCGGCAGGTTAAGCGTTTCGCTCATGTTCTTGCCTTTCGTAAACGATCAAAATGATCAAAACTCCCGCCACGCCTCCAGGGATGACCATGACAGGAAGCGGCGGCCCGTAATCGCAAAAGGCCGCAAAGGCAAGCTATTCCGCCCGCTTTACGGCCCATCCGCGTGCGGCGAGGAGCGCGGGGAGGCCGTCGTCCCCGGCAAGATGCGCCGCGCCCACCGCGACGAAGGGGTGGCGGCCGGACCTGAGCGCGGTTTCGATCTGGTCCACCCAGTTGCGGTTGCGCGCCGCGTAGAGGGCTTCGCGCAGTTCGGGGTCGGCCAGTAGCCCTTCGCGGGTGGCGCGGGCGATGGCACCGATGTCGCCCTTCAGCCAGGCGGCCGCTATGCGGTCTTCGGTGGCAGCATCGCCATCGGCGCGGACGACAATGGCGAGGAGGTCTTGTTGTTCCTTTTCAGGTAGTTGGTCGAAGATTCCGAGCTGCCGTCCGGCGCCTTCGAGTTCGGCGACGGGCTTGCCCGGCTCGGCCCGGACGAGGGCGCGGTCGATGCCGTTGGCGGTGCCCCCAGGGGGCGTGGCCAGCTGGGCGAGGGTGAGCGCGGCGGCCCAGGTCTCGGTGCCGGAAAAGTCGTTATCGGACAGGCGGTTGGCAGCGAGCAGTGCGAGCAGGCGGGGGCGCAGGACGGGGTCGATGCGGGCCGAGAGCGGGGGCTGGCCAGGGCTGGCGGCAAGGCGCTTGAATACGGCGGCGGTGGCGGCGTCATCGTCGATGCGGGCGATTTCGAGGACGAGGCTGTCCGCCTGCGCCAACGCGGTGTCGACCTCCGGGGTGCGCCAGTCGGCAGGCTGGGGAAGCGCGTGGATCGTTCCAAAAAGCCAGACTTTTTCGTTATTTGGCCCAGATACTTCCCAAAGTGCAGGATCGGCGGGAAGCGGCCTGGTACAGCCCGCGAGCAGGAGGACTGCAACAAGGGTGCAACGCCACTGCAAGGTTACTGGACCCGCAGCGCCTTGAGGCCGGACCTTGCGAGCATGTCCTGCACGCTGTCCTTGCCCGCGAGGTGCCCGGCGCCGACCGCCATGAACACCGTTCCGGGCCGCTTCATCCGCGCCTTGATCCAGATCGACCACATCCGGTTGCGCCCGGTGAGGAGGGCGGCGACCATGCGCGGGTCGTCCTCGTCGTCGTTGAGAAGTTCGGCCAGCTTTTCCGCATCGCCGGTGCTCCACGTGCGGACGATGCCGGCGAGTTCGGTTTCTATGGTGGGCAGGCCTTTGATCACCTCGCGCAGGTAGTTGACCTGGACGTCGCGGGGCAGACCGTCGAACATTGCCAGCTGGTAGGCGGCGGTTTCCAGCCCCATGCGCGGCTTGCCGAGCTTTTTTGCGGCGGCGGCGATGGTTTCCTCGACGCCGTGTTCGGCGGTGTAGCCGTCGCGGGCGAGGGGGAGGGTGGTGAGCGCGACCGCGGCCCACCACGGCTCGAACCGGTCGAACGCCTCGACCGGGAGGCCGAATTCGGTGAGCGCTGCCTCGAATTTAGCCTTGTCGTCCGCCGGAAGCATGGCGCGCAGGTTTTCGCTGGCGGGGAGCATGGCGTTTGATGTCATCGCCGCCTGCATTTCGGCCGGGTCGGTGTCGGGGATCTCGGTGACGAGCTGGTCGGACGAGGCGAGCGCGGCTTCGATCGGGCCGGATAGCCAGCGAACCCCGGCGGGCAGGGCGTGGACCGTGCCGAACAGGTAGATCGTGGTGTCTTTGTCGGACACCTTCCACAGAGCCGGGCGCGGATCGGGCGCGGTAGCGGCAGCGGCGGTGATGACGGGAGGTGCCGCCCGTGTTTCGACCGGTTGCTGGGCCGAACCGGTGGACGCCAGCGAGGCGAGGGCGGCGAAAAGGCCAAGGGTCCGGGGGGCGATGATCTTGATCAAGCGGCGCATGGGCAGGGCCTATAGCGGCTATCCCTGCCAATCGATGAACGAAAAGTGGCGGGCGTGGCGGCGGTTGCAGGCGCGAGGTTGATTTGGCGGCGTCCATCCGCCAAAGGCGGCCCATGACGGATATTGCGCCCCCGCTGTCTTTCCAGGACATGATCCTGCGCCTGCACGCTTTCTGGAGCGCGCAGGGCTGCCTTATTCTCCAGCCCTATGACATGCGCATGGGCGCGGGGACGTTCCACCCCGCCACCACCCTGCGCGCGCTGGGGCCGGAGCCGTGGAAGGCCGCCTATGTCCAGCCTTCGCGGCGGCCGACCGACGGGCGCTATGGCGAGAATCCGAACCGGCTCCAGCACTATTACCAGTATCAGGTGATCCTGAAGCCCAACCCGGAGAACCTCCAGGAGCTTTATCTCGAAAGCCTCGCGGCGATTGGCGTGGACCCGCTGGCGCACGATATCCGGTTTGTCGAGGATGACTGGGAAAGCCCGACGCTGGGGGCCTGGGGGCTGGGCTGGGAGGTCTGGTGCGACGGGATGGAGGTGACGCAGTTCACCTATTTCCAGCAGGTCGGCGGGTTTGACTGCAAGCCGGTGGCGGGCGAGCTGACCTACGGGCTGGAGCGTCTGGCGATGTATATCCAGGGCGTGGACTGGGTCTATGACCTGAAATTCAACAATGATGGCGTCACTTACGGCGACGTCTTCCTCGAGAACGAGCGGCAGATGTCGAAGTACAACTTCGAGATTGCCGACACCGAGGCGCTGTTCAAGGGGTTTCAGCACGCCGAGGCCGAATGCCGGCGCTGCATCGAGGCGGAAGTGCCGCTGGCGGCTTATGACCAGGCGATCGAGGCGAGCCACCTGTTCAACCTGTTGCAGGCACGCGGTGTGATTTCGGTGCAGGAACGGGCAAGCTACATCGGGCGCGTGCGCGATCTGGCCAAGGGGGCTTGCGAGGCGTGGATCAGGAAGAACGAGGCAGGGTGGGAAGCGAAGTTCCCAGGGTGGTCGGCATGAGGGCGCTGCAAAACGGAGCGGTTATCCCGGCCGTCATCCTGAACTTGTTTTCGGCTCAGAATCCATCGTGGGTCGAGGGCGGGAGGCGCGGAATGGGCGCTTGCCGGGCCGCTCGCTTGCCTAGACCACGCGCAGTGTGTGCGGAGGAATGGATCCTGAACCTAGTTCAGGATGACGATTTTATGGATAGACCATCCCATTTGACGCTGGCCGGGGAGGATTGCTGATGGCTGATTTCCTTCTTGAGCTGCGCTGCGAGGAAATTCCGGCCCGGATGCAGGCCGGCGCGCGGGCGAGCCTTGAAAAGCTGTTCCGCGAGCAGGTGGCGGCGTCGGGCGTCAGCTTTGATGGTATTACCGTTTATTCGACGCCCCGGCGTCTGGCGCTGATCGCGCAGGGCCTGCCGGATGAGACGGCGGCGGTGAGCGAGGAAGTGAAGGGGCCCAAGGTCGGCGCGCCGCCGCAGGCGCTGGAGGGGTTCCTGCGCAAGACCGGGCTGCGCGAGGACCAGTTGGTCGAACGCGGCGGGGTGCTGTTTGCCGTGTCCGAAAAGCCGGGCCGCGCGACCTCGGACGTGCTGGCCGAGGCGATTCCGGCGATGATCCGGGCCTTTCCGTGGCCCAAGTCGATGCGCTGGGGCAAGGCTTCGCTGTCGACCGAAAGCCTGCGCTGGGTGCGGCCCCTGTCGGGGATCGTCGCGATCCTGGGCGAGGAGCTGGTGGCCTGCGAGGTTGGCGGGGTGACGTCGGGCTATGCGACACTGGGGCACCGGTTCCACCACCCCGGCGCGATCACGATTGGCGGCGTGGACGACTATGTCGAGAAGCTGCGGGCATGTCATGTGCTGGTCGACCATTGCGAGCGCGAGGCGATGGTGCGCGAGATGGCGCGCGCCGCGGCGCTGGGCGCCGGTCTGACGCTCGTCGATGATGATGGGCTGGTGATCGAGAACGCGGGGCTGACCGAATGGCCGGTGCCCTTGCTGGGGCGGTTCGATGAGGAGTTTCTTGAGGTTCCACCTGAGGTTATCCAGTTAACCGCCCGGACAAACCAGAAATATTTCATCTGCCGTGACGCCGCCGGGAAGCTGGCGAACGCTTTTGTCTGTACCGCCAACATCGCGGCAGTGGACGGCGGCGCGGCGATTGTCGGAGGCAACCGCAAGGTGCTGGCGGCGCGGCTTGCGGACGCGCGGTTTTTCTGGGAGCAGGACCGCAGGGTGCCGCTCTCGGTCCATGCGGACAAGCTGGCGCGGATCACGTTTCACGAAAAGCTGGGCAGCCTCGCCGACAAGGTCGACCGTGTGGCAAAGCTGGCGGAATGGTTGGCGCGGGAAGGCATTGTCGCAAACTGCGACCCTGCGCTGGCGCGGCTGGCCGGTGAGCTTTGCAAAGCCGATCTGGTTACCGAGATGGTCGGCGAATTTCCCGAACTTCAAGGCGTTATGGGCGGTTATTACGCCCGGGCCGAAGGTTTGCCCGACGCCGTGGCCGATGCCATCCGCGATCACTACAAACCGGTTGGACAGGGCGACGAGGTTCCGACCGCGCCGGTGACCGTGGCGGTGGCGCTGGCGGACAAGCTCGACATCCTGGCGCAATTCTTCGTCGAAGGCTTGACGCCGACCGGTTCGAAAGACCCGTTCGCGCTGCGCCGGCAGGCACTTGCGGTGCTGGCGATCCTGCAGGAAAACGGATTGCGGGTGGGCCTTAAAATGGTTCTTGCGATCGAAATGGCGCGCGGTGTCGCTTTCCGCGCGGGCCGGATTGATGCGGACTCTGAACTTTACGCAGCCCAGGCCTTGGCGGTTCTGGGCGAAACTGTGCCGATTGACGATGTCGTCTGGGCCAGCGCGGAGGAACGTAAGCAGTCCGCCGTGAACCTTTCGATGCATCGGGCCGTGGCTGGAACCGAGGCCCTGCTCAATTTTCTCGCCGAACGGCTCAAGGTCCAGCAGAAGGAAGCTGGCGTCCGGCATGATCTGATCGACGCGGTGTTCGCGCTGGGCGGGGATGGCGATTTCGTGTTGTTGCTCGCCCGGGTCCATGCCCTGCAGGCCTTTGTGGCAACCGAGGATGGGGCCAACCTGCTCGCCGGATACAAGCGTGCTGCCAATATCCTCAAGAAAGAAGCCTGGCAGAGCAGCGATGTGCGGATTCCGCGAACCGGCGAGGAAGACCCGCTGTCTTCGGTCGACGACCCGGACCTGGCGGCAGCCGTGGCCGCGCGGATGGAACTGATCCATGCCGGCGATTATGCGCGCGAGCCTGCCGAGGCGGCGCTGTTCGACGCGCTGGAAGTCGCCGCTCCGGCGGCGCGGGCGGCGGTTGAGGCGGAGGATTTCGCCGGGGCCATGGCGGCGCTGGCAGGGCTGCGCGGGCCGATCGACGCCTTCTTCGACAGCGTGACTGTGAATGACGCAGATGCGAAAAAGCGCAGCAGTCGTCTTGATTTGCTCGCTCAATTCCGTGATGCAGTGCAGCAAGTAGCCGACTTTTCGCGCATTGAAGGTTAAATGGTGGGCTGCTGCGGCGGACTACAAGGACGGACTGACTGACATGACCGCATACGTATTCACTTTCGGTGGCAACGCGACCAGCAGCGACCCGCGTTCGCGTGACAAGACAATTGTCGGCGGCAAGGGTTCGAACCTGGCGGAGATGGCGAGCATCGGCCTGCCGGTTCCGCCGGGGTTCACCATCACCACCGAAGAATGCGTGCGCTATCTGGCGGAAGGCGCGAACTTTTCCGATGCCTTGCGCGCCGATGTGCAGGCCGCGCTGGGCCATATCGAGTCCGTGGTGGGCAAGAAGTTCGGCGATGCGGGCGATCCGCTGCTGGTGTCGGTGCGATCGGGTGCGCGGGTTTCGATGCCGGGGATGATGGATACGGTCCTCAACCTCGGGCTCAATGACGCCACGGTGCAGGGGCTGGCGGCGATTTCGGGCGACGCGCGGTTTGCCTGGGATTCGTACCGGCGGTTCATTCAGATGTATTCGGACGTGGTGCTGGGGCTGGACCACCATCTGTTCGAGGATGCGCTTGAAATCATCAAGGAAGACAATGGCTTCTATGCTGATATTGAGATGGAGTCCGAGCATTGGCAGATTCTGGTCGGCCAATACATGGAGGTCGTCGTGCGCGAGCTGGGGCGGCCGTTCCCGCAGGATCCGGCCGAGCAGTTGTGGGGCGCGATCGCGGCGGTGTTCGATTCGTGGGATTCGGACCGGGCCAAGGTCTACCGGCGGCTCAACGACATTCCGGGGGACTGGGGCACGGCGGTCAACGTGCAGGCGATGGTGTTCGGCAACATGGGCGACACCAGCGCGACAGGCGTGGCCTTTACCCGCGATCCGGCGACGGGGGAGCGGGCCTACTATGGCGAATGGCTGGTCAATGCGCAGGGTGAGGACGTGGTCGCGGGGATCCGCACGCCGCAGTATCTGACGAAGCGGGCGCGCGAGCTGGCGGGGGCCAAGCCGCTGTCGATGGAAGAGGCGATGCCCGAGGCCTATGGCGAGCTGGCGCGGGTATTTGACCTGCTCGAGCTGCATTACAAGGATATGCAGGACATCGAGTTTACCGTGGAGAGGGGCAAGCTGTTCATGCTCCAGACCCGGTCGGGCAAGCGGACTGCCAAGGCGGCGCTGAAGATGGCGGTCGACATGGTGGCCGAAGGGCTGATCGACGAGCGGGCGGCGATCCTGCGGATTGATCCGATGGCGCTCGACCAGCTGCTGCACCCGACGCTTGATCCGAATGCGGCGCGGGACGTGCTGGGGAGCGGGCTTCCGGCGAGCCCAGGGGCGGCTTCGGGGGCGATCGTTCTGGATGCCGATACGGCCGAGCGGCTGGCGGCGCGGGGCGAGGCGGTGATCCTGTGCCGGGTTGAGACTTCACCTGAAGATATCCACGGAATGCACGCTGCCAAGGGGATTTTGACCGCGCGCGGCGGGATGACAAGCCATGCCGCCGTGGTTGCGCGCGGGATGGGGCGGCCCTGCGTTTCGGGGGCTTCGGCGCTGTCGATCGACATGGCGAGCCGGACGCTGAAGATCGGTGGGCGGGCGCTCAAGGAGGGTGACGTGATTACCCTCGATGGCGCTACGGGCGCGATCATGGCGGGCGAGGTGCCGACCATCGAGCCAGAACTGGTCGGCGACTTTGGCACGCTGATGGTCTGGGCCGACGGGCACCGCCGGATGAAGGTGCGGACCAATGCCGAGACGCCGGCCGATTGCCGCACGGCGCGGCAGTTTGGCGCGGAGGGCATCGGGCTGTGCAGGACCGAGCACATGTTCTTTGACGCGAACCGGATTTCGGCGGTGCGCCAGATGATCCTGGCCGAGGACGAGGCCGGGCGGCGCGCGGCGCTGGCGAAGTTGCTGCCGGAGCAGCGGGCGGACTTCCGGTCGATCTTCGAGATCATGGCCGGGCTGCCGGTTACGATCCGCCTGCTCGATCCGCCGCTGCATGAGTTTCTGCCGCATTCGGACGCGGAGTTTTCCGAACTTTCGGATACGATCGGGATCGGGATCGATACGCTGAAGCGGCGGGCGGATGAACTGCATGAGTTCAACCCGATGCTGGGGCATCGTGGCTGCCGGCTCGGGATTACCTTCCCGGAAATCTACGAGATGCAGGCGCGGGCTATCTTTGAGGCGGCTTGCGATGTTGCCAAGGGTTCGGGCGAAGCGGTGGTGCCGGAGGTGATGATCCCGCTGGTCGCCACACGGCGCGAGCTGGAGATCTTGAAGGCGCTGGTTGACCGGACCGCGGAAGCGGTGTTCGCCGAGAAGGGCCAGCGGCTCGATTACATGGTCGGGACGATGATCGAGCTGCCGCGTGCGGCGCTGATGGCGGGCGAAATTGCCGAGGTGGGCGCGTTCTTCTCGTTCGGGACCAATGACCTGACGCAGACGACGCTGGGGCTGAGCCGGGATGATGCGGCGAAGTTCCTGGGAGCCTATGTCGAGCAGGGGATTTTCGCGCGCGATCCGTTTGTCAGCCTGGATGTGGACGGGGTTGGCCAGCTGGTCAGCCTTGCGGCGGAGCGCGGGCGGGCGACCCGGCCCGACATCAAGCTCGGCATCTGCGGCGAGCATGGCGGCGATCCGGCCTCGATCGCGTTCTGCGAGAGCACCGGGCTGGACTATGTCAGCGCGAGTCCGTTCCGGGTGCCGATTGCGCGGTTGGCGGCGGCTCAGGCTGCCTTGGCCTGAGGCGGGGGCTTACGGACGACGCCAGCCCGACAGGGTCAGCAGTTCGAAGTGTTCGGTCATGCGGCCTTCGCCGTCCGAGGCGGCGGTGAAAGTTGCGTCGGCGCGCGCCTTTGCGGCCTTGCCCAGCGGCGCGCCGGACTGGATCAGGACGTTGCCGAGGCCGTGGTCGCGCAGGTCCGAGACGAGCGTGCCGAGAAAACGGTAGCGCACGTCGAGCGCGCGGCCGTCGGCCACGGGGTCTGACAGGCCAGCGCGCTGGAGCAATTGCGCCGCGGCGCGGACATCGACCTGGGGGTGGATGCGCGGCGCGGGGCGGTCGGCATCGGCGGCGAGCATGATCGCGCGCAGGGCGGGGAGGCTGCCGAATCCGAGCATAGTTGCCAGCAGCAGCCCGCCGGGGGCGAGGGCATTGCGGGCGTGGATCAGCGCGCCGGGGAGGTCGTTCGCGGTATCGAGCGCAAAGGTGATGGCGATCAGATCGAAGCCGGCTTCGGGCCACGGCGTTTCGAGGTCGAGCGCGGGTCGGCTGATGACCTGACCGGGGAGGGCGGCGGCAATGACGCTGGCAGCGTCGCCGATCACTATCGTTCGGGCGGGGGTATGGCGGAGGAAAGCGAGGCGTTCGGCGAGGTCCTCGGCCACATCATCGAACAGGAAGTGCGCGGCGGTAGGCAACTGTTGGCGCTGGTGCATCCGGCGGCGGACTGCGGCGCGGCGGGTGGGGGCGAAGATCTGCGGCGGGGTGGAGGCCATGGGCGGCGCTTGCCCGCAAGCGCACGCGCTTGCAAGCCTTCGGACGGCGCGCCTATGCTGCCCCGATGCGGGTGCCTGCTTTCATCGAGCCATTTATCGACATGCTGTTTCCGCCGCGTTGCCCGCTGTGCGGCGAGGCGCTGGCGAAGCACGGCGGGCTGTGTGCGGCCTGCTGGTTGACGCTTGCGGTGCCGGGCGAGCCTTCGTGCGAGCTGTGCCAGCGGCCGTTCCCGGAAGGGACCATGCACGGAACGGTCTGCGGACCATGCCTCGCGGAACCGCCCCGGCACGACGGGATCGCGGCGGCGACGTTGTATAACGATCCTTCGCGCAAGCTGATCCTGGCGTTCAAGCATGGCCGGAAAATCGCGCTCTCGGACCTGCTGTCGCGAATGATGCTGGCGCGGTTGCCGACCGGGGCCGACGCGGTGGATGCCGGGTGGCTGGTGGTGCCGGTGCCGTTGCACCGCTGGCGGCTGTGGTCGCGTGGATACAACCAGTCGGCATTGCTGGCGGGGGAAATCGTGCGCGTCACCGGGGCGATCATGGTGGTCGACGGGCTGATGCGAATCAAGGCGACGCCGAGCCTGGGCACGCTGGGGGGCAAGGCGCGGGCGCGCGTGCTGAGCGGGGCGATTGTGCCGAATCCGCGCCATGCCGAGCGATTGCGCGGGGCCAAGGTGCTTTTGGTGGATGATGTGCTGACCAGCGGGGCGACGAGCGGGGCCTGCGTGTCCGCGCTCAAGCGTGCAGGGGCGGCGAAGGTGGTGATCGCATGTTTCGCGCGGGTGATGGATGAGGCCCTGCCGCCGGAGGCGCGGGCAAAAATGTTTGGCGCTTCGATGCCGGCGGAGGCTTAGAGCGGAGACATCCGGTCACTTGCACAAACGAAAACGCCCGGAGCATGGCTCCGGGCGTTCTCGTGACGAAATCTTAGGGCCCTGCCCGGAGGCAGAAGAGACGATCGCCCCCACGATCGACCCACCCAATTCCTCAAATCGTTCGGCGGTCCCGGCATTTCTGCGGTCCCTGCCATACCCTGAACCATGGCGCTCATTCGGCGTCGCCAGTTGGCGGGTGCCCGTTGCGGGGTCACGGCGCTTCTTTCGGGCCAAACTGCACCAAAGGGAAGGGCCAAGCGCGGTGTCGGTGGATTTTGGGACGCTCTGTGGTTATCGTGCAACAACTGCCGCCCGTTTCCGGTGCGGATGCTTGAAGGAACTGGGCCACGATGGCTGATGACTGCAATGCAAGGCGTGAAACCGGCAGCGAATTCATGCCGCGTTTTGACGCCAGCGGCCTGCTCAGCGCGGTCGTCACGGATGCCGGAACCGGCGCGGTGCTGATGGTGGCGTTCATGGATGCCGAGGCACTGGCGGCGACGCGGCGGACGGGGTTCGCGCACTTTCACTCACGCTCGCGCGGGCGGCTGTGGATGAAGGGCGAGAGTTCTGGTCACGTGTTGAAGGTGACGGAAATGCTGGTCGATTGCGATCAGGATGCGATTGTGATCAAGGCCGTTCCGGCCGGGCCGACCTGCCATACCGGGGCGGCCAGCTGTTTTTATCGGCGGCTTGATGGGGATGGGCTGGTGCCGGTTTGAGCCTGGGGCTTTGGCGCGGTCCGTTGAGACGGCCATTCGGCGTGCAGCCTCATGGCCTCCTCAGGACGAACAGCATTTCGGAAGGCGGTCAGCCGTAGATTTCGTCGAGCGTGCTCATCAGTGCGGCCCATGCCTGGCGGTCGGCGCTGGCGTCGTAGCGGATGGCATCGAGGCCGCGGGTGTCGCTTGCGGGGTCGGTGAAGCCGTGGCGGGTGCCGGAATAGGCATGGAAGTGCCAATCGTAGCCGGCGTCGTCGAGTTCCTCCCATAGGGCGGTGACATGGTCGCGCGGGGCGAAGGGGTCGGCGTCGCCGTGGAGGATGAGGGCGCGGGGCTTGACCGGTGTGGAGGCTTCGGCCTTGCGCTCGGTGGTGAGGATGCCGTGGAACGAGGCGACGAGGGCGAGGTCCTCGCCGGCGCGGGCGAGTTCGAGCACTGCCTGGCCGCCCAGGCAGAAACCGATGGCGGAGAGCCGGGCGAGCGGCATGACCGAGCGCAGGGCGGCGACGGCTGCGGCGAGGCGCGTGCGGTAATGGTCGGTATCGGCGCGCAATGGTGCAGCGAGGGCGCCGGCTTCGGTGAAATCGGCAGGCATTTCGCCGTAGAAATCGGCGATGAGCACGGCGAAACCAGCCTCGGCCAGCATGGCGGCGCGGCGTTGCATGTGAGCGCTGGCGTTCATGATCGTCGGGAAGATGACGATCCCGCCGCGCAAGGCAGAGGCTTTGAGGGAGCCGACCGGCCGGGCGAACCACCCGGTCAGCGCCGTGCCGCGATCATCGTAGGGGACGCGTTCCATGGGGGTCATTCCGGCCAAACCTACTCGGGAAGGAAGTCAGGCACGGAAAGGTAGCGCTCGCCGGTATCGTAGTTGAAGCCGAGGACGCGGCTGCCCTTGGGCAGTTCGGGCAGTTTCGCGGCGATGGCGGCGAGTGTTGCGCCCGAGCTGATCCCGACCAGCATCCCTTCGGCTGTGGCCGAGCGGCGGGCCCATTCCTTGGCGTCGGCGGGATCGACCTGAAGCGCGCCGTCGATCGACTGGGTGTGGAGGTTGCCGGGGATGAAGCCCGCGCCGATGCCCTGGATCGGGTGCGGGCCGGGCTGGCCGCCGGAAATGACCGGGGACAGAGTGGGCTCGACGGCGTAGGCCTTGAGCCTGGGCCATGCGGCCTTGAGCGTTTCGGCGCAGCCGGTGAGGTGGCCGCCGGTGCCAACGCCGGTGATGAGGATGTCGATGGGGGTATCGGCGAAATCGGTCAGGATTTCCTGCGCGGTGGCGTTGACGTGGACCGCGATGTTGGCTGGGTTTTCGAACTGCTGGGGCATCCATGCGCCGGGAATTTCGGCGAGGAGCTCCTTCGCGCGTTCGATTGCGCCCTTCATGCCCTTTTCACGGGGGGTGAGTTCGAACTTTGCGCCGTAGGCCAGCATCAGGCGGCGGCGCTCGATCGACATCGAATCGGGCATGACGAGGATCAGGGGATAGCCCTTGACCGCCGCGACCATGGCGAGGCCGATGCCGGTGTTGCCCGAGGTGGGTTCAACAATCGTGCCGCCCGGCTTCAGCGCGCCGCTGGCTTCGGCGGCTTCGACCATGGAGAGGCCGATGCGGTCCTTGATCGAACCGCCGGGATTGGCGCGTTCGCATTTGATCCAGACTTCGTGGTCCGGGAAAAGTCGCGACATCCGCACGTGCGGTGTGTTGCCGATCGTCGAGAGGATCGATTGAGCTTTCATGTCGCTTGCTCCTTGCGAGAAACGTAGTGCGTCTGGAACGTGCGCGAAAGGCGCAATTGCGGAAACAGGACGGCCCATGCGGCGGTGATCACTATTGCACCGATTCCGCCAAAGACAACGGCTCCCGTAGCGCCGAGGAGGGCGGCTGCGACACCGCTTTGCATTTCGCCCAGTTCGTTCGAGGCGGAAATGGCTAGGCCCGAGATCGAGGAGACGCGGCCGCGCATTTCATCGGGCGTCGAAAGCTGGACAAGGGTGCCGCGCACGAAGACCGAGATCATGTCCGCCGCGCCCAGCAGAGCGAGAATTGCCAGCGACAGCACATAGTTGCGCGAGAGGCCGAAGGCGACGGTGAGCGCGCCGAATACGGCCACGGCCCACAGCATCTTGATCCCGACATTGAAGCGGAGCGGCCGGAACGCCAGCACCAGCGCGACTATGGCGGCGCCGACCGCGGGGGCGGCGCGCATCTGGCCAAGGCCCATCGGGCCGACGGGCTCGCCGTTCCACATCAGGATATCGCGTGCATAGACCGGCAGCAGAGCGGTGGCCCCGGCGAGGATGACCGCGAACAGGTCGAGCGTGACGCAGCCGACCAGCAGCGGCGAGCGGCGGATGAAGCGGAAGCCTTCGAATATCTGGCGCAGGGGGTGGACGCCGGCTTCGAGCTGGGGCTGGGGGAAGGGCTTGATCCACAGCACCGCCGCGATTGCGAGGGCGAGGAGGCCGACCGCGACAGCATAAGGCAGGGCGGGCGCGACCGCATAGAGCACGCCGCCGAGCGCGGGCCCGACGACCGCGCCGATTTGCCAGGCGGTGGAATTGAGGCCGATGGCACCGGGAATGAGGCGCGCGGGGAGGATGTTGGAGGCGATCGACTGCATCGCCGGGCCGAAGAAAGCGCGGGCAACGCCGTTGAGCGAGGCCAGCAGGAACAGCACCGGCAGGGTGACCGCGCCTTCGAAGGTGAATGCGCCCAGCGCGGCGGCCATCAGCAGGTCGACGAACATGGCGAAAGCGCCGACGCGCCGCCGGTCAAGCCGGTCCGCGACCAGCCCGGCGAGCGGGGCGAGGATGAGCATCGGCACGAACTGCACCAGCCCGACGATGCCGAGCTGGAAGGCGGCCTGGCCGGTCGACATCCCGTAGTCGGCGCGGGCGACATCGTAGACCTGCCAGCCGAGCGCGACCGATATTCCGGTGCTGCCGATCACCGAGGCGAAGCGGGAGAGCCAGTACTTGCGGTAGTCCGGGACTTGTAGCGGGGAGGTTGGTTCGGTCACGGCCAAGCAGATGGCAGCGCGCGGGCCGCTTGCCAAGCAGGGGAAACGTTTAGCGGGCTAAACCGGGCCTTGCGGCGTCAGCGCGCGCGCAGGCGTTTTAGCGGCGTGCACGCAGCCGGGGATTAGGCTGAAGCGCGTCGATCAGGGTGACAAATTCGTTGGCGCGGACGATGCGTTCGAACTGGAAGCCCGAGCGGTCCGCGCTGGTCCAGATGAGGTGGGCCTCGATTCGGCCGATGTGTGGCAGGCGGATCACCACCCGTTCGCCGCGGCCGAGATCAAGCTCGCCCTGCGCCATGAAGCCATGGGCGGAAATGTTGACGATATGCAGCGGCACATCGCCGCGTTGACGATGTTCACCAATCACCCGGCAATCGACCGGGTGACGGGTGGACCGACGCATATCGGTCACGGAAAGTTGTGCGCCTTGACCCATCGCGTGGCTTTGCTCCTACACCTCGTCGGGAAGCAAAGTGCAGGAAAAAGCCGAAGAAATTGTAAACCCGGCGGCAAGCGGTTGCCGGGGCGGCAAATTCATGCTGCCAAAAGGAGTTCAGGCCGGACGAAGGATTGCGTGCTTCTTCTTGCCCGAGGAAAGCCGGGCCTCGGTGCCTCCGGGAATTTGGTAACCTTCTTCGGTCACCGCGTTGCCGTCGATCCGGGCACCACCGGCGGCGATGAGGCGTTTGGCCTCGCCGCGACTCGCCGCAAAGCCGATGCCGACTAGCGCATCGACAATGCCGATGCCGTCAGCCGGAAGGGCGAGGACGGGGAGGTCCTGACCAACGCCGCCACCGGCAAAAGTGGCCTCGGCGGTGGACCGGGCCGCGCGGGCGGCTTCATCGCCCCGGCACAGGCGGGTGACTTCATTGGCGAGAACGGTCTTCGCGGCGTTGATTTCGCTGCCTTCGAGCGTTTCGAGTCGGGCGATTTCATCGAGCGGCAGGTCGGTGAACAGCTTGAGGAAGCGGCCGACATCGCGGTCATCCACGTTGCGCCAGAATTGCCAGAAATCGTAGGCGGGGAGCGCGTCTTCGTTGAGCCAGACCGCGCCGGCGGCGGTCTTGCCCATTTTCGCGCCGTCTGCCGTGGTTAGGAGCGGCGTGGTGAGGCCGAAGACCTCCTTGCCTTCCATCCGGCGGGTCAGTTCGATCCCGTTGACGATGTTGCCCCACTGGTCCGACCCGCCCATCTGCAGAACGCAGCCATGGCGGCGGTTCAGCTCCAGGAAGTCGTAGGCCTGCAGGATCATGTAGTTGAATTCGAGGAAGGTCAGCGGCTGTTCGCGTTCGAGCCGCAGCTTGACCGAATCGAAGGTCATCATGCGGTTGATGGTGAAATGCGGGCCGACCGTGCGCAGCAGTTCGATGTAGCCGAGCTGGCTCAGCCATTCGTCATTGTCGACCATGATGGCGTCGGTCGGGCCGTCACCAAAGGTCAGCAGGCGGCTGAAAATGGTGCGGATCGAGGCGATGTTGGCCTGGATGCCCTCTGACGTGAGCATCTTGCGGCTTTCGTCCTTGCCCGACGGATCGCCGACCTTGGTGGTGCCGCCGCCCATCAGGACGATAGGCTTGTGCCCGGCCTGCTGGAGGCGGCGCAGCATCATGATCTGCACCAGGCTGCCGACGTGGAGCGATGGCGCTGTGGCGTCGAAGCCGATATAGCCCGGCACGATCCCGCCTGACGCCAGGTCGTCCAGACCCTTGGGGTCGGTCAGCTGGTGGATGTAGCCGCGTTCGTCGAGCAGGCGGAGCAGGGTTGAGTTGTAAGTCATGTGCCGATCCCGGATATGCGGCGCGGCGCCTAGCATGGAGAGAGCCGCTTGGGAACGCTGAGCCTGATACCCCACCCCGATCATCCGCCGCTGGAGGTGCAGTCCATCGAGGCCGCCGTGATCGGGCTCGACGCGAACTGGCTGCGGGTGCGCTGGCGGGTCGAAGGGGCCGCGCGGGTGCTGGTGCCGGTGTTTGCGGGCAAGGGCCGGGCCGACGGGCTGTGGCAGGAGACCTGTTTCGAGCTGTTCCTCAAGGGGCAGGGGGATGACGGTTATGTCGAGATCAACCTGTCGCCGTCCGAACGTTGGGCCGCCTATGACTTTGCCGGATATCGTTCGGGCATGGAAAACCGCGAAATGACGCGCGACCCGGACTGCACCGCGCGGATCGGCCAGAACATGGTGATCTTCGACGGATCGATCCCGGTGAGGACCCTGCCGGCGATGCCGTGGCAGCTGGGGATTTCGGCGGTGATCGAGGAGCAGGGCGAGGAAGGCGCGGTCAAGTCCTACTGGGCGCTGCGGCACCCGCCGGGGCGGCCCGACTTCCATTCTCCGGCTTGCTTCGCCGCCGGGCTTGCGGCACCGCAGGGGGCATGAAGTTCGGTATCGACCGCCTGCTGGCGGACCCTTCGCTGCGGCGGCCGCTTGTCGGCAAGCGCGTGGCCCTTGTTGCCCATCCCGCTTCGGTCACCGAAGGGCTGGTCCATTCGCTCGACGCGCTGGCGGGGTGTCCGGACATTACGCTGTCCTCTGCCTTTGGTCCGCAGCACGGACTGAAGGGCGACAAGCAGGACAACATGATCGAGACCGCGGACGAGCTTGATCCGGTCCACGGCATTCCGGTGTTCAGCCTTTATGGCGAAGTGCGGCGGCCTTCGGCGCGGATGATGGACAGCGCCGACGTGTTCCTGTTCGACCTGCAGGACCTTGGGTGCCGGATCTATACCTTTGTAACGACGCTGCTTTACCTGCTCGAAGCCGCCAGCGGCACGGGCAAGGCGGTGTGGGTGCTGGACCGGCCGAATCCCGCCGGACGCCCGGTTGAAGGGACGCTGCTGCTGCCGGGGAAGGAAAGTTTCGTGGGCGCGGGGCCGATGCCGATGCGGCACGGGTTGACGCTTGGCGAGATGGGGCAGTGGTTTGTCCGGCAGTTCAACCTCAACGTCGATTACCGGGTGGTGGCGATGGAGGGCTGGGCGCCGGAAGGGCCGGGATTTGGCTGGCCGGAGAGCCGGATATGGATCAACCCGAGCCCCAATGCGGCCAACCTCAACATGGCGCGGGCCTATGCCGGGACTGTGATGCTGGAGGGGGCTACGCTTTCGGAAGGGCGGGGGACGACGCGGCCGTTGGAGGTGCTGTTCGGCGCTCCCGACGTGGACGCCAAGGCTGTGCGGGCCGAGATGGAACGGATCGCGCCGCAGTGGCTTGCCGGGGCGGCGCTGCGCGAGTGCTGGTTCGAGCCGACCTTTCACAAGCACGCCAAGGCGCTGTGCAGCGGGCTGATGATCCATGCCGAAGGGCCGTTCTACGACCATCACGCGTTCCGGCCGTGGCGGATGCAGGCGCTGGCTTTCAAGGCGATCCGGATGCTTTATCCGGACTATCCGCTGTGGCGCGATTTTCCCTATGAGTACGAGTTCGACCGGCTGGCGATCGACGTGATCAATGGCGGGCCGGCCCTGCGCGAATGGGTCGACGATGCGGCGAGCGTGGCGGGCGACCTTGACGCGGTGGCCGGGCGCGACGAGGCGGCGTGGCGGGAAACGATGCGGGATGTGATGCTCTATCCGTGAACGGCAAGGGCGACGGGGGAAGGTTTCAGATATGACGAATGTGCTTTGCCGGGGGGCCGGTTACGGGGCCGCGCTTGCGCTGGTGTTGCAGCCGGTGGCGGCCTTTGCGGCGGACCCGGTTCCGGCGGCCGGCGCAGCGGTGCCCAAGGGGCCTTCGGCCTTCGTGCGGTGCGACGGCGATCCCAACAAGCCCTCGACGCTGGGCACGGTGGCGCGGCTGGTGGCGATTACGGCGGTTATCGGGCTGCTGCTGCCCGAGCGCGAGGGCTCGGACCCCAAGAAGCGCCAGTTAGGCGCGGACGGGGTCAAGGCCTGTGACGAGGCGCTGACCGGTGCGGACCCGGCCAAGGACGGCGGGCGGCGGATCGAGCTGATCTTCGGCAAGGCGATCCACCGGATGGAGATGAAGGACTGGGACGGGGCGCTGGCCGACATCCGTTCGGTCACGAGCGACCAGCCCGAACTTACCGCGACGGCGGCCTATCGCCAGAGCCTTGGCCTGACGGCGACCGCGCTGGAGGCGATGGCGCTGACGGGCAAGGGTGATCATGCCGCTGCACATGCGGCCGGGCTGAAGATGGCGGCGCAGGCGCCCTATGACATCAAGACCATGCTGGGGGCGCAGGCCTTCGTACGGCTCGCCCCGGCCTATGGTCCGGGTGAACAGGCCTATTACGACCAGCTGGCGCGGATCTATCCGCTGGCACTTCTGGAACGCGGCGCGGCGCGGGTCGGGGCCGGGCGCTTTGCCGAGGCAGCCGCCGATTACCGGGCGGCCGCGGAACTGGTCGATTCGACGCCGAAGGGCCGGGGATATTCGGCGCTGTCGCGCGCGGCGCTGTGCCTCAGGCTGGCGGGCGATGCGGCCGAGGGCGACCGGCTGATGCAGCAGGCGCTGGACCGGTCGGCCAAGGACGTGGCCGAGGGGAAGAGCGACACGCTGGTCGCCTCGACCACCGATGGAAGCGATCTTTACGCCATTCTGGTGGCGCTGGAATCGGGCAAGGCGATGCGGGCGCGGACGCTGTTTTCAGCGCGCACGCGGTGGACCGGGGTTTCCTCGACCATCGTGGCCGAAGTGGCGCGGCGGCTGGCGGCGGTGGGCACTCCGGCGGAACAGGCCAACACCCTGATCCAGAGCCCGGCGGAAATCCTTGCCGCCGACGAGGCACGGCTGGCCGCGACGATCAACGATACCGGCGACGACAACGCCGACCGCTTCGAGACCTATCGCCCGGCCTTTTCGCCGACCGAGTTCGACAAGTTTGCCGGCAATGTCTGGAAGACCGACAAGTCGCGCTATATCTCGCAGCCCAAGGGCGAGGAGGAGCGCCGCGAACTGGTCAACGTGTCGCGCAACGGCGCCGGGGTTCCGGCGGGCTATGCGATGATGCTCCACCTCGCGCTGGTGGCCAAGGCGCGCGGGGCGAAGGGGTTCATGATGGTGCCGCCCCAGCGCTATACCTATTCGGGCTGGGTTCGTTTCGGCACGCCGGGCGACGGCAAGCTGATCGCGCCGGCGAGCTTTGATCCGGACAAGGTGATTGCGGATCTGTCCCCGGTGATCCCGCAGCCGGTGGCCAAGCGTTGAACCCAAAACGCCGTTCACCCTGAGCCTGTCGAAGGGTGTCGGCCGGCCGCGGTGCGGCGTCCTTCGACAGGCTCAGGACGAGCGGAGCTGGGGGGCTATGGCCATCCGTTCCAACGGCGCGACGTCGCCGATCAAGTAGCTGGTCATCGACAGGGCGCCGTTGACGCTGTCGTTGAAAATGCCGACTTCATCGCCGGGGAGGCGCGCGCCGACCGCATAGAGCAGCGGCAGGTAGTGTTCGCCGCTGTTGATGGCGGTGGCGGCGGGCTGGTCATCGGCGGAAAAGCGGGTGAGCGCGGCGTGGTCGGAGAGGGTGACGGCGGCGTTCACGCGGTGGCGGAAGCTGTCGGCCCAGTCGGGGATCGTGCCGATCGACTGGCGGTAGAGCGCGAGGTTGTGGACGACGTTGCCGCTGGCGACGATCAGCACGCCTTCATCGCGCAAGGGCGCGAGCGCGGCGCCGAGCGCGAGGTGCTGGTCGGGCGAAAGGCCGCGGTTGAGGCTCATCGCCACGGTCGGCAGGTATTCGCCGGGGAACAGCAGGTCGAGCACACCCCAGGTGCCGTGGTCGAAGCCCCAGGATGTGTCGCGGGTCAGGTGGTCCTCGCCGATCAGTTCGGCCGCGCGGTCCACCAGTTCGGGGACGCCGGGGGCCGGGTACTGCTTGGCGAACAGCTCGGGCGGGAAGCCGCGGAAATCGTGGATCGTGCGCGGGTGGGCATCGGCGGTGACGTGGGTGGCGGCCTGCGTTTCCCAGTGGGCGGTGATGCACAGGATCGCGCGGGGGCGGGGCAGGACCTTGCCCAGCGCGGCGAGGAAGGCGCGTTCCGGGTTGTCGGTTATCACGGTCATCGGCGAACCGTGGCCGACGAACAGCACGGGGAGGCGGGTGGACATGGGCGGGCGTCAGCCTTTCTTGCGGGTCAGTTCGCGCATGGCTGCGTCGAGACCGTCGAGGGTCAGCGGGTACATCCGCCCGCCCATCAGGTCACGAATGATAGTGTTGCTGTGTGAATAGTTCCACATCTCGCGCGGTTCGGGGTTGAGCCAGGCGGCGGCGGGGTAGGTGGTGGTCAGCCGCTGGAGCCAGACCGCGCCGGGTTCGGGGTTCATGTGTTCGACCGAGCCGCCGGGGTGCGACAGTTCATAGGGGCTCATCGCGGCGTCGCCGACGAGGATCAGCTTGTAGTCGTGGCCATACTTGTGGAGCACGTCCCAGGTGGGGATCCGCTCGGTATGGCGGCGGGCGTTGTCCTTCCACAGGCCTTCGTAGGGGCAGTTGTGGAAGTAGAAGAATTCGAGGTGGCGGAATTCGGCCGATGCCGCGCTGAACAGGTCTTCGACCATGCGGACGTGCGGGTCCATCGAGCCGCCGACGTCGAGCAGGAGCAGGACCTTGACCGCGTTGTGGCGTTCAGGGCGGAGGTGGAGATCGAGGAAGCCGGTTTTGGCGGTGCCGGTGATCGTGGCGTCGAGGTCCAGTTCCTGCGCCGCGCCTTCGCGGGCGAAGCGGCGCAGGCGGCGGAGCGCGATCTTGATGTTGCGGGTGCCGAGTTCGCGGGTCGTGTCGAAGTTCTTGAACTCGCGCCGTTCCCAGACCTTGATCGCGCGTTTGTGGCGGCTTTCCCCGCCGATGCGGACGCCTTCGGGGTTGTAGCCGGAGTTGCCGAAGGGGCTGGTGCCGCCGGTGCCGATCCACTTGTTGCCGCCCTGGTGGCGGGCGTGCTGTTCTTCCAGCCGCTGTTTCAGGGTGTCCATGATCTCGTCCCAGGAACCGAGGGACTTGATCTGCTCCATCTCCTCGGGCGTGAGGAACTTTTCGGCGATGGCTTTCAGCCAGTCTTCGGGGACGTCGACCGGCTGCTGGCCGTAGTCGGTGAGGACGCCCTTGAATACGCGCTGGAAGACCTGATCGAAGCGGTCGATCAGGCCTTCGTCCTTCACGTAGGTGGCGCGCGAGAGGTAGTAGAAGGCCTCGGGCGTTTGTTCGATCACCTGCCGGTCGAGTGCTTCGAGCAGGACCAGATGCTCCTTGAGGCCGGCGGGGATGCCGGCGGCGCGCAGTTCTTCGAGGAAGCCGAG
>CAYFJH010000034.1:929-8217 GCA_964343385.1 uncultured Novosphingobium sp. | reverse complement strand
AAAACGCTTTACAAGTTTTCAAAATTAAGATATAGTTTTTCAGGACTTTTTAAGTACCTATGGTAACTACGCCGGCACGCTTATTGATAGCTCGTGGAGCTCGCTTAAAGAAGAGGGGGAACTAATTTGGCTGGAAAATGCTACGGGCGCCATCATAGAAAAATTTACCTACCTACCTACTGCAGAAGGAGTGCTCGCGCGGATAGATGCCTATCCAGGTTTCGGCGCGCAGTTCTTCGAGGAAGCCGAGGAGCATGATCAGGCGGGGGTGGGCGGCGCGGGGGGCTGGCGGGGGTATTGTTCCATTGCCGGGTCGATGGTGGCCCAGGCCGGGGCGTCTTCGGTCCAGATGGCGATTTCGGGCCTGAGGCCGTGGGGTTCGTCGATCATGCCGAAGCGGACGGTTTTGAGGTGCGGGCGGGCCGAGCTTTGGCCGTAGACCTGCGTGCCGCAGGACGGGCAGAAGTGGAAGGTCAGCGTATTGCCGCTCGCCGCAGTCCAGGCACAGGCGGCGAGGGAGCCGGTGATTTCTACGTCATCGGCCTTGAATATGGCGTTGTGGGTGGGGCCGCCGCCGGCGATCTGCTGGCACTGGCGGCACCAGCACTGGCGGGTGCCGACGGGGTCGCCCGCAATCGACAGGGTGACGGCTCCGCAGGCGCAGCGTCCGGTGTGGGGCATCGCGTTTTTACTCCGCTTGGGGTGAGCCGGGGCCTTTGGTGAACCGGGGCAGGGTGGGGTCGAAAGAGGCCCATGTGGGCGCGCTTTCGGTCCAGATATAGGCGCTGGGGGCGATCAGGCTGGGGTTGTCGAGCGTGCCGGCGCGGACCCGCATCGGCATTCCGGCGGGCTGGACCGTGCGGCTGTAAAGCTGTGCGCCGCATTGCGGACAGAAGCCGCGTTCGACGGTGTTGCCGCTGTCGGCGGTCATCGACAGTTTCGTGATTTCGCCGGTGTAACGGACGGCGGTTTCATCGAACAGGACATTGACCGTGGGCGAGCCGCTGGCGATGCGCTGGCAATCGCGGCACCAGCACATCCGCGCGCCCTGCGGCTCGGCGTCGATGGTGAAGGAGACCTGCCCGCAGAGGCATTGTCCGGTGTGGGTCATGTCAGTTCCCCCGGCGTGACAAAAAGGCGAGGCGTTCGAACAGCATGACGTCGGCCTCGTTCTTGAGCAAGGCCCCGTGCAAGGGAGGAATCGCCTTGGCCGGATCGCGCGACTGGAGCACGTCGAGCGGCATGTCCTCGGCCAGCAGCAGTTTCAGCCAGTCGAGCAGTTCGCTGGTCGAGGGCTTTTTCTTGAGGCCGGGGACTTCGCGCACTTCGTAGAAAATCTCCAGCGCGCGGGCGACGAGGACTTTCTGGATGCCGGGGAAGTGGACGTCGATGATCGCCTGCATCGTCTCGCGGTCGGGGAAGCGGATGTAGTGGAAGAAGCAGCGGCGCAGGAAGGCGTCGGGCAGTTCCTTTTCATTGTTCGAGGTGATGACCACGACCGGGCGTTCCCTTGCCTCGACCCGTTCGCCGGTTTCGTAGACATCAAAGCTCATCCGGTCGAGTTCCTGGAGGAGGTCGTTGGGGAACTCGATGTCGGCCTTGTCGATCTCGTCGATCAGGAGGACGGGCAATTCGGGCGCGGTGAAGGCTTCCCACAGCTTGCCCTTGCGGATGTAGTTGCCGATGTCGTGGACGCGCTCATCGCCCAATTGCCCATCGCGCAGACGGGCGACAGCGTCGTATTCGTAAAGGCCCTGCTGGGCGCGGGTGGTGGATTTGACGTTCCATTCGATAAGCGGTGCGCCGATCGCAGCCGCGATTTCGTGGGCCAGCACGGTCTTGCCGGTGCCGGGTTCGCCTTTGACCAGCAAGGGGCGGCGCAGGAGCACGGCGGCGTTGACCGCGACCTTGAGGTCATCGGTCGCGACGTAGTTGGCGGTTCCGGTAAAGCGCATGGGGTGGTCTCGCGTGCTGGAAAGGCTTGCCAAGGCGATAAGGGCTGGGCAGGGGAGCGGCAAGGGCTGTGAGGATTGCCGCGAACGCGATGGACGAGCCCGTGATTTCCGAAATGCCCGGCCGCTATGGCCCTTCAAAGCGCAGCCGCGGGGTGGCGCTGGTCTTTGCGCTGGCGACCAGCCTCATGCTGTTCGCGACGCTGATTGCCATGGGCCAGTTCGACGAGCCTGGCGGTGGGGCCGGGGCGCGCCTCACCGCGATCAGCATCAGCGGCGAGAAGGAACAGGCGCAGGCCAGGCGCGCGGTCCAGCCCAAGGCGCAGCAGCAGGCGGTGACAAGCGCCGCCGCTCCGCAGGCCGTGATCCCGCCGCCGATCGTGCCGACGACCAATACGATGCAGTTGCCGGAAGGGTTCATCCAGCTCAGCCGGGCCGACATGAATTCGTCCGATATCGGCCGGATGCGTTCGGCCGCGCCGGCGGGCTCAGGGACCGGCACGGCGGGCGGCGGCGGGGGCAGCGGCGACGGCGAGGGGCCGGGCGGGGCGCACCTTTACAAGGCCGAATGGTATCGCGAGCCGACCCGCGCCGAGATCGACGGCTATCTTCCGAAAAACCGCGATCCGGGCGACTGGGGTGTCGTCATGTGCCGGACGGCCGAGAAATTCCGGGTGGAGGACTGCCGCGAGCGGGCCGAGTCTCCGCCGGGGTCGGGCGTGGCGCGGATGCTGCGGCAGGCCTCGTGGCAGTTCCTTGTCCGCCCCCCGCGTGAGGATGGCCGGCCGCTGATCGGGGTCTGGGTGACGATCCGGTTCGACTTCATCAAGAGCCGGGCGACGGCGCCTGAGGAGTCGCCCTAGGTCTGCAGGCTGGATCGAAAACACGAATAGCCCAGTTTTCGGGCGTCGCGCCCTAGGCGTCAATCAGTTCGGGATCGAGTTCGCCGGCGCGGTTCTGGATGAACATGAAGCGCTGGGCGGGATCGCGGCCCATCAGGCGGTCGACGAGGTCCTTTACCGCTGCGCGCCCTTCGTATTCGGGCGGCAGGGTGATGCGGATCAGGCCGCGCGTTTTCGGGCACATCGTGGTTTCGCGCAGCTGGCCGGGGTTCATTTCGCCGAGGCCCTTGAAGCGCGAGACTTCGACTTTCTTGCCCTTGAACTTGGTCGCCTCAAGCTCGGCGCGGTGGGCGTCGTCGCGGGCATAGGCCGAGGTGCTGCCATGGGTGAGGCGGTAGAGCGGCGGCTGGGCGAGGTAGATGTGCCCGCGCCGGACGATGTCGGGCATTTCCTGAAAGAAGAACGTCATCAGCAGCGTGGCGATGTGAGCTCCGTCGACATCGGCGTCGGTCATGATGATGATGCGGTCATAGCGCAGGTTGTCGGCGTTGCAATCCTTGCGGGTGCCGCAGCCGAGCGCGAGGCCAAGGTCGGCGATTTCGCTGTTGGCGCGGATCTTGTCCGCCGTGGCGCTGGCGACGTTCAGGATCTTGCCGCGGATCGGCAGGATCGCCTGGGTCTTGCGGTTCCGCGCCTGTTTCGCGCTGCCGCCGGCCGAATCGCCTTCGACGATGAACAGTTCGGTCTCGCCGCTGCCCTCGCCCGAACAGTCGGTCAGCTTGCCGGGAAGGCGCAGCTTGCGGGCGTTGGTCGCGGTCTTGCGCTTGACCTCGCGCTCCGCCTTTCGCCTGAGGCGCTCGTCCATACGCTCCATCACGTGGCCGAGCAGCGCCTTGCCGCGTTCGAGGTTGTCGGACAGGAAGTGGTCGAAGTGGTCGCGCACGGCGTTTTCGACCATGCGCGCGGCTTCCGGACTGGTCAGGCGGTCCTTGGTCTGGCTCTGGAACTGGGGATCGCGGACGAAGACCGAGAGCATGACCTCGCTGCCGGTGACGATGTCCTCGGGCGCGATGTCCTTGGCCTTTTTTTGGCCGATGAGATCGGCGAAGGCGCGGATGCCCTTGGTCAGCGCGGCGCGCAGGCCCTGTTCGTGGGTGCCGCCGTCGGGCGTGGGGATGGTGTTGCAGTAGTAGCTGTAGGCCCCGTCCGACCACAGCGGCCAGGCGATGGCCCATTCGACGCGGCCCTCTTGTTCGCCCGGAAAGTCCTGCGCGCCCTTGAAGAACTGGGTGGTGACGCATTCGCGCGCTCCCAGTTGTTCGGTCAGGTGATCGGCAAGGCCGCCGGGGAACTGGAAGGACGCTTCGGCCGGAACGTCGTCGCTCACCAGTGCGGGGTCGCACTTCCAGCGGATTTCGACGCCCGCGAACAGGTAGGCCTTGGAGCGGACGAGCCGGAACAGGCGCGAGGGCTTGAACTTGGCATCGGCGCCGAAGATCTCGGGATCGGGCACGAACGTGACCTGGGTGCCGCGCCGGTTGGGGGCGTTGCCGATTTTCGTGAGCGGGCCGGTGGGCAAGCCGCGCGAAAATTCCTGCGCGTAAAGCTCCTTGTTGCGGGCGACCTCGATCCGGGTGAGCACCGAGAGCGCGTTGACCACCGAGATGCCGACGCCGTGGAGTCCGCCCGAGGTGGCATAGGCCTTGCCCGAGAATTTGCCGCCCGAGTGGAGCATGGTGAGGATCACTTCGAGTGCAGACTTGCCCGGAAAGCGCGGGTGTTCATCCACCGGCATGCCGCGTCCGTTATCGGCGATGGTCAGCCGGCCGATGCCGCCGGGCACGTCTTCGAGCCAGACCTCGATCCGGTTGGCGTGGCCGGCGACGGCTTCGTCCATCGCGTTGTCGAGCACTTCGGCGGCGAGGTGGTGGAGCGAGCGTTCGTCGGTGCCGCCGATGTACATGCCCGGACGGCGGCGGACCGGCTCAAGCCCTTCGAGCACTTCGATGGCGGAACCGTCATAGGCCTCGCCGGTGGGGGCGGGCAATTTGTCGAACAGGTCGTCAGGCATGGGCACGGTTATAGGAGCGCGGCGAATCCGCGCGCAAGGCATGGAAGAGTCTTTGTTGTGGAGCGGAAAAGCCATCCGGCTTTTCCTTTGCCTTCGAGGGATGTCGAAGGCGTAACCCGATCAAAAGCTCCTCAATCCTGGAACTTGGCGGGGGCCGGGCTGATCACCGTGACGCCGCCGGCGCGCACCTCGTTCACTTCGAACGAGCGTTCGACCAGACCGCCGTCGTTGAAACGGAACGGGCCGTCGAGGCCGAGGAATCCGCCCTTGTCGCCCAGCCGCCCGGTGGGGAAGGTGCTGCCCGGCTTCCAGTCGCGCGCGACGCGCAGGGTGAGCAGCACCGCGTCGTAGCCCATCGTCGCCAGGCGGTAGGGCTGCGCGCCGAAGCGGGTCTTGTAGCTTTCGGCGAACTGGCGGAAGCGGTTGTCGGCGACGGCGGAGAACCATGCGCCGGCCAGCGCCGGGCTGCCGGCGACGGCGGCGTCCCCGCTCCACAATTCGGTGCCGAGCAGGCGGGCCGGGGTCCTGCCGCCACGCAGCGCGGGGGCGGCGAGGGCGGCGATGCGGCCGCTATCGGCGATGAGCACGGCGTCAAAGCCCCCAGCCGTCCTGATCCGCCGCGCGGCGCTGACCACCGAGGTGTTGCCGCGAGCATAGGCCTCGACCGGGCCAAGCGTGCCGCCGCTGGCCGCGACCGCCGTGCGGAAGGCGGCGGCGGCGCGTTCGCCATATTCGCCGTCGGGGATCAGCGCGGCGAAGCGGCTCAATCCGTGGGCGCGGCCATAGCGCAGTGTCCGCGTGATCGACTGCGCGGGGATCGAACCCATCACGAACGATCCGGGCGCGGCGACTTCGGCGTTGTTGGAGAACGAGATGATCGGCACCCGCGCGGGCCGGGCGATCTGCGCCACCGCGGCGACTTCATCGCCCATCAGCGGGCCGAGGATAAGCTTGTTACCGTCCGCGATCGCGCGGGTGGCGGCGGCAGAGGGGCCGGAGGCGGTGTCATAGGTGGTGATGCGCAGGTTGGCGGCATTGGTGTCGAGCAGGGCCATGGTGGTGGCATTGGCGATGGACTGGCCCACGGCAGCGTTCATCCCCGACAGCGGCACCAGCAGCGCGACGCGGTGGCGCATCTGGTCGGCGGGAAGCGCGTCCGACACGGGCTTTTCGGGCGGGGGCGGCGGGGCTTCGGGAACGCCCTTGGGAATGACCTTGCACCCGGCGAGCAGCACGACCGCGCCGATCACCATCAGTTTGCGGCGATTGAGCCGGGCGGAAACTGCCGCTGCGCCCAGTTCAGAATTCGTGGCGCCGTTCATTGCTTGCCGCTCCCTTGTGCGTGGTTCATGGGTCTGCCCATGACCACTACGCTTGAACCCGGGCTCTATATTGTCGCCACGCCGATTGGCAACTTGGGTGATGTTACCGCGCGCGGGGCGGAGGTACTCCGTTCCGTGGCTGCGATAGCCTGTGAAGATACCCGCGTCACCGGAAAGCTGTTGCATCACCTTGGAATCAAGCAAAAGCTGATCCGCTATGACGATCACGCCAGCGAGGCGACGCGCGACCATCTTTTGCAATTGGCAGCCGGGCAGCCGATTGCGCTGGTCAGCGATGCGGGGACGCCGCTGATTTCGGACCCCGGATACAAGCTGGTGCGCGCGGCGCGCGAGCGGGAGATTGCCGTCACCAGCCTGCCCGGACCGAGCGCGGCGATCGTCGCGCTGACGCTGTCGGGCCTGCCGAGCGACCGGTTCGTGTTCGGCGGGTTCCTGCCGGGCAAGGACAAGGCGCGGGGCGAGGCGCTGGCGGAGTTTGCGGGCCTGAAGGCGACGCTGGTGTTCTATGAAACCGCCCCTCGCCTTGCAGACAGCCTTGCCGCGATTGCCGAGGTCCTGCCGGGGCGCGAGGTGGCCGTGGCGCGGGAATTGACCAAGAAGTTCGAGGAATGCCGCAGCGGTTCTCCCGCCGAGGTGGCAGCGCACTATGCCGAACATCCACCCAAGGGCGAGATCGTGCTGCTGATCGGCCCGCCTGGCGAAACGGCACCGGGCGAGGGGATGGACGTGGACGCAATGCTGCTCGCGGCGCTGGCGACGGACAAGGCTTCGCAGGCGGCGGCGCAGGTGGCGAAAGTGACCGGGCTTGATCGCAAGGTGCTTTATGCGCGCGCGATGGAATTGAAATGACGGTCAATGCGCGTGGACGGGCCGAGGCTCGCGGGCGGCGGGGAGAAAGCCTCGCTGCCTGGTTCCTGCGGCTCAAGGGCTGGCGGATCGTGGCGCGGCGGGTGAAGACCCCGCGCGGCGAGATCGACCTGATCGCGCGGCGCGGGCGGACCGTGGCCTTTGTCGAGGTGAAGTGGCGTCGTTCGGCAGGCGAGCTGGCGCTGGAGCTTGATGCTTACCGGCTGCGGCGGG
>CAYFJH010000034.1:0-919 GCA_964343385.1 uncultured Novosphingobium sp. | reverse complement strand
GTCGGCGCGCTGATCGCGGCAGCCGAGGCGGTGGCAGCGCGCTATGTCAGGGACGGCGATGAGCCGCGGATCGACGCGATCCTCCTTGCGCCGGGGCGCTGGCCGCGCCACATCGCCAACGCATCCCTGAGCTGAACGAAAAGCGACTTACCCATGACCCTGCGCGTCGCGGTCCAGATGGACCCCCTGGAAACCATCAATATCGCCGGCGATTCGAGCTTTTACCTGATGCTGGGCGCGCAGGCGCGCGGGCACGAGCTGTGGCATTATGATGTGGGCTCGCTGGCCTATGATATGGGGCGCATCACCGCATGGGCCGCTCCGGTGACGGTGCAGCGCGTGGCGGGCGACCATTTCCAGCGCGGGGATTACCGGAAGATCGACCTTGGCACCGACATCGACGTCGTGCTGATGCGGCAGGACCCGCCGTTCGACCTCGGGTATATTACCGGCACGCATATCCTTGAGCGGCTGGCAGGGATGACGCTGGTGGTCAACGATCCGGCGTCGGTCCGCAACGCGCCGGAGAAGGTCATGGTGCTGGACTTTGCGCGGTTCATGCCGCCGACGCTGGTGGCGCGGCGGATCGAGGACGTGAAGGAATTCCAGGCGCGGATGATCGCCAGGGACATGGGCGGCGATCTGGTAATCAAGCCGCTGCATGGCAACGGCGGCAAGGCGGTGTTCCGCATCCCGGCCGACGGCAGCAACCTGGGCGCGCTGATCGAGATGTTCCACAACGCCTGGGTCGAACCGTTCATGGTCCAGCCGTTCCTGCCCGGCGTGGCCAAGGGCGACAAGCGGATCGTGCTGGTGGATGGCGAAGTGGCCGGCGCAATCAATCGCAAGCCTGGGGCTGGCGAATTCCGCTCAAACCTTGCGGTTGGCGGATCGGCCGAGGCGACCGAATTGACCCCGC
>CAYFJH010000033.1:11032-30655 GCA_964343385.1 uncultured Novosphingobium sp. | reverse complement strand
TATTGATGCAGCGGCCCGAGAGAAAACCGGCCAGATCGTCCGAGAGGATCTGCATATAGCGCGCCAGCACCACCAGTTCGGCCCCGGTTCCGGTGATGATGGCCTTGACCTGCGCTTCCTGCGCGGCCTTGGTCCCGCCGGTGACGGGGAGGTGGTGAAACGGGATATCGCCGAGCAGCGCGACGTTGAGCGCCTCGCGCGGGTGGTTGCAGACCACGCCGACCACGTCCATCGGCATCTCTCCGATGCGGTGCCGATAGAGCAGGTCGCCAAGGCAGTGATCGAACTTGCTGACGAGCAGCAGCACCTTGCGCCGCTCGGACGTGGCGCGGACCTGCCAGTCCATCCCGAAGCGGGCGGTAACCTCGCCGAAGCGCTGCGTGATGTCGGCTGCGGAAAGGCCGGGGCAGTCAAACCCGATGCGCATGAAGAACCGGTCGGTGTCGACCGCGTTGAACTGCTGCGCCTCGCGGATGTTGCCGCCGATCGCGGCAAGCTGGCCGGTGACCGCGGCTACCAGGCCGGGCTGGTCCGCGCAGGACAGGGTCATGACGAAATCCTGCTGGCGGGGGGTCATCTGCTTTATCCTTGCGCCGTTGTTCGGGTCGGGTGCTTTGGTCGAGGCCGGCGCGCGTCATGCGCGATCCGCCCACATCCCGCAAGCATCGCGGCCGGCGGCCGCCCGATGGTCGCATAGTTCATCGCGATCGGGCGAGGTTTGGCTTTTCAGGGTGTAATGCAACTGTCACAAGATCATCGCATGGGCAGGCAGGATTCCTCACGGCATGGAGCCAAGATGGCCGATTTCGGGCCTGCCGCCGCCGGCATGAGCGTGGCGGCGCATCATCGCGACCTGTTCTTCAACCGCGAACTCAGCTGGCTGGCATTCAACCGCCGGGTGTTGGCCGAGGCGCAGAACCCGAACTATCCGTTGCTCGAACGGCTGCGGTTCCTGTCGATCTCGGGCTCGAACCTTGACGAGTTCATGATGGTCCGCGTGGCGGGCCTTGCCGGCCAGGCGGCCCGGCAGATCGAGGAAATCTCGATCGACGGGCACTCACCCTCGCAGCAATTGGCCGCGATCCGCGAGGCGGTGGTCGAACTGTTCGCGGCGCAGCAGACCATTCTGGAGGACCTGACCGGAAAGCTGGCCGGGGCCGGCCTCAGGATCAGCGCCAACGAAAAGCTCGCCAAGCCCGAGGCGGCGTGGCTGCGCGCCTATTTTACCGAGCATGTCATGCCGGTGATCACCCCGCAGGCGATCGACCCGGCGCATCCGTTCCCGTTCGTGGCCAACCAGGGCATGGGCATCATGTTCTCGCTGGCGCGTACGGCGGACTATGCGGCGATGACCGAGATGGTGATGATCCCGCCCGCGCTGCCGCGCTTTGTGCGCCTGCCGGGCAAGGAGGCGGTGTGGATTTCGATCGTCGAGGTGATCTGCCGCCACGCGAACATCCTGTTTCCGGGGTTCCGCATCCTCGGCAACGGCGCGTTCCGGGTGCTGCGCGACAGCGACCTCGAAATCGAGGAGGATGCCGAGGACCTCGTGCGTTATTTCCGCACGGCGATCCAGCGGCGGCGGCGCGGCCGCGTGATCCTGCTCCAGCTGGAGGAGGATTTCGACCCGGCGGCAGAGGCGCTGCTGCGCCAGCAATTGCGGCTCGAAAATGCGCTGGTGCTGAAAATGGGCCGGCAGGTGGACTTTACCGGCCTCGCCGCGATCATCGAGGAGGACCGGCCCGAGCTGAAGTTCGAGCCCTATAGCCCGCGCTATCCCGAACGTATCCTTGAGCACAATGGGGACTGTTTCGCGGCGATCCGCGAAAAGGACCTCGTCATCCACCACCCCTACGAAAGCTTCGAGGTGGTGATCGATTTTCTGCGGCAGGCCGCCCAGGATCCCGACGTGGTGGCGATCAAGCAGACGCTCTACCGCGCCGGCAAGCAATCGGCAGTCATCGCCGCCCTCATCGCCGCAGCCGAGGCGGGCAAGTCGGTGACCGCCGTGGTCGAACTGAAAGCCCGCTTCGACGAGGAGCAGAACCTGCTCTGGGCCAGCCAGCTGGAACGCGCGGGCGTCCAGGTGATCTACGGCTTCGTCGACTGGAAGACCCACGCCAAGGTTTCGATGGTCGTGCGCCGCGAAGGGGGCGGCTACCGGACCTACTGCCACTTCGGCACGGGCAACTACCACCCGGTAACGGCGCGGATCTATACCGACCTCAGCTTCTTCACCGCCGATCCCGCCGCCGGGCGCGACGTCGGGCGGTTGTTCAACTTCATCACCGGCTATGTCGAACCCAAGTCGACCGAATTGCTGGCGATCGCGCCGCTGTCGCTCAGGGCCAAGCTCTATGCCTGCATCGACGCGGAAATCGCGCTGGCCGCAGCAGGCAAGCCGGCGGCGATCTGGGCCAAGCTCAACTCGCTGACCGACGAGGCGCTGATCGAACGGCTCTATGTCGCAAGCCAGGCGGGGGTAGAGATCAGCCTGGTGATCCGGGGCATCTGCTGCCTGCGCCCCGGCCTGCCCGGCGTGTCGGAACGGATCACGGTCAAGTCGATCATCGGGCGGTTCCTCGAACATGGCCGCATCTGGGTGTTCGGCAACGGTGCCGCGTTGCCCAACCGCAAGGCGCTGATCTATATTTCCTCGGCCGACGGGATGGGTCGCAACCTTGACCGCCGGGTCGAGGTGCTGGTGCCGATCCGCAACCGGACCGTGCATGACCAGGTGCTCGACCAGGTGATGCTGGCGAACCTGATTGACACCGAGCAAAGCTGGATTCTGGCCGCCGATGGCACCTACCGCCGGCTTGAGCCGGGGCCAAAGCCGTTCAACCTCCACAGGTATTTCATGACCAACCCCTCGCTTTCCGGGCGCGGGGCTGCTTTGGCGAGCGGACGCAAGGTGCCCAAGCTTGCGCTGCGGCGCGGCGGCGGGCGGTAAACGGAGCTTTCTCGGCAGGTCATGGTCTCGGGCGATCTCTCCACCCTTGCGCCCGTTCGCGCGATCATCGACCTCGGCTCGAACACCGTCCGGCTGGTGATCTATGGCGGGCCGCCGCGCGCGCCGGTGGTGCTGCACAACGAAAAGGTAACCGCGCGGCTGGGCAAGGGCGTGGCCGAAACCGGCCGCCTCGCGCGCAAGGCGGCCGATGCGGCGCTGGCGGCGCTGGCCCGTTACAAGGTGCTGCTGGGCCTCAAGGGCGTGGACGCGGTCGATGTGGTGGCGACGGCAGCGGTGCGCGACGCGGCCGACGGCGCGGCGTTCCTCGATCGGGTGCGCGCACTGGGCTTTGCGCCCCGGCTGCTGTCGGGCGAGGAAGAGGCGACCGCCAGCGCGATGGGGGTTATCGGCGCCTTCCCGGGCGCGCAGGGGGTCGTCGCCGACCTCGGCGGTGGCAGCCTTGAACTGATCGACGTCGCAGGCGGCGGGTGCAGCCACGGGGTCAGCCTGCCGCTGGGCACGCTGCGGCTCCCGGCCCTGCGCGCGGGCGGGGACAAGGCGCTGGCCCGCGCGGTGGGCGCCATGCTCGACGGCGCGGACTGGAACGCGCCGAGCGGGGCAAACCTCTATCTGGTTGGCGGCTCGTTCCGCGCGCTGGCGCGGCTGGCGCTGGTGCAGGGCCACTGGCCTTCGGACGATCCGCACGGGTTCGAACTGTCGGGCCGGGCGGCGGCGGTGCTGGCGCGCAGCGTGGTCCGGCCACGCCTGGAGGGGCTTGGCCCGGTGCCGGGAATCGCGGCGTCCCGGCTGGCGAGCCTGCCCGACGCGGCGGCGCTGCTGCTGACGCTGGTCCAGCAGCTGAAGCCGGTGCGGCTGGTGTTTTCATCGTGGGGGCTGCGCGAGGGACTGCTGTTCGGCGCGCTCGATGCGGCGGGCCGGGCGGAGGACCCGCTGCTGGCGGGCGTGGCCGCCTATGCCGCGCGTCACGGCGCCGGTGCCGAAGAGGCGCGGCTGGCGGCGGAATGGACCGCGCAAGGCCTCCCGCAGACCGGGGCGGAGGATGAGCGGCTGCGGCTGGCGGCAACGATGCTGTCGCTGGCGCTGGTGACGATCGAGCCCAACCTGCGGCCCGATTCGGCGCTGAACTGGGCGATGCGCAAGCGCTGGACCGGGCTCACCACGCGCGGGCGGGCAATGCTCGCCGCCGCCCTGCTCGCCAACACCGGACGGCTCGACCTCCCGGCCGGGCTGGACAGCTTCGCACCCGAGGCGGACCTGCGGACGGCGCAGGGCTGGGGGCTGGCGGTGCGATTGTGCCGGCGGCTCAGCGGGCTGGCCGGGGATGCGCTCGCAGGGTCTTCGTTGCGGGCAGAGGGCGGCGTGCTCGAACTGGCGGTGAACGCGCCGTTCGCGGCGCTGGTCAACGACAGCACCGCGCGCGATCTCAAGGCGCTGGCCGGCGTACTGGGGCTGAGGCCCGAAGTGCGGAAGGGTTAGGTTTCAAACGCCGCCTTCGGAATGTGCGAGATGCGGCAGGCAAGGTCCGCTTCGCCCGAGGCGACGATGAAATGGTCGCCCGCGTCGACGATCCCGGTGGTGAAGACGACGTCGCGCAGATACATCAGGTCTTCCAGCGGCGCGGTGAGGTCGGGACGGGGCTCCAGCAGCGGGAAATGGCTGCCGGCGATGTGTTTCCACGGTTCCGCCTCGTCCAGCAGGGTCCAGTAGGTGCGGTAGATGCCGACGATCCCGATGGGCTCGACCCCGTGCCACAGGGTCAACCAGCCGCGCCTGCCGGCCACTTCGGTGAGGATCGGGGGCGCGCCGCCGCCGATCCGCGCGGTGGCGGTGATGCCCGCGTGGGGCCGGATGCCGGGTTCTATCCGGGGCTTCCAATGCAGCGCGTCGGGCGAGGTGGCGAGGTTGATCGAGGGGCCGGCGCGCCATTCGCTGCCGGGCGGGTAGGCGAAGTAGACATCGCCCAGAGGCCGCGTCTGCGCCCAGTATTCTCCGCCGATCAGCCCCTCGAAGATCAGCATGTCCTTGTTCTGGTGGTCGAGCACGATGCCCTCGAAGCTCCAGTCGACCGCATCGTTCGAGGTGTAGAGCGTGGTCGAATGGCGCTCCGGGCTGACCGAGCAGGTGGTCATGAAATAGCGTCCGCCCACCCGGCTGATGCGTGCGTCCTCAAGGCCGGCGCTCTGCCATGAACCGGCGGGCGCGATTGCCTTGTCGTAGTGCACCGCGACCACCTTCAGCCCGTCGGGAGTGAGTTCGACCGGGAGCAACCATGACAGCGAGGTCAGCGCCATGACCTTCCACCCGCCCCCGTGGAGCGTGAACGTGCGCGGATCGGACGTATCGGCAAGGTCCAGTGGCCAGCCGTCGAGGACGTAGCCGCCTTCAGTCCAGCGGATCGCGTGGACCATGCCATCGAAGATGGGCTGCCGCAGCGCCTCGGCCACGCGGACCATCATCAGCAGGTTGCCCGAAGGCAGCATGGTCAGCGCCGGGTTGAACGCGCCCAGGACATAGGTTCCGGCGGCGAAGTGCCCGGCCAGCGGCGAGCGCGACAGGTCGATGTCGCGCGGGGTGAGGACAAGGCGGTCGGGGGCTTTGGAAGGCTTTTCCATGGGGCTGGAACGCGGCGACGGGCCGGGCTGTTCCCCCGGCGCCACGCGGGCTATCGTGCGGACCGAGAAGCCCTCGCGGCAATTGCAACCACGGGGCACAGGAAAGACGCGCATGGCCGAGCACCGGATCGAGAGCGACTCCATTGGCGACATCGCCGTCCCCGCCCACGCCTATTGGGGCGCGCAGACCCAGCGCAGCCTGGAAAACTTTCCGTTCGGCCCGGACGAGCGGATGCCGCTGGGCATTGTCCATGCCCTCGCGCTGGTGAAGCAGGCGGCGGCGCGGGTGAACCGGCACCACGGGCTGGACCCGCAACTGGCCGAAGTGATCGACACTGCGGCGGGCGAGGTCGCTTCGGGCGCGCACGACAGCCAGTTTCCGCTGGCGATCTGGCAGACCGGAAGCGGCACCCAGACCAACATGAACGTCAACGAGGTGATCGCCGGGCGCGCCAACGAACTGCTTGGGCACGGGCGCGGCGGGAAAAGCCCAGTCCACCCGAACGACCACGTCAACCGCGGCCAGTCCTCCAACGACAGTTTCCCCACCGCGCTCCACGTCGCGGCGGCGCGGAGCGCGAGCGCGCGTCTGCTCCCGGCGCTGGAACGGCTGGAGGCGGCGCTGGACGACAAGGCGCGCGAATGGGCCGGCATCGTAAAGATCGGCCGGACCCACTTGCAGGACGCGACGCCGCTGACGCTGGGGCAGGAGTTTTCCGGCTATGCCGAGCAATTGCGCCGCTGCCGCGAGCGGCTGGGGCATGTGCTGCTGGAAGACATTGCTGCGCTGGCGCAGGGCGGGACGGCGGTGGGCACCGGACTGAACGCGCCGGCGGGGTTCGACGCCGACATGGCCGCCGCGCTGTCGAGCCTTACTGGGCTGCCGCTGCGTGCCGCGGCGAACAAGTTCGAGGCGCTCGCCAGCAACGATGCGCTGGTGCAGTTTTCCGCCACGCTGGCGACGCTCGCAGCTGCGCTCAACAAGATCGCGAATGACATCCGCCTGCTCGGCTCGGGGCCGCGTTCGGGGCTGGGCGAGCTGGAACTGCCGGCGAACGAGCCGGGCTCCTCGATCATGCCGGGCAAGGTCAACCCGACCCAGTGCGAGATGCTGACGATGATCGCCGCGCAGGTGATCGGCAACCACCAGGCGGTGACGATCGGCGGGATGCAGGGGCATTTCGAACTCAACGTGTTCAAGCCGATGATCGGCGCGGCGGTGCTGCGTTCGGCGGACCTGCTGGCGACCGGCATGGACAGCTTTGCCACGCGCTGCGTGATCGGTCTGAGCCCCAACCGGACGCGGATCGCCGAACTGGTCGAACGCTCGCTGATGCTGGTGACCGCCCTGGCGCCAAGCCTGGGCTATGACAATGCCGCGCGGATTGCGAAGTATGCGCTGCACGAGGGGATCACCCTGCGCGAGGCGGCGGTCGACCTGGGGCTGATCGACGGGCCGGGGTTCGATGCTCTGGTCCGGCCGGAAAACATGGTCTGAGGGTCACCATGGCGCTTGCTATTGCGACTAAGTCGCATTAATAAATGGGTAAGCGATTCTCGGAGCTGCCCCGTGTACCTGTGCATCTGCAATGCGATCCGCCAGTGTGAATTCCGCCGTGCCGCGCGCGGATGCCGGGGTGACGCGGCCGATGTCTATGCGGCGCTGGGCAAGCAACCCCAATGCGGCCAATGCCTTGACGAGGCCGAGGCGATCCTCGACGAATTGCATGTCCAGGCACAGCTCCCGGTGCTGGTCGAAGCCTGATCGGACCCTGCCTGCCAGCGGCAGGTGCTTGCGGGGCGCGGGCTGTTCGCGCATAGTCGCGGCATCGAGCAGGGAGAAACGACGATGCAAGGCGATCCGCAGGTCATCGATTTCCTCAACAAGGCGCTCCTCAACGAACTGACGGCGATCAACCAGTACTGGCTGCATTATCGCATCCTGCATCATTGGGGCATCCACAAGCTGGCCGAGTTCGAGCGCCACGAATCGATCGACGAGATGAAGCACGCCGACAAGCTCGCCGAGCGCGTGCTGTTTCTGGACGGCCTGCCCAATTTCCAGGCCCTGGGCCGGATCAAGGTGGGAGAGACGGTCGAGGAAATCCTCAAGGCCGACCTGGCGCTCGAGCATGAGGCCGTGCCCCTGCTCAAGGAAGCCATCGCGCATTGCGAGGCCGTGCGCGACTATGTCAGCCGCGACCTGTTTGCCGAAATCCTCGAAAGCGAGGAGGAGCACATCGACACGCTGGAAACCCAGTTCGAGATGATCGAGCGGATGGGCCTGCAAAACTACATTCAACTCAACAGCGAAGCGCCGAAAGGTTAGGGTCGGGACCCTCGGCCGAGGGTTCCCGCGTCAGAGCGCGGGGAGCGTCTGGGCGGCAAAGCCCCAGCCGGCGAGCGCCTTGCCCGCCGCGCGTTCCACCAGTCTTTTGGCGTCGGTCACGGCGAGAGGGTGGGCGCTTTCAAGGTCGCCGACCTCATCCCACGAAACCGGCGCGGCGACAGGGGCGCCGGGGCGGGCACGGGCGGAATAGGGCATGACGGCTGTGCTGCCACGCTGGTTGCGCAGCCAGTCGATGAAGATCTTGCCGGCGCGCTTGGCCTTGCTCATCGTCGCGACGTAGCGGTCCGGTTCGGTCAGGGCCAGCGCCTGGGCAAAGCGGCGGGCGAAATCGGCGTGCTGGTCCCATGAGTGGCCCGGATCGAGCGGGACGACGACGTGGACGCCTTTGCCGCCCGAAACCATCGCAAAGCTGATCAGGCCGATGTCTGCCAGCTTGCGGCGAATCTCGCGCGCGGCCTTTTTCACGTCCTCGAAGCCGAGCGCTTCGTCGGGATCGAGGTCGAAGACCATCCGCTCGGGCGCTTCGACATCGCCGGTCCGGGCGCACCAGCCGTGGAACTCGATCGCGCCCATCTGGACGCAGGACAGGATGCCGTCGGCGTCGGCAACATAGAGGTAATCCTCGGTCCCACCGTCCTTCTCGCGGATCGGGACGTGATGCACCGCCGGGCCGAAAGTGCCCGCGTCGTGCTTCTGGAAGAAGCAGTGCTTGGCCCGGCCTTGCGGGCAGCGGATCAGGCTGATCGGACGCTCGGCCATGAAGGGCAGCATGAGCGGGGCCACCGCGGCGTAATAGTCGGCAAGATCGCCCTTGGTGAGGCCGCTTTCGGGATAGATCACGCGGGCGCGGTTGCTGATCTTCACGCTGCTGTCCGGCGCCTGTGGAACGGGCTGCGGGCGTTCGGGCACAACCTCCTCGGCGCGCTTGTCGCTGCGCAGCGCGATGAAGCTGGAGTGGCGGACCGAGCCTTCGGCGGTGAACTCGGCAAAGGCCACCTCGGCGACGAGGCCGGGCTTCAGCCAGGTCACGCCGCGCCGGTCGTCGCGCGGGACCTCTGCCGGGGGCTCGGCCGCTTCGAGCGGCTTCATCGCGGCGGCCAGCTCGGCCAGCGTTGCCGCATCGAATCCGGTGCCGACATTGCCCTTGTAGGTCAGCGTGCCGCCGTCCATCTGGCCGAGCAGCAGCGAGGAAAACGGACGCCCGCGCGCGGTGCTTTTCTTCCAGCCTATGAGCACGAATTCCTGTCGGCGCACGCACTTGACCTTGACCCAGTTCTTCGTGCGCGCGGCCCGATAGGGCGCGTCGATCCGCTTGGCGATGATCCCCTCCTGCCCCGCGCCGCACATCGCCTCGAACAGCCGGTCGCCCGCGCCGATCAGGTGGTCGGCAACATGGATCGGCCGGCTTGCATGGGTAAGCAGCGCGGCAAGGCGCTCCTTGCGTTCAAGGTTGGTGCGCGCCGTCAAGTCCTCGCCGTCCAGCTCGATCAGGTCGAAGGCGTGGAACACCAGTGGGGTGTTCTCGGTCTGTGCGCCGTGGCCGCGTTTCAGCACGGCCTGCAGCGCGGAAAAGCAGGGGTTTCCGTCGGCACCATTGGCGACGATCTCGCCGTCGATCAGGCAGGGGGGAAGGTCCAGCGCGGCAAGGGCGCGCGCCAGCGGCTGGAACTTGTCGGTCCAGTCGAGCCCGCTGCGGGTATAGACCTTTACCGAACTGCCCGAAGCGGCGACCAGCGCGCGGTAGCCGTCGAACTTGATCTCGTGGAGCCAGCCGTTGCCCGAAGGAACCGCATCGACCAGCGTGGCGAGCTGCGGCGGGCGAAACCTGGGCAAGGCACCGGCCATCTTGCGCGGCGCTTTTTTCGCGCCGACCTTGGCATTGCGCTTGGCCGCGCTGGCCATTTCGGCGGCAAAGGCCTTGCCCTTCTTGCCCTTGAGCGAGTGCGAGCCTTCGGCGTCTCCCGCGATCTCGGCCATGGTCCGGCCGGTGAGCACACTGGTCAGGCCGCGTTCGACGAGGGTGTCGCCCTTGCCGTCATAGGCATCGGACACCTTGCGCAGCAGCCAGTTCTCGCGCTTTTCGCCCGGACGGGGCTTGAGCCGGAAGATGATCCATTCGCCCTTCATCCGCTCTCCGTGGAGCACGAAGTGGAGGTGCCCCTTCTCAATATCCCTGGCGCTCTTGCCCGGCACCGGCTCCCATGTGCCCCGGTCCCACAACATCACCGTGCCGCCGCCGTATTCGCCCTCGGGGATGGTGCCCTCGAACCCGGCATAGGCAAGCGGGTGGTCCTCGGTGCGGACGGCAAGGCGCTTGTCGTCGGGGTCGGGGCTGGGGCCGCGTGTCACGGCCCACGATTTCAGCACGCCGTCCGCTTCGAGCCGGAAGTCCCAGTGGAGCCGGGTGGCGTCGTGCTTCTGGACGATGAACAGGTTGCCGCCCGACTTTCGCGCGCCCTTGCCCGAAGGCTCGGCAGTGCGGGTAAAGTCCCGCTTGCGGGCATATTCCGCCAGAAGGTCCTTTGCCGCCATCAGGCACGCTTGCGCCGCGCCGGGGTTTTCGCGGCGGGCTTGGCCGGGGTGCGCGCACTGCGCTTCTTCGGCTCGGGCGGTGCTTCCTTTCCGCCCAGCGAACCGCGCAGCGCGGCCATCAGGTCGATGACATTGCCGCCCTTGGGCGGGGGCATTTCCGGGTCCTCGATCACGCGCTTGCCCTTGGCCCTGGTCTTCTTCTCGATCAGCCGCTGGAGCGCTTCCTGATAGCGGTCGTGGAATTTTGCCGGGTCGAAGGCGGCGGTCTTCTGGTCGATGAGGTTTTTGGCAAGATCGAGCAATTCCTCCTGCGGCTTGTCCGGGCCGATCGAGGCAAAGAAGCCGTGGGCCTTCTGCACCTCGTCGGCATAGCGCAGGACTTCGAGCACCATGCCTTTGCCGCAAGGCTTGAGCGCGACGAGCTGCTCGCGCCCGCGCACCGAAATCTGCCCGACGCCAACCTTGCGCGCGGCCTTGAGCGCGTCGCGCATCACGACATAGGCCTCTTCGGCAAGGTCGTCCGCCGGAACCACGAAATAGGGCTTTTCGAAATAGAGCACGTCGATCTCGTCGGCATTGACGAACTGGACCAGGTCGAGCGTGCGGCGGCTTTCGACCTTGGCGGCTTCGATCTCTTCCTCGTCCAGGAGCACGTAGTTGCCCTTCGAAACCTCGAAGCCCTTGACGATTTCGTCGGTGTCGACCGGGCCGATCCCCGGCACGACCTTTTCATAGCGGACCCGCTTGCCCGACGGTTCGTGGACCATGTTGAACCCGATCCGCCCGGCGGCCCGCGTGGCCGGGTAGATTTCGACCGGGATCGAGACGAGGGCCAGCCGGATCTGCCCTGACCAATATGCGCGCGCTGCCATGCCGGTTCAGCGCACGCGCGGGAAAATCGTTCCGTTTGCCGTGGATTCCCTTGGGGCGGCGAAGCGGCTAAGGCCGGGGCGGCGATCGAGCGGGGGAACGCGCGGAATGAACGAGCACAACCGGTTGCCGGGCGGCCCCGCCGCCATGCGGTGGAAAACCGCGCTCTTGTTCGGCGCCGTGTTCCTCGCGGGGCTGGTCCTCGCCGCCGCGCAACTGGACGATCCGGTGATCGAACGCCGCCCGGACTTTGCCATGGCGATGTATTTCGGGCTCAAGCAGGACATTCCGGTGGGGGCGGGCCTGATCCTGATCCTCGGCTGGCTGCGGCTGCGGCTGCGCGGCGATGTCGGGGCCGGGGGCGTCGGGGCGGGCGGCGGCCTGCGCTTGACCGGGTGGGGGGCGTTCAGCGTGCTGGCGGTCCCCGCGCTCATCGCCTTCGGCCTGCGCGCCATCGTGCTGCCCGATTACGACATGACCCGCGACGAACAGATGGTGACGTTCGACGCGGCCATCTATGCGCGCGGCCACCTGTTCGAGCCGGTCGCGCCGTTCTGGCGGCCCTTTTACGAAGCGCTCAACAGCATCTTCCTCCTGCCCATCGGCGACCGCGAGGCATGGGTGTCCAACTACCTGCCCGGCAATGCGGCGATCCGCGCCCTGCTGGGGCTGGTCCTGCCGCCCAGCGCCGCCGGGGCGGTGCTGCTGCTGGGGGCGGCCGCCGCGTTGTGGCGGATCACCCTGCGGCTGTGGCCTGACAGCGCCTCGACCCGCGCGGTGGTCCTGCTGGCATTTGCCGTTTCCTCGCAGGCGCTGGTCACCGCGACCACCACCTATGCGATGACCGCGCACCTGACGGCCAACCTCGTCTGGCTGGCGCTGTTCCTGCGCCGGACCTCGCTTGCCCATGCGGGCGCGTTCGTGGTCGGCTTCATCGCGACCGGCCTGCACCAGCCGGTGTTCCATCCTCTGTTCGTCGCGCCTTTCATGCTGCTGTTGCTTCGCGAACGGCGGTGGAAGGAACTGGCGGCCTATTGCCTCTGCTATGCCGCAATCGGCCTGTTCTGGCTGTCGTGGCAACTGTGGATCAGCGCGCACGGCGTCGGGGTCATGGCATCGGCCGTGGCCAACGACGGCATCGACCATTTCGAGCGCCTGCGCCGCGTCATTGCGATGCCGGGCCGCTTCACCTGGTTCACCATGGCGGAAAACCTGCTGCGGCTGTTCGCCTGGAACCACCCGCTGCTGCTGCCGCTCGCCGGGCTGGGGGTGTGGGCGCTGCGCCGGGACCGGCTGGTCCAGGCGCTGTGGCTGGGCATGGCGCTGCTCATCGTCCTGCTGATCCTCGTCATGCCCTCGCAGACCGATGGCTGGGGCTATCGCTACATGCACGGTTTCCTGGGCAGCGCCGTGCTGCTGGCCGGCTATGGCTGGAACTGGCTGGAGGCACGCAGCGCCGCCCCGGCGCGGGCCTTTGTCGCCGCCACCGCCCTTGCCGCGCTGGTGATCGTGCCGCTGCAGGTCTGGTTTTCCTATGGCGAGCGCGCGGCCTATGCGGCGGCGGCGGCGCGCATCCGGGCGATCGACGCCGACGTGGTCATCGTCGACCGGGGCGTGCCATTTTCCGAGAACCTGGTCATAAACCGCGCGGACCTGTCCAATCGCCCGGTCCTGCTGTCGGTCAGCTTTCTCAAAGCTGCGGACCTCGCGCCGCTGTGCGCGCGCGGAACCATCGGCTTTGCCGATGCGCCGCTGTTCGGCACCGTCAGCCGCTTTTTCCGGATCGGCGAACCCGCCGCGCCAACCCCGGCGCAGACGCGGCTGAAGGCCGCCGCGGTGTCCGCCGGCTGCCGGATCAGCGGCGGGGCATCGCCTCCCGCGCCGACAGCGGACGGCGCAGCCGCGTCCACCGGATCGCCACCAGCGCGTTGAGATAGTGATAGCAGAACAGGATGACCGTGGTGGCGGGCGCGGCCAGCCACATCGGCCAGCCCAGCCGCTCGCCCAGCACCCACAGCACCAGCCAAGCCAGCGGAACGCCCAGCAAGGCCCCGCCAAGGAACCGGGCGCAGGCCCGCAGGCCCAGCGTTTCGCCATAGGTGATCCGCGAATGCCACAGGTATCCGGTCATCCCGCCCGCCAACCACGAAAGCAGCACCCCGGCGAGCAGCGGCCCGCGAAAATGATCGACGCCGATCAGCACCGCGGCACTCACCGCTGCACACAGCCCGGCACCGCCCAGATAGCGCATTCCGTGCCCGCCGATCGCCGCGCGAACCATCGCTACATCTCCCCGGCGAGCGACAGGCGGATGCGCGGCACGATCCGGTCGACCAGGCGGCTCGCGGCAAGGAACCGCCCAAGCCCCGCCGGGCCGAGCGCGGCCAGCCGGCGCAGCGCCTCTCCGCCGCCCTTGCGCCGCGCGGCCAGCGCGCAGTTCACCGCGATGGCGGTCCGGGCCATGGGTTCATGCTTGCGGCGCAGTTCGGGCGACAGGGCGGGAAGGTGGCGTTCGAGCACGCTTTCCAGCTGCGCGCGGAAATCGGCCGGGCTGCGGCTTCCGGTCATGGTCAGCGAACTGCCGTGGAGGCGGAAGGCCGTCGTCGCCGCGTCCCGTACATGGACCGGCCCATGAAGCGCCAGCTTGAGGTAGAGGTCCCAGTCGGCGGTATACCACAGCGGCTCGTCCATCCCGCCGACCGCCAGCCATGCGTCGCGGCGGATCACCGGGCTGGGGATGGCGATGGTGTTCTGCACCAGCAGCGCTGCCGCGATGTCCGCGCTGGCATGGATGCCGGGGGCAAAGGGTAGGTTCCACCGCCCGACCTCGCGGCCCCGCGCGCTGACGAACACCGATGGCGCGATCGACATCGCCGCCTCGGGCGCTTCGGCAATCGCGCGGCGCAGCGCGGAGACATGGCCAGTCAGCCACAGGTCGTCCTGATGGAGCATGACCACGTGCGGCGCGGCGGCTGCCTGCACCCCGCGGTTGGTTTTCGCTGTCCACGGCTTGCAGTCAGGCGTGGCGCAATAGCGCAGGTCCATCCGCTCGGCATAACGCGTGGCAATCCGCCGGCACGCGCCGTCGTCATCACCCGAATCGTAGAGCAGGAATTCCACCCCGTCCGGCCGTTCGGCGGCAGCGGCGGCCAGGGTCGCATCAAGATAGCGCGCGCCTTCGTGCACCGGCACGATGACGCTGAGCCAGGGGGTCACGCGACTGCCCACTTCGCGGCGGGACTGCGCCGCGTGGCCGGAGCCGCTTCGGCAAACTGCGCGCGGTGCCCGGCGATGACCGCCACCAGCACGCCGCCCAGCGCGGTCTGCAGGCCGATCACCCCCAGCCCGATCGCCGCCAGCAGCGGCAGCGTGGTCGGCAGCGCGGCAAATTCGTTGACCCCCCACCACAGCCCGATCACGGCCAGCGAAACCACCGAGCCGAGCATCATCGCCCCGCCCGAAAGCAGCGCGGTTTCCAGCGTCAGAACCTGCGCCAGCCGCCGCAGCGCGGGGCTGAGCGGACGGAAACCGGCACCAACACCGTAAAGGTGCGTGGCCAGCGCCATGATCGCGGCGAAATGCCCGGCCGTCGCCATGAAGGTCGCCAGGATCGTCCAGCTCACGCCAAACCGGGCGCCGGCTGGCATCAGGCCGAGTGCGTGCAGCGTGGCCGCCATCAGGATGAACAGCCCGCCGCCCATCAGCAGCACTGCGGGCACGCCAAAGGCCCAGGTCGGGCTCAGCATGAAAAGATAGCGCAGGTGCCGCCAGCCATCGCGCCACGGGCGCAGATGGGGCGCACGGTCGCGCAGGTCGGGCGAGAGCGTAGCCGGCACCTGGTCGATCCGCAGCCGCTTGAGGCTGGCCTTGATCACCATCTCGCTGGCGAATTCCATTCCGGTGCTTTCCAGCGCCAGCACCTCATAAGCCTCGCGGCGGATCGCGCGCAGGCCGCAGTGGGCATCGTCGACCCCGGTGCGGAAGAACAGGTTGAGCAGCCCGGTCAGCGCCGGGTTGCCAATATAGCGGTTCTTCCAGGGCATGGCCCCCGGCTTGATCCCGCCCAGAAAGCGCGAGCCCATGCACAGGTCCGCGCCTTGGGCCAGCCGGCCGATCATCGGCACGGCGTCGGTGAAGTCATAGGAACCGTCGGCGTCGCCCATCACCAGGTATCGGCCATAGGCACCCTCGAACCCGCCGATCAGCGCCGCGCCATACCCCTTGCGCGATACGTCGACCACGCGCGCGCCAAGCCGGGCCGCCAGCGCCTGGCAGCCGTCGGTCGAACCGTTGTCGGCGATGACGATTTCCCCGCCGAGACCGTGGACCCGCTCGATCCGCGCCAGCGCCTCGCGGGCGTTGACGATGCAGTGTTCAAGCGACTGGATCTCGTTCAGGCAGGGCATGACGATCGACACGGCCAGTTCGAGCGAGCGGTCGTCCTGCGTGATCGGTGCGGCGAGTTCCATGGCGCGGTGTTTCCCCGTGAATGTCCGCAGCCACCTCTTAAGCAAAATGGTGAATAAATTCTTGCCGGCCAGCCCGCGCCGCGGACAAATTGCGCCTGCGCCGCAGACAAATCGCGACCGCGGCACCGGCAAATCGGGCGCGATGCTGGCGCGGACGCGGCAGCCGCGCTAGGGAAGGCGGCGATGGCCAGCCTGACCCTCAACGACCAGCCGGTCGACTTCGCGATCGACCCGGCGACACCGCTGCTCTGGGCGCTGCGCGACGTCGCCAACCTGACCGGGACCAAATACGGCTGCGGAACGGGCGACTGCGGGGCCTGCACCGTGCTGGTAGACGACCAGCCGCTCGCCGCCTGCACGCTGACCCTGGCCGAGGCGCAGGGACGCAATGTGGTGACGGTCGAGGGGATCGGCCACGGCCACCCCGGCGGGCTCCATCCGGTGCAGCAGGCGCTTCTGGACGAACAGGCGATCCAGTGCGGGTTCTGCACGCCTGGGCTGGTCATGGCGATTGCCGGCCTGCTCCAGAACAACGCCCGCCCCAGCGACGAAGACATCCGCGCCGGGGTGACGAACATTTGCCGCTGCGGCGTCTATCCCCGGCTGATCCGCGCCGTACGGCGGGTGACAGGGGCAGTCGTGGTGCCGGTAGCGGCCCCGAAATCGCCGGTTTCCGCTGATCCGGAACCAGCCGAAGCGGCTACCGATAGTCCACCTGAATGACGAAGAGGACCTGATGAAAGCGACGATCTGGCACAATCCGGCCTGCGGCACTTCGCGCAAGACGCTGGCGATCCTCGAGGAAACGCCCGGCGTCGAGGTGACCGTGGTCGAATACCTCAAGACCCCGCCAGCTGCGGAAAAGCTCGCCCAGCTTTACGCCGACGCGGGGCTGACCCCGCAGCAGGGGCTGCGTCTGCGCGGCACCGACGCGGTGGAACGCGGCCTGCCCGGCGCGGACGATGCGGCTGTGCTGGCGGCGATGGTGGCACAGCCGGCGCTGATCGAGCGTCCGCTGGTCGAGACCGAAAAAGGCGTCCGTCTGTGCCGTCCGCAGGAAAAGGTGCTTGAAATCCTGTGAGCCGCAAACCGTCAATGCTGGAGCACGCCTCGTCGCAGGAAGTCCCCGTTTCGCACGGGTGCCAGCCACCGCGCCGCTTGCCAAGGCAGTGCAAATTTGCAATCGCCACGGTCTTGCCGACGCTTCGGGACTTTAACTTCGCATGACTTCCACCGAGTTTGCCCGCGAGAACCTGCAGATCAAGGTAACCCGGCGGGTCAAGTCGATGCTCGGGCCCTGGGGCATTTTCATCGAGGGGTTCCTGCGCCATCCGGTGATGGTCGGCTCGATCATCCCCTCCTCGCGCTTTACCATCAACAAGATGCTGGCGCGCGTGAACTGGGACGAATGCCGCCTGTTCGTCGAATATGGTCCGGGGGTGGGCACGTTCTGCCGCCCCGTGCTCGAACGGCTGCGCCGCGACGGGCAACTGATCGTGATCGACACCAATCCGCTCTATATCGACTATCTGCGCGCCGCGATCACCGACAGCCGGTTCACCGCCGTGCTGGGGTCGGCGGCGGACGTGGAGGACATCGTCCGCGCCCACGGGCATGACCATGCCGACTACGTGCTGTCGGGCCTGCCGTTCTCGACCCTTCCCGAAGGGGTCGGCCCTGCCATCGCCGCCGCCACCCACCGCGTGCTGCGCCCGGGCGGCGCGTTCCTGGTCTATCAGTTCACCGCCAAGGCCCGCGACTTCATGGCGCGCCACTTCAGCCGCATCGACAAGGGGTTCGAGTGGCTGAACGTGATGCCGTGCTTCCTGTTCTGGGGCTGGAAAGACGAAACGCTGATAATTGAATAGTGCGGAAAGGCCCTCCGGCCTTTCCGCACTGAATAAAAACTCAGCTAAGCCTCATCATCCGCGGCCATCTGCGCGTGCGTCGCGGAGAGCGCGCCGACCAGCATCAGGCCCATCCCCGATTGCATCGCCGATGACACCACCGCCAGCGCGATCTCGGCGGGCCGGGCGGGCATGATCAGCGCCAGGACCGTGCCGACCAGCGCGGTGACGATGGTCAGCACGATCGCGAAGACCAGCAGCAGCAGCATGAAGAACACCAGGATCCGCAAGGTATTGCCCCGGGTCAGCGCCCACGAGCGGCGGAGCGCGGCGATGGGGCTGCGCAGCCCTTCGACCGCGACGGCAGGCGCGACCAGCGCCGAGCGCACCGCGACGTAGATAAACAGCGCGCCGCTCCCGGCAATCGCGATCACCGCCCCGCCCATCGGCGAGAGCATCGCCCCCAGCGAGATGATCACCAGCACCGCCAAGCCCAGCGCGAAGCCGACCAGCAATTGCGTGCCGATGTAGGAGGGCAGGCGGGTGAACCCGGCCCCGATCGCCTGGCCCACCGTGGGCCGGCTGCGGTCGGTCATCAGCGCCAGCAGCGCCAGCGTCCCCGCCGCCTGGACCAGCGCCATCGGCACGGCCACCGGCATGGTCTGGGCATAATAGGCCATGGCGAATTCCATCATCGCCTTTTCATCGCCCCCCGCCGGCGGGCTGGGCTGGGGAAACAGCAGCGCGAAGGCAAGGAAGGGGAGGAGGAAGAACACGCCGGTAAGCGCGAACAGGACCTCGCGGTTGGCGCGGATCGTGGCGGTGGCCTGTTGCCAGGCGCGGTTGCTGTCAAAGTTCATGCCCCCTTGATAAGCGCAGCGAATGGCGGCACGCAACGCGCGATGCAGACATCCCCTATTTCCGCCCTTCCGCCTGGCCTCGAATGGCGCAGCGAAACCGCGCCAGTGCCCTATCGCGCCGCGCTGGACGAAATGACGTTCCGCAATTCGGCCATCGCCGCAAGGACCGCGCCGGAACTGGTCTGGCTGCTCGAACACCCGCCGGTCTATACCGCCGGCACCAGCGCGGATGCCGCCGAACTGCTCGACCCGCGCTTCGAGGTGGTCGAGGCCGGGCGCGGCGGGCGCTACACCTACCACGGCCCCGGCCAGCGCGTCGGCTATGTCCTGATCGACCTCGCTGCGCGCGCGCGCGACGTGCGGGGGTTCGTCCACGCGATGGAAGGCTGGGTGATCGAGACGCTGGGCGACCTTGGCGTCGAGGGCTGGCGGGCCGAGGGCCGCGTCGGCATCTGGACCCGCGACATCGACGGGCGCGAGGCCAAGATCGGCGCGATCGGGGTGCGCATCCGCCGCTGGGTGACGATGCACGGCTTTTCGGTCAACCTGTCGCCGGACCTGTCGCACTTTACCGGAATCGTGCCCTGCGGGATCGAGGAATTCGGCGTCACCAGCCTCGCCCGGCTGGGGCTTGCGGTTTCGCCCGCGCAGTGGGACGAAGCGCTGCTCGCCCGCGCTCCGGGCTTTTTCGAACGGCTGAACGTCCCGTGCCCCTGAACCACAAGAGATCCGTCATGCTGACCCGCACCGCCATCGCCGCGCTGATTTTCGCCCTGCCGCTCGCCGGCTGCGGCAAGAAGGGCAATGCGGACGGCGCGGCCTCGGGCGAGATCCTGCCCGCCTCGGTCAGCGACGCGATGCTGCCCGAGGACCGCGTGACCTCGCAGCCGCCGCTCGACCCGCGCGGCGTGCGTACCGGCCCGGCTACGGCGGGCGCCGAAGCCACCGCCGCGCCCGAGGCGAGCGCCGCCCCGCAAGCCGAGCCCGCCGCGACGAACGCGCCGGAATAATCCCGGCGCTTCTTGATGTCTGATCCGAAACTTTCGGTTCGGATCGTTCGGCACCAGCCCGCTCCCCCGCCCGGCCACCCATGCAGTATACTAGTTGGG
>CAYFJH010000033.1:0-11022 GCA_964343385.1 uncultured Novosphingobium sp. | reverse complement strand
GGCCGGGCGGGGGAGCGGGCTGGTGCCGAACCGAAATTCGCTCTTTCGCGAATTTCGAATCAGACTCTCAAGCTCGCCGGACTGCGGCCATGCCCGGCGGGGTGCGGCAAAAGTGGATCAGGTCGGCCAGCTCGCCCTGATGCAGCGCCTGCGACAGACGCAGTCCGACCATTCCGTCATGCCGCCAGCGGACATGCCCGCAAAGCGGCACCCAGCCGTCAACCCGCACCTCGACCAGTTCCTCGAAGGCGAATGCCTCGGAACCGATGTTGCTGATCCGGCACCCTTCCTGCGACAGTTCGATGAGCAGGCCGCACACTGCAACGCCGTCCTTGCCGCGCAGCTCCGCGCTGCGGCAGACGCCAAATCGCTTGTGCGCCCGAATGACCAGGACCGCCACCCAACCCGTCTCCCATCGCTTTGGACGGGAGAGTGCGCCGATGTGGTTAAGGTTTTGTCTATGGGCCGGCGCGCGCGTGATCACGCCCGGCCGAGGTCGCCCTTGCCAATCGTCCCGCTCGCCAATTCGAGCATCCGGTCGAGGCTCTTTTTCGCCTGCAGCCGCAGCCCTTCCTCGATCTCGATCCGAGGGGACAGGTCGCGCAGCGCGACATACAGCTTTTCCAGCGTGTTCAGCGCCATGTAGGGGCAGATGTTGCAGTTGCAGTTGCCGTCCGCGCCGGGCGCCCCGATGAAGGTCTTGTCGGGCATGGCCAGCTGCATCTGGTGGATGATATGCGGCTCGGTCGCCACGATCAGCGTATCGGCGGTAACGGTCCGGGCATATTGCAGGATGCCGCTGGTCGATCCGACATAGTCCGCGTGCTCGATGATGTGTGGCGGGCATTCGGGGTGCGCCGCCACCGGCGCGCCGGGGTTCTGCCCCATCAGCTTGACCAGCTCGGTCTCCGAAAACGCCTCGTGCACGATGCACACGCCCGGCCACAGCAGCATGTCACGCCCGAACTTGCGGTTGAGCCAGCCGCCCAGATGCCGGTCCGGTCCGAAGATGATCTTCTGCTCGGGCGGGATCTGCGACAGGATCGTCTCGGCGCTTGAACTCGTCACGATCACGTCGGACAGCGCCTTCACCTCGGTCGAGCAGTTGATGTAGGTCAGCGCGATGTGGTCCGGGTGGGCCTCGCGAAACGCCTTGAACTTTTCGGGCGGGCAGGCATCCTCAAGGCTGCACCCGGCGTTGACGTCGGGCAGGATCACGGTCTTGTGGGGTGCCAGGATCTTGGCCGTCTCCGCCATGAACTTGACCCCGCAGAACGCGATCACGTCGGCGTCCGATGCCGCGGCCTTCTTCGACAGTTCAAGACTGTCGCCGATATAGTCGGCCAGGTCCTGGATTTCCGGGCGCTGGTAATAGTGCGCAAGGATGACCGCGTTCTTTTCCTTGCGCAGCCGGTCAATCTCGGCGCGCAGGTCAAGTCCGGCAAGGTTGGTCGAAAGCGCAGTCATGGCAAGGCCGTCCCCATTGGGTTGAGCCCGCCAGATAGGAACTGCGCGCGCTCAACCCAAGCGGAAAGTTCACCCCGCCGCAGAGATCCGCGCTGCCAGCGCGATGACCGGGCCGCTGTGCGCGGCCACGGCGATGGTGACGTGGGCCAGCGCGATCACCACGCCGACCGACACGGTCGCCGGGTGGATGCGGCCCAGCGTGCGGCGGTCGTGGAGCGCGATGGCCGCGACAAAGCCGAGCTGGATGACCATGGTGATCCATTCGCCGGTCTCGCCGCCGATGATCGGCATCGGCAGCAGCCGTCCGAAGGCTGGCTCGAGGATGACGATGGTCCCGCCCATCATCAGGCGGCGGTGGGTTTCGGTGTCGCGGCGGTTGGCGATTCCGGCCATGATCAGCCCGCCGAAGGCCAGCGTGTCGACCAGGGTAAGCGCGAGGAAATAGGGCGCGGAGAAGAACGGCGGAATGCGGTGGAGCGCCAGCGACATCACCCCGGTAAAACAGGCGATGCCGACGATCGCGCAGACAAGGAAGGCCGCGCTCCACCCCAGCTTGCGGTGAAGCCTGAGGTTGCCCGAGGCGGCGAGCCTGTTCTGCGTGACGAACAGGCCAAGCCATCCGAGCATCAACAAGGCATGGACATGGACCCAGACCGGGACGGCGGGAATGTCGACCCGGCCAAGCGCCGCGTTCTGGGCAAAGCCGATCACGATGATGATCGCCAGTATCCACGCCATCCTGACAAAGAACGGTTGGCTTTGTCTGTAAGAAATGCGCGGCGTTTCTTCTGCAATTGTCGCCATTGCCAGTGATCCCCACCTGATGCCCTGTAGTCGCAACGTAAACCACTGCGATAACTTCGCAAAGTGCAATTTATGTGACGCGAACGCCCCCCACGGCAGGGCCGGGCTGCGCGCCGCAGCCGGGTTCAGGCCACGAGCGTCCACCGGCCCGCCGCGTGGGTCACCACGTTGCGCTGCTCCAGCTCGATCAGGTGGGCGAGGACCGAGCGGCCCGCCGCTGGCCACATTCTGGGATCAAGCCCCTTGTACATCACCGGCACCATGGCATCGATCGCCTCGGTCCCGCCGTCCAGCAGCTTCAGGATCTGCCGCTCGCGCTGGCGGCGGTGGCCGACCATCCCGCGCACCAGCTGGCGCGGCTTGTCCACCTGCGGGCCGTGGGCCGGGTAATAGACCCGGTCGGTCCGCTGGTAGAGCTTGTCGAGGCTCGCGATGTAGGCGGCCATGTCGCCGTCGGGCGGGCTGACCACGCTGGTCGACCAGCCCATCACGTGGTCCCCGGTGAACAGCGCGCCGGTTTCCTCCAGCGCAAAGCACAGGTGGTTCGAGGTGTGACCGGGGGTGGCGACGGCGGTCAGCGTCCAGTCAGGTCCCGATAGCTGCTCGCCGTCGCGCAGGACGCGGTCGGGGGCATAGGTCGTGTCGAACGGCGCGTCGGCGCGCGGGCCGCTGCTGTCGAGCACCAGTGCCGCGCAGCCGATCACCGGCGCGCCGGTCAGCGCGGCCAGCGGGGCTGCGGCGGGCGAATGGTCGCGGTGGGTATGGGTGCAGCAGATCGCGGTGACTTTCGCCGGCCCGATCGCGGCGAGGAGCGCGGCAAGGTGCGCGGAATCGTCCGGCCCCGGATCGATCACCGCCACTTCCGCCCCCGCGCCGATGACGTAGGTCTCGGTCCCGGTAAAGGTGAACGGCGACGGATTGGGCGCAAGCACCCGCCGCACCAGCGGCTCGAGCTGGTCGGCGAGGCCGACCGGCCAGGGTTGGGGCGGGATCGTCATCGGGGTGATATGGGGATTTTTGGCGCGAACGGAAAGGAGTCTTGGTTACCTGCGGAAAAGCCCTTCGGCTTTTCCTTCACGGCACCGGCCCGCTCCCCCGCCCGGCCACCCATGCAGTATACTTGATGGGTGGCCGGGCGGGGGAGCGGGCCGGTGCCGCAAGCCTTCGACGGATGTCGAAGGCGCACTAAACCAAGACTCGGGCCGGTGCCGCAAGCCTTCGACGGATGCGGATGGCGCGCCCAACCAGGAATCACCTTACCGCGCGCGACAGCCGTTCGCGCAGGCGCTGGATCGCCGGGGCGGGGGCGGCCAGTTCCTGCGCGCGCCAGCCGGTGTCGAGCCGCACGAGGCGGGCATAGAACCGCTCGGTCGCGAGGATCAACTCCTGCACCGCCGGGTCGAGCAGCGCCATCCGGTGCGGTTCGGACTCCGGCAGCCCGCCGGCGATGCGCCCGTGGCGGCGCAGCTGGAACTCGCTGATCTGGCCGTTGAGGAAGGCACGGTGGTTGAGCAGCCAGGCGACCGCGTGCATCATCCGCGTGGTGGTGCGCAGCGCCTCGCACGACAGGGCAACGCGGGCTTCGTCCTCGGTATTGCAATCGGGGCGGCGGGTCAGGTCAAAGGCGGCGCGGACCTCGTCGGACAGCATCAGCCCCTCGGCATAGAGGGACTCGATGATCCGGCGGTTGAGGTTTGCGGGCTGCGGCATAATGTTGTCCGATAGACCCGGCGAATCCACCCCAGCAATGGGGATTGGCGCGGATTTACCGGCCAATTCGGGACTGTGCCGGATTGAAACGTAATCGTTTGGTTTGCAGATGCCTTGCAGCGGCGTTGCAGTCCCGTTGCAGTTCAGGCGATGATGTCGGGGATTAGGTAGTCCTGGATCAGCGCGATCTGGTCCTTGAGCTTGAGCTTGCGTTTTTTCAGCCGGGCCAGCTGCAGCTGGTCAGACACGTTCCCGGCAGTGAGCGCGTCGATCGCGGCATCGAGATCGCGATGCTCAATCCTCAGTATTTCCAGACGCTTACGCAGTTCCTCGTCGTTCACGCCGTCATGTTCCCTGATCTTGTCTGCGACAAAGCGGCCGATCCGGGCGCTGCACCGCTCATCGCGCGCCACGCCGTATCCGCCGCTTCGGATTGGTATTCGCTTCGCAAGATAGGCTTAATATGATTGAGTGACAATCGCGCTGCCCGGCCCTGGACAACTGAGTCGCACAACCGGTTCAGGCAGGGCAGGCACCGCGAACCAGGAGAACTGCTCATGGAATCGACGCATGTCAGCGCATTGCAGAACAAGCACGCCGGTCTCGAACGCCAGATTGCGGAAGAACTGAACCGGCCCTCGCCCGACCAGCCGACGATCCAGGCCTTGAAGAAGCGCAAGCTGCGCATCAAGGAAGAACTCATCATTTACAACTGAGGCACCGCACGGGCGCTGCGGCCAAGGTTGCAGCGCCCCTTGCACCGGTTGTAAAACACAATGCAATAAGACGCGGCGCGCACCCGTTCCCAAACGGCGCTGTTTGGGATAACCCTCGTTACATGCTCAACGCCGTAGCCGCAGCCCGGACGATCCTGACCCGCCTTCACGAGGTAATGGCCTCGCGCAGTCATGCCCAGGCCAAGCTCAACACCGTGGTCGAGGTGATCGGCGAAAGCCTCGATAGCGAGGTCTGCTCGATCTATCTCCTGCGCGAGGGGATGCTTGAACTGTTCGCGACGCGCGGCCTGGCGCAAGAGGCGGTCCACGTCACCCGCATGGCGATCGGTGAGGGTCTGGTCGGCACGATTGCCGGCAATGTCGAAACGCTCAACCTGGCCGAGGCGACGGCCCACCCGGACTTCTCCTATCGTCCTGAAACGGGGGAGGAAAAGTATCATTCGTTCGCCGGTGTGCCGATCGTCCGGCGCGAACGCTGCGTGGGGGTGCTGTGCGTCCAGCACGCCGATCCGCGCCGCTATGAAGAGATCGAGATCGAGGCGCTGCAGACCGTGGCGATGGTGCTGTCGGAGCTGATCGCCAACGCCGAGCTGGTCGACGAGGATGAGGCCTGGGGCCTTTCGGCCAACCACACCGGGACCGAACGACTGGCCGGCCTGGCGCTGGTCAAGGGCCTCGCCATGGGGCAGGCGGTGTTCCACCAGCCGCGCGTGACGATCGAACACACCGTGGCCGAGGACACCGAGGCCGAGCGCCAGCGGGTCTACCTCGCCTTCGACAAGATGCGCGACCAGATCGAGCGGATGGCGGCGCAGGCCGAATTCGGCGTCGGGGGCGAGCATGAGGAGGTTATCCAGACCTACAAGATGTTCGCCTATGACGAGGGCTGGGCGCGCCGGATCAACGAGGCGATCGACAGCGGCCTGACGGCAGAGGCGGCGATCGAGCGCGTCCAGCAGCGCACCCGGATGCGGATGCGGCAGATCGACGATCCGCTGCTGGCCGACCGGATGCACGATCTCGAGGACCTGTCGAACCGGCTGCTGCGCACGGTCTCGGGCCAGCTCGGCACGGCGGCGAGCAAGGGCCTTCGGCAGGATGCGATCCTGATTGCGCGCAACCTCGGCCCGGCCGAGCTGCTGGAATATGACAAGCGCCGGCTCAAGGGCGTGATCCTTGAGGAAGGCTCGCTTACCGCGCACGTGGTGATCGTGGCGCGGGCGATGGGCGTGCCGGTGCTGGGCCGCGTCCGGGGCCTGCGCGGGCTGGTCCGCGAGGGCGACCAGCTGCTGCTCGATGCCGATGCCGGCACCGCGACGGTCCGCCCGACCCAGCCACTGGTCGAAGCCTTCGAGGCGCGCTTTGCGAAAAGCCGTGAGAAACAGGCGACCTGGGCGGCGATGCGCGACGTCGAGCCGCGCACGCTCGACGGCACGCGGATCATGGTGATGATGAACGCGGGCCTGCGCGACGACGTGCCCATGCTCAACCTGACCGGCGCGGACGGGATCGGGCTCTACCGGACCGAGTTCCAGTTCCTCGTCTCCGCCACGCTCCCTTCGCGTGAACGGCAGACGCGGCTCTACCGCGAGGTGCTGGAGGCGGCGGGCACGCGGCCCGTGGTGTTCCGCACGGTGGATATCGGCGGCGACAAGGCCCTGCCCTATCTCAACCACGATGACGGCGATGGCGAAGAAAACCCCGCGATGGGCTGGCGCGCGCTGCGCGTCGCGCTTGAACGCCAGGGCCTGCTCAAGGCGCAGGCGCGCGCCCTGCTCGAAGCAGCGGCGGGCCGCACGCTCAACGTGATGTTCCCGATGGTCTCCGAACCGTGGGAGTTCGATGCGGCCAAGGCCGTGTTCGAAAAGCAGATCACCTGGATGCACAGCCAGAAAAAGCGCCTGCCCGACGAGATCCGCTACGGCGCCATGCTCGAAGTCCCGGCACTGGCCGAAGTGCTCGACATCCTCGCGCCCAAGCTGTCGTTCCTGTCGATCGGGACCAACGACCTCACCCAGTTCCTGTTCGCCGCGGACCGCGCCAATCCCAAGCTGGCCGAGCGCTATGACTGGCTCAGCCCGTCGATCCTACGCTTCCTGCGGCGGGTGCTGAACAATCTCGAAGGCCATCCGGTCGACGTGACGATCTGCGGCGAGATGGGCGGCCGCCGGCTCGAAGCGCTGGCGCTGATGGGGCTGGGCATTCGCCGGCTGTCGATCACCCCGGTGTCGATTGGCCCGGTCAAGGAGCTGGTGCGCAAGGTCCATCTGGGCGAGCTGACCGTGCAGATGGAGCGCTGGCTGGCCTCGCCGCCGCCGGACATGCGCGCGGCGCTGACCCAATGGGCCTGGGGCCATGGCATTGATTGCGACTGATCGGGCACGTTTTCTGACGGCATTGGTCGGCGGTTGGCCCCGGACTGCCGCATTGTGCAAAGCTATGCGCCTTGGTGCGGCTTGACATTCGTCCGGTGCGCGCCTTGTCTCCTGCCGCGGGGGCGCATCACGATCGTTACGGGACCGAATGGCTGACCATGATGAAACTCCGGCGTTGGCGCCGAATGCCGGCGTCGGCCCAAGGCTGAAGGCTGCGCGCGAAAGCGCCGGGCTGTCGCTTGCCGAGATGTCGGACCGGACCAAGATCCCGGGGCGGATGCTGACCCTGATCGAGGCGGGCGATTTCGCCGGCCTGCCCGCGCGGACCTATGCGACCGGCTTTACCCGGACCTATGCCCGTGTCCTGGGCCTCGATGAAAAGGCGATGGTTGCCGCCGTCCGGGCCGAGCTTGGCATGAACGAGCAGGTCGAGCCGCGCACGGCCCAGAACTTTGAACCCGGCGATCCGGCGCGGGTGCCGACCGCGCGGTTCGCCTGGCTGGCCGCAGTAGCGGCGCTGGCGGTAGTGGCCGCCGGCATGGTGCTGTGGCGGACCTATTATGCGCCCGCCGTGGTCCTGCCCTCGCTGCTCCCCGACGATGCGGCCAGCGCCGTGCCGACCGCGTTGCCGATGCCGCTGCCCGAGCCTGCGACTGCCGCAGCCACCGAGGTTGCGACCGAAGTTGCCACCGGGGTTCCGGCTGTTCCGGTGCGCGCCGTGCCCGCACCGCATCGACCCGTCGCGCGCAGCCCGTTGAGCGCTCCGGCGGGGGGCGTGCAACCGGCGCTGGAGGCAGCGCCTTCTCCGGCATCCACCGCTCAGAATTAACCCTGCCTCGACAGCACGGGGGCAACTTGGCTAAGCCTTGCGCCGGCATTCAGCCCCGGTATTGGCCGGTGCGGGCAAGATCGCCCGTGCCGCCGATCCGGCGGCATCGAACTCGGACGGGAGCGACTGGAACATGATCGGAAAACTGGCTCGGCGCGGATCGGCATTTGGCGTGCTGGTGGCGGTGCTGCTGGGCACGGCGGCCCCGGCCCTGGCACAGACCGCCCCTGCCAGCCCCGAATCCGAAGCGCGCCTGCGCAAGATTGAGGCCGAAGTGCGCGCCTTGCAGCGGCAGGTGTTCCCTGGCAGCGATGGCAAGTTCTTTCCTCCCGAGGTGACCCCCGGCACGGCCCCGCGCGTGACCACCGGGGTCCCGGCATCGACCCCCGTGTCTGACCTGCTGACCCGGATGGAATCGGTCGAGGCGCAGCTGTCGCGGCTGACCGCGCAGAACGAGGAAACCGCCAACCGCGTGGCCCAGCTGGAAGCGAAGATCACCGCGCTGACCCCGCCGCCGCCGGTAGTGGTGGAACCTGTGGCAGGCGCTCCGGTGACGACGTTGACACCCACGCCAGCACCGGCCCCAGCACCTTCTCCAGTTCCAGTAACGACGCTCACCCCCGCCGCGCCGGCGCGCCCTGCGGTGACGGCGGCCCGGCCCTTGCCCGCGGCAACTCGGCTGGCCACCCCGGCGCGGCCGACCGCAGCGCGCGTCGCGGCGGTCCAGAAGATCGAGAAGCCGGCCACCGGAAATGTGCCCGACGACGAATATTCTTATGGCTACCGGCTGTGGGAGGCCAGGTTCTATCCCGAAGCGCAGCAGCAGCTGCAGCTGTATGTCTCCAAATATCCGCGCGACGCCAAGATTTCCTACGGCCGCAACCTGCTCGGCCGGGCCTTGCTTGACGATGGCAAGCCGCGTGAGGCGGGGGCGTGGTTCGTGCAGAACTACCAGGCCGACAAGAAGGGCGCGCGTGCGGCCGACAGCCTGCTGGGGCTGGCCGATGCGATGCGCCAGCTAAAGGACACCAGCCGCGCCTGCATCGCGCTGGCCGAATTTGGCGAGGTCTATCCGCGCGAGGCCTTGACCCGGCTCAAGTCGCAGTACGATGCGGTCCGCGCCGGGGTGAAGTGCGACTGACGCCGCAGGCGGTCGATGCCGGGCAGGTCGCCCGCTTCGCCGCATCGCTGAACGCGCTGTTGCCGCCTGCACTGGCGGGGACGGCGCGGCTGGGCCTTGCGGTCTCGGGTGGCGGCGATTCGATGGCGATGCTGGTGCTGGCCGGTGCCGCCTTTCCCGGGCGGGTCGAGGCCGCGACGGTCGACCACGGCTTGCGGCCCGAAAGCGCCGGCGAGGCCGTCATGGTCGGGCGGGCCTGCGCGGCGCTGGGCGTGCCGCATGAAACGCTGAAAGTGGCAGTGGCGGACGGCAATCTCCAGGACGCGGCCCGCACCGCGCGCTATGCCGCGCTGTCTCGCTGGGCCGAAGGGCGCGGGCTGTCGGCGCTGTTGACCGCGCACCATGCCGATGACCAGGCCGAGACGCTGCTGGCGCGGCTCAACCGTGCAAGCGGGGTGGCCGGGCTGGCGGGGGTGCGCAGCCTGGGCCGCGTTCCGGGCGGCCGGCTGCCGCTGCTGCGCCCGTTGCTCGACTGGCGGCGTGCGGAACTGGCGGGCGTGGCCGCAGCGACGGGGATCGTGCCGATCGACGATCCGAGCAACCGCGATGCGCGGTTCGACCGCGCGCGCATCCGCGCCGGGCTGGGCGGGGCGGAATGGATCGACGTGGCGGCGCTGGCGCGCAGTGCGGTGCACCTTGCCGATGCCGACGCCGCGCTCGACTGGGCGACTGCGCGCGAATGGCGCGAGAACGTCACGCCGGGCGCGCTGGGGAGCTTCGTCTACAAGCCGACCGCGCCGCGCGCGGTGGCTTTGCGGGTGATTGCGTTGCTGGTGGAGAAGCTCGACGCCACACCGCCGCGCGGCGGCGGCGTGGCGCGGGTGTTCGAGGCGCTGCTGGCAGGGCAGCCGGCACCGATCGGCAACCTGATCGCGCGGCCATCGCCCGACGGGTGGGTCTTCATGAAAGCGCCGCAGCGCAGGAATTAGAGACTTTTCCACTTACGTGGAAGCGGCACCGGCCCACTCCCCCGCCCGGCCACCCATGCAGTATACTCGTTGGGTGGCCGGGCGGGGGAGTGGGCCGGTGCCGCCCTGTTTCAGTGTTACTGAAACAGAGTCTAGCTGGTGAGCGAGGCGCCGAGGCCGACCATCTTGCCCCGGGTGATATAGACCGGGGTGCCAAGCGCGGCGATGCCGAACAGCTTTTTGGCAAACGGAGTGGGCACGCCGACGCAGCCGTGGCTGGCGAAACCGTTCTCGACCTTGGTGCCGTGGATCGAGACGCCGTCGTTGGTCAGGCGCATCATGTAAGGCATCGGCGCGCCGTCATAGATGGTCGACTTGTGGTCGGCGTCCTTCTGGGTGATCGGGAAAACGCCGAGCGGCGTCGGCTTTTCCTGGGTGCCGAGCAGCACCGCGGTCGCCGCGATCTCATAGCCACCGCGGAACACCGACAGAACCCGCGCGTCCAGATCGACGGTGATAACCAGCGGCCCGGCGGGGACATTGGCCTCGTCCCAGTGCCACTCGCCATAGCGGATCGGGCCGGAGATCGGCAGGATCCGCTTTATCACGAAAGCATTGTCACGGGCCGCGGCTTTTTTCGCGGGAGCAGGCGTGGCGGTCGCCCTGGCCGGAGCAGAATCGAACACGATCGGCACCATGCCGGGTGAAAGGCGCACCGAGGACGAGGGCTTGCCGCCCATGACGAGCCCGGCGGCGACGATGGCGAGGCCCAGGCCCGCCACAACCAGTCCTGCCCAGCCCCGAGTTCTCAGTTGCATTGCCGATGCGCCCCTTTTGCAGCGCCCGTGCTGCCGCAATTTCAAGCGAGTCGCCAGAGTGCAGGTGGCTTGCGTCCCGGCGCGGGACTCACGCCCGGGTGAGTGTTAACGCCTCGTGGCGGGACGCGCCTTCGACGGCCCTAGGGCCTGTTGAGCTTCATCGTGAGTTGATGACGGCTGAGCACAGGTGGATC
>CAYFJH010000032.1:25596-31065 GCA_964343385.1 uncultured Novosphingobium sp. | reverse complement strand
GCTGCCGACCTACCACACGGCCGCGCTGTCGACCGACAACCTCGCCAAGGAATACTTCGGCGAGGCCGGGATGCTCGGCTACGTCAAGGGCGTCCAGCGCGAGGAAATCCGCCAGGGCATCGCCTGCGTCAAGCACCAGAACATGTCCGGTTCGGACATTGGCGATGACCACAAGGAATACTTCGCGGGTGAAGCCGCGCTCAAGGCCGGAGGTGTGCACAACACCATGAACCAGTTCGCGGCGTGACGATTAAGTGATAAAGTCCTGCAGTGCGGTGCACTGTCGGCACCGAATGAAGGAGATACCTGATGACTGAACCAGCCCGCGCCCGTGCGGTCCTCTCCACCGAGGATTTCAAGCTGATCCAGGAAGCCGTGCTGTTCTACCTGCAGGCCCATCAGGACGAGCCGGAATCGGTAAAGTTCTCGAACCTTTACCACCGTCTCGGCAGCGCCGCCCGGCGCTGATCGCTACCTGTTCCTGGGGAGGAACGCCGGCCCGCCTTGTCAACGAGCAAGGCGGGCCGGTTGCGTTTTTGGGGGGGCTGAGCGGGTTCAGCATTTCCATCAGATGCGCGGCCGTGCAGGCTTCGGAGAAGAGGAAGCCCTGCATTTCGGTGCAACCCAGTGCCTTGACGATCTCCAGCTGCGCTTCGGTCTCGACACCTTCGGCCGTCGTGATCATGTGAAAACTCTGCGCCAGGCCGGTCACCGCCCGCACTATGGCGGTTGATTCGGCCTCGTCGGAAAGGCCGTTGATGAATGAGGCATCGATCTTGATCTTGTCGAATGGGAATTTCTGCAAATAGCTCAACGATGAATAACCGGTGCCGAAATCGTCCATGGCAATCCGCACGCCCAGCTTGCGAAGTTGGTTCAACGTCACCAGCGTAGCCTCGGTCTGCTCCATGAGGATCGCCTCGGTGATCTCGATCTCCAGGCGATGTGCAGGCAGCCCTGATGCCGCAAGTGAATGTATCACCACCTGAACCAAATTCTGGTTTTTAAACTGCACCGGCGAGACGTTGACAGCAAGAATGACATCTCCAGACCACTTCGCGGCTTCCAAGCATGCCGTCCGGATCACCCATTCGCCAATTCTTACGATAAGGCCGGATTCCTCGGCCACCGGAATGAAGATATCGGGACCGATCAGTCCGCGTTCGGGGTGGTGCCACCGCAGCAATGCCTCGCAGCAACTGATCTCGTCGTGCTCAAGATTGACGAGCGGCTGGTAGTATATTTCGAATTCGCCGTTTACGAGGGCCTTGCGCAGATCGAGTTCGAGCGCGTGCCGAGCCCTCATCCGCAAATCCATATCCTGTTTGAAAAACCTGTAGGTGCCGCGGCCACTCGCCTTGGCGCCGTACAGAGCCATGTCCGCATTCTTGATCAACTGTTCAGGAGTTGTCCCGTCCCCCGGCGACAGCGCAATTCCGATGCTGGTGTCGATGACGATCTGATGCTCGAGAATGTCATAGGGCGCCATGATCGCGCTACGGACGCGGTCGGCCAGCGCTGCAACATCCGAAGGCCGTTCGACCTTGGTTTGGACGATGACGAACTCATCACCACCGAGCCTGCCGATGGCATCTGTATCCCTGATGCAGCCGCGGAGTCGCTCGGCAACGATCTTGAGCAAGGCATCGCCAATCGGATGACCGAGGGTGTCGTTGATGTTCTTGAAATTGTCGAGATCGATGAACAGAATGGCCAGTTGCTCGTCGCGGGTGCCCCAGCGCAGCGCCTGTTCGAGCTGTGCCTGGAAGAGCACCCGGTTGGGCAAATCGGTTAGCGCATCATGGTGCGCCATATGCGCGATTTGTGCTTCGGCGCGCTTGTGACGGGTGACATCTTCATGGGTAACCACCCAGCCACCAGTCTTCGTCGGCTGATTGATGATGTGAATCGTCCGTCCGTCGGAGATTGGGCAGAATTCCGAGGTGGTCTCACCACGTCGTATTTTGTCGGTGAGGTATTTCCGATATTTCCTTACATTGCCGGAAAAATAGCCACCTCTTGACTTGCGATGCTGTAACAGCTCCGTAAGCGTGCAACCCGGCTTTATAATATCTCGCGAAACTCCATAGAGCTCGATATAGCGATCGTTACATACGACAACTCTCGCTTTAGAATCGAACATGATTACACCAATAGAAATGTTGTCGAGAGTCTCTCTCAACAAAATATTGTCCTCGCGCAAGCTGGCAATGACATCTGACAATTCTGGATAGCATGATTCCGTGCCCAGTACTGTTGTCGCAGTACCATGAGGAAAATCGTAAATAGTTTGCGACGATTCACTCTTTTGTCGTGATTGTTTCATATGCATCCCTCTCCAGGATGGTTTCTAAGACTTTCCTCAATTTTGGAGACATTCCCACACATTTAGAGCGGGCTGCGTTAAATCTGGCGCAGGTCGCCCGCGCCAGTTCTTTGTTATCGCATCGTTAAAAGCTGAAAACCGGTTCCCACTTTTTCAGCACGATGCTCTAAGAGTGTATGCGCCACATAATGTAAATATTTGGTAATTTTTTGGATAATAGTTACACCTATTCCGGACCAAACGCGCGCATCCCGACAAGCAACCGGGACGCTTCAAGAGCGAAGCCAATCGCGCCGGGTCAACGCTGTTCGTCGCGCCTGATCAGATCGAAGGCACCCTCCGCGCGGGTTTGATATTATGATAGCCTCGACCATTACGGTCGACCATTACACGTGCATTAACCCCCAAATACCACCAGTGCGTCCGTCGCCCTGCCCAATAGCCCTATCCTTTAAGCGACACCGTCCGCGAGGCCCGGTCGATCCGCACCGCATAGGCCCGGCCTTCCTCCAGCGAACGATAGGCAAAGCCCGTGGTGGCGGCGCTCTCCCATTCCCCGATGGTCATGGGTGTTCCGTCGGGGTTGAGCCATGCCCCTTCGCGCGGAAACCGGGCGAGCGCGTGCAGGCGCTCCGCGCGCCAGGCCGACAGGGCGCAGACGTGGTCTTCCAGCGCGCGGTCGCGGTGCTCCCAGTCGAGCCAGGTCAGCGGGTTGTCCTGGCAATAGGCGTTGTTGTTGCCCTGCTGGCTGCGGCCAAATTCGTCGCCCGCGGTCAGCATCACCGCGCCGGTCGAAGCAAACAGCGTGCCGAGCAGCGCGCGGACATCGGCGGCGCGGGCGGCAAGGATGGCCGGATCGTCGGTCGCCCCCTCGACACCGTTGTTCCACGAGGCATTATCGCCGTGGCCGTCGCGGTTTTCCTCACCGTTGGCCCAGTTGTGGCGCGTTTCGTAGGAGGCCGTGTCGGCGAGCGTCAGCCCGTCGTGGGCGGCGATGAAGTTGACGCTGCGCGAGTGCCGGCCGAACAGGTCGGACGATCCGGCCAGCCGCGTCGCCATCGTGCCCACGCCGACCTCGCCCTTCCAGAACCGGCGCACGTCGTCGCGGTAGCGGTCGTTCCATTCAAGCCAGTTTTCGGGGAAGCGGCCGAGCTGGTAGCCGCCGGGGCCGATGTCCCACGGCTCGGCGATCAGCACCCGGTCCGCCAGCACCGGATCGGTGGCGATTTCATCGAAGATCGGCGCGCCGGCGTCGAAACCGGGGCTGCGCGCCATGATCGGCGCAAGGTCGAAGCGGAAGCCATCCACGCCGCAATGGCGGACGAAGTGGCGCAGCGTTTCGAGCGTCAGCGCCCGGATGTGCGGCTGCGCAAAGTCCAGCGTATTGCCGCAGCCGGTATCGTTGACGAGGTGGCCGTCGGCGTCGTGGGCATAGGTCCCGCGGTTGTCGAGCCCGCGGAATGACAGCACCGGGCCGAACACGTCGCTTTCGCCGGTGTGGTTGAACACGAGGTCGAGGAACACCCCGATCCCGGCCCCGTGCAGCGCGGCCACGGCGGCGCGCAGTTCGGCCACGCCGCCGGGGCAGATACCCGGATCAAGCGCCATCGGCACCACCGGATTATAGCCCCAGCCGTTGACGAGGCCGAGCGGCGGGAGGTGGCGTTCGTCGATCCACGCCGTCACCGGCATCAGTTCGACCGCGCCGACGCCCAGCTTTTTGAGGTGGGCGATCACCGCCGGATGGCCCAGCGCCGCCACGGTTCCGCGCTCGCTTTCGGGGACTTTGGGGTGGAGCATGGTGAAGGCGCGGACGCCCACTTCGTAGATGAGGCCGCCGGGAGTGAAACACGGCGGGGCAGGGGCCACGACCGGGAGTTCGCCCGTGACGACCGCCTTGGGCACCAGCGCGGCGGTGTCCACGCCCAGCGTCGCCAGCGCCGGGTCATGGACGAAGCGCCGGTCCAGTTCGACCGCGCGCGGATCGACCAGCAGCTTGGTCGCATCGAAGCGCAGGCCGCGTTCGGGATCGAACGGGCCGCTCGCGCGGAAACCATAGCGCGTGCCGGGCGGGGCAGGGTGATCGAGCACCCAGTCGGGGCCCCGGCGGGCCATGGCGATGGTGGTTTCGGTGTCGCCGTCGAACAGGCAGAGGCTGACACTGTCCGCGTCCGGCGCGCGGACGCGAAACGCCGTCAAGCCACAAGGCTCCGGTAGAGCGCGGCATAGGCCGCCCCGCTGCGTGCCCACGAAAAGTCCTGCTTCATGCCCGCGCGCTGCACGCCGCGCCAGACATCAGGCGCGGCCCACAGCGCCAGCGTCCGGTCGAGCGCGGCCTTGAGCGCGGGGACGGTCACCCCGTCAAACTGGATGCCGGTGCCCACCCCGCTGGAGGTCGCGGCATGGTTGGCGTCGATTACGGTATCGGCCAGCCCGCCGGTCCGCGCCACCACCGGCACGCAGCCATAGCGCAGTCCGTAAAGCTGGGTCAGGCCGCACGGCTCGAACCGGCTGGGGACAAGGATGGCATCGCCGCCGCCCTGCATCCGGTGCGACAGCGCCTCGTCATAGCCGGTGCGCACGCCGATCCGCCCCGGATGGCGCGCGGCGGCGGCGTGAAATGCCGTTTCCAGCGCCGGATCGCCCGAGCCGAGCAGCGCCAGCCGCCCGCCAAGCCAGACGAGGTGGTCGAGCGCGCCGAGCAGGACGTCCATGCCCTTTTGCCAGGTCAGGCGGCTGATCACCACGAACAGCGGGCCGTCACTTGGGTCGAGCCCGAACTCGGCCTCCAGCGCGCGCTTGTTGGCTTGGCGTTTGCCCAGCGCCCGCGCGGAAAAGGGCGCGGGCAGCGCGGGGTCGGCTTCCGGGTTCCATTCGGCCACGTCGATACCGTTGACGATCCCGCGCACCCGCTCGCCCCGGCTGGCGATCAGCCCCTCAAGGCCCATGCCGAACTCGGGATCGCGGATTTCGCGGGCATAGGTCGGACTGACCGTGGTGATCGCCCAGGCGCTTTCGAGCCCCGCTTTGAGGAAGCCCACGCCGCCGTGGTATTCCACCCCATCCATCGCCCATGCCTGCGCGGGCAGGCCCAACGCGGCGAAGGTGCTGGCCGGGTAATAGCCCTGGAAGGCCATGTTGTG
>CAYFJH010000032.1:0-25586 GCA_964343385.1 uncultured Novosphingobium sp. | reverse complement strand
CCCGTCCATGCCGAAGGCGTCGCGCGGCAGGCCGAGGGCAGGGAACACTTCGGCCCCGGCCCAGCCCTGGAAGGCCATGTTGTGGATCGTCATCACCGAGGGCAGCGGGCGTTTCAATTGCTTGGGTGGGGCGAAGCGCAGGTAGGCCGGGGCCAGTCCCGATTGCCAGTCATGCGCATGGAGCAGGTCGAACTTGCGGCCCTTCACTGCGCCTCCGGCCACATCGGCAGCGGCGCGGCCAAACGCGGCGAAGCGCCGCCAGTTGTCCTGCCAGTCATGCCCGGTGCCGTCGGTATAGGGCTGGCCCTCGCGCTCGAACAGCGCGGGGGCATCGAGGATGAGCCGGTCGCCCGAGGCCAGCAGCCGGGCCGGTGCGCCCATCAGGTCGGCCCACTTGTGGACCGCCTTGGCTCCGTCCAGCGCACGCATCACCGCCGGATAGCCGGGCAGGAGCGTGGTCAGCGCCGCCCCGTGCGGCGCAAGCGCAGCGGGCAGCGCGCCGGCCACGTCGGCCAGCCCACCGGTCTTGACCAGTGGCACTGCCTCGGACGCGACCGAGAGCACGGACAGGGGCGTTGGATTGCCCACCCCTAGCCCCTCCCGCCTGCGGGAGCGGGACAGGTTGCGCAAAACCCTAGGCCTTTCTCCCCTCCCGCAGGCGGGAGGGGCTGGGGGTGGGCCGCCCAGCAGGCGATCCTGTGGGCCATCACATGGCCATCCGCTCGATCATCGCCTTGTTGATCAGGCAGACGCCGTTTTCGGTCCGGCGAAAGCGCTGCGCGTCGAGTACCGGGTCTTCGCCCACGACCAGCTCCTCGGGAATGCGAACGCCCGAATCGATGATCACGCGTGACAACCGCGCCCCGCGCCCGATGTTGCAATAGGGCAGGATCACCGCCTCATCGACGCTGGAGAACGAGCCCATCTTGACCCCGGTGAACAGCAGCGAACGCTTGGCGATCGCGCCGGAAACGATACAATCCTGACTGATCAGCGAGGAGATCGCATGGCCCCTGCGCCCGTCCTCGTCATGGACGAACTTGGCCGGGGCGGCGATGATCTGGTCGGTCCAGATCGGCCAGTCGCGGTCGTAGAGGTTGAGCTTGGGGACGGTGTCCGTCAGGTCGAGGTTGGCGTCGAAATAGGCGTCGAGCGTGCCGACATCGCGCCAGTATTCGCCGATCTGTTCCGCCGCGCGGACGCAGCTGTCGGTGAACTTGTGGGCCACCGCCTTGCCGTGCTTGACGATGTAGGGAATGATGTCCCCGCCGAAATCGCGGGTCGATCCCGGCGTGTTCACGTCGCGGCGCAACTGTTCAAACAGGAACTTCGTCTCGAACACGTAGATGCCCATCGAGGCCAGCGCATTGTCCGGATCGCCGGGAATGGCGGGCGGATCGGCGGGCTTCTCGATGAAATCCACGATGACGCTGTTCTCGTCCACGGCCATCACGCCAAAGCCGCTGGCCTCCGCGCGCGGGACTACCAGGCAGCCCACGGTCACGTCTGCGCCCGAGTTGACGTGCTGTTGCAGCATCAGCTCGTAGTCCATTTTATAGATATGGTCGCCGGCAAGGATGACCATGTATTTGGGCGCGTAGGACTGGATGATGTCGATGTTCTGATAAACCGCGTCCGCCGTCCCTTCATACCACATCTGTTCGGAGATGCGCTGCGAGGCGGGGAGGATGTCGAAGCTCTCGTTGCGTTCGGGCCGCATGAAGTTCCACGCGCGGTTCATGTGGCGGATCAGGCTATGGGCCTTGTACTGCGTCGCAACCCCGATGCGGCGGATGCCCGAATTGATCGCGTTCGACAGGGCAAAGTCGATGATCCGGCTCATGCCCCCGAAATAGACCGCGGGCTTGGCGCGGTTGTCGGTCAGTTCCTTGAGGCGGCTTCCCCGGCCGCCGGCCAGGACATATGCCATTGCCTCGCGGGCTAGCGGCTGGCCTCTCGTGTCACGCATCGCCTTATCCCCTTCAGTTTCCCGTCCACTCGAACATGACCGTTGCCAGCGGCGGCACGGTGATCTCTGCCACCCCGCCCCGCGCCGTGATCGCCCCCATGTTGTCCACCCCGCTGCCGCCATAGGTCGCGCCGTCGCTGTTCAGCACTTCGGTCCACACGCCGTCGTGCGGCAATGGCACACGGTATCCCCCGCGCACGGCCGGTGTCATGTTGCATACGATTGCGACCGGCGCGGCCCCCGGTGCCTTGCGCAACCAGGCAAAGACCGAGTTATCGGCATCGTCCACGATCAGCCACTCGAACCCCTCGGCCTCGCAGTCGCGCGCGTGGAGCGCGGGTTTTTCGCGGTAGATCCGGTTGAGGTCGCGCAGCAGGTTGCGGACGCCTCCGTGCAGCGGATCGTTCAGCAGGTGCCAGTCGAGCCCGCGCTCCTCGCTCCATTCGCGGACCTGCGCGAACTCCTGCCCCATGAACAGCAGCTTCTTGCCCGGATAGCCCCACATCAGCCCGTAATAGGCCCGCAAGGTGGCGAACTTCTGCCAGTGGTCGCCGCTCATCTTGTTCAGCAGGCTGCCCTTGCCGTGGACCACTTCGTCATGGCTCAGCGGCAGGACGAAGTTCTCGGTAAAGGCATAGACGAGGCCGAAGGTGATCTCGTCATGGTGGAAGCGGCGGTGGACCGGATCGCGCGCCATGTACTTCAGCGTGTCGTGCATGAAGCCCATGTTCCACTTGAACCCGAACCCTAGGTTCTCGCGCGGGCCCTCGTCCCAGGCGGGCTTGCTCACGCCCGGCCATGCGGTCGATTCCTCGGCCACGGTGATGAACCCGGCGTGGCTGGCATAGACCGCGCGGTTCATCGCCTTGAGGAACTCGACCGCCTCCCAGTTCTCGCGTCCGCCCTGTTCGTTGGGAATCCACTCGCCCGCCGCCCGCGAATAGTCGCGGTAGAGCATGGAGGCGACCGCATCGACGCGCAGCCCGTCGACGTGATAGCGCTCGGCCCAGAACAGTGCGTTGTTGACGAGGAAGCTCGCCACCTCGCGCCGCCCGAAGTTGTAGATCGCGGTGTTCCAGTCCGGGTGAAACCCCAGCCGCGGGTCGGCGTGCTCGTAAAGCGCGGTCCCGTCAAACTGCGCCAGCCCGTGCGCATCGGTCGGGAAATGCGCCGGCACCCAGTCGATCAGCACCGAAACCCCGGCGCGGTGCGCCCCATCGACAAACCGGGCAAACCCCTGCGGATCGCCGAACCGGGCCGAGGGCGCGTAGAGCCCGGTGGTCTGGTAGCCCCACGAAGGATCGTAGGGATGCTCCGACACCGGCAGGAACTCGATATGGGTAAAGCCAAGGTCGATCACATAGGGGATCAGTTTTTCGGCCAGCGCGTCCCAGCTGAGGAACCAGCCGTTCTCGTCGCGCTCCCACGATCCGGGGTGGACCTCGTAGATCGAGATCGGCTCGCGCCGGGGATCGACCCGCGCCCAGTGCGCGCGGTGATCCGCATCGCCCCATCCATCCGATCCTTGGCCGGGCTTGCCGGGATCAAGCGTCATCGAGGCCGTCGCCGGGCGCAGTTCCGAGGCGAAGGCAAACGGATCGGCCTTGAGCGGCAGCATGGTCCCGTCCGGCCCGGTGATGGCGTATTTATAGGCCCGCCATTCGCCGATGTCGGGCACGAACAGCTCCCACACGCCGATGTCGGCGCGGCGGCGCATCGGATGGCGGCGCGCGTCCCAGTCGTTGAAATCGCCCACCACGCTAACATTTAACGCATTCGGTGCCCACACTGCAAAGTGCACCCCCTTAGCGCCCTCATGCTCGATCAGATGCGCGCCCATCTTGTCGAACAGCCGCAGGTGCGTGCCCTCGGCGATCAGGAAATCGTCAAGCGGCCCCAGCACCGGCCCGAACGAATAGGGATCGGTCTGCCACCATTGATGCTCCCCGGCGCGGCAGTGGTATTTCACCGGCTGGCGCGGTCCGGAAATGGCCGCTTCGAACAACCCGCGCGGATCGGTGCGCTTCAGCGTGCCCAACGACTCGCCCGACAGGCTGAAGGCCTCTGCCTCCTCGGCCCCCGGCAGGATCGCCCGCGCGAAAGCGCCCTTTGGCCCCTCGTGCGTTCCGAGCAAGGAAAATGGATCGGCGTGGATGCCGTTCAGCAGAGCATCGAGGGCGGCCTTGGGCGGCTTCAGGTCCTCACTCCCCAAATGTCGCGGGCATATTCGCCAATCGTTCGGTCCGAACTGAACCAGCCGACATTGGCGATGTTCCGGATAGCCTGCTTGCGCCATTCCCGCGGCTTTTCCCAGACCCCGTCGACGCGGCGCTGGGTGGCGGTGTAGCTGTCGAAATCGGCCGCGCACATGAACCAGTCATGGTCGTAAAGCCCGCCAATCAGCCCGGCATAACGCTCAGGATCGTCGGGCGAGAACACGCCCGAGGCAATCGCCTGCAACGCCTGCTGCAGTTCGCGGCTGCCCTCGATGATCTTGCGCGGTTCATATCCCTCGGTGCGCGTGGCGGCGACTTCATCGGCGGTCAGCCCGAAGATGAAGATGTTGTCGTCGCCGACATGGTCCTTGATCTCGATGTTGGCCCCATCCAGCGTGCCGATGGTCAGCGCGCCGTTCAACGCGAACTTCATGTTGCCGGTGCCCGACGCTTCCAGCCCGGCGGTGGAAATCTGCTCCGACAGGTCGGCCGCCGGAATGATCCGCTCGGCCAGTGTGACGTTGTAGTTCGGGACGAACACGACCTTGAGCAGCCCGCCGACGGAAGGATCGGAATTGACCCGCCGGGCGATGTCGTTGGCCAGTTTGATGATCAGCTTGGCGTTGTGATAGCTCGACGCCGCCTTGCCGCCGAAGATCTTGACGCGCGGTACCCAGTCACGCTCCGGATGGCTGCGGATCTGGTCATAGAGCGCGACCGTCTCGATCAGGTTGAGCAACTGGCGCTTGTATTCGTGGATGCGCTTCACCTGCACATCGAACAGGGCATCGGGGTTGAGCCGGATGCCCGTCAGGTCCTTGATGTGGGCGGCCAGCGCCACCTTGTTGGCGCGCTTGACCTCGGCAATCCGCTCGCCCAGCTGCGCGTCGCCGGCCAGCGCGTTGAGGTCGGCCAGCTTCTCCGTGTCGTCAAGGAACGCATCGCCGATCGCGTCCTTGATGACCGAGGTCAGCCCTGGATTGCATTGCTGGAGCCAGCGGCGCGGGGTCACCCCGTTGGTCTTGTTGTTGATCCGCGTGGGATACAGCTTGTGCAGGTCGGCAAAGACGGTCGACTTCATCAGGTCGGTATGAAGCGCCGCGACGCCGTTGACCGAATGGGCACCGACAAAGGCCAGGTTGGCCATCCGCACCCGCCGCTCGCCGCCCTCGTCGATCAACGAGATCGCCGCGATTTCCGCCTCGCCCAGGCCCGCGCGCGCCGCCTCGCGCAGCACGCGGCTGTTGATCGCATAGATGATCTGCATGTGGCGCGGCAGCATCCGCTCGAACAGCGGCAACGGCCAGGATTCAAGCGCTTCGGGCAGCAGGGTATGGTTGGTGTAGCCGATGGTCTTTTTCGTGACCTCCCAGGCCTCGTCGAATTCCAGCCCGTGGGCGTCGACCAGCAGCCGCATCAGTTCGGCGACGGCGACCGACGGGTGGGTGTCGTTCAATTGGATCGCCGCATGGTCGGGCAGGGTCCGCACGTCGCCTTCGTACTGGACGTGGCGGCGGACGATGTCCTGGATCGAGGCGGAGGAGAAGAAATACTCCTGCCGCAGCCGCAATTCCTGCCCCGCTGCCGACGAATCCGCCGGATAGAGCACGCGGACCAGCGCGTCGGCCTTCACTTCGTCGGCCAGCGCGCCAAAGTGGTCGCCGGCATTGAACGCGTCGAGCTTGAGCGGTTCCAGCGCGGTCGCAGTCCACAGCCGCAGGGTGTTGACCCGCGCCCCGCGCCAGCCGACCACCGGGGTATCCACCGCGCTCGCCTCGATCTGCTCGGCGGGCTTCCATTCGACCCCGTCGCCAGTCTCGATCACTTCGCCGCCGAACCCGATCAGGTAGGCGCTCTCGCGGCGGTCGAACTCCCACGGGTTGCCGTGGGCCAGCCAGGTTTCGGGACGCTCGACCTGCCAGCCATCGACGATCCGCTGGCGGAACATGCCGTTCACATAGCGGATGCCATAGCCATAGGCCGGAATGTCCAGCGTCGCGAGGCTCTCCATGAAGCGGGCGGGGAGCCGGCCGAGACCGCCGTTGCCCAGCGCCGCATCGGGCTCAAGCTCTTCCAGCCGTGACAGGTCGAGCCCGTGTTCGCGCATCGCCCGTTCCATGTCGCGGGTCAGGCCCATGTTCGACATCGCGTCGCGCAGCAGCCGCCCGATCAGGAATTCGAGGCTGAGGTAATAGACCCGCTTGCCGCCCTTCTCGTAGGTGCGCCGAGTGCTCTCGATCCAGCGGTCGATGATCTTGTCGCGGAGCGCCAGCACGGCGGCGTTGAACCAATCGTGCGGCTTTGCGGCGAGTTCGTCCTTGCCGACCCGGTGGCGCAGGACATCGAGGATCAGCGCGTCAAGCTGCGCGGCAGGCGAGGCTGGATCAAGGGTCACTGGCAGTGCTCCAAATTGTGTCTGGCCGGCGCGGCGCATCTGCACCGCGGCTGGCCGGTTGATTTTCCAGTCCGCTCCCAATCGCGTTGCCGCGCGTTCGGTCGCTCCGTCGCCGGCGAAGGTGTGAGCACCATCACCCGCGCCGAAACCTCGGCCGCGTCGTTCCTCCTGAAATTCCCTCCGTCACCATGACTATGCCAGCAAAGGGGGCGGGGGCAAGCCGCGATGCAATCCTATTCATGGGCATCTGCTCCCTTACGGCCCCTGTTCACCCTCGCAGCACCGTGGCATGCTGCGCCTGCGAACAGGCGGGGTAATGCAGACGATGGCAGGCACGCAGGACGAATGGTGGCGCGGTGCCGCGATCTACCAGATATATCCGCGCTCGTTCCTCGACACCAACGGCGACGGGGTGGGTGACCTGCCGGGGATCACCGCCGGGTTGGGCCACGTCGCCTCGCTCGGGGTCGATGCGATCTGGATCTCGCCGTTCTTCACCTCGCCGATGCGCGATTTCGGCTATGACGTGGCCGACTATCGCGGGATCGACCCGGTGTTCGGTACGCTGGCGGATTTCGACGCCCTCGTCGCCCGCGCCCACGGCCTTGGGCTCAAGGTCATCATCGACCAGGTCTATGCCCATACCTCGGACCTGCACCCGTGGTTCGCCGAAAGCCGCGACGGCCGCGAAAATCCCAAGGCCGACTGGTATGTCTGGGCCGATCCGAAACCCGACGGCACCCCGCCATGCAACTGGCAGTCGGTGTTCGGCGGCCCGGCCTGGACGTGGGATGCGCGCCGCCGCCAGTATTACATGCACACGTTCCTGAAAGAGCAACCGCAGCTCAACGTCCACAACCCCGCGGCGCAGGACGCCCTGCTCGATGTCGCGCGGTTCTGGCTCGACCGGGGCGTCGACGGCTTCCGCCTCGATGCGCTCAACCACGCGATGCACGACCCGGCCCTGCGGGACAATCCGCCCGCGCCCGACGATGGCCGCCTGCGCACCCGCCCGTTCGATTTCCAGACCAAGCTCTACAGCCAGTCGCACCCCGACATGATCCACTTCATCGAGCGGGTCCGCGCGCTCTGCGACGAATACGGCGCGGTCCACACCGTCGCCGAGGTTGGCGGGGACAAGGCGGCCGAGGAAATGAAGGCCTTCACCGCCGGCGAACACCGCCTGTCGAGCGCCTATGGCTTCGATTTTCTCTACGCCCCCGCGCTCACCCCCGCGCTCGTCGCAGACGCCATGACCGCCTGGCCGGGCGAGCCCGACGAACAGGGCCGCGCCGAAGGCTGGCCAAGCTGGGCCTTTGAAAACCACGACGCCCCCCGCGCCGTCTCGCGCTGGTGCGAACCCGCCGACATGGACCGCCACGCCCGCCTGAAGCTGGCGCTGCTGGTGGCCCTGCGCGGCAACATCATCCTCTATCAGGGCGAAGAACTCGGCCTCGAACAGGACGACATTCCCTTCGGGCTATTGCAGGATCCCGAGGCCATCGCCAACTGGCCGCTCACCCTCTCGCGCGACGGGGTGCGCACGCCCTTGCCGTGGACCGCCGAGGACCTTGCGGGGTTCACCACTGGCGAGCCGTGGTTGCCGCTGGGCATGGCCAACCGTGCCCGCAACATCGCCGCGCAGGAATCCGACCCTGGCGCGCTGCTCCACCACGCCCGCGCGGCCCTCGCCCTGCGCCGGGCGAGCCCCGCGCTGCGCAGCGGCGCGTTCGAGCTGATCGAGGCCGGCGAAAACCTGCTCGCCTTTACCCGCGGCAGCGGTGCAGAGGCGGTGCAGTGCTGGTTCAACCTCGGTGCAAATCCGCTCGATCTGCCCGCGCCAATCGTCGGCAAGGCGCTGTTATCGGTCAACGGCGCGGTCCCCGGTCACCTCCCGGCCTATGGCGCGCTGTTCCTGACGGACTGACGGTGTGATCGTTAACTGGCATTAGGCCTTTGAAAAAGAGGCGATTTCCCCTGGCCCACTTAAGACTCTGTTAAATGGACAGAGGCGATAGTTGCAACGCTCTTAACAATGAAGAGCACTGCAACCGGGGTTTGACGCATGGACAAACTGGCGCGAGATTTCGCCTCGCCGGAACATTGTAGCGCCGAAGGACCTGCGTCCGACCGCCGCACCGCGTCCCGCGTTATCGTGTTGATTCGCCTCGGAAAACTCATCGCCGACGGCCGCGAATTCCTCTGCGTCGTGCGTGACGTGTCCGAAGGCGGGGTCAAGGTCCGCCTGTTCCACGCGCTTCCCGACCATCGTCAGCTCGAGATCGAGTTCGACAACAGTGAACGTTTCCGGATCCATCAGGTCTGGCAGACGGGCGATCTCGCCGGGTTCTCCTTCGTCGACGAGGTCGATGTCGGGCGCCTTATTGCCCGCCAGTCCGACGCCCGCCCACGCCGCCAGCCGCGCCTCGCGGTCGAGGTTGAGGCGACGCTGTCTTCTTCCGGCCTGTGTACGCTGGTGACACTTCGCGACATTTCGCAGCGCGGCGCGTCGATCGAATGCCCCGGCTGGCTGATGATCGACGAACTGGTCCGCATCGAAAGCGTTGCCCTGCCCACGGTCCACGCCAAGGTCCGCTGGCGCCGTCCGCCGCGCTACGGGCTGGTGTTCGAGCAGACCTTCCGGCTCGAGGACCTCGCCAAGGCCTGCGCCGAACTGGCGAAGCGCGCAGGCTGAGTCTGCCGGATCAGGCCAGCACGGCCAGCCCCTGCAGGACCAGCCTGACAAGGTCCGCCTGTCCCTGCGCGCCGGTCTTGGCATAGATCCGTTTCGAGTAATTGCGCGCCGTTTCAGGGGTCAGGCGGAGCATCCGCCCGGCCTCGACCAGCCCGCGGCCCTGCGCCAGCAGCGCCGCCAGCGCCGCCTCGCGCGGGGTGAGCCCCAGTTCCGCCGCGATCACCCGCGCCGCCGCCACCGGATCGGCCAGCCGCTCGCGCCGCAGCGCTGCTATCGCCGCGCCGCGCCGGCCGGTCCGCACCAGCACCGCCGCGCTGCCCGCACCGTCAGGCCGAAGGGCGACGTCAGCCGCTCCGCCGGCCACCGCCCCGCAGGCCTCGGCGAGGGCCGCCGGGCCGGGCGCATGGCCCTGCCACAGTGCGTCGGCGGCCAGCACCTGTCCGGACCGGTCCAGCACGGCCTGCCCGATGCCAAGCAGCGCCAGCGCGTCCTCCGCCGCTTCCAGCCGCAGCCGCTGCGCCGCGATTGCCCCCAGCGCCGCCGCCGCCACGCCGATCGCCGGGGCCAGCCCGGCAAGCAAGGCGCTGTCCGCCGCGCCAAGGCTCGCCCGCTCGTGCAGCAGCGCGATCCGCACCGCCCGATCCTCGCCCGCCGCGACCCGGATCAGCCGCGCGTCCCCGATCCGCCCCTCGCCAAGCAGCGCCGCCTGCCGTGCCCGCCGTGCCGGATCGTCGAAGTCGAGCAGTTCCTCCAGCGCATAGACGCGGCCCGCGCGCAGCCGCGCCCTGTCCAGCGCTTCCAGCCCGGCGTGTTCCCCGGCGGCGTCCACCGCCCCGTGCTGCGCCGCGCGGAAGCTCTGCCCGGCCGCAGTCAGCACGATCCGCTGGGCGTTCGAGCGCGCGAGCAGGCGGTGCAGGAACAGGTCCCACGGTGCCGGCGCGAACAGCCCGGCAAACAGGCCCAGCACGATATCGGTTTGGTCGGAAGCGGACAGAACCATAGTGTTTGCTCCCATATGGGAGTGGTGCCCGCCTGTCCACCACGCCATCGCTCGGCCACGCATGAATTTCGCTCCGGGCGGCCCATATGGCGCAGGTCCGCAGCCCACGAACGAGAGTGGTCCCCGCGATGACCGACGCCCATACCCTGACCCATCTCCAGCGGCTTGAGGCCGAGGCGATCCACATCATCCGCGAAGTGGTTGCCGAGGCGGAGCATCCGGTGATGCTCTATTCCGTGGGCAAGGACAGCGCGGTCATGCTCCACCTCGCGCGCAAGGCGTTCTATCCCGCTCCGCCGCCGTTTCCGCTGCTCCATGTGGATACCACCTGGAAGTTCCAGGAAATGTACAAGCTGCGCGACCGCATGGCGCAGGAAAGCGGGATGGAACTGCTGGTCTATCAAAACCCCGAGGCGGCGGAACGCAAGATCAACCCGTTCGATCACGGCGCGCTCCACACCGACATGTGGAAGACCGAGGGGCTCAAGCAGGCGCTCGACAAATACGGCTTCGACGCGGCCTTCGGCGGGGCCCGGCGGGACGAGGAAAAGAGCCGGGCGAAGGAGCGCATCTTCTCGTTCCGCACCGCCACCCACGGCTGGGACCCCAAGAACCAGCGTCCCGAGCTGTGGAACCTCTACAACGCCCGCAAGAACAAGGGCGAGTCCATCCGCGTCTTCCCGATCTCGAACTGGACCGAGCTGGACGTGTGGCAATACATCCACCTCAACGACATCCCGATCGTCCCGCTCTACTTCGCGGCCAAGCGTCCGACGGTGGAACGCGACGGAATGCTGCTGATGGTCGACGATGACCGCTTCCCGCTTCAGCCGGGCGAAGTTCCGGCCCTTCGCTCGATCCGTTTCCGCACGCTGGGCTGCTACCCGCTGACCGGCGCGGTGGAGAGCGAGGCGAAGACCCTGCCCGAGGTGATCCAGGAAACCCTGCTCACCACCACCAGCGAACGCCAGGGCCGCGCGATCGACAAGGACGCGGGCGGCGCGGGCATGGAAGTGAAAAAGCAGCAGGGGTATTTCTGATGAGCGACATCACCGCTGCGGGCGATCCCGTCTACGTCACCGAGGCGCTGATCGCTGAGGATATCGACGCCTATCTCGACAGCCACCAGCACAAGACCATGCTGCGCTTCATCACCTGCGGGTCGGTTGATGACGGCAAGTCGACCCTGATCGGGCGGCTGCTCTACGATTCGAAGATGATCTTCGAGGACCAGCTTGCCGCGCTCGAAAGCGACAGCAAGAAGGTCGGCACGCAGGGCCAGCAGATCGACTTCGCGCTGCTGGTCGACGGCCTTGCAGCAGAGCGTGAGCAGGGCATCACCATCGACGTCGCCTACCGCTTTTTCAACACCGAGAAGCGCAAGTTCATCGTCGCCGATTGCCCAGGGCACGAACAGTACACCCGCAACATGGTCACCGGCGCTTCGACCGCCGACCTCGCGGTGATCCTGATCGACGCGCGCAAGGGCGTGCTCGAACAGACGCGCCGTCATTCGTATCTGTGCAACCTGATCGGCATCCGCAACATCGTGCTGGCGGTCAACAAGATGGACCTCGTCGCCTACGATCAGGCCGTGTTTGACCGGATCGTTGCCGATTACACCGCCTTTGCCCGCGAAATCGGGATCGAGGGCTTCACCGCCATGCCGATTTCCGGCTTCATGGGTGACAACATCACCACGGCCTCGGCCAATACCCCGTGGTATTCCGGGCCGACGCTGATCAGCCATCTCGAAACGGTCGAGGTTAATTCGGCGCTCGACGCGGAAAAGCCGTTCCGCCTGCCGGTGCAATGGGTCAACCGCCCGAACCTCGATTTCCGCGGGTTTGCCGGTCTGATTGCCACGGGTTCGGTGAAACCGGGCGACGAAGTGCGCGTGCTGCCCTCGGGCAAGACCAGCACGGTCACCCGCATCGTCACGCTCGACGGCGATCTGGACGAGGCCCGCGCCGGCCAGTCGGTCACGCTGTGCTTCGCCGACGAGATCGACTGTTCGCGCGGGAACGTCATTTCGGTCTCGGACAACGCGCCCGAAGTCGCCGACCAGTTCGAGACGACACTGGTCTGGCTCAACGACGAGGCGCTGCACGTCGGCCGCTCCTACTGGCTCAAGCTTGGCACCCAGACCGTTTCGGCCACGGTGCGCCAGCCGAAATATGCCGTGAACGTCAACACGATGGACCACGTTGCGGCCAAGACGCTCGAACTCAACGCCATCGGCGTGGCGGAATTGACCACCGACAAACCCATCGTGTTCGAGGCCTATGCCGACAACCGCACAGGCCCGAACAGAACATTGGGCGGGTTCATCCTGATCGACAAGATCACCAACGCCACGGTCGCCGCCGGGATGCTGCACTTCGCGCTGCGCCGCTCCCAGAACGTCCACTGGCAGGCGCTGGACATCAGCCGCGAGGCGCACGCCGGCCTCAAGAACCAGAAGCCCGCCGTGTTGTGGTTCACCGGGCTTTCGGGCGCGGGGAAGAGCACCATCGCCAACCTGGTCGAAAAGAAGCTGCACCGGATGAACCGGCACACCTTCCTGCTCGATGGGGACAACGTGCGTCACGGGCTCAACAAGGACCTTGGCTTTACCGAGGCGGACCGGATCGAGAATATCCGCCGTGTCGGCGAGGTCGCCAAGCTGATGACCGATGCGGGCCTGATTGTCATAACCGCCTTCATCAGCCCGTTCCGCGCAGAACGCGAAATGGTCCGCGCGCTGATCCCCGAGGGCGAGTTCTTTGAGGTGTTCGTCGATACGCCGCTGGCCGTGGCCGAGGAACGCGACGTCAAGGGGCTCTACAAGAAGGCGCGCGCCGGCCAGCTCAAGAACTTCACCGGAATCGACAGTCCGTATGAGGCTCCGATCAACCCGGAAATCCGCATCGACACGACGGCGATGAGCCAGGACGAAGCCGCCCAGCGGGTGGTCGATATCCTGCTCGGTGATGCATGAGCGAGGCCCTGACTGACGCCCAACTCGCCGCCCGGCTGGCCGAAGCCGCTGGACAGATCCTGCTCGCCGTGCGCGGTGCCGGATTGCTGCCGGGCAAGGCGCTTGGCCTTGCGGGCGATGCCACGGCCAACCAGTTCCTGGTGAACGCGCTGGCCGAACTGCGCCCCGAAGACGGCCTGCTGTCCGAGGAATCCGCCGATACCGCAGCGCGCCTCCACAAGTCGCGCGTGTGGATCATCGACCCGGTCGACGGCACCCGCGAATACGGCGAGGAACGGGCCGACTGGGCGGTTCATGTCGCGCTCGCGATTGACGGCGTGCCTGTGCTCGGCGCGGTCGCGCTGCCGGGGGCAGGGGACCTGCTGCGCAGCGACGCGCCCTGCCCGGTCCCGCCAGCGCCGCAGCGCCTGCGCATGGTGGTCAGCCGCACCCGCCCCGCGCCAGAAGCCACCGCGCTTGCCGCGTCGATCGGCGCGGAACTTGTCCCGATGGGCTCAGCCGGGGCCAAGGCCATGGCCGTGATCCGGGGAGAGGCGGACATCTACCTCCACTCGGGTGGGCAGTATGAATGGGATTCCTGCGCGCCCGCCGCCGTGGCGCTGGCCCACGGCCTCCACGCCAGCCGCATCGACGGCGCGCCGCTGGTCTACAACCAGGCCGATACCTACATGCCCGACCTGCTGATCTGCCGGAAGGAACACGCAGCCATGGTGCTTGACCATGTTGCCACGCTCAAACTCAGCTGAGTTTGGCGAACCCGCCATAGGCTCCGCGGAAGAACAGCAGCGGATTGGTGTCCTTCCGCGTCGCCTCGAGCCCAAGCACGCGGCCCAGCACCAGCCAGTGATCTCCGGCCTCGATCACCGATTCCAGCCGGCATTCGATCGACACCATCGCGCCGGCCAGGATCGGCAGGCCATGGTCCGACACGGTGTATTCCACGCCCGCGAACTTGTCCCCCGGAGAGGCGATCTGCCTGCACAGCGCGATCTGGTCGCTTGCCAGCACGTTGACGCAGAAATGTCCCGCCGCCTCGATCAGTGGCCAGCTCGCGGTGTTCTTGCCGGGGAAAAATCCCACCAGCGGCGGGTTGAGCGACACCGAGGAGAACGAGCCGACGACCATGCCCACCGGCGCTTCGCCCGCGCCCATCGCGGTGATCACGCAGACCCCGGTCGGATAGTGGCCCAACACTTCGCGAAAGGTGGAAGCCTCGACCTGGAGTTCGCTCATGGAATTGCCGATCCCTTGCAGATAAGCGGCCTATGGCTGAAGGTCCCGACCGGCGCAACCGACCGCCGGAAAAGCACAACGAAAGGACCAGATTAGTGCCATTCGCCACCCGCGTGACCGAACGCCTCGGCATTACCCACCCGATTGTCCAGGGCGGGATGATGTGGGTCGGCACGGCAGATCTGGCCAGCGCCGTGTCCAATGCAGGTGGCCTCGGCACGCTCACCGCGCTGACCCAGCCGAGTCCCGATGCCTTGCGGGCGGAGATCGAGCGGTGCCGTTTGCTGACGGACCGCCCTTTTGCGGTCAACCTCACGGTCCTGCCCTCAATCACCCCGCCCGACTACAAGGGCTATGCCCAGGCCCTGATCGAGAGCGGGGTGAAAATCGCCGAAACCGCCGGAAACGCGGCGGTGCGCGAGTTGTGGGAGATGATGAAGCCCCACGGCATCACCATCATCCACAAGTGCACCTCGGTCCGCCACGCGCTGTCGGCGGAACGCCACGGCTGCGACATCATCTCGATCGACGGCTTTGAATGCGCCGGCCATCCGGGCGAGGACGATGTCCCTGGCCTCGTCCTGTTTCCCGCTGCGGCCGACAAGGTCCGCATCCCCCTGCTTGCCTCGGGCGGGATCGGAGACGGACGCGGCCTCGCCGCCGCGCTGGCGCTGGGGGCCGATGGTGTCAACATGGGCACGCGCTTTTGCGCCACGGTGGAGGCTCCGATCCACCCGGCGGTCAAGGCGCAGATCGTCGCCAACACCGAACGTGACACCCGCCTCCTGTTCCGCAACCTCCACAACACCGCCCGCGTCGGTCGCAACGCCGTTGCCGAAGAGGTGGTGCGCCGCCTAGAACAGCCCGGCGCCACCTTCGAGGACGTCCGCCACGTGGTCGCCGGGGCACGGGGCCGCGAACTGCTCGCCACCGGCGACATGGAGCACGGCATCTACACCGCCGGAATGGCGCAGGGGCTGATCCATGACGTTCCGACCTGCGCCCAGCTCATCGCGCGGATCGTTACAGAGGCCGAAGCCATCGTGCGGAATCGCCTTGGCGGAATGCTCGGCTCCGCCTGACCCCCTTGCCTTGCCCCCCGCATCGGGTGCAGGGCGCTTGCGACCGCCGTGCACCGGCGTTGCACGCAAGAGGACGAACATGACTTACGAAACGATTCTGGTCGAAACCAAGGGCGCCGTGACGCTCATCACCCTGAACCGGCCCCAAGCGCTCAACGCGCTGAATTCACAGGTCCTGGCCGACCTTATTGCCGCCTTCGCCGCCTTCGAGGCCGACCCGGAGCAGCGCTGCGCGGTCATTACCGGTTCGGGTGAGAAGGCCTTTGCCGCCGGGGCTGACATCAAGGAAATGGCGGACCGAACCGCGGCCGACTTCTACAAGGTCGACATGTTCGCCGGCTGGAACACGCAGGTTTTCAAGTCCACCCGCAAGCCGTGGATTGCCGCCGTCAACGGCTTTGCGCTGGGCGGCGGCTGCGAACTGGCGATGATGGCGGACTTCATCATCGCGTCCGAAACCGCCCGGTTTGGCCAGCCCGAGATCAAGCTGGGCGTGGCCCCCGGCATGGGCGGATCGCAGCGTCTCGCCCGCGCGGTGGGCAAGGCCAAGGCGATGGACATGTGCCTGACCGGGCGGATGATGGACGCGGCAGAAGCCGAACGCTCCGGCCTTGTCAGCCGCGTTGTTCCGCTGGAAAATCTGTTGGCCGAGGCGATAAAGGCGGCCGAAGCCATCGCCGCCATGCCCCCGCTCGCCACCTTGGCGAACAAGGAACTGGTGAACCTGGCCTTTGAATCGACGCTTGAGCAGGGCATCGTGGCCGAGCGCCGCGTGTTCCAGCTCCTCACCGCGACCGAGGATAAGGCCGAGGGCATGGCCGCCTTCGTCGAGAAGCGCACCGCGGTCTGGACAGGTCGATAATTCAGTCGGCTCCGGGGGCGTCCGGCCCCCGGCTGCTGGCGCGGGTCACCAGCCGCACCGGCACCCGGCGCTCCTCGCTCGGGTTGCCGGCGATCTGCTTGAGCAGCTTGTCGACCAGCATGGTTCCGGCCGAATGGAAGTCCGGCTCGAGCGTGGTCAGCGGCGGGATTGCGTAAACGCCCGAGCGGATCCCGTCGAAGCCCACCACGCCGACCTTGCCCGGCACGGCAATCCCGCGCTCGTGCAGTTCGAGCAGCACACCCAGCGCGATCTGGTCGCACACCACAAAAGCCGCGTCGAACGGCTGCCCGGCATTGACCAGTTCGGTCACCGCCTTGCGGCCCTGTTCCTCGCGCGGGAGCGTCTCGTCGATCTCGACCATGCGCGGCGGCAGCCCGGCTTCGTGCATCCGTTCGCAGTAACCGTCCGAACGCTCCTTGAACTGGCGCTGAGGCGAACCTTCGGAGGTGATGCAGACGATCCGTTTGTAGCCGGCGTCGATCAGGTGGCTCGTCGCAAGCCGCGCGCCCTGGCGGTTGTCGCTGCGGATCCAGTCGAGGTCGTCGAACGGCGAACCCCAATAAACCACATGCGCGCCGCTTTCGCCCAGATCGCGAAAGAATCTCCACGCAGCGCGGTTCGCGGTCGATCCGATCACGATCAGCCCGTCGGCCTTGCGCTGTTCCTCATACCGCCCCGACAAGCTGTCGGGTACGTGCTGGAACGAAACCAGCGTCTCCTGCCCCCGGCTGGATGCAGCGGCGCAGATCGCGCCGAGCAGTGAGAAATAGAATGGATTGACGTCCTTGTGATCCTCGCTCTCGCGGCTGACTACCACGACAGCAATTGTCCCGGTCCGCCCGGTGCGCAGCCGCGCGGCGTTCTCGTCGATATGGTAATTGAGCTGGCGCGCCGCCTCGACCACGCGGTTGCGTGTCGGCTCGCTCACCACCGGATCGCCGGCGAGCGCGCGCGAAACGGTCGACTGGCTCACCCCCGCCAGCGCCGCGACGTCAAACGATGTAACCCGATGCGGACGCATCCTGCCAAACTTCCCCTCAGACCCCGGTTCGCCGCGGCTTTTCCCGCTTATGCATAGGAATGTAAAGCCTTGGCGGTTCCTATAGCCAATGGGGACCCATCAACAGCAGGATCTTGCCATCGATCCCGTCTCCGACCGCGCGCCGCGCCGCGATGAAAGCGGGCAGATCGGCCAGGGGCACGCGGTGTACGGTGATGTTCTCGCCATCGGTCCCGCCGCCTTCGCCAACCCGCTCCAGGCCATGCGCGCGGACCAGCGTATAGCTCTCGCTGACCATGCCCGGCGACGACCAGAATTCGCCCAGCACCTCGATCTGCCCCGCGCGGTAGCCGGTTTCCTCTTCCAACTCGCGCGCCGCGGCGGCGGCCACGTCCTCGCCGTCCAGATGGTCCTCGTCGCCGATCAGGCCCGCCGGCAGCTCGATGCAGGTCCGTCCCAGCGGAACCCGGTATTGCTCGACCAGGATCACGCAGCCATCCTCGTCCACGGCCAGGATCACCGCCGCGCGGATCCCGCGCGAACGGCCGACATATTCCCACTTTCCCCGCACCTTGGCGGTGATGAACCGCCCCTGCCACATCACCTGCTCCGCCGCGTCGGAATCGTCCATCACACCTCGTCCGGCCGCTCCGGCCATTTGTCCACGCTTACCCTAGTCTGCCAGCATCCCCGCGCTCAAGCCCCGCGTATCCTGTAGGGCACGACCCCACGCTCGCTGGTGCTGACCGCGATGTCCCGGTCGCTCGGCGGATAGGCGCGCTGGTCGCAGGCATCGCGCGGGCAGATGCGGCACGATGCACCGATCGGCACCACCATCGCCTTGTCCTCCAGGCTGATGCTGTCGGCATAGATGAAATCGCGCGCAAATGCTGCCTCGCAGCCCAGCGCCACGGCATAGCGGCGGGGCGGCCGGCGCCAGCTCGCGGTCGGCTTGACCAGCCCGCGTGCGATCGAGACATAGCGCACCCCGTCGGGCATTTCCGCCAGCTGCACTAGGGTGCGGTCGGGCAGGGCCACCGCCTCGTGCACCACCCACAGCGGGCAGGCCCCGCCGAACCGTGCGAATTGCAGCCGCGTGGCCGAATGGCGCTTGGTGATATTGCCGGCCATGTCGACCCGGCAGAAGAACATCGGCGTCCCCCGCGCGCCCGGTCGCTGCAACGTCGACAGCCGGTGGCAGACCTGCTCGAACGTCGCGCCGAAGGTCCAGCACAGGCGCTCGACGTCGTGGCGCACCTCGCGCGCAGCGGCGCGGAATCGTTCATAGGGCATGGTCATCGCCCCGGCGGCATAGTTGCCCAGCCCCACCGCCAGCAGTTCGCGCGCGGTTTCGGTGCGCAGCGGCGCGTCCTTGACGATTTGGGCGATTTTCTCCTCCAGGGCGAGGCTGGCGATCTGCCACGCCAGCTGGAACCGCTGGCTCTCCGCTGCCTGTTCGGCATTGAGCGTCAGAAGCCCGCGCGCCGGATCGAACCGTCGCAGCGGCGCGCCGGCGCGAAAGTCCACCGTGGTTCCGCGCCGCTCCAGCCAGTGGACCATGGCTGGAATGGTCGGCGCGGGCTGGTCTGGTGCCAACTGCGCGGCCAGCGCCTCGGCCCCCCGGTCGAGCGCGTCGACATAGTTGTTGGCATTGTGGAACCAGTCGCGCACCTCTTCCCACGGCAGGCGGCCTCCGGCGGGCTGGTCGGTGCCGACCGCTTCGTCCAGCATGGCGAGGCGCTGGACGCTCTGCCGATAGAGCCCGTCGAGCGCGATGAAGCGCTGGGCGAATTCGGGAAACTGTTCGGCCACCCGCCGTACCTGTGCCGAGGCGATTTCTCCCTCCAGCAGCGGCGAGGACAATGCGTTCTGCAGCGCGACCTGCAGGGGCAGGGCATCGCCCTGCGGCACGTCCTGCCACTCGATCGGGAACAGCGCGCGCAGCCGGTCGATCAGCGCCAGGGTCAGCGGCCGGTCATCGTTTTCCAGCTGTGAAAGATAGGCGGCGCTGATCCCTAGCATGGCCGCCAGCTCGGCCTGCCGCAGCCCCCGTCCGCCGCGGATGTCGCGCAAGCTGCGCCCTGCAAAGATCCTGTGTGTCGCCATCAGGGCAGGGGATATCCTGCAAAGTTAAGCTTTGCAACTTTGCGGAATAACGTTGGGTGGTGGTGGCAGGGTGGAGCAGGCGCAGGGGCCGGGCGCCGCGTCACCCGGCCCCTGCCGAATTCAGAGCTTGAAGCGAACCCCCGCCTGGAACATCCGGCCGAGCGTATCGAAGAACGCCGGGTTTGTCGGAACACCTGCCGGCGGGTGGCTGTGCCCATGCGATCCCACTGCCTCGCCTCGCCGTGCACGGCTGTGCCGCCTGGGAAAGTGACCGGACATTGTCACAAAATGCCGATGATCATGGGGAACCTTGACGGCCCCGGTTATGTCCGTGCCCAACGTGCAGGGTGCAGGAATAGTCGCGATTTCCGCCGACCGGAACGACCGGGCCAAAGGTTCAGCCTGCATTCTGGACGCAGGTTGCCGCCCCGCGGAGGCCGCGCGTGCGTTCGCTCAGGCGTCCTTGTGCAGCGCGTCCAGTGCCATCACCTGCTCGACCACCTGCGCCGACCGCGCCCCCTTCTCCGGCACAAGGTTCATCCTATGCCTGGCAGAGGATCGCCCGCCAACCTTGGCTCAAGGAAGCGCTTTGGCCGGGGCCCTGGATGCAGTACCGCTGCGGCCACGAGTCCGCCGCCCTGCACGGCGGCGGACTACCTTTGCCGGTTGGCGGCCCTGTGCAAGGGCGCTGAACGGCCCCTGCAACTGGAGTGCAACCCTGATGGAACCCAAGCAGCCCAGCCGCGCGGTCGCCGCGTTCGGCGATATCGCCCCGGACTTCGCCGCGATCACCGACGACTTCCTGTTTGGCCAGATCTGGACCCGCCCCGGCCTTTCCCCGCGCGACCGCAGTCTCATCACCTGCACCGCGCTCGTCTCGGGCGGCAAGACCGAACAGATGGTCTCGCACTTCACCCTCGCGCTCAGGAACGGGGTGACCCGCACCGAACTGACCGAGATGGTCATGCACATGGCGTTCTATTCCGGCTGGCCCTGCGCGGTTTCGGCGCTGGCCCGGCTCAAGGAGGTCTTCGCCGCCGTCCCCGAAGACTGAGGGGCCGGCGCGATGCCCTTTGCCGGCAGCGCCCCGCGTTTCCCTGCCGCGGTCGACCTCGCGGCCTGCCGCATTGTGGAGCTTCCGGCCTTCGTCAGCGGGACCTGGGCCTTGGCGCAGTTGAGGTGTTCCTACGGATGCCCGCCGACGCCTGGACCCCGAGCACCCGGCCCGGAACGAAGGAGCCGGTCATTGTCTGGTTCCATGGCGGCAGCTACGATCCCGATGCCCCGGCGATTTCGGCCCCGGCTCATTCCGCGCTCATTCGCTGATTGCGGTGATGTTCTGGTCCAGCGGCGCCCGGCGCGAGCGGAACTGGTTGACCGGGTTGTCCAGGTCGGCAAACCCGAACGAGGCACCGACAACGAGGGCCTTGTCCTCCGGAGTGCCGAGCAGATGGCGCACCGCCACCGAATGGCGGGCCAGCGCCGCCTGCGGGATCATGCCAAGCCCCAGCGCCTGCGCCGCGAGCATCAGCCCGCCCAGATAGACCCCGCAGTCGACCGCGCCGTAGGTGCCCAGCTCGCGGTGGCAATGGATCAGCAGCGCGTGCGGCGCACCGAACAGGCGCTGGTTCTCGCGGCTCTGCCGGGCCGCCGCCGCGCGGTCGCCCTTTTGCACCCCGGCGCTGTCGTAAAGCTGCCAGGCCACCTCACGCCGCCGCTCCTGCCGCGCACCGGAATAGGCCTCGGGAAAGGGGATGTCGGGCTGTTTTTCGCTCTCGCTGTCGAGGTCGGCCAGCAGCACCTCGCGCAGCCTTTCGGTCGCGGCGCCCGACAAGACGGTCACCTCCCACGGCTGCGTGTTGCACCACGACGGGCTCATCTGGGCAATCGCCAGCATCCGCTCGATCACCGCCTCGGGCACCGGTTCGGGCCGGAAGGCGCGGCATGAATAACGTCCCGCCAGCAGCCGTGCCAGCACATCGGCATCGGGGGGCGAACTCGCCGCCGCACTACCGGCCAGATTGCCGCGTTCGATCGAGGTCATCATTTCCCTTTCGCTTCAATGACGTTCGCCGCGTCACCCGCTGTATCCGGTGCCACCATCGCCGCGTCCAGCCGGAACCGGTAGAATCTCCCGGAAAGTGATATAGGGCAAACCTAGACTCTGTTTCAGTAACACTGAAACAGGGCTGCACCAGCCCACTCCCCCGCCCGGCCACCCCACGAGTATACTGCATGGGTTGCCTGCCGAGTTCGCTTGCACGCTTCGCCGCGAAAGAGAAAATGCGCCCGACAATTGAAGCCGGTTGACTCACCTGCTGCTGTGCGATCCCGTCCGCGGCGAGGAAGCCGAACGCATCGGCCTCGTCTCGCTCTGCGTCGAAGACGAGGTGCTTCAGGACAAGGCCGTGGAAGTGGCCGCCCGCCTTGCTGCCGGTGCCCCCAGTGCGATCCGCTTTACCAAGCACGCCCTCAACAACTGGATGCGCACCGCCGGTCCGGCGTTCGATGCCTCGCTTGCGCTGGAAATGCTCGGCTTCGGCGGCCCGGAGATCAAGGAAGGCTTGGCCTCGTTCTGCGAAAAGCGCGCCCCGGACTTCTCGGGCGACTAAACCTCGATCAGCCGGTCCGGCAGTTCGTTGACGTCGTCCCCCGCGCGCGGGAGGTGCTGTGCCAGCACGCCGCCGACGCGGGTTATCGCCGCGATCAGTCCGTCGGCCATGGCCCCGCGCCTGATTTCCACCAGCATCGCCGCCAGCGCCTCGCCCCAGACTTCGGCGTCGACCTTGGAGGCGATGCTTTCATCGGCGATGATTTCGGCCCGGTGCTCGGCCAGGCTGAGGTAGATGAGGATACCCGTCCGCCCGGTCGTTCGCCGTTCCGCGCCCACGCGAAAGGCCGATAGTGCCCGCGCATGGACCCGCCGCGCGCGGATCGGCCGCGGGGTCAGCGCCAGTCGCAGCGGCCGCCACAGCAGGATCAGCCAGGTCCCGGCAAACTTCAGCGCGGCGACCATCGCGGCCAGCCCGAACAGCCGTCCGGGCGACCATTCCTGCGCCCAGTTTCCGCTCAGCCGGTCGTGGAGGCCGATGGTGAAATCCGGCGCGAGCGCCAGCGCGATCAGGGCGAGCAACGCCACGATCGCCGACCATGCCAGCGCCACGTCGCCGTAGTCGTCCGACCGTTCGGCCAGGATCGTCACGATCTCGCCCGCGGTCGCCGCCTCGGCTGCGGACACTGCTGCGCCCACGCGGGTGCGGTCGGCCCCGGTCATGGTCATCACCGTCATTCTACCATCCTCCCGAAGCGCCGCCACCGCCAAAGCTGCCGCCGCCACCCGAGAAACCGCCACCGCCGCCGAAGCCGCCACCGCCAAAGCCGCCGCCGCCGCCGCGCGACATATGGCTCAGCGCATCGAACACGATCAGCGGACCCAGCACGCTGCTGCCGCGATAGCGCCGTCCCCCGAACGCGCCGCGTAGCCCCGGCAGGACGAAGAACAACAGGATGAACAGGGTAAAGACCACCGCCCCCGGACCGACCCCCTTGGGCTGTGTCCGGGCGGCCTGCGTATCCGCCGCCGCCGCCGCCGCCTTGGCCTGATCGGCGGGCAGGGCGAGCTGCGCGATCAGCGCATCGGCTCCCGCCTCGATCCCGCCGGGCATGTCCCCGGCCTTGAACCGCGGCACGATCTGCTGCTGGATCACCAGCGAGGAAATCCCGTCGGTGAGCACGCCTTCAAGGCCGTAGCCGACCTCGATCCGCACTTTGCGCTCCTTGGGTGCGATGATCAGAATCGCCCCGTCGTTAACGTCCTTCTGGCCGATCTGCCACGTCCGGCCCAGCTGGTAGCCGTAGTCGGAAATGTCATAGCCCTGCAGGTCGGCCAGCGTTGCCACCACCAGCTGGCGCTTGGTCTGCGCCTCCAGTGCGGCGAGCTTCTGCTCCAGCCGCACCTTTTCGTCGGCGGGCAGGATGTTGGCGGCATCGACCACGCGGCCGGTCAGCGGTGGAAAGGTCTGCGCCTGAACCAGCGCGGGCAGCACCAGCGCCGCCAGCGCCAGCAAGGCTGCCAGCGCCTGCAGGATTGTGCTGCGCCCGGTGCGCGCGGGCATCACCGCTGCTCTCCCGCGCGCCTTAAAGCTTGCCTTCTAGGCTTGGCGCGACTTCGGCGCCCGGGGTCACCGCCTGATAGGGCACCATCGGCGTGGCACCATAAAAGACCTTGGCGCCGATGATGGCCGGGAACGTGCGGATCGTGGTGTTGTAGGACTGGACCGCGCCGTTGTAGTCGCGCAGCGCGACGCGGATGCGGTTTTCCTGCCCCTCGATCTGGCTCTGCAGCATCTGGTAATTGCCGATCGACTTCAGCTGGGGATAGGCCTCGACATTGGCCAGCAGCCGCCCGAACCCGCCCAGCGTGCTGGAAAACCGGTTCTGCGCGTCCTGGAATGCCTTCATCTTGGCCGGGTCTTTCAGGTCATCGCCCGAAATCTGGATCGAGGTCGCCTTGGCCCGCGCCTCGGTCACGCCCACGAGAATACCCTTTTCCTGCTCGGCCGCGCCCTTGGCGACGGCGGCAAGGTTGGGCACGAGGTTGGCGCGTTCCTGGAAGGCGGCCTGCACGTCGGCCCATTTGGCCTTCGCGGCTTCCTCCTGCGTCGGGATCGTGTTGATCCCGCAGCCCGAAAGGCTGGCAGCGGCAACTGCGGCAACGGCAAACCGGCGATAGGCAAGAGCGTGCATTGGTGGAAATCCCTCCATGTCCGGCCGGGCCGCCGTGCAATGCAGGCGGGTTCCGGTCAGGCGGGAACATAGTGCTCCCCCGCTGCCATTCAAGCGGCGGGGCGGTTGATTGCCCCCGTCGGAACAGGCATGAACTGCCGCCGGGGCAAATATTCGGGTCGTTCTGTTCGGGAAGGAACAACAATGCTTGGAGAATTCAAGGCTTTCATCGCGCGCGGCAATGTCCTTGACCTTGCGGTCGGTGTCATCATTGGTGCCGCTTTCGGCAAGATTGTGGGTTCGCTGACCGACGATATCCTGATGCCGATTATCGGCACAATCACCGGCGGGCTCGATTTCTCCAACCGCTTTGCCATCATCGGCGGAGTTCCGGCGGGCTACACCGGCTCGCTCACCGACTATGCCGCGCTCAAGGCCGCCGGCGTTGCGATGATCGGCTATGGTTCGTTCGTCACGGCGATCATCAATTTCGCGATCATGGCCTTCGTGATCTTCGTGATCGTGCGGCAGGCGAACAAGGCGAGGGCCGCCCCCGCAGCGCCCGCCGGCCCGACCGAAGTCGACCTCCTCGCCGAAATCCGCGACGCCCTTAAAAAAGGCTGATCCGCGGCATTGCGATCAGGAAAGGGGCACCGGGCAGTCGGTGCCCCTTTTCATTTGTCGTGCCCGGCCTATATGGGTCTTTGCCGGTTTCGACCGGATATGGCGATAAATTGCTACGTGAAATAGATGCAGCGGACCCGGGGGCGGTACCCGGCGGCTCCACCATCACCAACCGGGAGGCGGCATTGGCCAATGACCCGGGCCCTGTTATCGCAGGGGTGTTGACGGGGCCGAACTAGGATCGACGTGTGTTGAAAGACGTAGTTTTTGCCCGGGCTGAGTAACCCGTTCAAGGCTCAAAACTCACAAGTGCCAACGATAACGAAGCACTCGCAATCGCCGCGTAATTCTAGGGGCTAACGCCCCGAAGTTACAAGGCTAAGCGCGGTTGGACCGACCGGGCAACAGAACGGATTCCAGCGGCTGGGGACGAGCCGGGCAACAGAATCGTCCCACCTTTCCCGTCACATCGCACTAGGGCCTGTTGAGCTTCAGGATTCACAGCGAGGATAGATTGTGATTCAAGCTCCTTGAAGGGAGCCTTGCATGACACGCCTGTGCCTGACGGATCGCCAATGGTCGCTGATTGAGCCGCTTTGCCTGGGCAAGCCGGGTGATCCGGGACGATACCATCGGCGTGGCCCCGCTCATCGAAGGCGTCGAGTTCGATGCCCTGCT
>CAYFJH010000031.1:5997-31112 GCA_964343385.1 uncultured Novosphingobium sp. | reverse complement strand
GCGTTGCGGATGCCCTGGCTCATGCCGCGGACCTGCGAGGTCATCGAGGTGGCGATGGCGAGGCCGGCGGCGTCGTCCTTGGCGCTGTTGATGCGCTTGCCGGTCGACAGGCGCTCCATCGCCGTGCCGAGCATCTTGTTGGCGGAATTGGAGGCGTTGGCGGCGCGGATGGCGCTGATGTTCGTGTTGATAACCGACATGATTAAACTCCCGTACAGTCCGTAAGGTCGGGCACCGTGCCGACCCGTTCGGCGTGGCTGCCACCCCAAAGACCGGCAAGCGCGCGGCAAGTTTAAGCCGGGGCGGCAAAATGGGCGGCAAGGACCTGCCGGTTGGGCGGCCAATTCTGGGCAGGAACGCTTAGGTAGAACAACAAGGGCTTAAATTACCGAAGAGTTTGCCGTTCACGCGCCAGATTGTGCCTCGTTCAATGGTTAATGCCACTTGGGGTTTCAGTCGAATGTCCGCTCTCGAATTATCTGCCGAAACCGCTTCCGCCCATGCGCCGCTGGTGCAGCGGGCGGCGGGAATTTTTGCCGTGCTGGGGGATGCGGAGAAGGTCCGCATTGCCAACGCGGGTGAAACAGGGGGCCGCGCGGCGGTGACGCTGGCGCGGTCGGCCCGGCCGCAGATCGCGCGGCGGGGCAGTTCCATCGCGCTCGGCTATGCCGATGGCGGGAGCGAAGCGGCGCTGGCGGCGCTGCTCGCGGCGGCGACGCCTGCGGGACTGCCGATCGCGGCGGACCCGGAGAGCCTTTCGGTGCTGGCGCTGGCCGAACGGCTGGCCAAGAGCGACATTCCGGTGCTTATCAACGGACCGACCGGGACCGGCAAGGAAGTGCTGAGCCGGTTCATCCATGCCCGCAGCCCGCGCGCGAAGCGGCCGTTCGTCGCGGTCAATTGTGCGGCGATGCCCGATACCATGCTGGAAGCCATGCTGTTCGGCCACCAGAAGGGGGCCTTTACCGGGGCCACCGGCGCGAGCGAGGGTTTCTTTCGCGCGGCTGACGGGGGCACGCTGCTGCTGGATGAAATTGCCGAGATGCCGCTGGCGCTGCAGGCCAAGCTGCTGCGCGCGTTGCAGGAGGGCGAGGTCGTGCCGATCGGGTCGACCCAGCCGATCAAGGTCGACGTGCGGGTGATCGCCTGCGCCAACCGCGACCTGCCGCTCGAAGTGCAGGAAGGGCGGTTTCGCGCCGACCTGTTCTACAGGCTCAACGTGTTCCCCCTGGCGCTGCGCCCTCTGCGCGAGCGGCCCGAGGATATTGCGCCGCTGGCCTTTGCGTTGATGCTCCGGCATTGCGGGCAGGACGCGCACATCCCATGGCTTTCGGACGGCGCGCTGCACCTGCTGGCCGTGCATGGCTGGCCGGGCAACGTGCGCGAGCTGGAGAACGTGGTGCGCCGCGCGCTGTTGCTGGCGGGCGATGCAGCCGAAATCCTCCCGCAGCATATCCATTTCGACAGCCCGGCGCGGCTGGTGCAGCCGGTGGGCGAGAGCGCCGATGTGGCCCGCGCGGTCGTGCAGATGCCGGTTTCGGGCAAGGGGCGGACGCTGTCGAACATCGTCCAGGTCCACGAGGCCCGCGCGATCATGCAGGTGCTGGGCGAATGCGGCGGTAACCGCATCGCGGCGGCGGGCAGGCTGGGGATTTCGGAGCGCACGCTGCGCTATAGGCTCGCCTCGTTCCGCGACGCCGGGATCGAGATGATGGCCGCGGGCGGCCGGTCATGAGCGGGATCGGCGGAATCGGAGGCGGCGCGGGCGGGCTTCAGCAGATCCTGGCGATGCGCCAGCAGATCATCGACCGCTCGAACCTGCTCCAGCAGGTCCGCGACACGAAAGCCGCGCCCGAGCCGCAGGGCGGCGTGCCGGCAGAGGGATTCGCGGGCGCGCTCAAGGATGCGCTCGGTTCGGTTTCATCGACCCAGCAGAAGGCCGAGGACCTTTCGGCGGCCTATGAAAAGGGTGAGGTGACCGACATTTCCAGGGTGATGATGGCGCGGCAGGAAGCCGGCGTGGCGTTTGAGGCCACGCTGCAGGTGAGGAACCGCCTGCTGTCCGCCTATCAGGATATCATGCGGATGGGGGTTTGATAGATGGCTGAGCTTGTCGTGGCCGGTGCGCCGCCCCCTCCCCCCTCGCTGCTCGCGCCGCTGACCGATCCGGCCGGCGGCTCCATGCTGACCCGCGTTGGTTCCTTCACGCGGCAGGGACCGGTGCGCCGGGTGCTGCCGTGGTTTGGCGGGATGGCGGGGATCGGGATGATGGCGCTGGCCTGGGCGACATTGGCACCGCAGCCGCAGCGCACGCTGTATTCCGAGCTGGACGACGGCGAGCGGGCCAAGGTTGCCGAGAGCCTCGACAAGGCGGGGATCGCCTACACAATCGACAACCAGACCGGCGCGCTGAGCGTGGGCGAGGATGACCTTTACAAGGCCAAGATGCTGGTCGCCTCGGACGGGGCGCTGGCCGCGCCGGATACCGCCGCGGGCGGGATTTCGGCGCTGCCGCTGGGGGCGAGCCGGGCGGTCGAAGGGGACCACCTGCGCGCCGCGCGCGAGCATGAGCTGACGCTGTCGATCATGGAGATCGACGGGGTGGAGGCGGTGCGGGTCCATCTGGCGGAAGCGGAGAAGTCGGTGTTCGTGCGCGACAGCGTTGCGCCCACGGCATCAGTCATGGTGCGGCTGGCGCGGGGGCGGACGCTTTCGGATGGACAGGTGGCCGCGGTGGTCAACCTTGTCGCCGGATCGGTACCGGGGTTGAGCCCTGACGCGGTGCGTGTGGTCGACCAGCATGGCCGGCTGCTGACCGAAAAGGCCGATGGCCATTCGCAGCGGCTGGAGATGCAGGGGCGGCTGGAGGACAAGCTGCGGACGCAACTGGACCAGCTGCTGGCGCCGATGGTGGGTGCGGGCAATTTTTCCAGCGAGGTGCAGGTCGATCTCGACATGGACCAGGTGACCTCCGCGCGCGAATCTTATGACAAGCAAGGCGTGGTGCGCACCGAAACGCAGGCGCAGAGCCAGAACGGAGCTGCTCCGCCGGCCGCTGCGGGGGTGCCGGGGGTAACGTCGAACACGCCGACGCCGGCAGCGACCGCGAGCCCCGGCCCGCCGCAAGGGACGGCTCCGGGCGCGGCTCCGGCTGCGGCTGCGGGCGGCGGCGGGGAATCGTCGGCCAGCCGGACTTATGAACTGGGCCGCGAGGTGGCCGTTTCCAACGGTGCGCCGGGCAAGATCCGGCGGCTGTCGGTGGCCGTGGCGCTGAGCAAGGATGCGCTGAAGAAGACGAAACAGACCGATGTCGAGCAGATCAAGCAGTTGGTGAGCGCCGCCGTGGGCGCGGACCCGGCGCGCGGCGATCAGGTGGCGGTGGTGCTGCGTTCGTTCGAGGCAACCGAGATCGAGGCCGTGCCGATGTGGCAGCAGGCGTGGTTCTTGAGCCTGGTGCGGATCGGCGCGGCCTTGATCGGGGTGCTGCTGGTCCTGCTGTTGGGGGTGCGGCCGCTGGTCAAGGCGCTCAAAGGGGAGCGGGCGGCGGCGGTATTGGATGAGGCTGGGGACGACGGCGAGAATGGGGCTGCGGCTCCGCGCGCCGCCCTTGCAGCGCCGATGGACGCGGCGATGCTGGGCCAGCAGGTCGGGCTGGCGCAGCGGATCGCCGCCGAAAAGCCCGATGACGCGGTGCTGGCGCTGCGCGAGATGTTGACCCCTGCCCCGGAGCCTGCGGCATGAGCGAAGTAATGGAAGCGCCCGTGCTCGGCGAGGCGGACCGGGCGGCGATCATGGTGATGCTGCTGGACGAGGTTCAGGCGGCGGAGATCCTGGCGCGGCTGGAGCCGGGCGAACTGCGCCTGCTGGGCGAGAAGATGTGCGCGCTGGGCGAGATCGGCCCCGACGTGATCGCCCAGGCCATTGCCTCGTTCGTGGACAAGACCGAACGGCTGGGGCTGAAAGCCCACGACCGGCTGGGGCAGGTCCGCGCGCTGATGACCCGCGCGGTGGGCGGGGTGAAGGCGGAAAGCCTGATGGAACGCATCCTGCCGCCGGATCACAAGCCGCCGAGCCCGCTGGAAATGGCCAAGTGGCTCAATCCGTCCGCGCTGGTGCCGCTGATTGCCGGGGAGCATCCGCAGGCGATTGCGGTGCTATTGGTGCAGCTTGATCCCGAGGTGGCAGCCGAAGTGCTGCACGCCCTGCCCGCGGCCAAGCAGCCGCAGGTGGTCCACCGGATCGCGACGCTGGGGCCGGTTGCGCCCGAGGCGCTGGTCATGCTGGAGGAGATGCTGGGCAGCCGCATCCGCGAATTTCATGGCGGTGCACCGCTGGCGATGGGCGGCCCGCGCGAGGCGGCGGAGATCATCAACGGCGCGGGAAAGGCGGTCGAGAAGCGGGTGATGCCCGAGATCAGCCGGATCGACAAAGCGCTGGCACGCGAGATCGAGGCCGAGATGTTCAAGTTCGAGCACCTGTTCGTGCTGGATGCGCAGGCCATGGGCGCGCTGCTGCGCGAGGTCGAAAGCGACGTGCTGATCGACGCGCTCAAGGGCACGGACGAGGACAAGCGCGACGTGTTCTTCCGCGCGATGTCGAGCCGCGCGGCCGACGGGATCAGGGATGAGATCGCGGGACGCGGCAGGCTCAAGATGGCCGAAGTGCTCACCGCGCAGAAGGCCATCGTGGCCATCGCGCGCAGGCTGGCGGCCGAAGGGACGATCCAGTTCGGCCAGGGTGACGACGATTATGTCTAGTATTCTGGCGCTGACGGGTGGCCGGGGCGAGGCCGGGTTCCGGCAGGACGCACGGTTTGCGCTTGTCCCGCGCGGACATTGCGCCCTGCCTGCGCCGGGCGAGGCCGAGGACCCGGTCGCGCTGGCATGGGCCGAGGGCTATGGTCACGGGTTGGAGCAGGCGCGGGCCGAGGCCGAGGGGTTGCGGATCGAGGAGGAGGCCGCGCGCGAAGGGCTGGGGCTGGCGTTGACGCGGATTGATGCCGCGCTGGCCGAGACCTTGCGGCAGCGCTTGCAGGATACGGTGATGGTGCTGTGCGAGGCGACTTTGGTGCCCTTTGCACTGGACGCGGGAGTGCTGGCCAAGCGGGTTGAACGCGCGGTTGCCATGTTGTCGCGCGCGGAGGACGAGCGGGTGATCAAGCTCAACCCGGCGGATATGAAGCTGGTTGCGCCGCAGTTGGCGGCAGACTGGAAGGTGGTGGGCGATCCTGCCATCGAGCGCGGGGCCTTGCGGGTGGAGGCGCAGTCCGGCGGGGTCGAGGATGGGCCGGCGCAATGGCGGCTGGCGCTGGCCGAGGCGTTTCACGCGTGCTGAACATCGCGGCTGAGCTGCTGGACGAGCTGGCGGGCGCGCAGCCCGATTTCACGCCGCATCGGTATGGGCTGGTGGCGGCGTGTGATGGCGGGCTGATCGAGGTTTCGGGGCTGTCGGTGCCAATCGGCGCGCTGTGCCGGGTGGCGCACGGGCCGCAGAAAGACCTGCGCGGGGCGCCGCTGGCCGAGGTGATCGGCTTTCGCAACGGGCGCACGCTGATGATGCTTTTGGGCGATACGGTGATGCTGCGCCCCGGCGCGCGGGTGCGGCCCGAGGGGCATCCGGGGATGCTGCCGGTGGGCGAGGCGTTCCTGGGCCGGGCGGTGGACGGCGAAGGTCATCCGATCGACGGGCTGGGGCCGGTGCATTTCCGCGATGAATGGCCGGCGGGCGGCATCCGCACCGGGGCGCTGGACCGTTCGCCGGTGCGGGAGCCGTTCGATACCGGGATACGCGCGCTCAACGGGCTGACCACGTTCGGCGTGGGGCAGCGGATCGGGATCATGGCCGGATCGGGCGTGGGCAAGTCGGTCCTGCTCGACATGATCGCCCACGGCGCGGATGCCGAGGTGATCGTGGTCGGCCTGATCGGCGAACGCGCGCGCGAGGTTTCGGACTTTGTCGAGCAGCACATGGCGGGCGCGAAGCGGGCGCGGACGGCGATTGTTGCCGTGCCGGCGGATCATGCGCCGAACTTGCGGATCAGGGGGGCGCTGTTGGCGACGAGCCTTGCCGAGCATTTCCGCAGCCAGGGGCGGCGGGTGTTGCTGATAATGGACAGTCTGACGCGGGTGGCGCACGCGGGACGCGAGATTGCGCTGCTGTTGGGCGAGCCGGGTGCGGCGCGGGGCTATCCGCCGTCGGCGCTGGCGACGATTACCAAGCTGATCGAGCGGGCGGGCAATTCGGCGGCGAGCGGGGGCTCGATCACCGGGCTTTATACCGTGCTGGCCGACGGCGATAACCAAGACGATCCGGTAGTGGACACCGCGCGGTCGATCCTGGACGGGCACGTGGTGCTGTCGCGCGATCTGGCGCAGCGCGGGCAGTATCCGGCGATCGACATTGCCGCTTCGCTGAGCCGGGTGATGAGCGACGTGGCGGGCGGAGCGCACAGCCGCGCGGCGCGGACGTTCCGGGCGCTGGTGGCTTCGTATGAGGCGAACCGCGATCTGGTGCTGATGGGGGCCTACCGGGCGGGGGCCGATCCGCTGCTCGACCGGGCGATTACCATGCAGGAGCCGCTGCGCCGGTTCCTGATGCAGGCGCAGGGCGAGGTGGTGCCGCTGGGAAGTTCGGCGGTGGCCCTGATCGAATTGCTGGGCGATGGCGGCTCCTGACCGGAAGCACCTTGCCCGGTTGCAGCGGCTGGAGCGGGTGCGCGCGATTGCGCGGCAGGGCGCGGCGGCAGAGGCGGCAGAGGCGGAAGGGACGCTGGCGCAGCTGCTCGCGCTGGCCGAGCGGACCGGGCGCATGGCCGAGGATTACGGTGCGCGGCGCGACGTTGCGGACGGGGCGGCGCTGCGCCAGATGGCCCGGTTTCGCGCCGGGCTGGAGGGCGTGTCCGAGGGGACGCGCAGTGATGCGGCGCGGGCGCAGGCGTTGGCCGATACCAAGATGCGCAAACTGTCGGAGGCGGAACGCCGCCGCCAGGCCGCCGAAGACCGCGCGCGGGGCGAGGCCAAGGCCATTGCGCTGAGCGGGCAGCAGACCCCGCTGGGCGGGCGCAAGGCACTTGGCACGGGGCTTGAATAGGGAGCGGTAGAGCCACCTTTGGGGACTACCGCCATGATCCAGCTTGCCGCGCCGCCGGCTTCGACTTCCACCGCACCGCCGCCCGGACCGATGGCCGGGCAATATGCCGGAATGCCCGCGGAAGCCACCGGGAACGGGGCTTTTTCGCAGGTTCTGTCGCTGTTTCAGGTTAGCGTGGTTGCGGCTCCCGAGATGGGGGAAGGGCCTGCGGGTGAGCCTGCCGGGCGGCACGGGCTTGCCGTGACCGAGGCGGCAAGCGGCAAGATCTTGCCGCAGGGGGCGCTGGGCTTGCGCGGGGCGGTTCACGGGGTTTCGGCGGCTTTGAAATTTGTGGTGGCGGCAGGGACGCCGGTCGCTCCTGAGCAATCCGTCGGCGAGACGGATGAGGTGCGGCTGCACCCGGCGGCGCAGGGGATGCCGGGCCTGCTGGCGGCGGTGCGGGCGATCCGGCTGCCGGTGGACGTGGCCGCAACCTTGCCCGATGATGGCGCGGAAAAGGCGGAGGTGCCGGCGGCGGCGGAGGCGGCGGTTGCGGTCCCCGCCCTGCCCGCTGCTCCTGCGATGGTGCCTGCCCCGGCTGCCGAGCCGGTGCGCGAGCAGGCCCAGGCGCAGACCGGGGGAACCACGCTGCCGCCGCTGATTGATGCGCAGCTGCGCGGCCTGCCGTTGACCGCAGCGAAGAACGCGCCCGCCAAGAGGCTCGACAAAACCGCGCAGGAAGGCCGCACTGCCGAAGCGATCCGGATGTTGCCGGTTTCGGCGATGCGGCCAGATGTGGCTCCGGCCGGATTTACGCTGAATGACGAGATGGGGCCGCAGGTCGGCAATGCGGTGCGGCTGCACGCCGGGCTGGGTGACATGACGAAGGGTGCGGCCACCGCCGCGGCGGAATTGGCCGTGCCGGCGGTTGCCGGGTTTGCGCCGCCGGTTTCCGCCGATACTTCGGGCAGCGCGATCGGTGCGGGGTCCGTAGCTGGGCCGGTTGCGGCCCCGCAGGACTTTGGCGCGCTGGTCGACCGGTTGATCGAGGCGCGTGACGCGGTGCGGCCTGCCGGCGTGGACGTTTCGATCAACCATGCCGAGTTCGGGCCGGTTTCGCTGCGTTTCCGCCAGGACGGCGAAGGGCTGTCGGTGTCAGTGGCAAGTGCCGATCCGGACTTTGCCCGTGCAGTGCAGGCGGCCGTGCCCGCGCCAGCAGCAAGCTCCGGGGCGGATGGGGCCGGGCAGAATTCACAAGGATATTCAGCACAGGGTTTTGTCCGGCAGGACAGTGCCAGCGGGCAAGGCGGCGGACAGAACGGGGGCCAGCAGGCCTCCACGCCCGCCGCCCAGCGCCGTGCCGAGGCCGGACGCGGGGCTGATGGCACTGCGCAGGACACCACCGCGAACGCCCCGGCCACTGGCCGCGGCCGTTTCGCCTGAACTGACGGAACAGGGTCATGAGCGACAAGGAAGCCAAGCCGGCCAAGAAGAAGAAGGGCGGCGGGATGTTGATGAAAGTGGCGGCGGCGGCAGTGCTGCTCGGCGTGGGTGGCGGCGGGGTCTATGGCCTGGTGGCCGCCGGCGTGATCGGCGGGGGGCATGAAAAGGCCAAGGAAGACAACAACCCCAAGCTGGTCCGCAAGGGCGAGGAAGACCCCTATGCCGTCAAGAAAGAGGGCGAGGGCGAAGGCGCTGCAGCGCCCGAGGTCGAAGGCGAAGGCGGCACCGAATACAAGACCAGCTACTTCTCGTTCACCGAGGAGTTCACCTCGAACCTCAAGGATTCGGACGCGCTGGTGCAGATCTCCATCGCCTGTTCGACGCGGCGCGACGGACGGGTGGTGATGTGGCTCAAGAAGCATGAACTGGCGGCGCGTTCGGCCATGCTGACCGTGCTGGCGGACACGCCGGAAGATGACATCGGCACGGTCGAGGGCAAGGAAAAGCTCCAGAAGCGCCTGACCGCCGCGATCAACCATGTGCTGACCAAGGAAGAAGGGTTCGGGGGGATCGACGAGGTCTACTTCAAATCCTTCATCGTGCAGTGAGGGGGCGGCCATGAAGCCCGAGGGCAAGCTCAGGGCCGCGCGGACGCTGGCGCGGCACAGCAGCGCGCTGATGCGCGCGCCGCTGGGGCCGGACGGGCTGGTGGCCCTGCTGGGCAAGGCCGGCGAGCGGCTGGCGCGCGCCCTCGCCCCGGCGCTGGCCCCGCTGGTGGGCGGCAAGGGCGCGACCGTAAGGGCCAAGCCGGCGCGCAAGAGCGACCTGGAAGAACTGACCATGTCCAGCCCGGAGCTTGCGGCGAATATCCTTTTCGGGATGGGGCCGGACCGGTTGCCGCTGCTGGCGATGCTCGATGCGGCGGCGGTGCTGCGAATGGTCGACCGGACCTTTGGCGGGCGGGGCGAAGCGCCCTCGCCGCTACCCGACGAGTTTCCGGCCTCTGCCGGGCTGTTCATCCGGCGGCTGGAGGCCGTGCTGACCCAGCAGCTGGGCGCGGTGCTGTTTCCCGATGGGAGCGGCGCGGTGGAAGGGATTGCGCGCAATGGCAGCCTGGCCGCGCTGGAGCCGTTCGGGCGGAGCGAGCCGGTCGCGGGGATCGAGTTCGAGGTGGGCGAGCCGGGCGGGGACAGCTGGCTGATGACGCTGGCGGTGCCGCTGGCGAGCCTTTCCGCGGTGTTTGGAGAAGGCCCTCGCCGCGTGCCGGAAGGGCGCGCGGCCGCCGATCCGCTGGACGAGCCGTTTGCCGGGCTGCCGCTCGAACTGGCCGCCGTGCTGGTCGACATGAAGATGCCGATGTCGGCGCTGGCGGGCCTTGAGCCGGGGATGGTGCTGCCGGTGGCGGTGGCGCGCAACGTTCCCTTGCGGCTGGGGCGGGTGACCGTGGCGACCGGGACGGTGGGCGCGGCGGATGATCGGGTGGCCTTGCAGATTACCGCTGCATTCTGATCTTTTTATAGGGATAACAAGACTATGACGCTTCCTTCTCGCGGTTATGACCTACTCAAGGATGTCGACGTGCGTGTCTCGGTGGAACTTGGCCGGACCGAAATGAAGCTCAGGGACGTGCTGTCGCTGGGCGAGGAAAGTGTGGTCATGCTCGACCGCCTGACCGACGAACTGCTCGACGTGATGGTCAACGGCAAGCTGATCGCCAAGGGCGAGATCGTGGCGGAAAACGGCCGGTTCGGGCTGCGCATCGTCGAACTGGCGGGCGGCGGGGAGAGCCGCTGATGCTGTGGTATGTGCTCAAGCTGCTGGTCGTGCTGCCGCTGATCGGGGCGGCGATCTGGGGGTCGCTCAAGCTCCTGCAGAAGATGCAGGCGCGCTACGGGGCTACTGCATCGGGCGCGAAAGCGGTGCGCATTGTCGAGACGACGATGCTGTCCCCGACGCTCAAGCTGGCGGTGCTGGAATTTCACGGGAAGGAGATTCTGGTCTCGGTTTCGCGCGGGGGGATGACGCGGCTGGCCGAGGCCGATGCGCGGGAGGTGGTTTCGTGAGGAAGCGTCTGATCGCTCTGGCGGGCGTGCTGCTCGCCGTGCCGGGCGTGGCCCATGCGCAGGCGGCAATTCCCGGCGCGCTGGACCGGGCGTTTCAACAGGTCAATGGCGGGCCGGGCGGGGGGATGACGATGTCGCTCCAACTGCTCGTCATCATGGGGCTGCTGACGATCCTGCCCAGCCTTGTGCTGATGATGACCAGTTTTACGCGGATTCTGGTGGTGCTGGCGATTGTCCGGCAGGCGCTGGGGCTGCAGCAGAGCCCGCCGAACCAGGTGCTGGTCGGGCTGGCGCTGTTCCTGTCGCTGTTCGTGATGAGCCCGACGCTGGACGGTGTGAACCGGACCGCGATAGCGCCCTATGCTGCGGGCACGATCAATTCGGAAGCTGCGATTGCCAATGCGGGCGGGGAGTTCCACGCCTTCATGATCCGCCAGACGCGGCAGCGTGATCTGGCGATGTTTGCGGGAATGGCCAAGGCGCCGGCCTTTGCCCGATCCGAGGACGTGCCGTTTTCGATCCTGCTGCCGGCCTTCGTGACGAGCGAGCTCAAGCCCGCGTTCCAGATCGGGTTCATGCTGTTCCTGCCGTTCCTGGTGATCGACCTGGTGGTTTCGTCCGTGCTGATGAGCCTGGGCATGATGATGATGAGCCCGACGATTGTTTCCTTGCCGTTCAAGCTGCTTTTGTTCGTGCTGGTCGATGGGTGGGCGCTCTTGATGGGCAGTCTTGCGGCGAGTTTCGGGTGATGGAAGACACGGCTTCCTTGCTGCATCTGGCTGACCGGATGCTTTACGTGACCGCACTTGTTGCGGCTCCGGTGCTGCTGGCCAGTCTGGCGGTCGGGCTGGTGGTGGGGATCGTGCAGGCGGCGACTTCGGTCAACGAGCAGACCCTGACCTTTGTGCCCAAGCTGGCGGTGATCGCGCTGGTGCTGGTGCTGATGGGCGGGGCGATGCTGGGGCTGGTGGGCGATTTTACCGTCGAGATCTTTGACCAGATTGCCGGATTGGGAAGAGCGTGAACGCGCTGAGCTTCGGGTTCGGGCCGGTCGAGGCCGAGTTCTGGCGGTGGTTGTTTGTCATGACCCGCGTGGGGGCGGCGCTGTTTGCCGCGCCGTTCTTTGGCGCGGCTTCGATCCCGGCGCAGGCGCGGGTGATCGTCAGCGGGGCGATTGCGATACTGGTTTGCGGGTGGAGCGGGGTTCAGGCCCCGGCCTCGGTGCTGAGCCTGCCCGGCGTGCTGGCGGTGGCGGGCGAGGTGCTGGTGGGGCTGGCGCTGGGGTTCGTGCTGCAGGTGGCCTTTGCCGCGCCGGTGATTGCCGCCGAGGTGATCGGCGCGGGCATGGGGATGTCGATCGCAACGGCGTCCGACCCGCAGACGGGGGCGCATTCGCCCGCGCTGGGGCAGTATTTCGGGATCGTGCTGACGCTGATCTTTCTGGGGGCGGGCGGGCATCTGGTGTTCATTGACCTGATCCTGAAGAGCTATGCCAGCTTCCCGCCGGGGCAGACCTGGCTGGGGCCGGAGCGGCTGGCGATGGTGGCGGGGTTCGCGGCATCCATGTTCACCAGCGCGGTGGCGATCGCCCTGCCGGTGACGCTGATCCTGCTCTTGGTGCAGATGGCCGCGGGCGTGCTGAGCCGGTCGGCGCCGTCGCTCAACCTGTTTGCGCTGGGGCTTCCCGCCGGGGTTCTGGCAGGGATCGCGGCGCTGATCATTTCTGCGCCGCTGACCAGTGAGATGATGGCCGACCTTGCCGCCCAGGGGCTGCGGCAGGCCGAAAGCGTGATCCAGCCGCGATGAGTGACGAATCCGGCGAAAAGAACCTCGCGCCAACCGAAAAGCGCAAACGCGACGCCGCGCAAAAGGGCGATGTCCTGCGTTCGCGCGAGCTGGCGACGGCGGCGGCGATGCTGGCGGGGGTGGTCTGGCTCAAGCTGGCGGGGCCGTGGATGCTGGGGGCGATGGGCGGCGTGCTGGAAGGGGCGCTGCGGTTCGACCGGGGGGCGATCGACGATTTCGCGCCGGGGGCGAGCCTGATCGCGGCGCTGGTGGCGGTGCTACCGCCGGTGATTGTGCTGGGGGTGGCGGTGGGGGCGGCGTCCATCGTCTCGCAGCTGGGGTTTGGCGAGGGACGCTGGCTGCCGGGGAACCTTGCGCCCAAGGCGAGCCGGATCAACCCGCTGTCCGGGCTCAAGCGGATGTTCGGCATGCAGGGGCTGACCGAACTGGGCAAGAGCGTGGCCAAGGCCGGGCTGCTGGGGGTGATCGCCTGGGTCTGGGCGCGGGGGCATATGGAGGGGCTGTTCGGACTGGGGCGCACGCCTTTGCCGGGGCAGCTGGCGGCGGCGTGGGAGGCGCTGACTTCGTTGTTGATGGCACTGACGTCCGGGCTGGTCGGGATCGCGCTGATCGACTTTCCGGTGCAGTGGGTGCGGCGGTTCCTGCGCCTGCGGATGAGCCAGCAGGACATGCGCGACGAGCACAAGGAGGCCGAGGGCAGCCCGGAAAAGAAGGCCGCGATCCGCCAGCGGCAGCGGCAGCTGGCGATGGGCGGGCTGCAACGGGCGATGCGCGAGGCGCAGTTCGTGATCACCAACCCGACGCATTATTCGGTGGCGCTGGTTTATGATCCGGAACGCGCCGGGGCGCCGATCGTGCTGGCCAAGGGCCAGGGCGAAAAGGCGCTGGCGATGCGCGAACTGGCGCGCGAGCTGGAGGTGCCGCTGCTCGAATATCCGGCGCTGGCGCGTTCGGTGTTCTTCACCACGCGCGAGAACCAGGTGATCCGCGAGGAACTGTATGCCGCCGTGGCGGGCGTGCTGGGCTTTGTCATGGCGCTGAAACGCGGGGAAAACCGGGCGCTGCCGCCGGTCCACGTGCCGCTGGCGCTGCGGTTTGACCCTGAGGGCAAGCCCGAGACGGCAGCCGCGACGATGGCAGCGTAATTCTGCTTAAACCAGGCGGGCGCTTGCCGTCCTGATGTCCATGGAGACCACCAGTTCCACCTCGGCTTCGGCTTCGAGCACGATCCTTTCCTCGCTCAACAGCGGGGGGATCGACTGGACGACGCTGGCGACCAACCTTGCCGCCGCGCAGTTTGCCAACCGCAGCGACCGGCTTACAGCCAGGTCCGACACGCTCGACCGGCAGATCTCCGCCGCCGGGACGCTGAAATCGACCCTGCTGAGCCTGTCGACCTCGCTGGGCGACCGGGTGCGCAATGGCGACCTTTCGCCGCAGCCGAGCCTGTCGAACCCGGCAATCGCCGCGCCCGCGCTGTCAGGCTCGGCCACGCCCAAGGGCACCTATTCGCTGGAAGTGACGGCGCTGGCCAGGGCGCAGGCGCTGGCCGGGCCGGTGATGGCATCGAGCTCAGCGCCGGTGGGTTCCGGCACGCTGACGCTGCGCTTCGGGACGATTGCGGGCGCGGCCTTTACCGAGGACGCCGCCCACGCCGCCGTGCCGATCACCATTGCCGCCGGGGCCACGCTGGGCGATGTCGCCGCCGCGATCAACGCGGCCGGGGCGGGGGTTTCGGCCTATGTCGCCAACACCAGCACGGGACCGCGGCTGGTGATGAAGGGCGCGGAAGGGGCGGCCAATGGCTTCGTGCTCGACGCGGCGGAGGCGGCGGGCGATCCGGGGCTGGCGCAGCTGGCGTGGAGCCCGGCAACCACCCTGCCCGGCCAGTTGATCCAGCAATCGGCCGATGCCGCGTGGAAGCTTGACGGGTTGGCCATGACCGGCAGCAGCAATACGGTCAGGGAAGCGATCCCGGGGCTCAACCTCACGCTGACCGCGACCAATGTGGGCAGCCCGGCGACGTTGACCTTTGCCGACAATTCCGCCGCGATCTCCACGGCGATGCAGGACCTGACCGCCGCGCTCAATGAAATCGTCGCGCAGGTCAAGGAAGCGACCGATCCGGTTTCCGGCGACCTTGCCCGCGACGGCGCGGCGCTGTCGTTCAAGCGGGCGCTGTCGCAGCTTTCGGGCAGCGTGATCATGCCGGGGGCACCGGCCGGGGCGCCGCGCACGCTTTCGGACCTGGGAGTTTCGATCCAGCGCGACGGGACTTTCGCGCTGGACGGGACCAAGCTGGCCGCCGCGCGCAAGGCCGATCCGACCGGGGTGGCGGCGATGTTCACCAACGGCCTCAACGGCGTTTACGGGACGATCGACGCGCTCAACCGCAAGATGGCGAGCAGCGGCGATGCCTATTCGCTCGCCGCCTCGATCACGCGCTATACCGCCCAGAAGGCCAAGGCAAAGACCGACCTGAGCGGGCTAGCCGAGAAGCAGGAGACGCTGCGCCAGCAGCTGGTTTCACGCTTTGCCTCGACCCAGAATTCCGTTTCGGCCTCCACTTCGACCCTATCGTTCCTCAGGAACCAGATCGATGCGTGGAATTCGAAAGATTGACGCCTTTGCCGGGGATTGATGACCGATGACGCTGCTTGCCCGCCATAGCCCCCAGGACGCCTATCGCCGCGTCGATTTCGATGCGCGGGTCAATGGCTGCGACCCGATGGAGCTGGTCGGGCTGTGCTACGAGCAGCTGATCGGTTCACTCGGTTCGGCGACCTTTGCCTATCAGCGCGGCGACAACGACGCCAAGAGCAAGGCACTGACCCGCGCGCTTTCGGCGCTGACGGCGCTGCAGCTGGGCATTTCGGGCAGCGAGGGCGTGGCGCAGGCGCTGCGCCAGTTCTATACTGCGGCACGCGGGGCCGTGCTCGACAGCGTGCTCGCCTTCGACCCGAACCGGATAGATCAGGTGCGCGGCGACTTCATCGAGATCGCCGCGGCGCTGACCGCCACGCGAGGGGCGGGGTGAGGCAGGCTTCTGGAAATGCTGCAATAATGGGCGTCGGCACTGGCTGAATTTCCGCAATTGGTTAGCGCATAAACTAGCACCACATTAGCTCCAAAGCGGACCATTCTCCGTCTTATCCCCTAAGCATAGTTCTGTATTACTTTGACCATGAACCAGCGAACCAGTCTTCTCCTCGTTGATGGCGATTTTCGCCGTCGTGCTGCCATCTCGCATTGTCTTGCCGGCAGCGATCTTCATGTCGAACCTTTCGAGGATACAAGCGAACTGTTCTCGCGCTGGCCGCAGGGCGGGATGCTGCTGGTCCACGATGTCGGCGATGCGATCCCAGTGCTGCTCGAACACATGGGGCGGACGGGGGACTGGCTGCCGATCATCGCCTTTGCGGAAAAACCCTCGATTCGCCGGATCGTGGAGGCTGTGCTGCAGGGCGCGGTCGATTACCTGGTCTGGCCGTTCGACGTGCCCGGGCTCGAAGACAGCTTGAAAGTTGCGGAAGACCGCGCCCGTTCGGTCTCAAGCTCCAAACTGCGCGAGGCGGTGGCGCGGAGCCGGGTGGACCGGCTGACCAAGCGCGAACGCGAAGTCCTGACGGGCGTGGCGGGCGGACTGTCAAACCGGCTGATCGGGGAAAAGCTGTCGATCAGCCCGCGCACGGTGGAAATCCACCGGGCCAACATGCTGAGCAAGATGGGCGCGAACCATACGTCAGAGGCGATCCGCATTGCGATCGAGGCTGCGTTGGTGAACTGAGGCGGGGCCTGCCCCTTGGGGCGAGCCTCTGGGGTTCAGTTCGGCGTGGGGCGCGGGGCGGCGCGGCGGTCAAGCGCGAGGGCGGCAGCGGCGGCCTGTTCGGCCAGCGCCATGGCGAGGGCTCCGGCCAGCGCGAGGGCGGCGGTATCGCCGCTGGCGGTCTGCTCCTCGGTGTTGCCGGGCAGGATGACCGAGGCCATGTGCCGGTCGTTCCCGCCGCAGGACATCAAGTAGCCGGCCTCGCCCTTGCCGATCAGTTCCAGCGCTGCCGAGGCGGGTGCGCCCGCGCCCAGCAAGGCGCCGAGCCGATCCGCGTTTGGCCGCGGGAGGGCGGCGGCCTGCCCTTCGGGCGCGGCGGCGATGAGCGCGGCAAGCTCGCGCAGGCGTGCACCCTCGTCCGCTGCATAGGACCCGGCGCAGGACAGCGCGAGATCGCCGAGGCTGATCTGCCATGCGGCAAGGGCATCGACCTGGGCCGGGAACGGCGCCGGGATTTTGCCGGGAAAGATGGGACCGCGGGGCATCGCGCCCTCCTGAAGAACAACTGGCCGGAATATGGCCCGATCCCGTCAATTCAATGCCTTGGGGAGGCTGTCAATCCGGGGAAGCGCCGCGAAAGGCGGGTGCGTCTCGAATTGCGACGGCTGGAGCGGGCGCAGTGGTGCGCGCGGTGAACCAGGGGATGAGGCGGCGGATGGCTTCTTCCACCAGGGGGGTGGAGACGGCGAAGCTGAAGCGGATGAAGCGGTGACCGAGGGCGGGGTCGAAGTCGATGCCGGGGGCGGTGGCGACGCCGGTTTCGCGCAGGAGTTGTTCGCAGAAGGCGAGGCTGTCATCCGTCAGGTGGCCGATATCGGCGTAGATGTAGAACGCACCGTCGGGCGGGGCGATTTTGGCGAGGCCCATCGCGGGAAGCGCGGCGAGCATCAGTTCGCGGTTGGCGGCATAGGTGGCGACGTGGCCGGCAAGGACTTCGTCCTCGTCAAAGGCGATGAGGCCGGCGCACTGGGAGAGGACAGGCGGGGTGAGGAACAGGTTGGTCATCCGCGCGCGCGCCGGCGCGATGGACGCGGGGGGCACGAGCAGCCAGCCGAGCCGCCAGCCGGGCATCGAGAAATACTTGGAGAAGCTGTTGATGATGAAGGTTTCAGGGAGAAGCTCGATCATCGAGGCGGCGGGGTGGGCGTAGGTCAGGCGGTGGTAGATCTCGTCCGAGATAACGCGGATGCCGCGCCGGCGGCAGACATCGGCGATGGCGGCGAGTTCATCACGCGGGATGATGGTGCCGGTGGGGTTGGCCGGGCTGGCGAGGATCAGGCCGTCGGGCGCGGGGTCCAGTGCGGCGAGCGCGGCGGCGGTTACCTGGTAGCGCTCAGCCGGGCCGCAGGGGAGTTCGACCGCCTCGAGGTAATGGGCGCTGAGGGTGTTGCGGTAAGCGACGTAGCCAGGGCGGGCGAGCGCGACCCGTGCGCCGGGGGCGAACAGGCTGGAGAGCGCGAGGACCAGCGCCGGGGACGCGCCGCAGGTGAGGATGACCTGTTCGGGATCGACCGTGACGCCGTGGTTTTCGGCATAGTAGCGGGCGATGCGCGCCTTGAGCGCGGTGCTTTCCCAGTAACCGGTCGCCTCTCCGTCGAGGACGCGGTGGGCCTCGGCCACGGCAGCGGGGGGCGCGTTGGTTGACGGCTGACCATATTCCATGTGGATCACGCTGACCCCGGCGGCGGCGAGATCGTGGGCGATGGCACCGATGGCCATCGCATGGAAGGGTTCGACCGGGGCAATGGGGCAGGCGGATTTCATGCGCACCGGGTTAGGATGCGGCGGGAGGGGTGACAAGACCGCGAACGGCGCGGGCTCAGACATGCGAATGACGCAAGGGCCGACCGGCGGCCAGCGCATGGTCAATTGCCGGTTTGCGCAGTCGCGACAGACCATTGCGCAGGGCGGCAATGGCGCGTAAGTCTCTGATTCGTAAACAGGGCTGTGCTGCGAGGGGCCTGCCGGGCGCAGCGGCATCCTGGCTGGATTAGACGATATGCGCGCTGACATGGCAAGCGATACGGAGGCCGGGGAAGGAAGCGTCGAGGCGCGTCCGCGCCGCGTTCGCAACATTTCCGAACTGGCCAAGCTGGCCGGGGTTTCGGCCGGCACGGTGTCGCGTGCGCTGGCGGGCAAGGACCTCGTCAATGCCCAGACCCGCGAGCGCATCCAGGCATTGGCGCGCAAGCACGGGTTCAGCCCCAACCAGATGGCGAGCCGCCTGCGCACCGGGCAGACCGGGGTGATCGGGCTGGTGGTTCCGTTGGGCCGCCAGCAGAAGCACATGCTGGGCGATCCCTTCGCGATGGCGCTGCTGGGCCACATTGCCGAGGCGCTGGCCGAGCGCGGCTATGACCTCATGCTGAGCCGGGTGACGCCCGCGCACGAGGACGAGTGGCTGAGCCGGATCGTCGATTCGGGGATGCTCGACGGGGTGTTGCTGCTGGGCCAGTCGGACCAGTTCGAAACGATCGAGCGGGTCGCCGGGGACTATCTGCCGCTCGTGGTGTGGGGGGCGCACCGCGAGGGGCAGCGGCACTGCGTAGTCGGCACGGACAGCATCGCGGGCGGACGGATGGCGGCGCAGCACCTGCTGGCGGGCGGCAAGCGGCGGCTGGCGTTCCTGGGCGAGGCGCATTGCACGCAAAGCGCGCAGCGGCTGGCCGGGGCGGAATTGGCGGTGGCAGAAAACGGGTCCGGCGCGGCCATCGCGGCGTGGACGGTGGAGCCTGCGGACGGGGACCTGCCAGGGCAGATCGGCGCGCTGCTGGAACGGATGGACCCGGCGACCGACGGGATTTTCGCCGCATCGGACGCGATCGCCATGGCGGCGCTGCGCGTCCTGCACGAACGCGGGCGGCGGGTGCCGGGGGACATTGCCGTGGTCGGCTATGACGACCTGCCGCTGGTGATGCAGACCGTGCCGCGCCTGACCACGGTGCGACAGGACATCGCCGGCGGAGCGCGGGCGATGGTCGGCTCGCTGCTCAAGCGGATCGGCGGCGAGGCTGCGCCATCGACCGTGCTGGAGCCGATGCTGATGGCGCGCGAGAGCGCGTGATCCGGGGTGCGTTGGCAGTTTTGTGTCGGTGATCTCTCTGACGAAGGCATCGACCGCAGCCCCGTGTTGCTTGGCGGCATCCATCAAGACATCATATGAGTTGTCTGATGCCGCGCGGCTTTGATTGGGGTATTCGTAGGCCATCATCATGTGCGCAATTAACAAATAGAGCGCGGCGTTTCGATCTTCTGGGTGATCCGATTTCACCTGTATGTTAAAGGTTCGCTCGATATTGAGTTTGAAGGGTAGAAATTTTTCTCTGGCATAGAGCTTCAGTATGGTCTCGAAAAACCTTGCCTTCCCAACTTCCGCGTTAAGGTGATTAAGTCGAGCGCTGTGCAGTTGCATTTCGGGAAAGCCAATCCTCCTGCTAGCGCGCATGAATGGCGTCATTCCCATTTTGTAAGGCTCAAATGAGACTGGAAAATCGAGATGCAGATCGACAAAATTGGTTTCCGCATCAAAGGGCTCGATCCCTTGCACACGGGTCGCGCCGGTAATGCCGGGAACTGCTCCGCCCATCACAATATCAATCGCAGATCCGCAGCTCTGACAGGCGAAACGCACTGGCTGGACATCCCTGTTGGACATGCCAAACCGGATATTCGTATGATCGCTGCAGGTATCGCACTTTACAGTGAAGTTTATGTTCATCGTTGACCCATTTCTTTGAGTGTGAGGTCATCACTTCACGAAAACTATGCAGTTTCCAAGTTGCAAATCGGCATGCGCGTCAGTCCGCCATTCGAAGTTGCTGCAACGTTCGCTTTCGGCGCATCGTTCGCTAAGACCGGGCGGTCAACTCCCCCCGAACATTCTGGCAATTCGACACCGCCCAAGGCCGGTTCATTAGTGGCCTCCCTGTCAGTTTGAACTGATCCGCGCCCGCCCCCTTTTGCGCCAGCGCAAGGCGGCGGGCGGCGGAATGTGGACATTGGGGCGCGGCGGCGGCACTGTGCGGGCCGGGGGTTTCATGGTTCAGCAGACGAGCAGCACGATACGGCGGACGGTGGACATTGCCTTTGGCAATCCGCTGCACAACCTGCTGCGCATCCTTGGCTTCATGGTCGTGGTGTTCTGGCTGGCGGTGGGCGGGTTCGTCTGGGCGGGCTGGTCGCTGGGCGATGCGTTCTACATGGTGACGCTGACGATCTTTTCGGTCGGGTATGGCGAGGTCCATCCGCTCAACACGCCGTGGCTTCGCGGGCTGGCGATCGGGACCATCGTGTTGGGCTGCACCGGGATGATCGTGCTGACCGGTGCCCTCGTCCAGGTTTTCGCCCATTACCAACTGCGCAGTCTTCTCGGGATCGACCGTATGCAAAGCCAGATCGAACGCCTTGCCGACCATGCCATCATCTGCGGCTTTGGCCGGATCGGGGTGCAGCTTGCCAAGGAACTGGCCGAGGCGCGCACGCCGTTCATCATTGTCGAGCGCAGCGCGGCCAAGATCGCCGAGGCCGAGGCGCTGGGGTATCTGACGCTGGCCGCCGATGCGACCGACGAGGCGAGCCTGCGGCAGGCCGGGATCGAGCGGGCGCGGGTGCTGGCGACGGTCCTGCCCGACGATGCGACCAACGTGTTCATCACACTGTCGGCGCGCAATCTGAACCCGCGGCTGGAGATCATCGCGCGGGGCGAGCTGCCGACGACCGAGGGCAAGCTGATCCATGCCGGGGCGGACAAGGTGGTGCTGCCGACGCATATCGGGGCCGAACGGATTGCCGAGATGATCCTCTATCCCACCACGGCGAAGTTCCTGGGAGAAAGCACCCAGCTGCGCGATCTGAAGCGCGGGCTGCACGAGTTCGGGCTCGAGATCGAGGTGGTGAACGTGGGCGCGGGATCGGCGCTGGCGGACGAGAACGTCGCCGAGGCCGAGCGGCGCGGACGGGGCGCGTTCTTCATCGTCCAGATCGACCGGGCGGGTGGGCAAAGCTTCGTCCACCCCGGCGACGACGTGAAGCTGGAGGCGGGCGATACGGTGGTGCTGGTGATCCGGGGCAGCCGGGTGGCGGCGGGGGCGGTGTTCAACGCGCCCCGCCAGCCGGGTCCGGTGGGCCGGGGTTACGTGGCAGCCCGTTGAGTTTTAGCGACAGCGGGCGTCGGCGCTGGCCGCCGCCGCGCCCACGGCCGCGCCGCCGATGACGCCGACAATCGTGCCCAGCGTCTTGGAGTCGCCCGGCGCGATGATGTTGCCGAGGATCCCGCCGGCGATTCCGCCGACGACGATGCCGGTGGTGCCGTCCGAGCGGCGGCAGTAATAGCGCCCGTCGCGGCCGCGATAGACGCGGTCGTCGTAGGACAGCTGGCGTTCGCGGTAACGGCTGTCATTGCGGTAATAGCGGTCGGCATAGTAGCCGCCGTAACGCGGATCGGGGTTGTTGTAATCATACCGGCCGTAGCGGTCATAATAGCCGCGATCGTAGTAGCCGTAACTGTTGTCGTAGGGACCGTAGTCCGAGGTGGCGCAGCCGCCAACGAATGCGGCGGCGGCCAGCGGCAGGAGGATCAGCCTGTTCATGGCGCGGGGGTTCCTCTCGGTTGGAGGTGGCCCACCGCGCCGGAACGGCGCGCGGGCTCCTTATGCGATCGAAATGCGCGGGCGCGACCGTTGTTCCGCGAAAGCGCTGGCCATGCTGCGCGGCAGGTGCCATGCGGCGGGCTTTCAGCGACGGACGGGAACCGGCAGATGAGCGGCAGCGACGAAGATTATGTCTATGACGAGGACAGCGGCGAATGGATGGCCGCGTCGGAACTGGCGGCCAAGCGCGCGGCGGCGGACACGGTCGAAGTGCGCGACGCGGTGGGCAATATCCTGGCGGACGGCGACCAGGTGACGCTGATCAAGGACCTGGAGGTCAAGGGCGCGGGGCAGACGCTCAAACAGGGGACGCTGATCAAGTCGATCCGGCTCACCGGCGATCCGCAGGAGATCGACTGCCGCTATCCTGGGATCAAGGGACTGGTCCTGCGCGCGGAATTTGTGCGCAAGCGGTAATTTCGGACGCAGGCTGCGCCGTTTTGCGTATTTTGTGCGGGAGGGCCGCGCAAAATAGCCTGTGTTTCCGGGGGTGTTGCGCGAACCGCAATTGCTGCAACGCACAATGCAATTGCGCCGCAGCGCAACATTCAGGACCCTGACGGCACAACATACGAGATGCCCGAGGCAATCTTCTCCTTAACCGAAAGGGAAATTGCCATGAATATCAACCTTATCCGCAAGGCGCTTGCGATCGTTCCGGCCCTCGCGCTGATCGCTCCGGCAGCCGCCCACGCTGCAGACAAGGAAACCTTCGTCCGCGACGGGGTGACCTATACCTACACCAGCACGGTGGCCGCAGATGGCAGCACGGTGCTGAGCGGGGAAGCCGGGGGCAAGCCGTTCCGGCTGGTGGTCAAGGGCGAGGCCGTCAGCGGCGAGTTCAACTATGCGCCGGTGCGTTTCACCACCGCCGACGTCATCGCCCAGCGCAAGCTCGCGGTTCGTTGATCCGGGCCTGAAACGGGGGCCGCCGGAGGGGTTCATGCCCTTTCGGCGGCCCCTTTTTGCCGGGCGTTGCCACGGGCATTGCGCCGTGGCAGGGCCGCAGGGATGGACACTCCCGCCGCCCCTCCCCTCCCCTTGCCTGCGATCCTCGTCGATGCCGACGCCTGTCCGGTGAAGGAGGAAATCTACAAGGTCGCGTTCCGCCGGGGCGTGGCGGTGGTGGTGGTCAGCAACAGCGCGTTCCGGGTGCCGGTCCATCCGCTGGTGCGGCGAGTGGTGGTGTCCGACGCCTTTGACGCCGCCGACGACTGGATCGCCGACAGCGCGGGTCCGAAAACCGTGGTGGTGACCGCCGATATCCTGCTGGCGGACCGCTGCATCAAGGCCGGGGCGCCGGTGCTTTCACCGACCGGCAAGCCCTTTACCCCCTCCTCCATCGGCAGCCAGATCGCCACCCGCGCGATCATGGCCGACCTGCGCGCGGGCGGGGACATCATCGGCGGGCCGGCACCGTTCTCGAAAACCGACCGCTCGCGGTTCCTGTCTGCGCTGGACGAGGCGCTGGGGCGGATCTCGCGGGGATAGATCGTTCGCTATTGCGCCCGGAAAGGCCTAGGCTGCGGCCTCGGGCCTCCGCCCGGTGGAGCAAGGACCATGGCCAAAGGCCAGATGAAATCGAGCCGTGAAGCGCGCAAGCCCAAGGCCGAGAAACCCAAGAAGACCAACGCCTCGAACCCGACGCAGAAAACCGGCGTGGTGGCGGGGCTGGACAACATGAAGAACAAGTGACGGCGTGAGCGCTGTCAGTCCAGCCGGGTGGCTTCGGTGACCTGGTATTGCCGGTCGAGGCGATGCCAGACGACCGCCTGCCAGCGCGAGCCGTCGCGCAGTTGCAGGGTGAGGCGGTAGTTTGTGCCGGCGACGACCTGGCGCTGGGCGGCGATGATCTGGGCGCGGCTGCGGCTCTTGGCCGGGGCGATGGCGGCGAGGGCTGCGCGCAGGGGCTTTTGCAGTTCGGGGGATTTGGGGCTGAGCGGGGTGTAGCCGCCCGCGAGGACGGGGGCCACGGAGACGGCAGGAGGCGGTTCGACGGGCTTGGCAGGCAGTTTGGGCGGAGTTGCCATCAGGACTAGCGCGGCGGCGAGGACGGACATCGGTTGGCTCCGGTTCGCCATCCCCGCGCCGCGGTGGGCGCGGGGATTGCGGGAGGGTCATTTGGCAGGCAGGTAGAGTTCGCTGCCCTGGTCTTTGTAGACCTTGGACATTTCGGCCATTCCGGCCTCGGCGTCTTCGGCGGCGACGAAGGTTTCGATCTCGGCGTTCTGTTTTGCCGCGAACTCGCGCACTTCCTGCGTGATCTTCATCGAGCAGAACTTCGGCCCGCACATCGAGCAGAAGTGGGCGGTTTTCGCGCCTTCGGCCGGGAGCGTCTGGTCGTGGTATTGCTCGGCGGTTTCGGGGTCGAGCGAGAGATTGAACTGGTCGCGCCAGCGGAATTCGAAGCGGGCGCGCGACAGGGCATCGTCGCGCAGGCGCGCCGCAGGATGCCCCTTGGCAAGATCGGCGGCGTGGGCGGCGAGCTTGTAGGTGACGACGCCGACCTTCACGTCGTCACGGTCGGGCAGGCCGAGGTGCTCCTTGGGGGTGACGTAGCAGAGCATGGCCGTGCCGAACCAGCCGATCATCGCCGCACCGATGCCGCTGGTGATGTGATCATATCCCGGCGCGATGTCGGTGACGAGCGGCCCGAGGGTGTAGAACGGAGCTTCGCCGCAGGCCGCGAGCTGCTTGTCCATGTTCTCCTTGATCTTATGCATCGGCACGTGGCCGGGGCCTTCGATCATTACCTGGACGTCGTGTTCCCACGCGCGCTTGGTCAGTTCGCCAAGGGTGTAGAGTTCGGCGAACTGCGCCTCGTCGTTGGCGTCGGCGATCGAGCCGGGGCGCAGGCCGTCCCCCAGCGAATAGGCGATGTCATAGGCCTTCATGATCTCGGTGATGTCGTCAAAGTGCTCGTAGAGGAACGATTCCTTGTGATGCGCGAGGCACCACTTGGCCATGATCGAGCCGCCGCGGCTGACAATGCCGGTGACGCGCTTTGCCGTCAGCGGGATGTAGGGCAGGCGCACGCCGGCGTGGATCGTGAAGTAATCGACGCCTTGTTCGGCCTGTTCGATCAGGGTGTCGCGGAACACTTCCCAGGTCAGGTCCTCGGCAATGCCGCCGACCTTTTCAAGCGCCTGGTAGATCGGGACGGTGCCGATGGGGACGGGCGAATTGCGCAGGATCCATTCGCGGGTGTCGTGGATGTTGCGGCCGGTCGAGAGGTCCATCACGGTGTCCGCACCCCAGCGG
>CAYFJH010000031.1:169-5987 GCA_964343385.1 uncultured Novosphingobium sp. | reverse complement strand
GTCAACCTCGGTCGCGACGTCGGATGCGACCGCGCTGTTGCCGATGTTGGCGTTGATCTTGACGAGGAAATTGCGGCCGATCGCCATCGGTTCGGATTCGGGATGGTTGATGTTGTTGGGGATGATCGCGCGGCCGCGCGCCACTTCCTCGCGGACGAATTCGGCGGTGACGTGGTCCGGCAGCGATGCGCCCCAATCCTGCCCGTCGCGGATGAGCGCTTCCTTGAGCGCCACGCGGCCGAGGTTTTCACGGACCGCGACGTATTCCATCTCGGGCGTGATGATGCCTTGCCGGGCGTAGTGCATCTGGCTGACGTTGTAGCCGCCCTTGGCGCGCAGCGGCCGTGCAGGCACGTTGGGGAACGCAGGGACGCCGGCGGAACGGTCCGGGCCGGAGAGGCCGTTGTCCTCGGGCTTTACCTCGCGCGGGGTGTATTCCTCGACATCGCCGCGCGCGACGATCCAGTCGCGGCGCAGTTTCGGCAGGCCGGCGGAAATGTCGATCGGGACGGCGGGGTCGGTGTAAGGCCCGGAGGTATCATAGACCCGCACCGGCGGTTCGCCGCAGCTCGCCTCGAGGCCAATTTCGCGCATCGCGACGGTGAGGCCGGGGAAGCGCGGGCTTTCGACGTGGATTTTCCGGCTGCCGCGGATCGGCCCGGTGGTCACGCCGATTTCGAGGGGGGAGTTGATATCGGCCATCGGCGCGGGGTCCTTGATTGCGGACGGAAGCGGGGCGCGACTGTGGCGAGCCCTCCCTCCGCCCGTGTTAACGGGTTCAGGTTCGACGGGTCGGGCAGCGCAACCTGCCCCTCTCAGCCATTATGCCGTGACGGCAAAGCAGGCTCCCCGGGGATTCGCCATTGATACGGCCCTGCGCCGGCGATGTATAGCCCAAGCCGCGCGGGCTCAGGCCCCGGCCTGCCAGTGGCGGATCGCTTCGACCGGCCAGGTCAGCATCAGGATGTTGAGAGTGAGATTGTCGCGGATGACCGCGAGGGTGAACAGTTCGAAGGCGGCCGCGAGGATGATCGAGGCGCGGACCGGAAGCCTGGCGGCAAGGATGAAGCCGAGCACCATGAAGCCGATGTCCGACAGCGAATTGACCACGCTGTCGCCGGAATAGCCGAGGCTGATCGTCACCGCGCGGTAGCGTTCGATGATTAGCGGCGAATTTTCGAGCAGTTCCCAGAACCCCTCGAATGCAACGGCGATAGGCAGTGCCCACAGCGCGGGGCGACCACCGAAGAGCTTCCACTGGCGCCACAAGAGGTGCGCGAAGAAATAGAACAGCAGGCCGTGGATGACGTGGCTGAACGAATACCAGTCAGCGATGTGCTGGCTGTTTTCGGACGACAGCGGATCGCCCCACCAGAGCTTGACCGTGCCGCAGCGGCAGTAGGGGACGCGGCCCATCAGCAGTTCGGCCACGGCGACCGCGGCGGCGATCAGCAGCGAGAGGTAGATGCCGGTGATGCCGGGAAGCAGGTGCCGGGCGCGGGTGCGCGGACGGCGGGCGCGGCGCTGTTCGCCGCGATGGTCATGGAGCGAAAGGTGGTCGCTCGTTTCGCGGCGGCGCCTGGCGCGGCGGCGGCGGCGTTCGTCGGGAGAGGGGGGATCGGTTTCGGGGACCATCGCAACGGGTATGACACCGCCTGGCGGTCGCGCCAAGCGGAAGCGTGTGCAGTTGCGCTCGGCGTGGCTGCGCCTAAGGTGCGGGCAATGCACAAGCAGGACGCTGATATTGCCGTGCTCGGGGGCGGGCTGGCCGGGGGTTTGATCGCCCTCGCGTTGGCAAAGCTGCGTCCCGAAGTGTCGGTGGTGGTGGTCGAAGCCGGGGAGCGGCTGGGAGGAAACCACATCTGGTCGTTCTTTGCCAGCGACCTGCCCAAGGGCGGCGAGGCGCTGCTGGAGCCGCTGATCGCAGCGCGGTGGGACGGGTATTCGGTTCGGTTTCCGGCGTTTTCGCGCGATCTGGGGACGGCTTATCGGTCGATCACTTCCGAGCGGTTTGACGCCGGGGTGCGCGCGGCGCTGCCCGCAGGGGCGGTGCGGTGCGGGGCGGAGGTCGTGGAGGTAGCGCCGGGGCGCGTGGCGCTGGCCGATGGGCGGGTGCTGGAAGTCGGCGGGGTGATCGACGCGCGCGGCGCGGACAGCCTGCCGCATCTCACCGGCGGGTGGCAGAAGTTCGCCGGGCAGATGGTGCGCATGGCCGCGCCGCACGGGTTGGCGCGGCCGGTGGTGATGGATGCGACCGTGGCGCAGGTGGACGGCTTCCGGTTCGTCTATTGCCTGCCGTTTTCCGCCGACACGGTGTTCATCGAGGATACCTATTACAGCGACGGGCCGGAGCTGGACGTGGACGCGTTGCTCGGGCGGATCGGGGCCTATGCGGCGGCGCAGGGGTGGTCGATCGCCGAGGTGCTGGGCGAGGAGACGGGGGTCCTGCCGGTGATCGCGGGCGGGAACCGGGCGCGGTTTCTGGCAGAGGGGGAGCAGGGCGTGGTGCGCGCGGGCGTCCGGAGGGCATTGTTCCATCCGCTGACCAGCTATTCGCTGCCCACGGCGCTGGCCTTTGCGCTGGAAATGGCCGCCTTGCGCGATCTGTCGGGCACTGGCCTTGTGGCGGCGGGCACGGCCTGGGGCGAGCGGCACTGGCGTGCGGGGGCGTTTTACCGGATGCTGTCGGCCATGCTGTTTGGCGCGGCGGCACCCGAACAGCGCTACGCCGTGCTACAGCGGTTCTACAGGCTTGACCAGCGGCTGATCGAGCGGTTTTATGCAGGCAGGACGACGATGGCGGACAAGGTGAGAATCCTGATCGGCAAGCCGCCGGTGCCGCTGGGCGCGGCGGTGAAGGCGGTCGCCGGGCGCGCGCCGCTGGGCCGGCTGGAGCGCGGGGCATGAGCGGACCGGAAGGCAAGCGGGCCTGCGTGATCGGCGCGGGGTTTGGCGGGCTGGCGCTGGCGATCCGGCTGCAATCGGCGGGGATCGCGACGACCGTCGTCGAAAGCCGGGACAAGCCGGGCGGGCGCGGCTATTTCTGGGAGCGCGACGGGTTCACCTTTGACGCCGGGCCGACCGTGGTGACCGATCCGGCCTGCCTTGAGGAATTGTGGGCATTATCAGGGCACCGGCTGGCCGACGACGTGGAACTGATGCCGGTCATGCCGTTCTACCGGCTGAACTGGCCGGACGGGGTGAGCTTTGACTATTCCAACGACGATGCGGCGCTGCAGAACGAGATAAACCGCGTCGCGCCGGGAGACTGGGATGGCTATGAGGCGTTCCTGCGCTATTCCGCCGGGGTGTGCGAGCAGGGCTATGTCAAGCTGGGGACGGTGCCGTTCCTTGATTTTGCGAGCATGATCAAGGCCGCCCCTGCCCTTGCGAAGTATCAGGCATGGCGCAGCGTCTATTCGATGGTGTCGAGCTTCGTGAAATCGGAAAAGCTGCGCGAGGCGCTGTCGTTCCATACGCTGCTGGTCGGCGGCAATCCGATGACGACCAGCGCGATCTATGCGCTGATCCATACGCTGGAAAAGAACGGAGGGGTGTGGTGGGCCAAGGGCGGGACCAACCGGTTGATCGCGGGAATGGTGCGCCATTTCGAACGGCTGGGCGGGACGCTGCGGCTGGGCGATCCGGTGGTGCAGATCCATACCTTCGGCGACCGGGTAACCGAGGTCGAGACGAGCAGTGGGTGGCGGGAGCGGTTCGATGCGGCGGCGAGCAACGCCGACATCGTCCACACCTACCGCGAGCTTCTGGGCGAGACCCCGGCGGCGCGCGATCATGGGCGGAAGCTGGCGAAGAAGCGCTTTTCGCCGAGCCTGTTCGTGGTGCATTTCGGGGTTGAGGGGACGTGGCCCGGAATTCCGCATCACACGATCCTGTTTGGCCCGCGTTACAAGGGGTTGCTGGACGATATCTATGAGCATGGGGTGCTGCCGCGGGACTTCTCGATCTATCTGCACCATCCGACCGTGACCGATCCTTCGGTGGCGCCGGCCGGGAAGAGCACGTTTTATGCGCTGGTGCCGGTGGCCCATCTGGGCAAGCTGCCGGTGGATTGGGATGAGGTCGGGCCGGTGCTGGAAAAGCGCGTGCTGGACGAGGTGGGGCGGCGGTTGATCCCCGATATCCATGACCGGATCGTGACCAAGTTCCACTATGCACCGAACGATTTTGCAAGCGATCTCAATGCCCATCTTGGCTCTGCGTTCAGCCTTGAGCCGATATTGACGCAATCGGCGTGGTTCCGGGGGCATAACCGCGACGACAAGATCAGGAACATGTATCTGGTCGGCGCGGGGACCCATCCGGGGGCGGGAATCCCCGGCGTGGTGGGCAGCGCCAAGGCAACGGCGGGGCTTATGCTGGAGGACCTGAAATGAAGCGGCTGGCGGTTTACTGCGGCTCTGCAACGCCGGCGGACGAGCGCTACATGGCGCTTGCAAGCGAGGTGGGACACGCGCTGGCGGTGCGGGGGATCGGGGTGGTCTATGGCGGCGGGCGGCGCGGGCTGATGGGGGCCGTGGCCGCGGCGGCGATGGCGGCGGGTGGCGAGGTGATCGGGGTGATCCCCGAGGCGCTGGCCGATGCCGAGATCGCCAACCATGACTGCACCGATCTGCGCGTGGTGGCGGGCATGCATGCACGCAAGCAGGCGTTCACCGACCTGTCGGACGGGTTCCTGACGCTGCCGGGCGGGGTGGGGACGATGGACGAATTGTGGGAGGCCGTGTCCTGGTCGCAGCTGGGCTATCACGACAAGCCGGTGGGGATGCTGAATGCCTTCGGGTTTTTCGACCACCTGCTGGCGTTCAACCGGCACATGGTGGACACCGGCTTCATCCGGCCCCTGCACACCAGCATCATCATTGCCGAGCACGAGCTCGACATGCTGCTGACGCGGATGGAGGCCTATGAGCCGCACGTGCCGATTTTCCGGATGAAGGCGAGCGATTTGTGAGGTGTCCGCTTGCCGGCTCGAGCGAAGAAGAGCGAGCGGCGCTGGTGGCTCACGCTGAACAGACCATCGCCCGGGGGTCGAAGTCGTTCGCGGCGGCTTCGCGCCTGTTCGGGCGGGTGACGCGCGAGCGGGTTTGGCTGCTTTATGCGTGGTGCCGGGCCTGTGACGACCTGGCCGATGCGCAGGACCATGGCGGGGCGCTGGGGGACCAGTCGGGGGCGGCGGAGCGGATGGCGCGGATCCGCGGGCTGACCGCGCGGACGCTGGCCGGGGAGGCGACGGGGGCACCAAGTTTCGACTGCCTGGGGGTGGTGGCGGCGGAGTGCGGGATCACGGCGGCGATGGCCGATGACGTGATCGCCGGGTTCGCGCTGGACGCGGCGGAGTGGCAGCCGCGGAGCGAGGCGGACGTGCTGCAGTACTGCTATCACGTGGCCGGCGCGGTGGGGGTGATGATGGCCGTGGTGATGGGGGTTTCGCCCGAGGACGAGGACACGCTCGGGCGGGCCTGCGATCTGGGGCTGGCCTTCCAGCTGGCGAACATCGCCCGCGACGTGGCCGAGGATGACCGGGCCGGTCGGTGCTATCTGGCGGCGGAGTGGCTGGCCGAGGCGGACATTCCGCCCGGCGAGCAGTTCAGGCCGTTTTATCGCGATGCGCTGACCCAAGTGGTGGCGCGGATGTGCGCGATGGCCGGGGAATACGAGGCTTCGGCACGGGTTGGCGCGCGGCGGCTGGGATTCCGGGAGCGCTGGGCGGTGCTGGCGGCGGCGGGGATCTATGGCGCGATCGGGCGCAAGGTGGCGCGCGCAGGCGGCCATGCCTGGGACCGGCGGATCGGGA
>CAYFJH010000031.1:0-159 GCA_964343385.1 uncultured Novosphingobium sp. | reverse complement strand
GGCCAAGCTGGGCTATGTGGTGAAGGCGGGGCTGGAGGCGCTGATGCCGTGGGGACGAGATGCGCCGGTGCCCGTGCTGTCACTGCGCGAGCTTAGAGCGGCGCGCGGCAAATCTGACCCACCCTGATTGCCTCAGGAAGCGCCTCGGCAAAGAGACTT
>CAYFJH010000030.1:0-31968 GCA_964343385.1 uncultured Novosphingobium sp. | reverse complement strand
ACCTCGGGGGCGACGATCTTGCCGGTCTGGCCGACCTGGAAGTCGTTGGGGACATAGCCCGCGTCGACCGCAGCGCGGCTGGCGCCCACGGCGGCGCCGAGTTTGTCGGCCAGCGGGTAGATCACAGCCTCGAAGGTTGCCGCGTCCTTCAATGCGCGGCCACCCGAGACGATGATCTTGGCGCTGGTCAGTTCGGGGCGCTCGCTCTTGGCAAGTTCTGCGCCGACGAAGCTGGAAAGGCCCGCGTCACCCGCGCCCGAGACTGCCTCGACGCCCGCGCTGCCGCCGGTGGCCTCAGCCTTGGCAAAGGCGGTGCCGCGCACGGTGAGGACCAGCTTGGCGTCGCTTGATTCGACCGTGGCGATGGCGTTGCCGGCATAGGTCGGGCGGGTGAAGGTCTTGGGCCCTTCGACCGAGAGGATGTCGGAGACCTGCATCACGTCGAGCAGCGCCGCGACGCGCGGGGCGATGTTCTTGGCCGAGGAGGTGGCAGGCGCGACGAAGGCGTCGTAATCCGCCATCAGCGCGGCGGCGAGCGGGGCGACGTTTTCCGCAAGGCCGTGGCCATAGGCGGCGTCATCGGCCTTGAGCACGCGTGCCACGCCGGCGATCTGCGCGGCGGCCGCGGCGGCCGCATCGCAGCCCGAACCGGCGACCAGCGCCGTCACTTCGCCGAGCAGGCCGGCCGCGGTCACCGCAGCCAGCGTCGCGTCCTTTACGGCGGCGTTGTCGTGTTCGACCAGCAGGAGAACCTTTGCCATCATGCTACTCCCAGTTCCTTGAGCTTGGCCACCAGCGCATCGACGTCGGCGACCTTGATCCCGGCCTGCCGCACCGGCGGCTCGGTGACCTTGAGTGTCCTGAGGCGCGCGGCGATGTCGACGCCGTAGTCAGCCGGGCTCTTGGTCGCCAGCGGCTTGGACTTGGCCTTCATGATGTTGGGCAGCGTCGCATAGCGCGGCTCGTTCAGGCGCAGGTCGGTGGTGACGATGGCCGGAAGCGTGAGGTTGACCGTTTCCAGCCCGCCGTCGACTTCGCGGGTGACCGCAACGCTGCCGTCTGCCAGTTCGACCTTGGAGGCGAAAGTGCCCTGGCCCCAGCCGAGCAGCGCGGCGAGCATCTGGCCGGTCTGGTTGCAGTCATCGTCGATCGCCTGCTTGCCAAGCACGACCAGCTGCGGCGCTTCTTCAAGCACGATCGCCTTGAGCAGCTTGGCGACGGCCAGCGGTTCGACCGTTTCGTCGCCGCTGTCGACCAGGATCGCGCGGTCCGCGCCCATGGCCAGCGCCGAGCGCAGCGTCTCGGACGCCTTGGCCGGGCCCACCGAAACCACCACGACTTCGCTCACCGCGCCCTTTTCGCGCAGGCGCAGCGCCTCTTCCACCGCGATCTCGTCGAAGGGGTTCATGCTCATCTTGACGTTGGCCAGATCGACGCCGGAACCGTCAGCCTTCACCCGAGGCTTCACGTTGTAGTCGATAACCCGCTTTACACAGACCAAGGCTTTCACGTGTCGAACTCCTGTCGGGGCGGCCCCGCCAATTGCGATAGATGCGCGGCCCCTACGAAAGGGCCGCCCATATGTAAAGGTGGGCTTTGTTCGCGTGCATGCCGATTGCCCTCAGGCGAGGTCGAGCACGGCCTCACCGGTTGCGACGGTCTTGCCGTCGCCCAGCCGGGCGGTCAGCGCGACCGTGGCCAGGCCGTCTTCGATGGACGTTACGGTCCCGGTTATGACCGGCTCGGCATGGACCGGGGTCACCGCCACGAACCGGGCAGAGAACGAACGGATCCTTTCCTGCGGCACGGTGTCGGTCAGCAGGCGGCCCATGTAGGCCATGACCAGCATCCCGTGGGCGATGACGTCCTCGCGGCCCTTGGCGCGGGCGGCGTCGATGTCGAGGTGCGAGGGCTGGTGATCGCCCGAGGCCCCGGCGAACAGGGCCAGCGTCTTGCGCTCGATCCGTTCGATGTGCAGCGGCGGCAGGTCCATGCCCGCGGTGAGGGTGATCGCGCTCATGCTACTGCCTCCGGATGGCGCAGGACGATGGTGAAGTCGATCTCTGCCAGCAGTTCGTCGCCGCGCTTGATATCGGTTCGCTTGACCACGAATTCGAGCGCGCCGCCCTTCTTGACGTATACGTCGATGATGCTGCGTTCGAGCACCAGGCTGTCCCCCGCATAGGCCATCTTGTGATAGCGAAAGCCCTGTTCGGCGTGGGTGGTCCTGGTCAGGTCGCCGCCGAGTTCCGCCAGCCAGCCCAGCGGGTTGGGCAGTTCAAGTTCGAGCGAATTGCTGAGGAAGGTGGGCGGCACCGGCAGGTCGGGATGCCCCGCCGCGCGCGCCGCATCGACGTCGAAATAGATCTGGTCGGTCAGGCTGATGACCCGCGCGAACATCCGCAGCCGTCCGCGTTCGACGTCGAACGGGATGGACGAGATGGGGTGCTTGAGCGCGGTCTCGCGGTCAATGTAGCTCATTGGACGGTCAGGCCGCTGTCGACCACGATGGTCTGGCCGGTGGTCTTGCAGGAGTCTTCGGTGGCCAGATAGAGCACCGTGCGCGCCAGTTCCGCCGGCTCGATCACGCCGAGCAGATGGCTGGTGTCCTGCAGGTCGGTCGGCTTGCGGTTGCCGGCGCGGGCCATGACCCGTTCGGACAGGGTGCGGCCCGGCGCGATGCAGTTCACGCGGATGCCATACTGGCCATATTCGACCGCCAGCGCGCGGGTGAGCGAGGCGATCGCGCCCTTGGCCGCGGCATAGGCGTTGCGGCCCTTGACCCCGATGATCGCGTTGACAGACGTCATGTTGATCACCGAACCTTCGCCCGCGGCCATCATGTGGGGCAGGACGTGGCGGCAGCCAAGCCAGGTTCCGAACACGTCGACCTTCATCTTGAGCCAGAATTCGTCGTTCGAAATCTCGTGGATGCGGCCGTCGTTCAGGGTCGACCCGCCGACGTTGTTGAGCAGGACGTCGATCTTGCCATAGGTCGCGATTGCGGTGTCTACGAGGTGCTTGATCTGGTCCTCGTCCGAGACGTCGGTGGGAATGAAGATCGCCTCTCCGCCGGCGGCAAGGATCGAATCGAGCGCGGCCTGGCCGGTTTCCTTGTTGTATTCGGCAATGACGACCTTGGCGCCTTCCTTGGCCAGCAGTTCGGCCGAGGCCCGGCCAATTCCGCCGCCGCCGCCGGTCACGATCGCGACCTTGTCTTTCATCCGCATCTTGGCTTCTCCCATTTCCGCAGGCGCCGGGCGCCCGATCATTCGATTGGTGCGCGCGCCCGTCAGGGGAGCAGCGCGCCGATTTGAGCGCCGACGTCGGTGAGCGTGCCTACCTGCCAGCACAGGTCACGCAATCTGTCCGCAGCTTCGCGTTCCAGGCCGATCCGCGCAAGGTCGTCGAATTTGGCGTCAAGGTCGGCGTCGCTCATCGGGTGGGCCTGGCTGCCGCGCGCGTGGACGACGTGCGATTGGAGCACCGTGCCGTCCGCCAGGGTAACGCGTGCCGTGGCCTCACCCTTGCCAAGGTCGGGCCGGGCCACAGCCGCGACCTGCGCGCGCAGGGCGGCGATATCGGGTTCGGCCACGCAGGCCGCCTCGGGCGTTTCCAGCCCCACCGTGTCGCGCAGCAAGGCGGCGGCGGCCCAGTGATAGACGCTGATGTTGGCCTCGATCGTGGTGCGCGGCTCGCGCTTGTCGGTGAGGGTGAGGACCAGCGGGTTCACCCCCAGTTCGGCCCGGACGATCACCGCGCCGGGCGGCATCTGCGCGCGGATTTCGCGCGCTGCGTCGATCACCGGGTTGACCACGATCCCGCATGGATAGGGCTTGTAGCGGTTTTCGAGCATGACGTGTTCGTCGCCGAACCCGGTCAGCGCCAGGTCGAAATCGGAACCCGGCGCATAGACGTCGACGAAGCCGCCCGGCACTTCGAGCGCGTTCTCGATGCAGTCGAAACCCTGTTCAGCCAGCAGGGCTGCGACGACCCCGGCCCGTGCGGCATTGCCGGGACGGAAATGCGAATTCATCGTCCCGTGGGCGGCGCGAAAGCCGCTGGCCTGCGAAGCCGCCGTGCCGATGGCCCAGCACATCTGCCGTTCGTCCAGCCCGATCAGCCGTCCCGCCGCCGCCGCAACCCCGATCGGGCCGCTGAAGCCATTGACGTAAAACTTGGGGTTCATCGGGGCGGGGGGCAACACCAGCATGTTGGCGACGCGGCACTGCACTTCGATCCCCAGCGCCAGCGCGTTGAGAAACTCCGCACCCGAAACCCGCCGTGCCTGCGCCAGCGCAAACACTGCCGATGCGGCCGGTCCGCTCGGGTGGGCGACGGTGGGGAGGTGGGCATCGTCATAGGCCAGCACCGAGGATGCGATGCAGTTTACCAGCGCCGCCGAAGCCACGCTGGTCTTGAAGCCGTGGCCGATGGCAGAGGCGATAGAGGCCGCACCTTCGCCGCGCACGTATTGCGCCGACAGCCTTGATGCTTCCTCGGCGCTGCCGCCGATGGTGACACCGATCCAGTTGACAAATGCGCGCGCGGCTTCGTGCCGCACCACCTGCGGCAGCGCGTCGAACCGTGAATTGACGGCGTATCGGGCCAGTTGCCGCGTGAGCGTCATGCCGACTTTCTTTCAAGGGCTGCCGCCCGCGTCGTCAAGGCCGCTGCCATGCGCGCCGCTGCTCCAGTCCCGGTGGATTTTCGGCGCATTGGACGCACCGATTGGTGACGGCCTGTGTACACGGGATTCGTCGCTTCGCAAGTGGTCGGACCTTTAAAATTGACGTTCCCGGCCGGTCCCGGTATCCCGGCTGCCATGCCGCAGGGAGTATCACGAGCGCCGTTATGGTGCCGGAATGTCCCGCATTTTCAGCCGCGGCCACGCAAGAGGATGACGCATGAGCGCTATGGTTCCGGACCCCGACCTTCCCATCGTCGATGCGCACCACCACCTGTTCCCGCGCAACCACTGGGCGCAGAACGAACCCTACCTTCTGCCCGAATTCGGAGCCGACCTGGCGAGCGGGCACAATGTTGTTTCGACCGTCTATGTCGAATGCGGCACGCTCGACCGCAAGGATGGGCCGGAGCACCTGCGCGGTCAGGGCGAGGCGGCCTTTGTTGCGGTGATGGCGCGCCTGGCGGAAACCGGTGCCTTCGGTCCGGCCCGGATGTGCGAGGCGCTGGTTGCCCATGCCGACCTGATGCGGCCCGACCTGCTGGCCGAAACGCTGGACGGGCTGGACGAGGCGAGCGAGGGTAGGCTGCGCTCGATCCGCAGCGCGACGGTGTGGGATGCCGATGCCGGGGTTGCGCCGGGAGCGCGTCCGTTCGGGCCGCGCTGGTTGATGCGGGAGCCGGCGTTCCGGGCCGGGGTGCGGCGACTTGCGGAGCGCGGGTTCGCCTATGATGCCTGGCAATATTACCCCCAGCTTCCTGAACTGACCGAACTGGCGGAGGCAGTGCCCGAGGCGACGATCATCGCCGGGCACTGCGGCGGGCTGCTGGGCCTCGCGTCCTATGCGCATCCCGAAAACTTCGGCCGGTGGCGCGCCGCCGTGAACGAACTGTCGCGCGCGCCCAACGTGTTGATGAAGCTGGGCGGGCTGTCGCACGACCGCAACGGGTTCGGCTACCGCGCGCGCGCCGTGCGGCCGGGCGAGGACGAACTGGTGGCCGACTGGACCCCCTATATCGAGACCTGCATCGAGGCCTTCGGCGCGGACCGCTGCCTGTTCGAAAGCAACTTTCCGGTCGATGCCGTAGCCGCCGATTACCGGACGCTGTGGACCGTGTTCAAGCGCATCGCGTCGGGCTGTTCGGCGGACGAAAAGCTGGCCCTGTTTTCGGGCACGGCGCGGCGGGTCTACCGGCTGGCGTGATAAAAGGACGGTCCATTATTGTTTGCCAGCCTTGGGCACGATGTGTAGCAAGTCTGGCAACCGATCTGTCGGCGAGTCCGGCCAAATTCTGGGAGAGACCTGAACATGAACGCCGAGGACGACATCTGGAAACTGCCGGAAAAGGGCAACCGCGTCGCGGGCAAGGTCGCCATCATCACCGGCGCGGGCTCGTCCGCCGAAGGCATCGGCAACGGCAAGGCGATGGCGCTGATCCTCGCGCTCCACGGTGCCAAGGTGGCGCTGGTTGACTGGAACCCCGACGCGGCCGAAGAAACCGCCAAGATGGTGCGCGAAAACGGCGGCGAGGCTCTCGTCATCGGTGCCGATGTCAGCAAGGAAGAAGATTGCAAGCGCATCGTTGACGAATCCGTCGCAAAGTTTGGCCGGCTCGACATCCTCATCAACAACGTCGGCACGAGCCGGATCAAGGGTGACGCCACCGTGCTTGACCTCGATGCCTGGGACCGGGGGATGACCCTCAACGTCAAGTCGATGGTCATGATGGTGAAATATGCCGTGCCCGAAATGCGGAAATGCGGCGGCGGGTCGATCATCAACACCGGCTCGATCACCGCGCTCCACGGCGGACACCCCAACCTGTTCTACCCGACCTCGAAGGCGGCCGTGCTGCACCTGTCGAAGACGATGGCAGGCCAGTACGGGCTCGACAATATCCGCGTGAACTGCATCATGCCAGGGTTCGTCTACACCCCGGTGGTCTATGGCCCGGGCCTGCCCGAAGGCGTGCGCGAACAGCGCCGCGAGGCCGGCGCGCTCAAGACCGAAGGCACCGGCTGGGACGTGGCATGGGGTGCGCTCTACCTTGCCAGCGACGAAAGCCGCTGGGTCACGGCGCAGGGGCTGGCGATCGACGCCGGTGCCAGCACGGTCTCACCGCACTTCCAGTCGAGCGCCAAGCGCCTGACGTGATGGCATCGGCTGGCCGGCTCCGCGTGGGGCCGGCCGCCGGCAATGCTGCAGTCATGCTGCAGGCGTAAATGTCCGATGGCGCGATCAACACGCCACGGACCGTCCGACACAATGGAGGGGCCGCTTGACCGACTTTACCACCATGACCCGGCGCGGCCTGATCGGCGGCCTCGCGCTTACCCCGGCCTTGCTGGGCGCTGCCCCGCGCCGCGCGCTGCAACCGGTCGTCGCGGTGGATTCGGGCAGGCTGCGCGGGGGCCACGCCAACGGCGCGCTGGCGTTCAGGGGCGTTCCCTATGCGGCGGACACCGGCGGTGCGAACCGCTTCATGCCGCCGCGTCCCGTCACGCCGTGGGCCGGCGTGCGCGACGCCTCGCAATGGGGTGACCGCTGTCCCCAGCCTTCCGAGAATGACCTTACCGTGATGGGGTGGATGGCCTGGTACAAGGCCTATACCGACCGTCAGAGCGACAATTGCTGCGTCCTCAACGTCTTTACCCGCAACCTTGACCAGACCGCGAAACGCCCGGTCATGGTCTATATCCACGGCGGCGGCTTCCGCACCGGCGGCGGCGATACCGCCGGGATCGAGGGCAGCAATCTCGCGCGGCTGGGCGATGTGGTGGTGGTCACCGTCAACCACCGGATCAACGTGCTCGGCTTCACCAATCTGCGCTTTCTGGGCGACGAGTTCGCGGATTCGGCGAATGTCGGGATGATGGACCTCGTCGCGGCGCTGAAGTGGATCAGGACCAACATCGCGCAGTTCGGCGGCGATCCCGGCTGCGTAACGATCTTCGGCCAGTCGGGCGGCGGGTCCAAGGTTTCGACCCTGATGGGGATGCCGAGCGCCAAGGGGCTGATCCACCGCGGCATCAATATGAGCGGGCCGACCGTGTTCCAGTCGATCAACCTGCCCGCGCTCGCGGCGATCGGCGAACTGTTTGCAAAGAACCTCGGGGTGGACCGTGGCAACGCCGCGCGCCTGCGCGAAATGCCCGCAGCCGAATTGGTCAAGGCCCACCGCAGCGCCGTCGTCGCGCTGGGCGGGGATGATTTCCGCCCGACTCCCGACGGCCGCGCGGTTCCCTTTGGCCCTTACGAGGCGGGCGCGCTGGCCAACCATGCCCACGTTCCGCTGATGATCGGCACGACCCAGACCGAGGCGACGCTGTGGACCGCGCGCAATCCGCGCAACCTCAATGCCACGGCGGACGAGGCACGCAGCCGCGTTGCCAGGCAGTTCGGCATTACCGAGGGCGAGGCAGCGCGCGCCTTAGCCGCCTATCGCGATGCTGATCCTACGCGCACCCCCGGCGACGTGCTGGCCTCGATGGCCAGCGACGCGATCTTTCGCAATTCCGTGCTGCGCGGGGCCGAGGCGAAGGCGGCGGCAACCAAAGCGCCGGTCTATCTCTACAATTTCGGCTGGCAGGTCCCGGTCGACGGCGGCATCTGGCGTTCGCCGCACACCGCCGACATTCCCTTTGCTTTCGGCAATGTCGAAAACGCCCGGATGATGACCGGCCCCGGCCCGGCCCCGCTCCAGGTCGGCGCGATGATAATGGCAACCTACGTCGCCTTTGCGCGGACCGGCAATCCCAACAACAAGCGCCTGCCCGTCTGGAAGCCGCTCAGCGGTCCGGGCGGGATCGCGATGCGGCTGGGTTCCGCGCCCAGGGCGGTGGCCGACTTCCAGGGCACCGAACGGCGCACGATGGAGGCGCTGCCGCGTCAGCTCAGCTATCAGGTGCTGGCCGGGCCACTGGTGCGCCCGCCGGCCTGAGCTTCGGGCCCCCGATCAGGCGGCCCTTCATCAGGCAACCGGCGCGCTCTGCTCGGTAATCTCGGCGAGCTGTTCGCGGTAGGCACCAAGGTGGCGCGCGGCGCGGCGGCGGGCCGCTTCGGGATCGCGGTCGCGGATCGCGGCAAAGATCTGCCAGTGGATCCCGACAACCGATTTGCGGGTCGGCAGGTCGAATTCCTCGAAGGCCGTGGCCGTGTGAAACGCGGTCGAGATCGCGGTCAGGAAGGCGATGAACAGCGGGTTCCCACTCGCTTCCGCGAGGCCGAGATGCCAGCGCAGGTTGGCATTGGCAAAATCCTCTTCCTCGTGGACAGCCTGTTCGCATTCGACGCAAAGCTCGCGCAGATGTTCCAGCGCGGCGTCGGTGCGGTACATCGCTGCCTGGACCGCTGCTGCCGGTTCGATCGCCTCGCGTGCGAAAACGATGTCAAGGAAGCGGAATCCTTGCCCGCTGATCAGCTGCTTGAGCGAGCGGACCAGCGAGGTGGGTGAAGGGCCGAGGATGAACGAGCCACCGCTGCGCCCGCGGCGGACCTCGATCAGGTCTTGGGCGCGGAGTGCGCGCAGGGCTTCGCGCACCGTGGCGCGGCTGACCTGGTAATTGGCCATGAGCTCGCGCTCGGTCGGGAGTGCGCTGCCAACGGTGAATTCGCCGTTGAGAATCGACTGGTGGAGGTTTTCGGCCAGTGCGCTCGACATCGAGACGATTTCGGCGGCGCCGTCATTGGCGGCAGGCGCGGTTCGGTGTGCCTTGGCGCTGGCGAAACTGGACATAATATTCCTGAGCGATGCGGTGTGTGACCCGACACGGTAAGGCAGAACGTGCGGCGGCGCAACGTTGCCCGCCCGCAGCGCCCACAACGGCCCGCAGTGCAATCATGCGCCCGATGCTGCACCGGGGCCGGCAGCTCGGCATTGCTGCGAGCCCGGGCCGGTTCAGTCGATGTAGTGTGCGGTCGTCTTTGCGCGGATTTCCGCGGGCGTGACGCCCGGTGCGCGTTCGATCAGCTTGAACGGCGATGCGTGGTCGGGCCGCTGGAATATGGCAAGGTCGGTGACGATCATGTCCACCACGCCCACGCCGGTCAGCGGCAGGGTGCAGGTCGGGATGAACTTGGGGCTGCCGTCCTTGGCGCAGTGTTCCATCACGACGATGATCTTCTTGACCCCGGCGACGAGGTCCATCGCGCCGCCCATGCCCTTGATCATCTTGCCCGGGATCATCCAGTTCGCGATGTCGCCGTTTTCGGCCACTTCCATCGCGCCCAGCACGGTCAGGTCGATTTTGCCGCCGCGGATCATCGCGAAGGACTGCGCGCTGTCGAAATAGGCGGAGTGCGGCAGTTCGCTGATCGTCTGCTTGCCGGCGTTGATCAGGTCGGAGTCGACTTCGTCGTCAAACGGAAACGGCCCGATGCCGAGCATCCCGTTTTCCGATTGCAGCGTCACCGTCATCCCGGCGGGAACGTGGTTTGCCACCAGCGTCGGAATGCCGATGCCAAGGTTGACGTAGAACCCGTCGCGCAGTTCCTGTGCGGCGCGAGCGGCCATCTGGTCGCGGGTCCAGCCCTTGGCGAGGCTATCATGCGTGGCCATCAGACGGTCTCCCTCGGGGTAACGGTGCGGAATTCGATCTTCTTGTCGTAGGGCGCGCCCAGCACGATGCGCTGGACATAAACGCCGGGGAGGTGGATCGCGTCGGGGTCGAACGTCCCCGGCTCGACGATTTCCTCGACCTCGACCACGCAGACCCGGCCGCAGGTGGCGGCGGGGACGTTGAAATTGCGCGCGGTCTTGCGGAAAACGACGTTGCCGGTGGTGTCGGCCTTCCACGCCTTGACGATGGCGAGGTCGGCGATGATCCCGCGTTCGAGGATATAGTCCTCGCCGTCGAAGTTCTTCACTTCCTTGCCCTCGGCCACCAGCGTGCCGACGCCGGTCTTGGTGTAGAAGCCGGGAATGCCGGCCCCGCCGGCGCGCATCCGTTCGGCCAGCGTGCCCTGGGGGCAGAATTCGACTTCGAGTTCGCCGGAGAGGAACTGGCGCTCGAACTCCTTGTTTTCGCCCACATAAGACGAAATCATCTTCTTCACCTGGCGGGTGCGGAGCAGCTTGCCGATGCCTTCGTTGTCGATCCCGGCATTGTTGCTGGCGAAGGTCAGGCCGGTGACACCGGAATCGCGGATCGCGTCGAGAAGGCGTTCAGGGATGCCGCAGAGCCCGAAGCCGCCGCTGGCGATGAGTATGTCGTTGCGCAGGATCCCGTCAAGGGCTGCCGCTGCATCGGGGTAAACCTTGCTGGCCATCAAGCACTCCCATTCTTGAGAATGGCCCTACCCCAGCTAAAAAATCACGACTACTGATTATTTTTTATCGGTTTCGATAGGTAAGTCTGATGAAACGCATTGCGATCTATCACCTTGAAACGCTGCTGTGGATCGCCCGTCTGGGCACGTTCCGCGCGGCGGCGGAGCGGCTCAATACCACGCAACCCGCTGTTTCCGCACGGGTTCGCGAGATCGAGGGGCAGCTGGGCATCGCGCTGTTCCACCGTGAAGGGCGGCGGATGGTGCTGACCACGCGGGGGCGGCGGCTGGTGCAGGAGTGCGAGCCGTTGTGGGCCGGGCTGGAAAAGGCCCTGCTGGACAGCAGCGACCTGGCGGGGGCGCGGGGGATCGTGCGGATCGGGACCGGGGAGATCGCGGCGGCGAGTTGTTTGCCGGCATTCGTGCGGACGATCGAGCAGGATTTGCCCGACGTGACGCTGGAGATCGAGCTCGACCTGACCGCGCGGATGTTGCAGCAAGTGCTTGGCGGGACACGGGATATTGTGTTCCTGGCGGGGCCGGTAGCGGCACCGGGGATCCGCACCGCGCCGCTGGGTTCGCTGGAAGTGGCCTGGGTGGCGAGCGCGGCGACGGCGGCGGCGGGGGGCTTTGCGCAGGCCCTGCCGATCTGGTCGCTGCCGAGCCATTCGCCGCTCCAGCAGATCATGCTGGAATCGCTGTACGCCAAAAAATTACCTTATAGATCAATCAATACCTGCAACAACGTGCGGGCCTTGATCGACATAGTCGAGAGCGGGAACGGGGCGGCGGTGCTGCCCGAAACGATGATCCGCGAGCAGTTGCGGGCCGGGACGCTGGTCGAGATCCTGCCGCGACCGGCGCGGCGGATTGAGTTCGAGGCGGCGATCCGGACGCAGGAGCTGGACCCACTTGTTCTGGAAATATTCAACCGTTCCAAGGCATTACGGATCGGTTGAGGGGTGCTTCAGGCCGCGCCGGTGCGTTCCCAGTGGAGCACGCGCTGTTCGCCATCGGCGCGGCGCGGGGGCATCAGGACGAGGAGATCGCCGTCCATGGCGAGGCGGCGGACTTGCTTTCCGCCGATCCGCGAGGGATCGAGCGCGGCATCGACCGTGGTAGTAAGTGTATTGTTTTCAACGATATAATTGCCGGTGTAGGAAGCGTAGGCACGCTTTCCGCCGTCCGGAATCGCGGTCCTGCCGTCGCCGAGGACAGCCATCATCCGGCCGTTTTCGGTGAGGATCAGGCGGCCCATAGGCTCGGGTCCGTAGGGCTGGGTGATCGCATTTCCGGCCTCGTCATAGCCGACGGCCTTGACCAGCTTCCAGGTGCCGGGAACGTCCTTGAAGCGGATTTCTTGCCCTGTCATGGCGATAACCTTTTGAATTATAGATATAGATATTGGAGCGCAGGGGGCCAATTTGCAACGCCACTGCAACGGCATTGCACGTGCCCTAGAAGAAGCTGCTCCGCATCTGCGACCACTGCTTTTCGAGATTTTCGCGGTCCTCGGGCGCGGCGACCTGAATTACGGCAGCAGCGCGTTCATCGAAGGTCAGTCCGCGCAGCTGTGCCGTGCCGAATTCGGTGACCAGCACGTCGGCATCGCTGCCCGCGACGGTCGCCGCCGAAGGGGTGTCGAGCAGGGCGACAATGCCGTTGGAATGACCCGGACCGGTCCGGGCGCGGACCGCGACGATCGAGCGGCCACCGTCGCTGGCGAGGGCACCGCGCACGAAGTCGGGGAGGCCGCCGGGGGTGGCGACGAGGCGGCCACCGGAGAATTCGGAACTGATCTGGCCGAGGAGGTCGGCCTGCAGCACGGAGTTGATCGCCATGAAGCACGGGCGGGCGCTGATCACGGCGTGCGAATGGGTGTGGGCGACGCTGCGGAACGAGAACCGGTCGTTGCCGTCGATCGCGTCGTAGAGCGCCTTGGTCCCGACCGCGGTGCCGGTGACGATGGGCGCATCGGGAGCGAGCGCGCCGCTGGCGGCGAGGGCGAGGATGTTGTCATCGACCACACCGGAGTGGACGGAGAGGCCCCGGTGGCCTGACAGGGCGGCGATCACCTGGCTGGGGATCTGGCCGATGCCGAACTGGACCGTGGCATGGTCGGGGACCAGTTCGACGATGCGGTGGGCGATTCGAATCGCGGTTTCGTCCGCCGCGCGGTCCACCATGGTGGGGAGCGGGGTGTCGTGATCCACGACTGCGGAGAGTGCAGCATAAGGGACCGCAGCATCGCCGGTTGTGCGCGGCATCTGCGGATTGATGAAGCCGACCACGCGATCGACCCGGTGAAGGAAGGAGGGGAGGAAATCGGTCTGGACGCCGAGGCTGCAATTGCCGGTGGCGTCGGGCGGGCTCATCATCACCAGTGCGGTGTCAAACCGGCCCGGTGCGCTGAGCCACTGGTCGATCATCGAGTAGCGCCACGGGCAATGGTCGACGAGGCCGCGCGCCATGTCCGCCTTGAGCGCCTTGGTCAGCAGGAAGGTGCGGACGCGCAGGTTCAGTTCCGCGTCGGCATAGGACCGGCGGTTGACCATCGGGCTGAACACGCCGGTGATGGCGGCGTTCTGCGGGCGGTGTTCACGCAGGATTTCGGGCATGGTTTCGATTTCGGCCGAGCACGCGGAAACATAGATGTTCCGCGCACTCTCAACGATCGAACCAAGGGTTTGCCCGGACCTGCCGGTGCTCAAAGGCGTTCTCTCATCAGCATGTTCTCCCCACCCAGCGAGCGCCCGGCGGTGCCTCTTATCAATAGCTCTTTTCCTGGCCCAGCACCTTTTCGGCGATGAACGAGAGGATCATCTGTTCGGTCACCGGGGTGATTTTGGGGATCATCGCTTCGCGGTAAAGCCGTTCGACATGGTATTCCTTGGCATAACCGAGGCCGCCGTGGGTGGTGACCGCGTTGAGGCAGGCGCTCATGCAGGCGCGTGCACCGAGGAACTTGGATGCGTTGGCCTCAGGCCCGCACGAGCGTTTGTTGTCATAGAGCCAGGCGGCCTTCATCGTCACGGCCCAGGCGGCTTCGAGCTCCATCCAGTTTTCCGCCAGCGGGTGCTGGATGCCCTGGTTCTTGCCGATGGTGCGGCCAAACACCTTGCGTTCGCGGGCATAATTGGCGGCGCGTTCGAGCGCGCCCTGGCCGAGCCCGACGGCTTCGGCCCCGACGATGATGCGTTCGGGGTTGAGGCTGTCGAGCAGGTAGCGGAAGCCGCTGCCTTCCTCGCCGATGCGGTCTTCGTCGGGGACGAACAGGTCATCGTAGAAGGTCATGTTGGAATCGACCGCCTTGCGGCCCATCTTCGGGATCAGCTGAACCTCGACCTTGGTCCGGTCAAGGTCGGTGTAGAAGATGGTGAGGCCGTCGGTCGGCTTCTTGCAGTCCTCGATCGCGGTGGTCCGGGTCAGCAGCAGGATCTTGGTGGCGACCTGCGCGGTCGAGGTCCAGATCTTCTGGCCGTTGACGCGGTAGCCGCCGGGGACCTTCGTGGCGAAAGTGCGGATCTTGGTGGTGTCGAGCCCGGCGTCAGGTTCGGTCACGCCAAAGCAGACCTGATCCTTGCCGGCGACGAGGTTGGGGATCCAGCACTGCTTCTGTTCGGGCGTGCCATAGACCACGATGGGGTGCGGGCCGAACAGGTTGATGTGAAGGGTGGAGGCCGCGGCCCAGCCGCCGCCGGTGCGGGTGACCTCGTTCATCATGATCGCCGCTTCGGCCACGCCGAGCCCGGCGCCGCCGAATTCCTCGGGCATGGTGATGCCGAGCCAGCCGGCTTGGGCCATGGCGGTGTGGAATTCGCGCGGGAATTTCCCGTCGGTGTCGCGGGCGAGCCAGTATTCGTCATCGAACCGGCTGGCGACGGCGGCAACGCCTTCGCGGATCGCCTTGTGGTCGTCGCTGATTTCAAAATCCATCGGATTGCTCCACTTGAAAGGGGGGGCGGCGGGCGGGCCGCGCGCGAATGGGGTTCAGACCGCGCCGGCGGCGACGAGCGCGGCGATGGCGGCGGGATCGAGGCCGAGCACGTCGGCAAGGACCGAGGCGGTGTCGGCCCCGATAGCCTTGCTGGGGCGGATGTCTGGGGCGGGAACGTTGCCGTAGCGCAGAGGCCCGGTGGGCAGGACGATCTCGCCGAAATCGGGGTGATCGACCCGGCGGAGCGCGCCGCGTTCGTGCATGTGCGGATCGTTCACGACCTCGTCCAGTTCGCGGACCGGGGCGCAGGGGACGCGGTGGCGGCCGGCAATGGCGTGGAGTTCGTCCTTGGTGTGGCGCACGCTCCATTCCGAGATGGCCGCGTCCATCGCGTCCATGTTGGCGACGCGGGCCTGATGGCTGTTGAAGCGCGGATCGGTCAGCAGGTCGGGCCGCTCCATGGCGGCGGCTAGGCCCTGGAAGTGGCCTTCGGTGACGCAGAACATGGCCATCCAGCCGTCGCTGGTGGGATAGACGTTGTAAGGGCTTTCCGAGAGCCCGGCGTGGCGGTTGCCGGTGCGCGGCGGGTTCTGCTGGCCCAGTTCCTGATAGAGGCCGAGCGGCGAGGCGAGGGTGGCGTAGACCGCCTCGAGCATGGCCACCTCGACGAAGCCGCCCTTGCCGGTGCGCTGGGCGTCGAACAGCTTGGTCACGGCCGCGCTGTAAAGGTGGATGCCGCCGAGGAAATCGCACAATGCAGCGCCGGTGCGGACCGGCGGGCTATCGGGAAAGCCGGTGGAGGCCATGACGCCCGACATGGCCTGAACCGTGAGGTCCATTGCCAGATAGTCACGGTAGGGGCCGGACCAGCCATAGCCCGAGCCGGCGGCATAGACGAGGCGGGGGTTTTCCTGGAACAGGCGCTGCGGCCCGACGCCGAGCTTGTCCATCACGCCGGGGGCGAAATTCTCGATCAGGATGTCGGCCTTGGCCACGAGGCTGCGCAGCAGGGCGCGTCCTTCCTCGGTCTTGAGGTTGATGGTCAGGAATTCCTTGTTGGAATTGAGCATGGCGAAGGGGAACATCGCGCCGCTGCCGGCCGCGCCGCGGCGGCGCATGTTTTCGCCCGCCGGGGGTTCGATCTTGATCACGCGGGCACCGCCCATGGCCATCAGGAAGCCGGCGTAGGGGCCGTTGTAGATCTGGCCGAGGTCGAGCACGGTCACGCCTTCGAGCGGCAGGCCCTTGCGCGGCGTCTGCGCCGTGGCCGGCTGGGCCTGATCCATGATGACTGCCTTTCCCTATCCTGCCAGCGGACCCATGCGCGCGAGGGAGTCTGCGCGGAGGGACCGTCTTTTACCACTTTGTGGGCACCGCGCTATATTGGTCGAACCTTTATGTCCACCCCTTTTGCGGTGCACTTTGGACCATGTCGCTCGCCTCGACAAACGTATTTGGATCGTCCAATTATTGGCCGCAACGATTCGATGTTTTCCGCTGCGGAAAGCGTCCGCCAACGGGAAAAGGAGCTGCGATGCCGGGGCTTTGGTTTGATGAGTTCGAGGTTGGACAGACGTTCACCCATCCCATCCGCCGGACGGTCACCGAAGCGGACAACGTCTGGTATTCGACGGCGACCTGCAACCCCGCCGCGATCCATCTGGACGAGCAATATTGCCAGGAGCATACCGAGTTTGGCACGCGCATCGTCAACAGCGGGTTCACGCTGGGGCTGATGATCGGGCTGTCGGTCGAGCAGACCACGCTGGGCACCACGGTGGGCAACCTGGGCATGGACGATGTGCGCTTTCCCGCGCCGGTGTTCCACGGCGATACGATCCGCGCCGAGACCGAAGTGCTGGAAATCCGCGCCAGCAAGTCGCGGCCGAACCAGGGCATCGTCACCTTCAACCACCGCGCCTATAACCAGCGGAACGAACTGGTCGGGACGTGCAAGCGTGCTGCGCTGATGCTGCGGAAGCCGGCCCAATGACCGGCAACATGATCGTGCCGCTCCGCTCGCTGCTGTTCGTGCCCGCGGACAGCGAACGCAAGATCGAGAAGTCGCAAGGGTCCGGCGCGGACGCGATTGTCTATGACCTTGAGGATTCGGTGGCTCAGGCGCGCAAGGACATTGGCCGCGAGATCGTGACCGCGCATCTGAAAGCGCGCGGGCCGAGCAGGACGCAGCATTGGGTGCGGATCAACCCGGTCACCACGCCCGAGGCGCTGCCGGACCTCGCCTCGATCGTCGCCTGCCGGCCGGACGGGATCCTGCTGCCCAAGGCGGAGAGCCCGGAGGACGTGTGGATCGTCTCGCACTATCTCGATGCGCTGGAGGTGCGCGAAGGGGTGGCGCCGGGTTCCATCAGGATCATCCCGGTGACCACGGAAACCGCGCGTTCGCCGCTGGCGCTGCACGAATATCCTGATGCAGGGCTGAGCCGGTTGCACGGGCTGACCTGGGGGGCGGAGGACCTTTCGGCCTCGCTGGGCGCGGCGTCGAATTCGGACGAGGACGGCAACCTGACGCTGACCTACCGCATGGCGCGCAGCCTGATGCTGCTGGCGGCGAAGGGTGCGGGCGTGGAAGCGGTGGACGGGGTTTACCCGAACTTCCGCGACCTTGAGGGGCTGCGCAGGTTCTGCAAGGCTTCGCAGCGCGAGGGGTTCAGCGGGTGCTTTGCGATCCACCCCGACCAGGTCGCCGTGATCAACGAGGCCTATAGCCCGAGCGCGGACGACATCGCCTTTGCCGAGCGGGTGGTGGCGGCCTTTGCCGCTTCGCCCGATGTTGGCGTGGTGGGGGTCGAGGGCAAGATGCTCGACAAGCCGCATCTGGTGCAGGCGCAGAAGGTGCTGGCGCTGCGGGACGTGTTCATGGCCTGATGGCCATTACCGCGCGGGTTATGGACGGCACGCCCCCGATAAAAAGGGGCGTGCCGTTCTTGCTTCAGGCCGCTGCCTTCACCTTCAGCCGGAACGCGTGAAGCAGGGGTTCGGTGTAGCCGCTGGGCTGGGTGAGGCCTTCGAACACGAGGGCGCGGGCGGCGGCGAAGGCGAGGCTCTTTTCCGGGGCCGGGGCCATCGGCTGGTAGAGCGGATCGCCGGCGTTCTGGCCGTCAACCTTGGCGGCCATGCGCAGCAGGGCGGCGTCGACTTCGTCCGCCGTGGCGATGCCGTGGAGCAGCCAGTTGGCGATGTGCTGGCTGGAAATGCGCAGGGTCGCGCGGTCTTCCATCAGGCCGATGTCGTTGATGTCGGGCACCTTGGAGCAGCCGACGCCCTGATCGACCCAGCGCACGACGTAGCCGAGGATGCCTTGGGCGTTGTTGTCGATTTCCTCGCGGATTTCTTCCGGCGACCAGTTGTGGCCCTTGGCGACGGGGACGGTGAGGAGGTCATCGAGGCTGGCAATGCCTTCGGCGCGGCGCTGTGCCTGGCGGGCGAAGACGTCGACCTGGTGGTAGTGCGTGGCGTGGAGCGTGGCGGCGGTGGGCGAGGGGACCCAGGCCGTGTTCGCGCCGGTCAGCGGGTGGCCGATCTTCTGGGCGAGCATGTCGGCCATGCGGTCGGGCATGGCCCACATCCCCTTGCCGATCTGCGCCTTGCCCGAAAGGCCGCAGGCGAGGCCGATCTGGACATTGCGGTCCTCGTAGGACTTGATCCATGCGCTGGTCTTCATGTCGCCCTTGCGCTGCATGGGGCCGGCCCGCATCGCGGTGTGCATTTCATCGCCGGTCCGGTCAAGGAAGCCGGTGTTGATGAACATGATGCGGTGGCGGACGGCGTGGATGCAGGCGGCGAGGTTGGCCGAGGTGCGGCGTTCCTCGTCCATCACGCCGACCTTGAGGGTGTGGCGGGCAAGGCCGAGCAGGTCCTCGACCGCGTCGAACAGGTCGTTGGTGAAGGCGCATTCCTCGGGCCCGTGCATCTTGGGCTTGACGATGTAGACCGAGCCCTTGCGGCTGTTGCGGATCGGGCCAGCGGACTTCAGGTCGTGGAGCGCGATGGCGCTGGTGACGATGCCGTCGAGCACGCCTTCGGGCGCTTCGCTGCCGTCGGCAAGGGTCACCGCAGGGGTGGTCATCAGGTGGCCGACGTTGCGGACCAGCAGCAGGCTGCGGCCGTGGAGGGTTAGCGGGGTGCCGTCCGTGCCGGTGTAGGTGCGGTCCGGGCTAAGCTTCCGCGTCATCACCGCGCCGCCCTTTTCGAAGGTGTCGGCAAGATCGCCCTTCATCAGGCCGAGCCAGTTGGCATAGGCCGCGACCTTGTCCTCGGCGTCGACGGCGGCGATGGAATCTTCGAAGTCGCAGATGGTCGACAGCGCGGATTCGAGGATGACGTCGGAAATGCCGGCGGGGTCGGACGCGCCGATGGTGCTGACGGGGTTGATCACCACTTCGATGTGCATGCCGTTGTGGCGCAGCAGGAGGTTGGCGCCGTTGGTGCCGACGAGCGCACCGGGATCAGCCAGCGTGAGTTCGCCGCCGGTCCAGTCGGCCCACTTGCCCGAGGCGAGCGGGACGGCATCGTCGAGGAAGGCCTTGGCGGCGGCAATGACCTGTGCCCCGCGCGCGGCGTCATAGCCCTTGCCGGCAGGCGCGCCGGGGACGGCGTCGGTGCCGTAGAGCGCATCGTAAAGGCTGCCCCAGCGCGCATTGGCGGCGTTGAGGGCAAAGCGGGCGTTGAGCACGGGGACGACGAGCTGCGGCCCGGCGGTGGAGGCGAGTTCGGCGTCGACATTGACCGGATCGACCGCGAAGGGGGCCGGCTCGGCGACGAGGTAGCCGATTTCGGTGAGGAAGGCCTTGGTGGCGGCCATGTCGGCAGGCTTGTCGCGGTTGGCAAGATACCATGCGTCGATCTGCGCCTGGAGGGTGTCGCGCCTGGCCAGGAGTTCGCGGCCCCGGGGTGCGAAGCGGGCGAAGATGTCGGCCGCGCCGGTCCAGAAGGCGTCGGGCGCGATGCCGGTGCCGGGGAGGACCTGCTGTTCGATGAAGGCGGCAAGCTGGGGGGCGACGCCGAGTCCGGCCTTGTTGATCATGGTCATGACGTGAAAGTTCCTGATTGCGAGTTGGCCGCTCTATAGACCCGCCCGCCAGCTTGCGTTAGATTGAAATAATTCAACCCACTTTTTCCTGTAGGGAAAGAATGATCGACCCCGACTACGAGGTGTTCGTCGCCATTGTCACCGCAGGCGGGCTTTCGGGCGCGGGGCGGGCGCTGCGGCTGTCTCCGGCGAGCGTGTCGAAGCGGCTGGCGCGGCTGGAGGAGCGGCTGGGGGTGCGGCTGCTTCACCGGACGACGCGGCGGATCGCGCTGACCGGCGAGGGGGACGTGCTTTACCGCGATCTGGTGGCGGTGCTGGGCGAACTGAAGGCGGCGGAGGATCGGGTGCTGGGGCTGGCGAGCCATGCCGCCGGGCCGCTGCGGATGACCGCGCCGACATCATTCGGGCGGATGTACCTTGCGCCGTGCATCGCCGCGTTCCTGCGGGGCAATCCGCTGGTCGAACTTGATCTCGACCTGTCGGACGGGTTCGTCGACCTGACACAGAGCCATTATGATCTGGCGATCCGTATCACCGCGCAGCCGCCGCCGGGGCTGACCGCGCATCGCATTGCCACCAGCCCGCGCATCCTGTGTGCTGCGCCCGCCTATCTGGCGCAGCACGGCACGCCCGATACGCTTGCCGCGCTGGGCGCCCACCGGTTGCTGGCGGCCGAAGGGCAGTTGCCGTGGAATGTCGGCGGGCCGGAAGGGGTGGTGCGCTATAAAGGTGTCAGCGCGGTGCGGACCAATTCGAGCGAGATGGTCCGCGAGTTGACGCTGGCGGGAATGGGGATTTCGCTGCGCTCGGTGTGGGACGTGTGGCAGGAGGTTGCCGCGGGCAACCTGGTGCGCGTGCTGCCGCAATATGAGGGGTCGCACGATGCCGCGGTCCACGCGCTGCACACGCCGCGCCCGCGCCTGCGCGCGGCGGTGCGGGCGATGATCGATCACCTGGAAGCGTGGTTTTCCGCGGCCGAGCGCTGGCCAAACGCATAAGCTGAACCTTGCTTCAGGTTTTTGTGCTGCACCGTCCAGCGCGATTTTGCACCGGCCGCAGATGCCGGGCAATGCCCTTGCCGGTGTTCGAGGTGGGCAGGCAAGCGTCCATGGTATAGCAGGGTGTTGAATAGCACCTTTGCCTATACCATGGAGTAATCAATGCGGCGCGAGCGGCTGAGCGATCTGGAGGTGTTCCTGGCGGTCGCGGAGGAGCGCAGCTTTACCCGCGCCGCGCGCAAGCTGGCGACTTCGCAGTCCGCCGTCAGCCAGATCGTGCGCCGGCTGGAGGCGAGCATGGGCTTGCAGTTGCTGACCCGCAACACCCGCAGCGTGACCGTGACCGAGGCCGGCGACAAGCTGGTCCAGACGCTGCGGCCGGCCTTTGATGAGATCGACGGGCGGATCGCGGCGCTGAGCGAACTGCGCGAGACGCCTTCGGGCACCTTGCGCATCACCACCAGCCGCCATGCCGCCGAGACCGTGCTGTGGCCCAAGCTCGCGCCGTTCCTGCGCGATTGTCCCGAGGTGACGGTCGAACTGTCGATCGACTCGGCGCTGACCGACATCGTGGCCGACCGGTTCGACGCCGGGGTGCGGCTGGGCGAGCAATTGACCAAGGACATGATCGCGATCCCGATCGGGCCGGACCTGCGGTTGGCCGTGGTGGGTTCGCCGGAATATCTTGCCGCCAACCCCGCCCCGCGCGAGCCCCAGGACCTGACGCGTCATCGCTGCATCAACATCCGCCTGCAGACCCGCGGCGGGAACTATGCCTGGGAGTTCGAGAAGGACGGCCGCGCGGTCAACGTCCGGGTCGATGGGCCGCTGGTGCTCAACGACAGCAAACTGGTGGTCCGCGCGGCGGAGGAGGGGATCGGGCTTGCCTGCGTGATGGAGGACATGGCGGACGAAGGCGTGGCGGCGGGCCGGCTGGTGCGGGTGTTGGAGGACTGGTGCGCGCCGTTTTCAGGCTATCACCTTTATTATCCCGACCGGCGGCAGATGTCGCCGGCGATGCGGCGGCTGGTCGATGCATTGAAGCGTAGGTGAGGCGTGCGCTTCATCTGCGGTTCAACCCTTCCGGTTTAAAAAATCGGACCTATAGTTATATGCACGAGGGGCCGGGCCGACGCGCATTTGTGCAGCGGCATCGAGCGCCGGCAAGCGAGAGAGGCGACAGTGACAACCGCATTGAACGTGAACGGAAAGGTCGCGCGGGTCGACGTCGATCCCGACATGCCCTTGCTGTGGGTGCTGCGCGAAAGGCTTGGCGTGCTTGGGCCGAAGTTCGGCTGCGGCGCGGGGGCCTGCGGGGCCTGCACCGTTCACCTGAACGGCCAGCCGGTGCGGTCGTGCATCACGCCGGTTTCAGCCGTGGGCGCGCAGCGGGTGACGACGATCGACCAGCTTGCCGCGGACCCCGTGGGCCGCAAGGTCCAGGCCGCCTGGGCAGAACTGGACGTGGCGCAGTGCGGCTATTGCCAGGCCGGGCAGATCATGTCGGCGACCGCGCTGCTCAAGGAAACGCCCAAGCCCACCGATGCGCAGATCGACGCGGCGATGAGCGGGAACATCTGCCGTTGCGGCACCTATAACCGCATCCGTGCGGCGATCCACCGGGCTGCGGGCCAGAACGCTCCAGTGATTAGTGGGGGAGCGGAGTGATGGGCATGACCGACCACGCGTTTACCGCATCGCGCCGCGATATCCTGAAGTCGGTTTCGGCTTCGGGGCTGCTGCTTTCGTTCGCCCTGCCGGGAAGCGCCGGGGCCGCCACCCGTGCCACGCCGAAGGGCGCGCGGGTCAATGCCTATGTCCTGATCGGCAGCGATGGGCTGGTGACGATCCGCGCCAAGAATCCGGAAATGGGGCAGGGGGTCAAGACCAGCCTGCCGATGCTGATTGCCGAGGAGCTGGACGTCAACTGGAGCGCGGTGCGCACCGAGATGGCCCCGGTCGACGAGGCTTCGTTCGGCTTGCAGCAATCGGGCGGTTCGCGCTCGATCCCCTCGTCATGGGTGCCGCTGCGGCAGGCGGGGGCGACCGCGCGCTATCTGCTGGTCGAGGCGGCGGCGCGGCAGTGGGGCGTGCCCGCGGCCGAGTGCCGGACCGAGGCGGGGGTGGTGATCCACACCGCCAGCAAGCGCCGGCTGTCCTATGCCGTGCTGGCGCCCAAGTGCGGCGGCATTCCGCTGCCCGATGCCAAGGTGCTGAAATTCAAGACGCCCGCGGATTATCGCATCCTCGGCAAGGCCGTGCCGCAGGTCGATCAGGCGGGCATCGTCAAGGGTGCGCCGCTGTTCGGGATCGACGTGGTGCGGCCCGGAATGCTTTACGCTGCCTATGTCCAGGCCCCGGTATTCGGGGCCAGCGTGGCGAGCGCCAACCTTGCCGCCGCGCTGGCGGTGAAGGGCGTGCGCAAGGCGTTCATCGTCAAGGGCGATCCGGCGATCCCGCCCAACTCCTCGCTCCAGCAGCGGCCGCGCCATTATGGCGCCGGGTTCGCGCCGGGGGTGGCGATCGTTGCCGACAGCTGGTGGACCGCGCAGAAGGCGCGCGACGTGCTTGACGTAAAGTGGGCCGACCATCCGACCGCGCAGCAATCGACCAAGGGCTTTGCGGCGCAGGCCGAGGCGTTCTTTGCCAAGGGCAAGGGCGAGAACGAACTGATCAAAAAGGGCGATTTCGATGCGGCCTGGGCCTCTGCCCCGGTCAAGGTCGAGGCGCGCTATGCCTATCCGTTCATCGCCCACGCGACGATGGAGCCGATGAACTGCACCGCCGAGTTCAAAAACGGCAAGCTGGAGATCTGGGCACCGACCCAGACCCCGCAGGCCGGGCACGAGCTGGTGGCGCAGGTCATGGGGATGAAGCCCGGGGACGTCACCGTCCACATGGTCCGCTGCGGCGGCGGGTTCGGGCGGCGGCTGGCGAACGACTACATGGTCCAGGCGGCATGGATCGCGCGCGAGATCAATGGCGCGGTCAAGGTCCTGTGGACCCGCGAGGACGATATCCAGCACGACAAGTATCGCACCGGCGCGTTCCATCACCTGCGCGGCGCGGTCGATGCAAGCGGCCAGCTGGTGGCGCTGAACGATCATCTCGCCACGTTCGGCCAGAACGGCAAGGCGATGTACGATTCGGAAGGGCCGACCCAGTTCCCCTGGGCCTTCGTGCCCAATGTCCGCACCGAGAACAGCCTGATGGCGCTGGGCATTCCGACCGGCCCGCTGCGTGCGCCGCGTTCGAACGCCATGGCCTTTGTCCAGCAGTCGTTCCTCGACGAACTGGCCCATGCGGCCAGGCAGGACCCGCTGGCCTTCCAGCTGCGGCTGCTGCAGGATCCGGGCAAGGTCGGCGAAGGAGAACAGACCTTTGTGCCCAGCCGAATGAAGGGCGTGCTTGAAAAGGTCGCGAAGATGGCGAACTGGGGCGCGGTCAGGCTGCCACCGCGCGAGGGCATGGGCATCGCCTGCTATTACAGCCACCAGGGTTATTTCGCGGAGGTCGTGCGTTGCGCCGTGGCCGATGACGGCGCGGTCACCGTGAAGAAGGTGTGGTGCGCCGCCGACGTGGGGCACACCATCGTCAACCTGGCGGGCGCGACCGCCCAGATCGACGGCGCGATCCAGGACGGGCTTGCCCAGGCGCTGTTCCAGGAAATCACCATCGAGGGCGGGCGGATCGAACAGGGCAACTTCGGCGATTTCCGCCTGATGCGCATGAACGAGGCGACCCCGACCGAGATCCAGTTCATCCGGTCGGACAATCCGCCGACCGGCCTTGGCGAACCGGCGCTGCCGCCGGTGGTTCCCGCGCTGTGCAATGCGATCTTTGTCGCGACCGGGGTGCGGATCCGTTCGCTGCCGATCAATCCGGAGCTGATCAAGAAGGCCTGAAACTGGCTGGGCGCGGGCCCGGGCAAGGCATCCGGTGGGGCGCAGCGCGTGTCGTTGCGGCCCACTTTTTTGCAAGGCCGACAAGAAAGCGCTACATTTTCCTGCCGGCGCGTCTAAGGGGGGGGCGCAGCAGGTGCCCGCGATCCCCGCGGGCGCTCGACATTCGGCCCCGGCGATCCGGGGCCCGCGCATCCGGTCCGCCGATGCCGCGACAACAGATCACGAAAGCTCCGCACCGATGGCAGGATACAAGGAACCCAGTTTTCAGGACCGCGTGAGCGCGGCCGCCAAGGCACGGGACAAGGCGCTGGCCAAGCTCCAGGCCAAGGCCCCGCTTGACCCGGCAATCGTGGCCGAGCGCGCCGCCAAGGCCGCCGCCCGCGAAGCCGCCGCCGCCGCGAAGAGCGCCGCGCTCAAGGCCGACCGCGAAGCCAAGGCCGCCGCGCGCGCTGCCGAAGCCGCTGCCAAGGCTGAGGCAGCCAATGTGCCCGAGCTGACCGAGGCCGAGAAGAAGGCCCTGCGCGACGCGAAGTATGCCGCCCGGAAGGCGCGCAAATCACGCTGACCGACCTGTCCGGCGACGGCCTGTCCGAGGTCGCCACCGATCACGAATGGATCGGCACGGCCTTCGTGCCGGACGGGGTGGAACTGCGCCTGTTTCGCCGGGACGATGAATTCACCATCCTGCTCGAGAACACCGAGCTGATGAGCACCCGCGTCAGCGGCTCCGAACAGGCGCTGGCGACGATGACCTGCCAGCGGCTGGGCCGGCGCGAGGGCTTGCAGATGCTGATCGGCGGATACGGCATGGGCTTTACCCTGCGCGCCGCGCTGGCCGTGCTGAATGGTGACGCGAGCGTGACCGTGGCCGAACTGGTGCCGGAAATCATCGAATGGGCGCGCGGGCCGATGCACGCGCTGACCGACGGCTGCCTTGACGATCCGCGCGTGGTGTTGGTGGGCGACGATGTCGCCATGCTGATCGAGGCAGCGCGCGAGGCCTATGACGCGATCTTGCTGGATGTGGACAACGGGCCGGAAGGGCTGACCCGGATAGAGAACGACGGGCTCTATTCGCGCGAGGGGCTTTACGCTGCGCTGGCGGCGCTGCGGCCCGGCGGGATACTTGCGGTGTGGTCATGCGACGGGGACAGCACCTTTACCGCGCGGCTGCTGGAGGCCGGGTTCGCCGTGGCCGACGTGATCGTGGCCGAGGCCGAGGGGCAGGTCGATCCCGATGGTGCCGGCGCGCGCCATGTCATCTGGTTCGCGCAGAAGCGGTGAGCAAAGCGGTCAAACTCTATTTCGACGGTGGATGCCGGCCCAATCCGGGCCCGATCGAGACAATGGTCGCGGCGCGCGGGCAGACGTATCACGGCGCAGACATCGGCCAAGGCGACAACAATGACGCCGAGTGGGAGGCACTGCTCGCGGCGCTGGCGGTCGCGCAGACGCTCGGATTGAGCGAAATTGTGTTGATCGGGGATTCGGCGCTGGTCGTTGGGCAGGCGCGGGGCACGGCTCGGTGCGGGGCGCCGCGGTTCGTGGACTACCTGGCGCGGTTCGATGCTGCGGCAGCGCAGTTCGCCTCTGTGCGGGTGCGGCAGGTTGCGCGATCGCATAACCTCGCTGGCATCGCGCTCGAACGTCTGCGCGCCGGGGTTTGAACCGTGTCGCGGCTGATCCTGCTCAACAAGCCCTACGGCGTACTTTCGCAGTTTACCGACAAAGGGACCGAAGGCTCCGAGCGTCCGACACTGTCGGCATTCGTCGCGGTGCCGGGGGTCTATCCGGCGGGGCGGCTGGACCGGGACAGCGAGGGGCTGCTGCTGTTGACCGACGATGGCCGGCTTCAGGCCCGCATTGCCGAGCCGCGCTTCAAGATGCCCAAGACCTATCTGGTGCAGGTTGAGGGCGCGCCGGACGAGGCCGCGCTGGCACGGTTGCGGCAAGGGGTCCTGCTCAACGACGGAATGACGCTGCCCGCCGAGGCCGAGGGGATCGAGCCGCCCGAACTGTGGCCGCGCGATCCGCCGGTGCGGTTCCGCAAGTCGGTGCCCGACCACTGGATAGGCCTTACCATCCGCGAAGGGCGCAACCGCCAGGTCCGCCGGATGACCGCCGCCGTCGGCCTGCCGACGCTCCGGCTGGTGCGCTGGCGCATTGGTGAGTGGACCGTCGACGGCCTTGCCCCCGGTGAATGGCGCGAAATGGCCGTCTGAAATTCTTGCAGGAAAGAGCCTATGGACCTTGATGACCAGCTGCGGCGCTATTTCGCGACCGATGACCTGTCCGGCCTCTCCCCCGATGCCCTGGATGCGGGGATCGAGCGGATGCGGGTTGATTTCGGCATGGAAAAGGACCGCCCGCGCCGCTTTGCGCTGTGGACGCTGATGCACATGTTCGGGGCTGCGCCCGACCTTGATGTTGCGTTCAAGGATGAAGCCGACCGGAATGCGGCGCGGGACCTGATGGACCTGCTGGCGCGAGGCGAGGGCGCGTAAGGGCGGCGTTAGAGCGCGACGTACCTGACCTCAATCATGGCAGTTCAGAAACTTCGCACGGCGCTTTCAGCCCGCTGAAACTTCCAGCACTTCGATCGTATCTTCCTTCCCGCCGAACGCCGCGAAATCGCCGGCTTGCGTGCCCACCAGCGCGCGGGCGAGCGGGGCGGAGAAGGCGATTTTTCCGGCGGCAGGGTCGGCCTCGTCGTCGCCTACGATGGCGAGGGTGCGGAGCTTGCCATTGAGACGGAAGGTGACGGTGGTGCCGAAATCGGCAGTGTCGCCGCTGGCGGGAGGGACCAGTTCGGCGGTGATCTCGCGGGTTTGCCAGTAGCGCAGCTGGCGCAGGAGGGCGGGGCGGGCTTCTTCGTCGGCGCTGGCCAGTTCGGCGGCGAGTGCCGCGAGGCGTTCACCGATCAGGGCAAGTCCGCGCGGGGTAACGCGGTTGGGGCCGGGCGGAATCGGGGTTTCGAACTTGGGTTCGAGGTGTTCCTCGTCGCCGTCGCGGCGGAAGGCGACGCTCATCTTATGCCGCGATCGTTTCGAGGGCTTCGTTGGCTTCCATCCAGGTGGCTTCGGCCTGTTCGATCCGGGCGGCGGTTTCGGCGCGGTGCTTCATCAGGTCGGTCATGGTCAGCCGGGCCAGTGCGGGCTGGGCGGAGGAGGGATCGAACATCGCCTGGTCGATGGCGCTGCGCAGGGTGGTGAGGCGCTCCATCTCGGCCTCGGCGGCCTTGGCGGCCTTGCGCAGTTCCTGGCCCTTGGCGCGGGCTTCGGCGGCGGCCTTGCGCTGTTCCTTCTTGTTGGAGCCGCGCTGGGTATCGTCGCCGTTGCTCTTGGCGGGGTCCTTGGCGAGGACGAAGGCGATATAGTCATCGACCGAGCCGTCGAATTCCCTGGCCGTGCCGCTGTCGACCAGCACGAGGCGGTCCGCGGTCATTTCCAGCATGTGCCGGTCATGGCTGACGATGACGACCGCGCCGGAATAGGAATTGAGCGCCTGGATCAGCGCCTCGCGCGCGTCGACGTCGAGGTGGTTGGTCGGTTCGTCGAGGATGAGGAGGTGCGGGGCGTCGCGGGTGATGAGCGCGAGGGCGAGGCGGGCGCGTTCGCCGCCCGACAGCTTGCCCACCTCGGTCGTCGCCTTGGGGCCGGAAAAGCCGAACCGGCCAAGCTGGGCGCGCACGGCAGACGGCGTGGAGCCCTTCATCAGCGAGGCCATGTGCTGGAGCGGGGTTTCGCTGCGGTCGAGTTCCTCGACCTGATACTGGGTGAAATAGCCCACGCGCATCTTGCCCGAGGCGTTCATCGCGCCGTCCATCGGGGTCAGCTGTGCCGCCAGCAGGCGCGCGAGCGTGGTCTTGCCGTTGCCGTTGCGGCCGAGGAGCGCGATGCGGTCATCCGGATCGAGCCGCAGGTTGAGGCGGCTGAGAATCGGCATTTCGCCATATCCGACCGAGGCGAGGTCGAGCGTGATCAGCGGCGGGCGCAGTTCGTCGGGATCGGGGAAATCGAAGCTGAGCGAGGGATCGTCGATCAGTTCGGCGATGGGCTGGAGCTTGGACAGCGCCTTTTGCCGCGACTGGGCCTGTTTCGCGGTCGAGGCGCGGGCGGAATTGCGGGCGATGTAGTCCTGCAGCCGTTCGCGCTGGGCCTGCTGCTTTTCGCGGGCCGAGGCGATCTGGGCCTGCCGTTCGGCGCGCTGGCGTTCAAACGCATCGTAGCCGCCGGGATAGAGCGTGAGCTTGCCGCCGGTGAGGTGGAGAATGTGGTCGACCACGTTGTTGAGGAAATCACGCTCGTGGCTGACCAGCACGATGGTTGCCGGGTAGGAGCGGAGGAAATCCTCCAGCCACAGCACGGCTTCGAGGTCGAGGTGGTTCGAGGGTTCGTCGAGCAGGAGCAGGTCGGGCTGCGAGAACAGCAGCGAGGCGAGCGCCACGCGCATCCGCCAGCCGCCGGAAAAACTTTCGAGCGGGCGCTGCTGCGCGGCTTCGTCAAAGCCGAGGCCGACGAGGATGCGCGCGGCGCGGCTGGGGGCGGAGTGCGCGTCGATGGCGATCAGGCGCTCGTGGATTTCGGCCAGGTGGTGCGGGTCGGCGCAGGTCTCGCTCTCGTGCATCAGGGCGGCGCGTTCGGTATCGGCGGCGAGCACGGTTTCGAACGGGGTGGCATCGCCGCCCGGCGCTTCCTGCGCGATATAGCCGATGCGGCTGCCGCGCGGCATGTGGCACGAGCCGCCGTCGGGTTCGAGCATCCCGGCGATGACGCGCACCAGCGTGGATTTTCCCGCGCCGTTGCGGCCGATCAGCCCGATGCGCCCGCGCGGCGGCAGCTTGGCCGTCGCTTCGTCAATGATCAGGCGTCCGCCAAGGCGAACCGTGATGCCGGTGAGGTTAAGCATGGCGCGCGCCTAGCAGCCGAAGGCCCTGCGCGCAAAAGGGTTTAACGCTGAACGAGCAAGGATTCGGCGCGGGCGAGGGCTTCGGGGGTGTCGACGTCGATCAGGCAGTCCTCGCCCGCCGCGATCCGCAGCGCGCCGGCCAGCAGCGCGCGGGCCCCGGAATCGCCTTTGCGGGCGGCAAGTTCCTCGCGCATTGCCGCCGGGAAGATCGCCGGGGGGCAGGGCGCTCCGCCGAGTTCGCTGCAGACGGGGCGGGTGCCGTCGAAGGCGGCGGCGAGCGCGGCGAGGTGTTCGGGCGTGACCAGCGGCATGTCGGCCAGCGCGATCATGATGCAGCGCGCGCCCGATTCGAGCGCACGGACCCCGGCGGCGAGGGACCGGGACAGGGGGACTTCGGCGTCGCTGCGGCGGATTTCGGCGAAGTTCAGGTCCGCGAGGACGGGGGTGTCCGGGCCGAGCACGGCCACGCGTTCGGCAAAGGGGAGGGCGGCGTAGAGGCGGGCGCTGCGGCGGATGATGGGTTCGCCGGCCAGCGTGGCTGCCAGCTTGTCCGCGCCGAACCGGCGGGAGCGGCCGGCCCCCAGCAAAACCAGCGCGATCCCGGGAAACTCAGCCATGCGCGCGCCTGCCCGTTGTTGAGCCCTTGCTTTTGTCGGTCGGCGGGCCAAATGCAAGGCCGACCGTCCCCTTTTGAAAGTCCATGCCCCCCGTGGAGCGCGCAGAATACCTCAGCCACCCCCGCGACGTTGCCGCCTTTGCGCAGGGGTGCCGGCGCGCCGGGATCGCCGCCGCGCTGGTTTTCGTCACCGGAACCGAGGGCGGCAGCGTCCGCGCGCCGGGCCTGCGGATGGCGGTCGATGGCGAGGGGCGGACCATCGGGTTCGTTTCCAACGGCTGCGTCGAGGCGGACATCGTGATCGAGGCGCAAGGGGCGATGGCGAGCGGGGAGCCGGTCTCCATCGCCTATGGCCGGGGCAGCGGGCGGATCGACATCGTGCTGCCGTGCGGCGGGCGGATCGAATTGCTGATCGTGCCGGTGGGGTCGGGGCACGAGGCGGCGCTGGCCGCGCTTTGCGCCGATGAGCGGGCGAGCGGGGCGATTGCGCTGCGCCGCGACGGAAGCTGGGCGTGGCAGGGATTGGACGAGGCGGAATTGCCCGCGGACTGGCGCTTTACCGTCCATCCGCGCATTCGCCTGATCATCGCCGGGGCCGGGGCCGAGGCCCTGCTGCTGGCGCGGCTGGGCGTGGCGGCGGACATGGCGGTCGAACTGGTGACGCCGGACGGCGAGCTGGAAGCGGCGGCGCGGGCCATCGGGCTGCCGTGCCGGGCGCTCAACGGGCTGTCGAGCGCGGTCGGGCTGGGCGCGGATGCCGGGACGGCGGTGGCGCTGGTGTTCCACGATCACGAGTGGGAAATGCGGCTGCTGGCCGATGCGCTGACCGGGCCGGCGTTCTATGTCGGGGCGCTGGGCAGCACCCGCGCCCATGCGCGGCGGGTCGAGGCGCTTGCGGCTATCGGTCTGGCGGCGGAGGCGGCGCGGATCAGGGCGCCGATCGGGCTGGTCCACCAGTTGCGCGATCCCAACCTGCTGGCGGTTTCGGTGCTGGCCGAGGTCGCGGCGGATTTCCAGGCGCGGTTTACGGCGTTTTAAGTGGGTAAATGAATGGGGCCGGCATTGCTGCCGGCCCCATGATCGCCTGCCGTCCCTGCTGTGCAATGTTCGTCTGCGCCCTTGCCTTGCGGCAAGTCCGGTTCGGTGAAACCAGCCGGTCGCGGTGATGCTTGCCGAGCGCCCCTTTGGTGGCACCGGGGGGTGCTTCACATCGTGATGCTCGTCGCATCGGACCCGCCTTTTGGCCGTGGTTGGCATTGCTGCCGTCCGCTGCCTTAGGCGTTGCTGCCTTCTTCCTTGCCGACGGTTCCTTTTGCCCCGAAGGGCGCGTGAAACCGGCTGGCGGTGCCTTTCCTGGCCAGCGTCCCGCGCACCGCGAACCATCGCTGGATCGCGCCTTGCCTGGCAACTGTGTCATGTCCGGCCATTGCTCCGCTCGGGAAGCCCGTTGGCGTTCGTTTGCGCGGCTTTCGCCGTGCGCCCGTCCGCCTCGGGGCCTTGACCCGGCGTCCGGTCCCGTCAGGCGGGGCTGGGATGCCGGATGGGATCGCCTGAAGCAATCTTCCGTCACCGTCGCCGTCCGCCTGGCGGTTCCGT
>CAYFJH010000029.1:9685-33768 GCA_964343385.1 uncultured Novosphingobium sp. | reverse complement strand
AGACGCGGGCTTTCTCAAAACCGTCGATGCAGAATTGGCCACAGAGACTCTGCCGAAATCAGGCCCTTTTCAGGCCCATTTCCCGTCTCTGCAGAGACGTTCCCGCGATGCCGCAACAGGGAGAATCTCGCGCAATTGCGCCACTTCCTGGCCCGGACATTGAGAGCGCGGGTGATCAGGAAAGTGGTTGGAGGCCCGAGCCGGAATCGAACCGGCGTGCACGGATTTGCAGTCCGCTACGTAACCACTCCGCCATCGGGCCCCCGGCGGGAAGTGCGCGCCCTAACAGCGCCCGCGCGGCCGCGCAACGGGATTCAGCGGGCGCGCTCGAACTTGAGGGTGCGGCGTTCGGGATCGGCACCGAGCAGGCGCACCGCAATCCGTTCGCCCGGCTGCACCCCCTGCGCCGGCACGCGCGCCACCACCGGCAGATCGCACAGCTGGATCCGCGCGCCGCTGTCGGCGGTGTCGGTGACCACGGCGGCAAAGTCCGCCCCTTCCTGCCCGGACAACAGCGCGGTCTCGGCCAGGTCGATCACTGCACGCTCGATCTGTCCGTCGCGCGCCTCGGACCGCGCCATCACCGCCGGAAGCTGCTCGAACGCCGCAGTCACCGCTTCGGGCACCACCTGACCGTTCGCCGCCGCGAGCACGGCCCGCAGGACATAGCGGTCGGCCAGCCGGCGCAGCGGCGCGGTGGCATGGGCATAGGTCGCCGCCATCGCTGCGTGCCAGGGCGTCACCCCGCTTCGCCACGGCACATAACTCGCCCCCTGCCCCGCGCGCCGCACCGCCAGCATGAACGCGGCGTCGCGCGGGCGCGACGGATCGAGCCGGCGCTCGAATTCCGCAAGCGCTTCGCCCGCCCCCCAGCCCAGCCCGAACGCCGCCGCCGTCCGGCGCAGGCGCAACACGGCGCGGTCATCGGGCCGCGCCATCACCCGGAACAGCCCGGTTCCGGCCCGATGCAGGGTATCTGCCACGGCCAGGTTCGCCGCCAGGGACAGCGCGGCGTTGCGGTCCTCCGCCGGCACGCGGGGACGGAACTGGAGGTGAAAGCGCCCATCGCCGTCAGCCTCGACCTCCTGCTGCGGCGGTTCGACCCGTGCCGCGCCGCGCGCCGCCTCGGCCGCGCCGATCCGCCGCGCCAGTTCCCCGAACCCCGCCGGCAGGTCCTCGGCCCGCACGCTGGCATAGGCCAGCTTGGCCCGGCTGCGGATCAGCGCGCGTTCCGCCCCGTCCAGCCGCACCGCGCCTGCCGGATCAACCCGCACCACCAGCACGACCGCCGGGCGCGGGCCGGAAGGCAGCAGGCTCGCCGCACCCTCGGCCAGCGCCGGGGGATAGAGCCCGGCCTTGCCGTCGGGCAGGTAGGTCGTGGTCCCGCGCGCCCAGGCCTCGCCATCAAGCGGATCGCCGTCGGCGACAAACCACGCCACGTCGGCAATCGCATAGCGCAGGATCAGGTCCGGGCCCGCCGCCTCGATCGCAAAGGCCTGATCAAGATCGGTCGAGCTCGCCGGATCAAGCGTGACGAACGGCAAATGCGTAAGGTCGCGGTGCGCGTCCGGCATCCGCCGCGCCGCCGCTTCGGCTGCGGCCAGCACCTGCGGCGAAAAGCCCGTGGGCACCGAAAACTGCGCACGGATCGTGGCAAGTCCGCCCGCGAGCAGGTGCTGGGGATCGCGCAGGGCCTTCATCATCGCCCCGGTGTGGCAAGCATCGCCCGGCGAGGCAATGACCCGGCCCGGTGGTTATCCTCAGGCCCCGAATTCCTGCCACGACGGCTCGCGGTCCGCCGGCGCGCGCACGTGGGCGTCGAGCGCATCGCCGTCCGCGCCGGCCAGCGGAATGGCGCGCCGGCCATCCTCTTCGGGCGCTAGGACATAGCACCCCGCCGGCGTCGTGCGGACCATGTGGGCCAGGCCGGACACCGCCAGTTTCGCCCGCAAACGGCAGACGTGGACCGCCAGAATGTTGGTTTCGGGCCGGAAATTGAGCCGCCATACGTCGCTCAGCAGAGCGTCGGGGGGCACCGCCTCGCCCGGAGTTTCGGCCAGCCGCCAGAGCACCGCGAACTCGCGCGGGTGGAGCCCCAGCCGGGTTCCGCCCACCCACCCGTCACGCAGCAAAAGGTCCAGGTCGAGCGCGCCGTGGACCCGCCGCCGCGGCAGGGCGTCGAGCGCGGCGGCGACCCGGCCCATGCGTTCCTCCAGTTCCTCCAGCGCGATCCCGCCCGGCAGCACTTCGCCAAACCCCTCGGCCAGCAGCCGCGCCCGGTCGAGCGGATCGTCGACCCCGAGCAAGGCCACCGGCGCGCGTTCGCGCCGCGTGGTCAGCCGCGCGGCCAGCGCATGATCGGTCAGCAGCAGCGGCAGCGCGGCCTGTCCCGGCGACACGGCCAGATCGACCCGGTCCCACCCAAGCCGGACAAGATCGTACTGGTCAGGAACATCGCCGTCACCAAGCCACCCGAACAACTGCATCGCCACCCCGCCCGCACTCGCGCAACCAGACGGATTGCTCCGCCGACTCCGCAGCCCCAAAATTCGACCCCGAACAAGATGGTTAACGGACAGTTTGCAACGCAAGCAACCGTGAGACTCAGGGCGAACTGAAATGGTCGGTCCGGCGGCGACGCAACGGAGGTGCCCCAAAATCCGGCAGATCCCGAAGCGCTCAAGATTTATCGCAACATATCAATGCATGACGCCAAACGGCCCGGCGGCGGCGGCGCAGCGGCGGCAATAACCACACCTGACCTTATTTTCCCAGGGACGAGCGTGGCAAGCGCAAATTCATGCACCAGCCCCCGCCCCGGCGGCCAAGCGGGCGCGAATCTCTTGCGTCCCGCCGCCCCCGGCCATTCCGGTTCAGGCGGCCGAGGCGTTGACGCCCATGGAGGCGAGGTAGCGCTTGATATTGCGCGCGGCCTGCCGCAGCCGCTGCTCGTTCTCGACCATGGCGATGCGGACAAAGCCCTCGCCGTCCTCGCCATATCCCACACCCGGCGCGACCGCGACTTCGGCATGGGTGAGCAGTTGCTTGGAAAATTCAAGACTGCCCATGTCCCTGAGCGCCGGTGGCAAGGGCGCCCAGGCGAACATCGACGCCTTGGGGCTGGGGATTTCCCACCCGGCCCGGCCAAATGCCTCGACCATCACGTCGCGGCGTTTTTGATACAAGGTGCGGTTGGCCTCGACGATGTCCTGCGGCCCGTTGAGCGCCGCACAGGCCGCCGCCTGGATCGGCGTGAACGCGCCGTAATCCAGGTAGGACTTCACCCGCGTCAGCGCCGCGATCAGCTTGGGGTTGCCCACGGCAAAGCCCACGCGCCACCCGGCCATCGAATAGGTCTTGGACATCGAGGTGAATTCCACCGCCACGTCCTTCGCCCCCGGCACTTCGAGGATCGAGCGCGTCGGGTTGCCGTCATAATACAGTTCGGAATAGGCCAGGTCGGACAGGATCCAGACCTTGTTCTCCTTCGCCCAGGCCACCAGCCGCTCGTAGAACGCGATATCCACCGTCTCGGCGGTCGGGTTCGAGGGATAGTTGACGATCAGGATCGACGGCCGCGGCACGGTAAAGCGCATCGCACGTTCGAGCGATTCCCAATAGCGCTCGTCCGGCGTGGTCGGGACCGATCGGATCGTCGCCCCGGCAATGATGAAGCCAAAGGTGTGGATCGGATAGCTGGGGTTCGGGGCCAGCACCACGTCGCCCGGCGCGGTCATCGCGGTGGCAAGGCTGGCGAGCCCTTCCTTCGAGCCCATGGTCATCACCACCTCGGTCTCGGGGTCCAGTTCCACGCCAAAGCGCTTGGCATAATAATTCGCCTGCGCCTTGCGGATGCCCGGAATGCCCTTCGACGCGGAATAACCGTGCGCGTCAGGCTTTTGCGCGACCTCGCACAGCTTGTCGATCACGTGGGCCGGCGGCGGCAGGTCGGGGTTGCCCATGCCAAGGTCGATGATGTCCTTGCCCGCGGCGCGCGCAGCGGCCCGCATGCCGTTGACTTCGGCGATGACGTAGGGCGGCAGGCGCTTCATGCGGTAGAACTCGTCTTCCATGACCTTGGGCAATTTCCAGTTGATTGCGGCAAGAGCGCCGTGTCGGCGTCTGTAGGCACTTAAACGCCGCCGCGCAAATGCCGCCGCCGCGCGCGGCACGCCTTTCATCGCGCCGGCGTGGTCGAATTGCCACATTGCGCCAATCGCAAGTGGTGCTGGCAACCGTGTGCATGAGTGGTATGGACAGGTCCTGACAGGAGTTTTGATGGCAGACGATCCGATCAATCCCGCGATGCCTGGAAAAGGGCCCGGTGCTGGCCTTTTCGAGGAAATGTTCCGCCTCCAGACCCGGATGTCCGAAGCCGTGATCGCCCAGCTGGGCGACATGGTCGCCCCCGCCGCGCTGCCACTCCAGCAGGGGCTGCTCGCTCCCTGGGCCGACTATGCCGAGCACCTGCAAAAGCTGTGGCAGGACGGCCCTGAAGAGACGCTGGCCAGGCTGACCCCGGCCGAACTCGCCCCGCTGGCCAATCCCGACAAGTGGCGCGATCTGGCCGATGCCTGGTATCGCAACCTGCCTTTCGCCGACGCCGAAACCAGCAAGCACCTGCTCGATGACAGCATGAAGCTGTGGGACAACGTGCTGGCCAGCTACGGCATCGGCGCAGGCGATGCCGCCGGGACGGCGGCCGCCGAGCTGCCGCGCAAGGATCGCCGCTTTGCCGATCCGCGCTGGCGCGAACAACCGATCTTCGCGGTGATGCACCAGTCCTACCTGCTGCTCGCCGAACAGCTGTTCGGCCTCGTCGAGAAGGCCGAAGGCATCGACCCGGCACGCAAGGACCAGCTGCGCCTGACCCTGCGCACCCTGGTGGAGGCGCTGAGCCCGGCGAACTTCCCGCTGACCAACCCGGTCGTGATCGAGAGGATCATCGAAACCCGTGGCGAAAATCTCGTCCAGGGGATGGACCACCTCCTGTCCGACATGGCGCGCGGCCAGGTCACCCATGCCAATGCCGGGGCCTTCACCATCGGCCAGAACATCGCCGCCACCCCCGGCAAGGTCGTGCACGAGACCCCGCTCTACCAGCTGATCCAGTATACCCCGCTGACCGAAACCGTGCTGGAAACCCCCCTGGTGATCTTCCCCCCGTGGATCAACCGGTTCTACATCCTCGACCTCAACCCGAAAAAAAGCTTTGTCCGCTGGGCGCTCGAACAGGGCATCAGCGTGTTCATGGTCTCGTGGAAGTCGGCCGACGAGAGCATGGCCGACGTGGTCTGGGACGATTACATCCGCGCCCAGATCGACGCGGTCGACACCGTCCGCGCCCGGCTCAAGGTCCCCTCGGTCCACACCATCGGCTACTGCGTTGCGGGCACGACCCTGGCCGCAACCCTCGCGGTGCTCGCCGGGCGGGGCGAGGGGGCCAAGATCGCCAGCGCCACCTTCTTCACCGCACAGGTCGATTTCGAAGAAGCGGGCGAGCTCAAGGCCTTCGTCGATGACAACCAGCTCGCGCTGATCGCCCAGCTCGGCAAGGACGGCTTCCTCGACGGGCGCTACATGGCGGCGACCTTCAACCTGCTGCGCGGTTCCGACCTGATCTGGAACTACGTGATCAACAACTACCTTCTGGGCGAGGAATATCCCGCCTTCGACCTGCTCCACTGGAACGGCGATACCACCAACCTCCCGGCCAAATGGCACCAGTGCTACCTGCGCGATCTCTATCGCGACAACCTGCTGGTCCAGCCCGGCGCGCTGTCCGCCGACGGCACCCCGATCGACCTCGGCCTGATCGAGACGCCGTGCTATATCCAGGCCGGGCGCGAAGACCATATCGCCCCGCCGCAAAGCGTGTGGCGCTTCCACCGCCTGCTCAATGCACCCCACGAATTCGTCCTCGCCGGCTCGGGCCACATCGCCGGCGTGGTCAATCCGCCGGCGGCTAACAAGTACCAGTTCTGGACCAACCCCGGCCCGGCCGGAACGCTGGATGATTTCATCGCCGGGGCAACCGAAACGCCGGGCTCGTGGTGGCCGCACTGGGCCGACTGGCTCCGCACGGCGGGCAGCGCCACGGTCCCGGCCAAGGGCAAGCGCATGCCCGGATCCGCCGGAGACAAGGTGATCGAGGATGCGCCGGGCCGCTACGTCTCGACCCGCTAGGTCCCACGCAGAAATCAGCCTTTCCTACAGTTTTGTTGCACTGCACAAAAAGGTGTTGACTCTGCCTGCCTGAAAATCCATTGTTGCGACGCAGCATAAGCGGGTCGCCCGATTCGACCACGCGGCGCAACCGAGGATCAGGGCCGAATGGCACAGGAAGCAGAAAAGCCGATCGAAACCGCGCCCGTCGCGCCGGCCACCGATCTTGCTCCGGAGGCCCCCGCGGCCGCCCCGGAAGCGGTCGCTGCGCCCGAAGCCGTGGCGGAACCCGTGACCGAAGTGGCGACCGAAGCCACCGCCGTGGCAGAGCCCGTTGCCGAAGCCCCGATCGAAGCGGCTGCCGCTCCCGAAGTGCCCGCTCCGGTCAAGGCTGCTGCCCAAACGCGCGGCCCCAAGCCTTCCGCTCCCGAGATTACCGCTGCTCCCGTCCCCGCTGCCCCGGCCGCGGCGAAGGTGGTGGCAAAGCCTGTCCGTGGCCGCCCCAAGGGTGCCACGGCAAAGCCTCCCGTACCGGCACGGGAAGCCCGCAAGGTTACTGCAAGGCCGGTACCCAGCGCCGTCATCAAGCCGGTCGCAACCCCCGGACTGAAGACGGCAAAGATTGCCCAGCCTTCCGTCACCAAGACGCCTGCCACCAAGACCATCAGCGCGGCCAAGCCGGCGCTGCCTACTTTCAAGGAAACCATCATGGCCAAGACCGTCCCGACTGATTTCATCGCTTCGTTCTCTACCGCTTTCTCGGACTTCCAGACCAAGGCGCAGACCGCCTACGAAATGAGCACTGCCGCGTTCGCCGAAGCCAATGACTTTGCCAAGGGCAACGTCGAAGCCGTCGTCGAATCGAGCAAGATCCTCGCTTCGGGCATCCAGGAACTGAGCACCTCGCTGGTGACCGAGAGCCGTTCGGCCTTCGAAACCCTGACCGCCGAGGTCAAGGACATCGCCGCCGTGAAGAGCCCGAACGAATTCTTCAGCCTGCAGTCGGCGCTTGCCCGCAAGAACTTCGACACCGCCGTCGCCCAGATGACCAAGAGCACCGAAGCGATGATGAAGCTCGCCACCGACGCGATCTCGCCGCTGTCGGGCCGCGTTTCGATCGCGGTCGAAAAGGTCAGCAAGGCCGCCTGATAAAACGCGCCGCGCCGGAGCCTCCTCTCCCCTCCGGCGAACAGCGCGCATGGCGGGCCGGGCAGCGTTTTACGCGCTGCCCGGCCCAGTCGTGTCTGAAACGAGGCCACGTCCAAATACCGCGGGCCTGCATCTTGTAAGCTGGCCTCCAAATACGATATTCTCTCACAATGATTCCCTACCCCCAACACGCCGCCTCCGGTCTGGAACTGCTGCGCCTCCTTGCCGTGGGCGGCGTTCCCACGTTCGGCCCGGTGCGGGGAGGCCCGGATGGCGGCGATCATGACGGTGAAGGCGGCGGCCCGCGCGGCCCCGGGCAGGATTCCGAAATCGGCGTCGCCACCCGCACCCGCGCCAAGCCGAAAAAGCCCAGCCAGTTCAAGGTGCTGATGCTGAATGACGATTACACCCCGATGGAATTCGTGGTGATCGTGCTCAAAAACTTCTTCCACATGGACCTCGAACAGGCGACGCGGGTCATGCTCCACGTCCACCAGCGCGGCGTCGGCGTTTGTGGGGTCTTTCCCTACGAAATCGCCGAGACCAAGGTGAACCAGGTGATGGATTTCGCCCGCAAGAACCAGCACCCGCTCCAGTGCACGCTGGAAAAGGCCTGAACATCACTCCCGCTGCCAAGTAGACGGGCGCTGACCAGTAGACCGGCGTTTGTGCCAGCCCGCCCGCAGCGCCCGCGCTTGCCACCATCGCGGGGCTGGCCTAGGCAGTCGAAAGCCCGCCTCCCCCCCGCCAGCCGAGCACCCGCGCTTGAAATTCCTCCCCGCAATCGACCGCTACATCCTCCGGCTCACGCTGATGCCGATGTTCGCGGTGTTCGTGATCGCGGCGATGCTGCTGATGCTCGACAAGATGCTCAAGCTGTTCGATTTCGTCGCGGCGATGGGCGGCCCGGTCAACGTCGTGTTCCGGATGCTCGCCAACATGATGCCCGAATACGCCAGCCTGGCCATCCCGCTCGGCCTTCTGCTCGGCACGCTCCTCGCTTTCCGCAAGCTCGCCACCTCCAGCGAGCTTGACGTCCTGCGCGCGGTGGGCATGTCCTACACCCGCCTGCTGCGCGTGCCCTATGCCCTCGCCATCGCGCTCTCGCTGCTCAACTTCGCCATCGTCGGCTACCTCCAGCCGCTCTCGCGCTACTACTACGAACAGCTCAACTACCAGCTCGCCAACGGCGCGCTCGGTGCCTCGATCAAGGTGGGTGAATTCACCACCCTGGCCGACCGCATGGCGCTCCGCATCGAACGCAGCCGCGACGAAGGCCGCCAACTCGAAGGCATCTTCGCCCGCGTCGCGGATAAACAGGGCCAGGTCCTGTCGATCTCCGCGCGCGAAGGCCGGTTCCTCGCGCTTCAGGAAAACCCCGACACCATCGTCCTGCGCCTCACCGACGGCCAGATCGTCCAGGAAGAGCCGCGCCTCGCCCCGCGCGTTCTCAGCTTCTCCCAGCACGACCTGCCGATCGACCTCCCCGCGGTCGAGGAATTCCGCAAGCGCGGCGGCAAGGAACGCGAATTCTTCCTGCCCGAACTGCTGCAAATCGGCTGGTCGCCCGGCGCGCCCCGCGCCTTGCGCGATTCCTCCCAGGCCAGCTTCAACTACCGCATGGTCGAAGTGGTGATGATGCTGATGATGCCGCTGCTGGCCGTCGCCCTCGCCGTCCCGCCCAAGCGCTCGACCTCCACGCTCGGGGTCTTCGTCTCGATCGTGATGGTCGTCGCCTATCACAAGGTCAACGAATACGGACAAGGCGTCGCCTCGCTCGGCCGGGCCAGCCCGCTGCTGGCTCTGTGGGGGCCGTTCGTGCTATTCTCGCTGCTGATCGGCTGGATGTACTGGCGCATCGCCTATGTCCCCGGGGGCCAGCCGATCGGCGCGCTCGAGCGCTCGGCCTCGATCGTCGGCAAGTGGATCAAGCGCTTCTTCCGCCGCCACCCCGGTGCCCGCAAGCTGGCGGGGATGCCCGATGCAACTTGATTTCTTCCCCTCGCGCACCCTCGCCTTCTATCTCGCGCGCCAGTTCGTCACCCGCATCGTCGGCGTCCTGCTGATGCTGGTGCTCGTCCTCCAGATGCTCGATCTCCTGTCGGAAAGCGGCGACATCCTCGCCCACCCCGGCAATGGAGAGGCGCAGCTGTGGACCTATGTCTCGCTGCGCACGCCGCAGCTGATCGCGCGCTTCCTGCCCTATTCGGTGCTGCTGGCCACGATCCTGACCCTCGCTACGCTCAACCAGAACAGCGAAGTCATAGCGATGAAGGCCGCCGGGCTCTCCGCCCACCAGGTCCTCGCGCCGCTGCTGTTCAGCGCGGTCTTCGTCTCGGGCATCAGCTTCGCCTTCAACGAACGCGTGGTCACCCGTGCCTCCTCGACGCTCAAGGCTTGGGAAAACAACGGCTGGGGTGAAATTCCCCGCGCCTCGGCGGTGCGCAACAACGTCTACCTGCGCGACGGGCCGAACATCCTGATGGCGCAGACCGTCACCGGCGCCGGCAACGCGATCCGCATGGAAAACGTCACCTGGTACGGCCGCGACTCGCGCATGATGATCACGCAGCAGGTCCGCGCCCCCTCCGCGACCTGGGCTGCCCCCGGCTGGAAGCTCGACCGCCCGGTCCGCTTCGAGGTCCAGAGCACCACCCAGACCCCGCTCCCCAGCCTGACCGTCGCCCCCGAAGTCACGCCCCGCCTCGTCGAGCTCACCAATATCGACGCCGACGGCCAGGACGTCTTCACCCTCACCCGCACGATCAACTCGCTGCGCGCCTCAGGCCGCCATTCCGCCGAGATCGAGGGCAAGTGGTGGCACCGCTTCTCCGGCCCGCTCGCCGCGATCCTGATGCCGCTGCTCGGCGCGATCGCCGCCTTCGGCCTCGCCCGCTCGGGCCAGCTGCTGATCCGTTCGGTCATCGGCATGGCGCTCGGCTTCGCCTACTTCGTGATCGACAACGCCGCCCTCGCCATCGGCAACTTCGGCGGCTACCCGCCGCTCGTCGCCGGCTGGGCGCCCTTCCTGCTGTTCCTTCTGATCGGCGAAACCGTCCTCATCCGCACCGAGGAATAAGGCGTCCAGCCCATCGCCCCGGCGAACGCCGGGACCGCTGCCCCGTGCATCCTGAACCTGCTGCGTCATCCTGAACTTGTTTCAGGATCCATTTCGCCGCGCACACGGAGCGCGGTCCGCGAAAACGGCCTCACCACTTGCGCCAATCCTGTCCGTGCCGCACCGGGGAGGGATGACGAGGAATGGTTGTCGGAGGCCCTCAAGCCCGCTCCGCCGCCTCACCGCCGGACACGCGGCCCACCCGCATCGTGGCGCGCGCAATCCGCCCGATCAGCATCCACAGCCCCGGATAGCTCGCCTGGTCATAGGTCGATCCCGGCCCCATCCGCGCCATCAGGCGGCGGTGCGCTTCGGGCAGCGAATGGTAGGGCAGGCTCGGCAGCAAGTGGTGCGTCGCGTGATAGCGCAGGCCGACCGGGGCCCAGAACTCGCCCATCGGGCCAGGCGGCGGCACGTTCACCGAATCGAGGTATTGCGCGGTCACGGTCATCGCCTCGCCCTCGTTCTGCCAGAGGTGGGCGACCAGCGTGCGCAGCTGGTTGAACACCGCCGTGACCGAAATCACCGCCAGCGCGATCAGCAGGGGCCGCCAGCCGAGCCACTGCGTGCTGGCCAGCAGGGCGATAGCCCAAACCGATGCGCCCAGTTCCTGCCAGAACACCATCCGCGCGAAATCGCCTTCAGGGGGCCGGCGGCGGAAGGCGGGGTTGATCGACAGCGAGGAAGCCCGTTCCCACACCAGCTTGCGCAGCGGCGGGAGCCCTGCACCCAGCGGCACCAGCACTGCGCAGCGCACCAGCAGCGCGAACGGCAGCAGCGCCGCCACCACGATGAACATCGGCAGCGACCACGGCTTCATCAGGGCCAGCGGCAGGTATTCCGGGTCCTCGACCGTGCCATAGCGCGTGCGCGCGTGATGCAGCGTGTGGACCCCTTCATACATGAACGAAGGCGTGAGCATCGGGATTCCGACCAGCACGTTCCACGCAAACCGGAACCCCGGCAACGCGGTGCGGTGGATATGGGTCAGCTCGTGGATGAACAGCAGCGCCCGGTACAGCGCCAGCACTGCCAGCACGCCCGAGGCGAGCGCCAGCGCAGGCGGCTGGAACAGGATCGCACCAGCCAGCCCGGCATAGCCGAGCACGGCGGACACCAGCATGTCCGGCCAGTAGATTTCGGGCCGCGCCTCCGAAATATCGCGCGTCAGCTCGGCCGCTGCGCGCAGCATCGCCATGTCATCGGGGATCGCGGGGGCGAAGGCCCGTTTTTCGTTTGTCGTGCTGGCAGTCATTCGTGCAATCCAACCGGCCCTGCTTGCGTGAAAGCCGCCCCGCGGCGGCGCGGCGGCGGACATTGCCCTGCTTGACAATCTGCGAGCTCAGCCCGCAGTGGTCATTGACCTCGAACAAAGGCGCGATCGTGGCAATGGCAGACATAGTAGTCCTCCCGGTAACCTCCAAGCAGGATCGCGAGATTTTCGTCGACCTGGCCTACCGGATGAATGCAAAGGACCCGAACTGGGTGCCCCCGCTCCGGATGGAGGCGCTCGAACTGGTCACGCCGGGCAAGAACCCGTTCTTCGAACACGCCGACGTCCAGCTGTTCCTCGCCCGCCGCGGCGGCGAAGTCGTCGGGCGGATTTCGGCGCATATCGACCATCTGGCCACCGCGATGGACCCCGCCCAGGGGTTCGGCCCGGGCACCGGCAACTGGGGCCTGTTCGAGGCCGAGGACGAAGCCGTGGCCGACGCCCTCATCCGCACTGCGGAAGACTGGCTGCGCGCCCGGGGCATGACCCGCGTGCTCGCACCGATCTCGATGTCGATCTGGGAGGAACCGGGTCAGCTGATCCAGGGGCATGACCATCCGCCCACGGTGATGATGGGCCACCAGCCCGCCCACTACCAGCCGTGGTTCGAGGCGCGCGGCTATGAAACCGCCAAGACGCTTTACACTTACGACCTCGACATCACGCACGAGTTTCCGCCGCTGCTCCAGCGGATCATCGCCTCGGGCGAAAAGAACGCGAAAATCCGCATCCGCAACGTCGACAAGAACCGCTTCGACGAGGAAGCCGCGCTAATCCTCGACATCCTCAACGATGCCTGGTCCGACAACTGGGGCTTCGTCCCTTTCGCCGACAGCGAGATCAAGTATGCCGGCAAGAAGTTCAAGCCGATCGTCCGCGAGGACCTGATCATGATCGCCGAGTATGAGGGCGAGCCGGTCGCCTTCATGATGACCCTGCCCGACCTCAACGAAGTGCTCAAACCGATGGGCGGCAGCCTGTGGCCGTTCAATTGGGCAAAGCTGCTGCTGTGGCTGCGCCGGCCAAAGGTCCGCACGATGCGGGTGCCCTTGATGGGGGTGCGCAAGAAGCTGCAATCCTCGCGCCTCGCCAGCCAGCTCGCCTTCATGATGATCGAATATATCCGCCGCAACGCGCTCGCCCATTATGGCGCGACGCGCAGCGAGATCGGCTGGATTCTTGAAGATAATCAAGGCATGATTGCCATTGCCGATGCGATCGGCAGCCACGTCAACCGGGCCTACCGGATCTACGCCAAGCCGCTCTGACCCGTCCTGTCGGAAAACCGTGGAACACGGCGGGCCGCTGCGGCGTTTGATCTGCGCAGGCCGCGGGCGCGGCGGGTGAAGGAACAGGGCATGGTCCGTGGACCGAACGGTGCAGGCGGCGAACATCCGGGCGAAGCTCCTGCCCCGCGCCGCCTCGGTGCCGCGCTGGTGGTCGAGGACGACCCGATCATTGCGATGAACGTGGCCGACATCCTGCAGGGGGCCGGTGCCGATCCGGTCGAGACCGTCGCCACCACCGAACAGGCCCGCCTTGCGCTCGAACGCCTGCTCCCCGCGATCGTGGTGCTCGATGTCCACCTCGCCGATCGCGATGATGGCTGGGCCTTTGCCGAACTGCTGCTGCTGATGGGCCCGCCCAGCCCGCAGGTGATCTTTGCCACCGGCTCGCCCCAGGACATCCCGCCCGGGATCGCCGCGCTCGGCACGGTCCTCACCAAGCCGTTCAGCCCGGCCGACCTCCTCCGCACCGTCGGCCAGCCGCATTCCGAAGGCCTGTTTGGCCGCCTGCGCAGCGCATTCTCCCACGAAACCTGAGCAAAGCCGTTGCAGTTGCGGCGGCCAAAAAAAGACCCCCGCTCGCATGGAGCGGAGGCCTTTCGGGATCGTGTCACCGGCCGCTTGGACGGGAGGGGGGGTCTCGGCGGTGACAAAGCGATAATGCGTATCCGAAACAGCGGTTCCCGCGCCTGCTCAAAAAAGGCAAAAAAATGTTCTGCCCCCGTCGCCCCGGCGCGGCGGCAGCACGCCCGGACGCCGCAAGCGGCAATTTCAGCCCCTCGACGCAATCCGTTGCAAGTGCTAGGAATGGTTATCTGAGGGAGGCTTCAGGCGGAAATTTCCGTCTGGCTTTCCAAGGGGATAAATCATGAACGCCCTTCCTGTCCTGGTTGTGGAGGACAGCTTCCTCATCGCCGCATCGCTCGAAGATGCGCTGTCCGAAGCGGGCCTCCCGGTCCGCCTCGCGGGCTCCGTGGCCGAGGCGGACGAGCACATGGCCAGCACCGGTTTCACCGCCGCCTTGCTCGATTTCATGCTCCCCGACGGCGACAGCCTGGCCCTCGCCCGCCGCCTCCACGCCGGTGGCTGCAAGGTCGCCGTGGTGTCGGGCGCGGACCGCGACATGGTCCCTCTCGATCCGGCCATCGCTGCCCATTTCGCCAAGCCGATGGAAGACCGGGTGCTGGTCGACTGGGTTCGCGCGGTCGCCCGCGCCTGATCCTGCGGCCTGTTCCCCGCGGGGAACTGTCCGGCCGCCCGCGCGTTTGGTGGCAACGATAGTCTATGTTCCTGAGGGAAGGGGTTTGAATGACGCTTGGCACCCAGGTTGCCGCCCAACTGCCGTATCTGCGCCGGTATGCGCGCGCGCTCACTGGCTCGCAGAACACTGGCGACGCTTTCGTGCGCGCCACCCTCGAAGCCGCACTGTCCGATGCCGATCTCCAGCACAGCCTGAGCGGCGGCAGGCTCCCGCTATACCGCGCTTTCAACAAGGTCTGGTCGAGCGCCTATCTCGACGTGCCCGAGCCCGTTACGGTCGACGGCGGCGAGCTTGAAGTCGCAGCGCAATCCCGCCTCGCCGGCATCACCCCCCTCAACCGCCAGGCGCTGCTGCTCACCACGCTCGAGGATTTCTCGATCGAGGATACCGCCGCGATCATGGACCTCGAACCCGGCCAGGTCGAAGGCCTGATCCAGGAGGCGATCGAGGAGATCGACCGAGAGTCGGCCACCAGCGTCCTCATCATCGAGGACGAACCGCTGATCTCGATGCAGCTTGAAGACCTCGTGCGCTCGCTCGGCCATGACATCTGCGGCACGGCGGCCACCCGCACGCAGGCGCTGCAGATCGTGTCCGAACAGCGCCCCGGCCTTGTCCTGGCCGATATCCAGCTGGCCGACGGCAGCTCGGGCCTCGACGCGGTGGACGATATCCTCAAGCTCGATTCGGTGCCGGTGATCTTCATCACCGCCTATCCGGAACGCCTGCTCACCGGCAACCGCCCCGAGCCAACCTACCTCATCACCAAGCCGTTCCAGGAATCGACCGTCCGCGCCGCGATCAGCCAGGCGCTGTTCTTCGATTCGAGCAAGGCCCTTCCCTGAACCGGCCACCGCGCCGCAATCGAACAGGCCGGCAGCCCCCACTGCCGGCCTTTTTCATGCCCCGGGGTTCAGTCCTGATCACCGCGCTCGCGCAGCTGGAACATCGCCGGCATCCGCACCGGCACGATCAAGGTGCAGCGCACCCCGCTATCCTCGAACCTCAGGTCGACCGGATTCCTGAGCTCGTGCGCGACGATCTTCTCGATCAGCTCGGTGCCAAAGCCTGACCGCAGCCGGCCCTTCACCGGCGGCCCGCCGCGTTCGGTCCATTCGACCCGGGCCAGTTTGTCGGTGATCATGTCCCAGCCCACCTCCACTGCCCCCCCCGATGCCGACAGTGCCCCGTATTTGGAGGCATTGGTCGCCAGTTCGTGGATCGCCAGCCCCAGCGAGAGCGCGTCATTGGGCGCGAGTTCGACGTCGGGTCCGCGCATTTTGACCGCGCGGCCGCTGTCCTGGGCATAGGGCGCAAGTTCCGCCGCCACCACCGCGCGGATCGGCGTGGTCCCCCATTCCGACTGGGTCAGCAGGTCGTGCGTCGCCGACAGCGCCTGCACCCGCCCGATCAGCCCGCTGACGAATTCGTCAAGGTTGTCGGTCCGCCGCCGGGTCAGGGCGACGATCGACAGGACGTTGGCCAGCGTGTTCTTGACCCGGTGGTTGAGCTCGCGGGTCAACGAATTGCGGATCGAGGCCTGCTCCTCAAACCAGGCCAGCGCCGTACGGTCCTCGGCCGCCTGCTGCGTCACCAGCCGCGCCACCACCAACAGCAACGCCGCCACCATCATCCCGAACAGCAGTGTCAGCAGCGACAGGCTCGACAGCGTGGAGCCCGGCGGCGGCGACAGTTCGACCGCCATCCGGTGATCGGCCACCCTCACCTCGCGCACCAGCCGCCGGCTCGCCGGTGCCTGCCGGCCGAGCACGGCCATCGGCGTGCGGTCGGCGCTTTCCGCATCATAGAGCGCCACCCCGTAGCCATACATCTGCTGCGGACCCAGCGCCGCATCGAGAAAGGTCTGCGAGTTGAACCCGCGGGTAATCATCCCCGCAAGCTGACGGCGCCCCGACAGCGCGTCATAGACCGGCGCATAGATGTTGAACCCGTTGCGCGCGCCGTTGCGATCGGACAGCAGGGTCAGTGATCCGGTCGCCGCCGGCCGCCCGGTCCGCATCGCCCGTTCCGCCGCCATCCGCCGGACCGGGTCGCTCAGCAGGTCGAACCCGACCCCGGCGTTGCGCTGGGACCCGAGCGGTTCGACATAGTTGACCACCAGCGCGTTCGGCCCGACCGGCGTGGGCGTTACGGCAAAGAATGCATCTCCCGCATCGCGCATCCTGCGTTCAAGCGCGGGAACCTCGTCCGCCGTGACAAGGCTGGCCCAGCCGAGCGCCGTCCCGCTGCGCAGTGCTTCGTCGGTATCGATCTGGTCGGCGAATTCGCCAAAGCTCTCGCGCGTGATCGACTGCCGCACCGACAACAGCGCCGAGCCGGCCTTGAGATAGGCGACGTTGACGCTCGCCATTCGCTCCACCGCTGCCGTTGCCGCCATGGCCATCTGGCGGTCCTGGGCTTCGGCGCGCTGGGTCTCGACCTGCTCGATCGCATAGACGCTGAGCGCGGTAATCGCGCTGACCAACAGGAACATGCCCACCGGAGCCGCGCGCGGGAAACGCAAGTACCAGCGCTGCGCCCTGACCCGATTGATAACCTTGCGCTCCACGCATTCCCCTGTTCCGACCCCCGTGTTCCGACCTCGGGAGCGCTCCGGGTCTACGCCAGCGCGCGCCCGTGTCTACACGTGCCCGGCCCGGCGCCGCCGGAAGCCGGATCAATTGACCGTCCTTTTGCGGGAACCACACAAGGGTGATTTCGTTCCTGTGATGTCGGTGCCGCATTTGCCTGCGGTGCCCTGACGTATACGGGGGAGCTGGTGCCGCGCGAGGTGGCGCCATCATGGAACAGGGACGTCACGCAACCAAAATGAACGAGGACAAGGAAAGAGGACTGGTAGCCCGTCCCATGCGGCCCACAGCGTCCCGCGAAGGCAAGCGCCCCAAGCCCGAATGGGCCGCCGGCCTGCGCCATCTTTACGATTCGGTTCTGAACGAACCGTTGCCCGACAGCTTCACCGACCTCCTCTCCAAGCTGGACGAAAGCGGCAAATGACGAACCCCCCGGCCCCACCCGGGCCCGAAGGCGGCCTGCCGCGAAACAACCGCCCCGAGGCTGACAGGATTGCCTTCAAGCGCGAGCTCACGGGGGTCATCCCGCACCTGCGCGCCTTTGCCCGCGGCCTGTGCGGCCGCCCCGACCTTGCCGACGATCTTGTGCAGGAAACCCTGCTCAAGGCCTGGGCCGCGCAGGAACGGTTCGAACCCGGCACCTCGATGCGCGCCTGGACCTTCGTGATCCTGCGCAACGCCTATCTCACCGACATGCGCCGCAACCGCTTTCGCGGCGAATACGACGAGACCGTGGCCGAACGCATCCTCACCGCCCCCGCCGGACAGGAAGCGCCGCTTCACCTTGCCGACATGCACCGCGCCCTGCTCACCCTGCCGCACGAACGGCGCGAGGCGCTGCTGCTCGTCGGCGCGGGCGGCTTCAGCTACGAAGAAGCCGCCGACATCTGCCAGTGCGCGGTCGGCACGATCAAGAGCCGGGTGGGCCGCGCCCGCGCCACCCTGACGCGGATGATCGAAAACGGCGAAATGCCGCGCCGCACCGGCGACGGCGAGGACGCCGCCCACTTCTCGATCATGCGCGACCTCGACCACGTCTCGCAAGGCGGCGTGCTCAAATGACCCGGCCGCCGTCCGGCGGTTTTAGGCCCTTGATGATTCCGCGTGTCGGGGCCTAGTCTTTGTCCATGCCCAGCCAGCCAGAGGCCCCCGGCCTCACGCCTTCCGACCAGCCCTATGCCAGCCCGCCGGTCACGGCGGAACCGGCGGTCATGGCCGCGCAGCAGTTGCGGCTGGTCTCGGCGCTGGTGATGCTGCTCGGCATTGCGGTGTTTCTTGCCCTGCCCTTCGCCCTGTCGAGCGGGTCGGTGGTGTTCATGCCGCTGGTGACCGCCGCGATCCTGTCGATCGCGCTGTCGCCGCTGGCCGATCAACTGATGCGGCTGGGCCTGCCCAACGTGCTCGCCTCCACGTGCGCAGTCCTGTTCTTCATCGCGCTGGTCGTCGTCGTCGTCGCGCTGATCCTCCAGCCCGCGCTCGCCTTGATCGACGATGTGCCCTCGATGGTCGCCCGCGCATCGCAGCAGATCGCCCGGCTCCGCAGCAACCTTGACTGGCTGGGGGATCTCAACCGCGCGCTCGCCCGCCTCTCGGGCCGCCCGCTCACGCGCGAGGTCATCGTTGCCACCCCCTCGATCATCGAACAGGTCGCCGTCGCCACCCCCAGCGTGATCCTCGAAACGCTGCTGACCCTGCTGATGAGCTTCTTCATGATCGAATCGCGCCTGCGCCTGCGCCAGCACCTGCTGTTCGACCGCACCAGCTTCGGCTCCAGCCTCAAGGCCGCGCGGCTCGTGCGCGAAATCCAGGAGCGCGTCGGCAGCTACATCCTGACTGTCGGCTTCATCAACGTCGGCGTCGGGGTGATCGTCGCCTCCGGGGCCTGGGCACTCGGCTGGAACGCCCCGATCATGTGGGGCGGGATCGCCGCGCTGCTCAATTTCATCCCCTATATCGGCCCGCTGGCGATGATCGGCGTGCTCAGCCTTGTGGGCATCTCGACCTATGACACCGTCGCGATGGGCCTGCTCGCCCCGCTCGCCTACCTCGGAGTCCACGCAGTTGAATCGAACATCGTGACCCCGGCCATCCTCGGCCGCCGCTTCACCGTCAATCCGGTGATGATCCTGTTTTCGTTCAGCTACTTCACCTGGGTCTGGGGCGTAATCGGCGCGCTCCTGTCGGTCCCGATCCTGATCACGCTGACCGCCGCGCTCGACCACCTCGGCAAGCCCAACCTGGTCGGCTTCGTCTTTGGAGAGCCGCTGTTCCCGACCCTGCCCGAAATCGCCGCCGCCGAGGAAAGCGCCGGCGGCGTTACGGATCAGGCCGGCCCGGATCAGAAAGGCCCGGATCAGACAGGGTAACTCCAGCAGCTCCCGCGCGCAAAGTTTTCCGCGGCAAAGTCCCAGTTCAGCACCTCGCCCAGCACCGCTTTCAGATAGTCGGGCCGCGCGTTCTTGCGGTCGAGGTAATAGGCGTGCTCCCAGAGGTCGATCACCAGCAGCGGGTTCGCCGCGCCATCGGCCAGGGTGTCGGCATCATGCGTCTCGGCCACTTTCAGCCTGCCGCCTTTCGCCGCCAGCCAGACCCAGCCCGATGCGAAATGGTCCGCGCCGCGGGTCGCCAGTTCGCCCATCAGTTCTTCGGCCCCGCCGAAATCGCGCTCGATCGCGGCCAGCAGCGCGCCGCAGGGCGCGGTGCGCTGCGGGCTCAGGCTCGCCCAGTAGAACCCGTGGTTCCAGCTTTGCGCCGCATTGTTGAACAGCTTGGCGTCGGTCCCCCGCGCGGCGGCGACCACTCCCTCGAGCGGGGCCTCGGCCAGTTCCCCGCCGGCAATCGCCGCATTGGTCTTGTCGATATAGGCCTTGTGGTGCTTGCCGTGGTGGACTTCCAGCGTCGCGGCGGAAATCGCCGGGGCAAGCGCGTCCGGACCATAGGGCAGCGGCATCAACGAAATGGGCATGAATTCTCCGTGAAATCAGTCATGTGCGGGACCCCTCCCGCCCCCTAACGCGCCGGCCGCCGGGACGTTCACGCGCCCTCGCCGGGCCGTGCCGTCGGCGGGCCGAAATGCGTGCGCAAGGATGACTTTGCCGGCACCCGCGTTCATGGCAAGGAGGGGCGGGTCACCCAACCAGGAACACAGCAGCAGGCATGACCAGGCAATACTTCGGCACTGACGGCATCCGCGGCAAGACCAACGCCGGGGTGATGACCGCCGCCACCGCGATGAAGGTCGGCATGGCCGCCGGCACCCGCTTCCTGCGCGGCGCGCACCGCCACCGCGTCGTTATCGGCAAGGACACCCGCCTGTCGGGCTACATGATCGAAAACGCGCTTGTAGCCGGGTTTACCAGCGTCGGGATGGACGTGGTCCTGCTCGGCCCGATGCCAACGCCCGCCGTCGCCCTCCTTACCCGCGAACTGCGCGCCGACGTCGGCGTGATGATCTCGGCCAGCCACAACGCCTATGAGGACAACGGGATCAAGCTGTTCGGCCCCGACGGCTTCAAGCTCTCGGACGAGGACGAACTGGCGATCGAGGCCATGCTCGCCCAGGACCTCGCGCTCGCCCCTTCGGCGGAAATCGGCCGCGCCCGCCGGATCGAGGATGCGCGCGGCCGCTACATCCACGCGGTCAAGGCCTCGCTCCCTGAAAACGTCCGGCTCGACGGGCTCAAGATCGTGGTCGATTGCGCCAACGGCGCTGCCTATCAGGTTGCCCCCTCGGCCATCTGGGAACTGGGCGCGGAAATCCACGCGATCGGCGTCAATCCCAATGGCCGCAACATCAACGACAAGTGCGGCTCGACCCACCTCGATCTGGTCCGCGAAACGGTCGTCGCCTCGGGCGCGGACATCGGCATCGCGCTCGATGGCGACGCCGACCGGCTGATCGTGATCGACGAACAGGGCGCGGTGGTCGACGGCGACCAGCTCATGGCCCTGCTCGGCACGCAGCTTGCCGCGCGCGGGCAATTGCGCGGCGGCGGGGTCGTCGCCACGGTCATGTCCAACCTCGGCCTCGAACGCTATCTGGCGGGTCAGGGCCTGACCCTCGAACGCACCAGCGTGGGGGACCGCCACGTCCTCGAACGGATGAAAACCGGCGGCTTCAACGTCGGCGGCGAACAGTCCGGCCACATGATCCTGCTCGACCACGCCACCACCGGCGACGGCACCGTCGCGGGGCTGCAGGTCCTCGCCGCCCTTGTCCAGTCGGGCAAGCGCGCCAGCGAACTGCTCCACCTGTTCGACCCGGTGCCCCAGCTCCTGCGCAACGTCCGCTTCGCCGGCGGCAAACCGCTCGCCGACCCGCGCGTCCAGGCGGTTATCGCCGAGGCCGAAGCCCAGCTCGCCGGGCGCGGCCGCCTCGTCATCCGCCCCTCGGGCACTGAACCCGTCATCCGCGTCATGGCCGAAGCCGACGACAGCGCCGAGGTCGAATCCGTCGTCGCCGCCATCTGCGACGTCGTTACCGAGGCTGCCGCCTAGAGCCTGCCCTTGGCAGGGGGAGCCATCGTGATCGCGTCAGGCAGGTCGCGGGGCAGGAGCGGCGCGAAGCAGGGGCTGGTTGCCCCTGCAAGTGGTGCGACGCATACCGCGACCTGCCTGACGCGACCGCATCGCGGCGGGCCGAATCGGCCCCATTGCCACGTTGCTCGTCGGTCACTATGCGACGGCATAGCTCCCTTCTCGCGCCTTGCACTGGGGCCGATTTGGCTCCGTCCCGATGGTTCCCCCTGCCAAGGACAGGCTCTCATGCTCGAAATGCGCCCCGACTGCGAACGCTGTGGCACCGACCTTCCGGCCGAAAGTCCCGGCGCGTTCATCTGCAGCTTCGAATGCACCTTCTGCGCCGAATGCGCCGACGCACTCGACGAACAATGCCCCAACTGCGGCGGCGAACTCCTCGACCGCCCCACCCGCCCCAAACGCCACCACGCCGAAAGCCCGCCCGCGACCGCGCGCCACTACAACCCTTCGGCGGGCTCAGGTTGAGCGGGAGGGGCCGGGGTGGGCAGCGGCCACACACAACGCCAACCACCCGCTCAGGCTGAGCTTGTCGAAGCCCCCGCGCAGCTCTACCCACAATCACCATGACCAAGCCCCCCCGCATCCTGATCATCGCCGGCTCCGACAGCTCGGGCGGCGCCGGCATCCAGGCCGACATCAAGACCGTCACCATGCTCGGCGGCTACGCGATGACCGCGATCACCGCGATCACCGCGCAGAACACGTTGGGAGTTACGGCCGTCGAAGTGCTTTCGCCCGATCTGATCGCCGCCCAGATCGACGCCTGCGCGTCCGACATCGGCGTCGATGCGGTGAAAATCGGAATGCTTGGTTCGGCCGCCATCGGCCATGTCGTGGCGGACCGACTCGAACGCCTGTCCTGCCCGATCGTCTTTGATCCGGTCATGATCGCCACCAGCGGCGCGGTCCTTGCCGACGCAGGAACTATCGCCGCCTTCGAACGGCTGATGGCGCTGGCCGCGCTCACCACCCCCAACGTGCCCGAACTGGCCGCGCTTGGCGGCGATCTCGCCATGGCCCGGCGCACCGTCGCCTACCTCGCCAAGGGCGGCGACGCCGATGGTCCCGTTCTCGAAGACCGGCTGGTCCAGCCCGGAGCCTATCCGGTCATCTGGCAGTCACCCCGCATCGAAACCCGCCATACCCATGGCACCGGCTGCACCCTCGCCAGCGCCATCGCCACCGGCCTCGGCGCGGGCCTGCCGCTGGTCGATGCCATTGCAAGCGCACGTGAATTCGTCCGCGCCGCGCTCCTCGCCGCCCCCGGCTTCGGCGCGGGCCACGGCCCGCTCGGCCATCAGGCGGTGCGCAACTAGTCCAGCTCGTAGAACGCCCGGATAACCTCCCAGCCATCCTCCGCCGTCTCGACCGGCGTAAACAGCGCCAGGTCCTCGCGGTTGATCACGCCTTCCTCGGCCAGCGCCTCGAAGTTGACCACCCGGTTCCAGAACTCCCCGCCGAACAGCAGGATCGGGATCGGCTTCATCTTGCCGGTCTGGATCAGGCACAGCAGCTCGAAAAATTCATCGAACGTGCCAAAGCCCCCCGGAAACACCGCCACCGCCCGTGCCCGCAGCAGGAAATGCATCTTCCTCAGCGCGAAATAGTGGAACTGGAACGACAGGTGCGGCGTGACATAGGTGTTGGGGGCCTGCTCGTGCGGCAGCACGATGTTGAGCCCGATGGTCTCCCCGCCCGCCTCCACCGCGCCGCGGTTCGCCGCCTCCATGATCGACGGGCCCCCGCCCGAACACACCACGAACTGGCGCATCCCGTTCTCGACAATGGCCTGCTGCGTGGCCATCTCGCCCAACCGCCGCGCCGCTTCGTAATACTTGGACTTGGCCACCAGCCGCTCGACCACCGCCTGCCGCTCGGGCGTGGTCGGAACGCGCAGCGCGGCGCCGGCCATGTCCGGCGCGGGGATCCGCGCCGAGCCATAGACCACCAGCGTCGAGCCGATCTTCGCCTCGTCGAGCAGCATTTCCGCCTTGAGCAGCTCCAGCTGGAACCGCACTGGGCGCAATTCCTCACGCAGCAGGAAATCGACGTCACGGAACGCCAGCAGATAGGACGGGTCCTGGGTCTGCGCGGTGGTATGGGGGTGGGCCTCGGCGAAGGAGGCTTCCTGTTCCGCCTTGTAGAATTTGCGGCGGGTAAGTTCGCGGTTCTTTTCTTCTTCGGTCATCCCGCATTCCTTGCCCGCGCGAAGGCAAAGCGCAACGGGATTATGGCCCGGCAGGCATCGCGGCAACAAAGCGTCCGCTTGAAGCGCGCGCCCGGCGCTTGCGCGCGGGAAATCCACTCACCGGAATTACAACCGATTTCCGCCGCATCGCAGCATAAAATGCGGAACGACTTGGCGCGTCGCGCCTACCCATCCCGTGTTCGCACGTTTTCGCTGAAACACGCCACCCCGCCAGGGGCCGTCAGTGGCGGGTCAATCGAAGGAGACGCCAATGCCCAGTCAAGCCTCGTTCACTCTCCCGCTCGCGGCTGCCGTTCTGTTGGCCGCCGGCGCGGCCCAGGCCGACACCCGCTCGTCGCAAGCCCTGCCCGCCAGCAAGGCCCCGGCATACACGCCCAAGCAGGCACCCGCGAACGCGCAAGGCCCCAAGACAGGATTCCCTGACAACCGCGGATTGATGCGGGCGATGGAAGTAGCCAACGAACACGCCCGATTCCAGCGCAGCGACAGCGA
>CAYFJH010000029.1:0-9675 GCA_964343385.1 uncultured Novosphingobium sp. | reverse complement strand
GGCAGCCACCAGACCGCACGCCGCTGCGAAGAATGGATGCCCCGCGAGGATTCGAACCTCGATAGACGGAATCAGAATCCGTAGTCTTACCATTAGACGACGGGGCAAACGGAAGCGCGCGTCTAGTCCGGGTGTTTCAGCCGGTCAAGGTGATTCGGGGACCTCCGCCCGTCCGCCCGCAGCCTCATTTGCCCACCTCCCGCTGCCATGCCGCCCATTCCGGGCGGACCTTGCCGTTTCCCGCCGCTGCGGCTAGCATGACCCTCAGGTACCCGCCGCGTTCGGCGGGCTTTTGGAAGTTCGAGAGTAGCGACATGGCGGATACGGTTCCGCCGGAATTGCGGGTCACATCAGGGACCAGCGGCACGGCCGCAGCGGCAGGACAAAACGGCATGTCATCGCCGCAACCCTTGCCGGAGGACCGCGCCCCCCCTGAACCCCGCCCCTCCGGCGCCGCGCCGGACGATGCCCCCGCCACCACCGGCAGGGGCACGGCGGACGGCACATCGCAGCAACCGGCACCGCGCCCGGATCGCCCGGCACCGGGTGCCAGCCACCCGCGCCAGTCATATGCCGCGATCGACCTTGGCACCAACAACTGCCGCCTGCTGATCGCCCGCCCCTCGGGCGAGAACTTCATCGTCGTCGACGCCTTCAGCCGCGTCGTCCGCCTTGGCGAGGGCCTTGCCCAGACCGGCCGCCTCAGCGACGAGGCGATGGACCGCGCGCTGGGCGCGCTGCGGGTCTGCGCCGAAAAGCTCAAACGCCGCAACGTCCATCTCGCCCGCTCAGTCGCGACAGAGGCCTGCCGCCGCGCTGCCAACGGTGCCGACTTCATCGAGCGCGTGCGCCGCGAAACCGGCATCGCGCTCGACGTGATCTCCGCCCAGGAAGAAGCGCGCCTCGCCGTCCTCGGCTGCCACATCCTGCTCGAACAGGGCGAGGGCCCAGCGATGATCTTCGACATCGGCGGCGGATCGACCGAACTGGTGCTGATCGAAAACGGCCCCACCGTGCCGCGCATCCTCGACTGGCAATCAGTCCCCTGGGGCGTGGTCTCGCTCACCGAAACCTGCGGCTCCGAAGGGGCCACCGCCGCCACCCGCGCCGCCCGCTATGCAAAGATGCGCCAGCTCGTCGATGACAGCTTCGCCCCTTTCGCCGAGCGGATCGCCCCCCACCTCGAACCCGGCGGCACGATCCCCGACATGCGCCTGCTCGGCACCTCGGGTACGGTCACCACGCTCGCCAGCCTCCACCTCGAACTGCCACAGTATGATCGCGGCGCGGTCGACGGGCTGATCGTCCCGGCCCACTCGATGCGCGCGATCTCCACCCGCCTCGCCGGCCTCTCGCCCGCCGAACGCCGCCTGGTCCCCTGCATCGGGCGCGAGCGGGCCGACCTCGTCGTCGCCGGCTGCGCGATCCTCGAATCGATCCTCGACGTCTGGCCGGCCGAGCGCCTCGGCGTCGCCGACCGCGGCATCCGCGAGGGTATCCTGCGCAGCCTGATGGCCGCCGGCACCCGCGCCGAAACCGCCCGCTCGGCCCTGCGCATTGGAAAAACAGCATGAGCCGCACGTCATGAGCCGGTCTGGCCGCGATCCCGGCGAACGCCTGAAGACCGCGAAAAAGCGCACCGCCAGCTCGTCGCGCTGGCTCACCCGCCAGATCAACGACCCCTACGTCAAACAGGCCAAGGCCGAAGGCTACCGCAGCCGCGCCGCCTACAAACTCGCCGAACTCGACGAGAAGTTCGCCCTCCTCAAAGGCGTCAAAGCCGTGGTCGACCTCGGCATCGCGCCCGGTGGGTGGAGCCAGATCGTCCGCAAGCAGGCCCCGTCCGCCAAGATCGTGGGGATCGACCTCCTCCCCACCGAACCGATCGAGGGCGTCACCATCTTCGAGATGGACTTCATGGCCGACGAAGCCCCCGCCGCGCTTGAGGAAGCGCTCGGCGAAGCCCCCGACCTCGTCCTGTCGGACATGGCCGCCAACACCGTCGGCCATAAACAGACCGACCACCTGCGCACCATGGGCCTCGTCGAAACCGCCCTCGACTTCGCGGTAAACACCCTTGCGCCGGGCGGTGCTTTCGTGGCGAAAGTCTTCGCCGGCGGCACCGACGCCGCGCTGCTGACGATCCTGAAAAAGAACTTCACCACGGTAAAGCACGCCAAGCCCCCGGCCAGCCGCAAGGGCTCCTCGGAATGGTATGTCATCGCCCAGGGGTTCAAGGGACGGTAGGCAGTGAAATTGCGAAAACTCGATGCCACGAATGCTGAACTTCGCTTCAAATATGCGCCTCGCCGGACATGGGTTGCCCTGACCTTGATTGGGGGGGTTGTGACTCTGGTCCGAAACGCTCTCTACGGCATTCCCGTTACCCCAGTCCGCGTCGGCCTCACCCCTTGGATCGTCGGCACATTGCTTGGCACCGCCTATTTGGTCACTATCGAAATATGGCTGCTCATTCGCAATCGGGGCCGCACCTAAACTCCCTTCTACCGTCACCCTGAACTTGTTTAGCTGCGCGCTAGCCTTCGGCTCAGGGTCCATGTCTCGTTCGGCGCCGTCCGTGCGAGCCGAGGGATGGATGCTGAAACAAGTTCAGCATGACGGTCTAAAAAGGAACGTTGGGACTTACGTCGTCCCGGGCTTGCCCCGGGACCGCTGGCCACCATAAGCCCGCCTGCCGCCACGCGCTCAGCCTGAGCCTGAGCCTGAGCCTGAGCCTGAGCCTGAGCCTGAGCCTGTCGAAGGCCGCGCGCCCACCCAACCGGCAAACGAAAAGGGCGAGGCCTTGCGACCCCGCCCTCTCATTCTCCCGTCGGAGAAACCGGATTTATTCGGCCGGAGCCGCCGTGGCCTCGGCGGCCTCTTCGGTCGCCGCAGCTTCAGCGGCCTCGGCCGGCGCCTCGGCCGCAGCCGGAACCGCCGGAAGCGGCAGGTTCGAGCCCTTGGAATTGAGATAGACGATCACGTTCGCACGGTCCTGGCCATCAGCCAGACCGGCAAAGGTCATCTTGGTGCCGGCGGCGAACGCCTTGGGGCTCTTCAGCCAGCCGTCCATCGCGGCGAAATCCCAGTTGCCGCCCTTGGCCTTGAGATCGTCCGAATAGGCAAAGCCGCCGCGCCCGGTGGCGACCGGGCTGCCCAGAATCGCGAACAGGTTCGGGCCAATGCCGTTGGCAGCGCCCTGATCGGGGGTGTGGCACGACTGGCATTTCTTGAACACGGCCTCGCCCTTGGCGGGGTCAGCCTTGGCGAGCCGGGCCTCGATGCCCTCTTCACCGGCGCCTTCGCCGCCCTCGCTCGAGACTACGCCCTCGATCGCATAGCCCTGCTTTTCAGGATGTTCGGGCTTGTCGGCATGGAAATAGTGCGCCGAAAGGCTGCCCAGCCCCAGTGCGACAATGCCGGAAAACAAAGCCCAGCCGGCGATAGTGTTGTTGCGATCGTGCATGAATGCCCCGAAGAATTGCTCTTGGCGTCGGGCCGCGCTCTAGTGAGCCATTGCCCCTCGCGCAAGGGGCTATGGGCAGGAATGTGCTTGCAGGGCGCGCGCCGCCTGCCCTAAACGCCCGCTTCATGCACAGCTTCCCCGCTCCCGCGCTCGCCCTGGTCGAGGAAATGGCCGCCGCCTCCGCCACCGATCCCGCCCGCGCCGTCGCCTTCCAGGGCGCGCCCGGGGCAAACTCGCACCGCGCCGCGCTCGAATATGCGCCCGGTTGCCTGCCGCTCCCCTGCTTCTCCTTCGAAGACGCGCTCGACGCCGTGCGCGAAGGCCGCGCCGACCGCGCGATCATCCCGATCGAAAACTCGCAGCACGGCCGCGTCGCCGACATCCACTTTCTCTTGCCCGAAAGCGGGCTGTCGATCATCGGCGAACACTTCCTGTCGATCCACCACGCCCTGATGGCAATCGGCGACGGCCCCTTCACCGCCGCATGGTCCCACCCCCAGGCGCTCGGCCAGTCGCGCCGCTTCCTGCGCGAACGCGGCATCGTCCCGGTCGCCTATGCCGATACCGCCGGGGCCGCCGCCTATGTCAAGGAATCGGGCGATCCCGCCGCCGCCGCCATCGCCCCGCGCCTCGCCGCCGAACTCTACGGCCTCAAGGTGATCGAGGACAACGTCGAGGACGCCCACGACAACACCACCCGTTTCGTCGTCCTCGCCCGCGCCCCGCTCGATCCGGCCACCCTTGCCGGAAAACCGGCGATGACCACGCTGATCTTCGAGGTGAAGAACGTCCCCGCCGCGCTCTACAAGGCGCTCGGCGGCCTCGCCACCAACGGTGTCAACATGACTAAGCTGGAATCCTACCAGAAAGGCGCCAGCTTCGCCGCGACCATGTTCTTCGCCGATATCGTCGGCGCCCCCGGCGACCCCACGATCGACCGCGCGATCGAGGAACTCGCCTTCCACTGCAAGGATCTGCGCGTGCTGGGATGCTACCCCCAGGCCCGCGTCCGCGGATAAGAGCGCCCCGCGTTCGGGGCTGAGCACGCCCGCACCGTCTTGCGCCCCGCGCGCCGCCGTGCAACCACTCGGGGCGTGACCGCGCCGCTCGCCGCATCCGCCGCCTCCGGCACCCCGGCCTCCGCTGCCCTGCGCGATTGGCAGGCGGTGCGCGGTGCCTCCGATATCCAGTATGCGCCGCTTCAGGTTCCGCCGCCCGCGCCGCCGCCGGAATGGCTGCAACAGCTGGGCAAGTGGCTGGAATCGCTGTTCGCGCCGCTGGGCCGGCTGCTCGGGATCAGCTGGCCGGTGCTGGAAAAGGTGCTGATCGGCCTCGCCGTCATCGCGCTTCTCGCGCTGGTCTGGCGTCTCGCCGCGCCCTTGCTGGCCCGCGCCCGCACGCCCCGCACGGTGCCGGCCGAACCCGAATGGAGCCCCGGCCACCACGCCGCCCGCACCCTGCTCGAAGATGCCGACCGCCTCGCCGCGCAGGGCCGCTATGACGAGGCCGCGCACCTGCTCCTGCGCCGCAGCGTCGGCCAGATCGCCGAGGCCCGGCCCGACTGGCTTGTCCCCGCCTCCACCGCGCGCGAGATTGCCGCGCTCCCCGGCCTTCCGGAAAGCGCCCGCCGCGCCTTTTCCGCCATTGCCGAACGGGTGGAACGCAGCCTCTTCGCCCTGCGCCCCCTCGCCGCACAGGACTGGCACGAGGCACGGCAGGCCTATGCCGACTTCGCGCTGGCGGGCCTTGACGCCGCATGAGCGCCCCCTCGCCCTTCTCCCGCCGTGCCGCACTTGGCCTTGTCGTCGGCGGCTCGGCGCTGTTCATCGCCCTCCTGTGGCTGATCGGCTCGGGCCTGGCCCACGGCCCGGTCAACAACGGCGGCGCGCACGGCGCAGGCACCGGGCTCAACGGCTATGCCGCGCTCTCGCGCCTGCTCGAAGCGCAGGGGTGGGAGGTCAAGCAGGCCCGCACCGAAGCCGCGCTCAAAAGCGCCGGCCTCGCCGTCCTGACCCCGCCCGCCGATGCCCCCGGCGCGGACCTCGCCCGCGTGGTCGCGGCCCGCCGCTTCATCGGGCCAACGCTGGTCGTCACCCCCAAATGGCTCGCCCTCCCGCTCGACAAGGCCGAGGTGACGGTGCCCGGCGCGAAAAAGGGCTGGGTCGCGCTCGGCGGCACCCAGCCGCCCGAATGGAAGGGCTTTCTCGACGATGTCGGCGTCACCCTCGCCCCGCTTCCCGGCGCGCGGTGGACCTCGGGCGACAGCGGCGGGCCCCTGGCGGCCCCCAAGGCAATCCTCTCCGGACAGGGCGCAAACCTCGTCCCGCTGGTCGAAACCGCCGATCCCTCGGGCCGCATCCTCGCGGCCTTCGTGGCCGACGGCGGGCAATACCCGGCGCTGGACGACATCGCCCTGATCGGCAGCGACCCTGGCGATCCCGACAGCGGGCTCTACCCGCTGGTCGTGGTGTTCGAGCCGGACCTGCTCAACAATCAGGGCCTCGCCCGCAGCGAAACCGCGCTCCATGCCCTGCGCCTGCTTGCCGCCACTGCCGAGGACGCCCCGCGCGAGGTCACTTTCGACCTCTCGTTCAACGGTTTTCGCCGCGCCCCCAACCTGCTGACCCTCGCCTTCACCCCGCCGTTCCTCGCCGCGACGCTGTGCCTGCTGCTCGCCGCGCTGATCGCCGGCTGGCGCGCCTTCCTCCGCTTCGGCCCGCCCCATGCCCCCGCCGCCGTCACTTTCGGCAAGGGGCCGCTGGTCGCCAATGCCGGCGGCCTTGTCCGCCGCAGCGGGCGGCTATGGCTGCTCGGCCCGCCCTATGCCGCGCTGGTGCGCGACCGCCTCGCCCGCACGCTCGGCCTCCCCGCCCGGACCGACCCCGCCGCCACCGAGGCCGCGATCGACCGCATCGTCCATGCCTCCGACCCCGAGGCAACGCCCTTCTCCGCCCTCGCCAACACCCTGCGCACCGCGCGCCGCCGCGCCGAACTGCTGCGTGCCGCCGCCGATCTTCACGCCCTTGAAAGGAAGCTCCACCAATGACCGAGACGATGACGCTGGACGAGGTCGCCGGCCTTGCCGACGCGATCCGGGCTGAGGTCGCCAAGGCCATCGTCGGCCAGACCGCCACGGTCGACCATCTGCTCACAGCCCTCCTCGCCCAGGGCCACGTCCTGCTCGAAGGGCCGCCCGGCACGGCAAAAACCTTCCTCGCCCAGTGCTTCGCCGCCAGCCTCGGGCTCGATTTCGGGCGCATCCAGTTCACCCCGGACCTGATGCCCGGCGACATCCTCGGCTCGAACCTGTTCAACTTCCAGACCAGCCAGTTCACCCTCACGCGCGGCCCCATTTTCTGCGACCTCCTGCTGGCGGACGAGATCAACCGCACCCCGCCCAAGACCCAAGCCGCCCTGCTCGAAGCCATGCAGGAACGCCGCGTCACCCTTGACGGAGAGGGACATCCCCTGCCCGCCTCGTTCATGGTCGTCGCCACGCAGAACCCGATCGAGAGCCAGGGCGTCTATCCGCTGCCCGAAGCGCAGCTTGACCGCTTCCTGTTCAAGCTCCTCATCCCCTACCCCGAAGCGGCGGAAGAGGCCGAGATCGTCGCCCGTTTCGGCCGCCAGGTCGGCCCGCCCCGCCCCGCCGACCACGGCATCGCCCCCGTCGCCTCTGCCGCCACCCTCGCCGCCGCCGCGACTGCGGTGAAGGGCATCACGCTCGCGGGCGAAGTGGTCGACTATGTCGTGCGCCTGATCCGCGCCACCCGCGAAAGCGCCGACATCGCCTCGGGCGCCAGCCCCCGCGCCGCCGTGCTCCTCGCCAACGCCGCCCGCGCCCGCGCCGCCATCGCCGGCCGCGACTATGTCCTCCCCGACGACGTCAAGGCGCTCGCCGTCGCCGTCCTGCGCCACCGCCTCCTCCTCAGCCCCGCCGCCGAGATCGAGGGCAAGGAGGTCGAACGCCTCGTCGCCGACCTCGTCGAACGGACCGAAGCCCCCCGGTGACCCTCCCACCCCAACCCCCGCTCAGCCTGAGCCTGTCGAAGGCCCCCGCGCGATGACGCCAAGCCCGGCATCCTTCCCGGCCATAGTCCCCACCGCCCGCGCCGCCGCGCTGGCCGGCCTCGCCGCGCCGCTCGCGCTGGTGCTGGCCGCGCTCTATCCCGCCGCGTGGATCGCCGCCCCGCTGCTTGGCCTCCTGCTCGCCGCACTGGTCCTCGCCGACGCGCTCCTCGCCGGCCGCCTCACCGACCTGCGCCTCCTCGCCCCCGCCGACGGCGAAGTCGGTGAACCCGCCTCCATCACCCTGCTGGCCGACCTCACCGCCCCCCCCGCTGCGAAAGTCGAAGCCGCGCTCGCCCTCGATCCCCGCCTCGCCCCCGGCGGCCGCCTGACCTTCGCCCTCACCCCCGGAAATGGCGCATGGAGCGGCGGCAGCGTCCTCACCCCCACCCGCCGCGGCCCGGCCCCCATCACCGGGCTGTGGCTGCGCTGGACCGGCCCGCTCGGCCTCGGCGCGCGGCTCCACCACCGCCCGCTGGCGCAAACCCTCCACGTCTGGCCCAGCCTCGCTGCCACCCGCTCGCCCGCGCTCCAGCTGTTCCTGCGGCAGAGCGAGTTCGGCCTCGTCGCCCGCCGCATCCGGGGCGAAGGCGCCGTGTTCGAGGCACTGACCGAATACCAGCCGGGCATGGACCGCCGCCGGATCGACTGGAAAACCTCGGCCCGCCACACCCGTCTCCACGCCCGCGAATACGAGGCGGAGCGAGGCAACCAGATCGTCTTCGCGCTCGATTGCGGCCGCGCCATGTGCGAACCCGTCGCCGGCCTCCCCCGCATCGACCGAGCGGTGTCCGCCGCGCTGGCCACCGCCTATGTCGCGCTCAAGGGCGGGGACAAGGCCGCGCTGTTCGGCTTTGCCGCGCGCCCGCGCCTCGCCACGCCGTTCGTCACCGACCCGCGCGATTTCCGCCGCCTCCAGCTCGCCGCCGCCCAGCTTGACTACGCCGCGGAGGAACCCAACTTCACCCTCGCCCTCGCCCTCGCCTCGCTCGCCGGCCGGCTCCAGCGCCGCTCGCTGATCGTGGTCTTTTCCGAATTCCCCGATCCGGCCAGCGCCGAACTGCTGATCGATTCGATCACGCGCCTCGTCTCGCGCCACCTCGTCCTGTTCGTCACCATGGCCGACGAGGAGCTTGAAACCATCGCCGCCGCCCCGCCCCACGACCTGGCGGAGGTCGCCGGCGCGGTCGCCGCCGATGCCCTGCTACGCCAGCGCCAGCTCGTCACCGCGCGCCTCCGCCAGCTTGGCGTCCACGTGGTCGAAGCCCCGCACGATCTCATCGGCACCCGCCTGATCGACGCCTACCTGTCGATCAAGCGCGCCGGGGCGATCGGCTGATGGCGCTGATCGCATCCCTCACCGGCCTGCTCGGCCGCAAGGCCGAGGCCGCCGACGCCGTCATCGCCGCCGCCGCGCTCCGCTCTGACCGCTTCCGCCAGGCGCGCGAGGGCGACTGGAAGCGCCTCGACGCCATCGTCACCCGGATCGAACAGGGCCGCCTGCGCGCCCTGTCCGACGATGACCTCCTCGCCCTCCCCGTCCTCTACCGCAGCGCCGCCTCCAGCCTCTCGGTCGCGCGCGAAACCTCGCTCGACGCCGCCACCCTCGCCTACCTCGAAGCCCTCGTCCAGCGCGCCTGGTTCCAGGTTTACGGCCCCCGGCAGGGCTTCTTCCGCTGGCTGCGCGGCTTCTTCGGCGGCGGGCTGTCGCAGGCGATCCGCGCGCTCGGCACCGATCTGGCCATCGCCCTTGCCCTGATGGTCGCGGGCACCCTCGCCGGCTGGCTGCTCTGCAGTTCCGACCCCAATTGGTATTTCACCCTGTTCCCGGCGGAGGGCGATCCGCGCGTCCCCGGTGCCACCCGTGAAGTCCTCCTCAAAAGCCTGTTCGGACAGGAAAACCAGGACGGCCTCTCCGCCTTCGCCGCCTACCTGTTCAGCCACAACGCCCAGATCGCGATCCTCGCCTTCGCGCTCGGCTTCGCCTTCGGCATCCCCTCGCTGCTCCTGCTGGTCCAGAACACCGCCACGCTCGGCGCGATGCTGTGGCTGTTCCATTCGCAGGGCCTCCTGCTTGAGGTGTCGGGCTGGCTCTCGGTCCACGGCACGACCGAACTGTTCGCCATCCTGCTGGCGGGCGG
>CAYFJH010000028.1:16856-34164 GCA_964343385.1 uncultured Novosphingobium sp. | reverse complement strand
AGCGCGCTTGCCCAGCAGGCACCCGCCGCCGAACCGCAGGCGGAGGAGAGTCAGTCCGCCGGCCTGAGTGAAATCATCGTAACCGCGCAGCGCCGCGGTGAAAACATCCAGAAGGTCCCCATTTCCATCTCGGCGTTTTCGGCTGATAACCTGGCGCAGGCAGGGGTATCAACGGTCAAGGACATCCAGGTTCTCGACCCCTCGCTCAACATTACTGGTCACAGCGGATCGGTTTTGCCGTTCCTTCGCGGCATCGGCAACCCGTCGGCGACGACGATCGGTAACGAATCCAGCGTTCCCATCTATATCGACGAGGTCTATTATTCGCGCGTCAGCCCGGCCTATCTCGAACTCGCCAATGTCGAGCGTGTCGAGGTTCTGAAGGGTCCGCAAGGCACGCTGTTCGGCCGCAACGCCAGCGGCGGCCTTGTTCACATCGTCACGCGCGATCCGAGCATGTCGGAGGCACATGTCGATGTGACCGCGGGCTACGGTAACTACAACGCCTTCACCGGCAAGCTCTACCTGTCGGCACCAGTCGCGGACAACGTAGCCTGGGACATCTCAGTCTCCGGCCGCGAGCAACGCGACGGATGGGGGCGCAACGCAACGACTGGTAACGACACCTATAAAGACAAGTTCATCAGCATTCGCAGCAAGCTGGCGATCGACCTTTCCCCGACGACCGAAGTTCGCCTGAGCGCGTTCTATGTCAATCAGCGCTCGAGCAAGATCAACTTTCAGGCGACCTACCAGGGAACCGTAAGCGGCACGCCCTTGCTCTACGGCCCAGCCCAGCCTGTGATTTCGGCTGCGGACCTCGGCCGCTTCTACGACACTTTCGGCAACGAAGACGTCTTCGACAAGTTCGAAAGCTGGGGCGGCGCGCTGAAGATCAAGCAGGACGTCGGATTCGCAGATCTGGTCAGCATCACGTCCTACCGCAAGGCCAATGAAACCTGGCACGTCGACGGCGACTATACCCCGTTCCCGTTCACCGTGTTCGATTCGCCGTCGATCGACCGCGAGATTACGCAGGAATTCCAGGTAAAATCGCACAAGAATTCGGCGGTCGACTGGATCGTCGGTGCGTTTTACCTCGATTCCGACCAGGGTTATACCCCGATCAGCATTACCGGCGACCAGGTCATCGCGCAGGGGCTGTCGAATCAGTTGCTCTATGGTCGACAGAGGATTCACTCGTACTCGGGCTACGGCCAGGCCACGTTCCACGTCGTGCCGGAGGGGACCAACATCACCCTCGGCCTGCGCTACACCAGCGACAAGGTGCGCGGTATCGGCAGCGTCGAAGGAACAATCCCCGGCGTCGGCACGATACCTTTCGCAACTTACGACAAGACGTTCGATTTCCGCAAGTTGACCTACAAGGTGGCGATCGATCACCAGTTCGGCCAGGATGTGATGGGCTATGTCTCCATCAGCCGCGGCTACAAGTCCGGCACGTTCAACACCCTGCCGCTGACCGCCGATCCGTCAAATCCCGAGGTCGTCGATTCTTACGAAGCCGGCCTCAAGACGACGTTCCTCGATCGCCGGCTCCGCCTGAACGTGGCTGTTTTCCAGAACGACATCGGCGATCCGCAGGTTCAGACGGTCATTCCGGGCCCCGGCGGCACATCCTTTGTCGGCCTGACGAACGCCAAGAAGGCAAGGTCGCGCGGCATCGAGGCCGATCTGCGGGCTCTCGTGACTTCAGGTCTCGAACTTCGTTTCGGCGGCGTCCTGCTGGATGCCAAGTACACGGATTTCAAGAACGGGCCGATCGCGCGTCCGGTCGTGGACGCTGCGGGCAACCCCACCGCTCCCTATGGACTCAATCCGCTCACCACGATCGATGAGAGCGGATTCCGGATGGCACAGGTGCCCAAGGCTCGCTTCACCGGCGGACTCAACTATGATGTCGATACCTCGGCTGGCCACTTCAATGCCGATATCAATGCCTCATATACCAGCGAGTTTCCGTGGGAGCCCGATGGTATCCTTCGTCAGAAGGCCTACACGTTGATCGGAGCATCGCTTGAATGGAAACCTGCGAACCTTGACCAGCTCTCTGTCCGTATCTGGGGCAAGAACCTGACCAACAAGAAATACTATTCGACCGAACTTTCGGCCACAGGGTCTCAGGGCAACATCACTGTGGCGGCGGAACCCCGCACGTACGGCATCGAACTCAGGTACAAGATGTGAACGTGATGACAGGCAGCATCACGGATACGCACTGAAAATCAGGGGCGGGTTGCGTCAAAGTCCGACATGCAGCCCGCCCCGTCTTTTCATGATACGGTCCTTGCTTCCGCCCAATGAATATCTCCCGGCCCCGCGCAATTCCTGAGTGAGAATCCCATGGCATCGGCAGAAGGCAAGACCGCACGAGCAGCACGCAGGGGACCGGTCTTCTGGTTCCTGGAGGCGATCCTGGTCCTCTCGGGAGGACGCCTGACCGCTGGCGGCATCTACCTGGCCAGCCTTGGTGGATCGCCATACTATCTGCTCGCTGGCCTTGCGGTCCTGGCCTCGGCCTGGCTGGTCTGGCGCGGCGACCGCAAGGGGGCGTGGCTTTACGGGGCAATGCTGGCGGCAACCACGGCGTGGTCGCTGTGGGAGTCCGGCCTCGACCCGTGGGCGCTCACGCCGCGCCTGATCGGACCGTTCGCCATTGGCCTGCTGTTCCTCCTGCCCGGGATCCAGCGACGTTTGAAGCCCGAGGCACCGAATGCCGTCCGCAAGGTGGTCCTGCCAGGGGCCGCGGTGAGCGGCGCTGCGCTCGTCCTTGCCGTGGCGATGTCGCCCGGCGGGCCTGCGGGAGGCGTCCTGCCCGGCATGACCGCGCTGCGCGACATCACGGCGGCCGAAATGCCCGACGGCGACTGGCAGAGCTATGGCCGCACCGCGGGAGGCACCCGCTTTTCACCGTTGGAAGGCATAACGCCCGCCAACGTCAAAAAGCTCCAGGTTGCCTGGACTCACCGCTTCGGCATGCTGCCCCCGTCCCCGTCGCCGGTGCTCCAGGTCACTCCGCTCAAGGTCGGCGACACGCTCTATGCCTGCGCGGCCAACAATGTCGTGACGGCGCTCGATGCCGAGACGGGCAAGGCAAAATGGCGCTTCGACCCCAAGACCAACCCGGACAAGCTGGTGGCAATGACCTGCAGGGGCGTTTCCTACTACCGGAACGCCGCTACCGCCCCGCAAGATGCCTGCTCTTCGCGCATTCTTGCCATAACCGCAGACGCACGCCTTTTCGCGCTGGACGCAGCTACCGGCCAGCCTTGCGCCGATTTCGGCAAGGACGGGTTTGTCGATTTGTGGACGGGCATGGCCCGGCGCATTCCCGGATACTATTCGCAGACGTCCGCACCGACGATCGTTCGGGGCAAAGTGGTCGTTGGCGGATTTGTCCTCGACAACCAGATGGTCGAGGAGCCGTCCGGCGTCGTGCGCGCCTTCGATGCCCTGACCGGTCGCCTGACCTGGGCCTGGGATCTTGGACGGGTCGATCCCAACGCCCCGCTCAAGCCGGGCGAACACTACACGCCGGGCACTCCCAATTCGTGGGCGCCGGCCAGCGTCGACGAGAAGCTCGGACTTGTCTACCTGCCAACGGGCAACGCCACGCCAGATTTCTGGGGCGGCCGCAGGACGCCGGAAATGGACCGCTATTCAAGCTCGGTCGTCGCGCTTGAAGCCGAAACCGGCCGCGTGCGCTGGTCGTTCCAGACGGTACATCATGACGTATGGGACTATGACGTCGCCTCGCAGCCGACACTGGCCGACCTGCCGGTGAACGGTCAGATCGTTCCGGCGCTGATCCAGCCTACCAAGCGCGGCGAGATCTTCGTGCTTGACCGCCGGACCGGCAAGCCGCTCTCCCCGGTGGTCGAGCGTCCCGTGCCGCCGGGCAAGCCTGCTCCCGGTGACTATCTCTCCCCGACCCAGCCGTGGCCCGCCACCATGCCGTCCATGAACGGCCCCAAGCTGACCGAGGAGATGATGTGGGGCGCCACTCCGCTCGACCAGATGTGGTGCCGCATCAAATTCCGCCAGGCGCGCTATGACGGGGTCTTCACCCAGCCGGGGACCGATCCTTTCATCTTCTACCCGGGCTATAGCGGCGGATCCAACTGGGGCGGTGTATCCATCGATCCCGAGCGCCTGGTCATGGTCGTCAACACGACCCGGTTTGCACAGTACGGGCGGCTGCTGCCGCGCGACGAGGCGAACCGCCGGGGTCTGAGGCCGTTCAGGGGGCTTTCTGGCCAGGCCTTCTCCGAGCGCGTCATGGGCAAGCCGCAGTTCGGCACGCCCTTTGCCGTGGAAATGGGACCGTTCATGTCCCCGCTCGGCATGCCCTGCCAGCAACCGCCTTTCGGCACGATCACCGCCGTTGACCTGCGCACGCAGCACGTCTTGTGGACAAAGCCGCTGGGCACTGCCCGCGACAGCGGCCCGATGGGGCTTGAAACCAGACTGCCGCTGCCGCTGGGCACCCCCAACCAGGGCGGCTCGGTGATCACCCGCAGCGGTCTGGTGTTCATCGGCGCAACCCAGGAGCGCACCTTGCGGGCATACGAACTGGCCTCTGGCAAGCTGTTGTGGCAGGCCAGCCTGCCAGCGGGCGCCAATGCCAATCCGATGATCTACCGTTCGCCCAGCGGCCGCGAGTTCGTCGTTGTCGCGGCGGGTGGCAATGCGGTTCTCGGCGGTCCCACGGGCGACTATCTGATCGCATACGCACTTCCCCGCTGATCGGCTAAGGGCGCGCGGCCACAGTCCCGCGCGCCCGGAGTTGACCGGCCCGGCTGGCGCAGGACGCGTTATACCAACCTGCACTGATCCTGACCCATGGGGACAGCCCGATGCGCGGACATCATGGGGCAATCAGCATTGGGCATTGGGCTATTTCCTCAACATGCCTGAATTGAAACGCCCAACCTCGATTGCCGCGCTTCCGCCTTGCTTGATGTTTCGGAGAGAAATGCCGGGAGAGTAGAATGAGCAACCATAATCAGGGGAATGGCCATGCTGTTCCCATAATACAAAATTGCTGGGTGGTCGCTGATGTGGACGTGGCGATCAGCAACTGGGTTGCCATCGGGGTCGGTCCGTTCTTCAAATTCGACACCCACTTCCCCGACGCAATTCACCGGGGACGGATTGAGCCTCTGGCGACCACGGTCGCACTCGCGCAAGCCGGCGACGTCCAGATCGAACTGATCGCGCAGCGCAGCACGGGACCGTCCGCCTTTCGCGACTCCATCGCGGCCGGTGAGAATGGATTTCATCATGTCTGCCGCGAATTCGGCGATTATGAGGAGGCCATTGCAAGGTTCAAGCGACAGGGATTTCAGGTCGCCGGCGAGCTTTCCGCCTCGGGTGCCCGCTGCGCTTACGTCGATACCCGCCGCGCGATCGGCTGCATGATCGAGATCGTCGATGATCCCGACGGGCTGAATGCGCAGCTTTTCAAAATGGTCAGGGAGGCGGCCGTCGGGTGGGATGGACGCGATCCGGTGCGCATGCTTGCCGCGCTGGGTGAAGGTGCCTGATGTGCAGCATGAAATCACAAAGCCCCCGGCTGCCCGCACAAAGTGAGCAGCCGCGATCGGGATGAACGCACCCGCGCATAAACAGCGTGCGGCATAGGGGGAATGATCATGACGATCGGGACTGCGGACCAGCGCTTGGCAGGGTTACCCCATGCAGCGACAGGCCGCTCCAATTATGCCGGAGGGTGCGAAGCCCTGCCAAGCGCCTCCATGGAATTGCAGAAGTGCTACGACGTGGTGGTGGTTGGCTCAGGCGCAGCCGGGCTGGTTGCGGCGATACGCCTGGCAGACCTGGGCCTGTCCGTTCTCGTGGTCGAAAAGGAAGCACGGTTTGGCGGAACCTCGGCCCTGTCCGGGGGCACATTGTGGGTCCCCAATCATGGCGCAAGCGACATCGGGGATAGCCGCGCCCTTGCTCTGGCGTATCTTGCCGCCGTATGCAGCGGTGCTTATCGTCAGGACCGGATCGAGGCGTTCGTGGACAACGGGCAGGCCCTGATGCGCTATCTCGGGGAAATTGGGGTCGATTTTGACCTCACCCCTGCTCTTCCAGACTATTTTGCCGACGCTCCGGGCGCTCTGGCGGGGAGATCTGTTTTCCCGCGGGAACTCGACGGCGGCAGCCTGGGGGAAAGCCTGTGGTATCTCCGCGAACTGCCGCCGGTCTTTCGCCTGCTCGACCGTTACGCGCTGAATCTGATGCAGGCCTTTACCCTTGCGGCGCGCGCGCCGGGTTGGCGCAGAATGCTCGCCAAGATGGTCGTCCGCTATTGGGCGGATTGGCCGTTCCGACGCCGGACCAGGCGCGACCGCCGCCTGACCCTGGGCAATGCGCTCATCGGGCGGCTTTATCGTGCGGCGCGCGCCAAAAACGTCACGATGGTATTGCAGACGGAGCTTGTCAGCCTCACCGGGAATGACGGCCGGGTGTCGGGCCTCAACGTTCGCAGAAACGGGCAGCCACTGACGATCGGCGCGCGCCACGGCGTGGTTCTTGCCGCCGGCGGGTTTGAACAGAGCCAGAGGCTGCGCGACGCCCATCTGCGGGTCGTGACCAAAAGTGCGTGGAGCCTGACACCGCCCGGTGGCAACGTCGGCGGAGCGCTCGAAGCTGGACTGGCGATTGGTGCAGCATCCGAATTTCTCGATTGTGCCTGGTGGTCGCCCAGCATGTCGCTACCTTCCGCGGCCGATGCCAACATCCAGATAACGCACCAGATGTTTCTCGATCATGGGCACCCGCACAGCCTGTGCGTCAATCGGCTCGGCAAACGTTTCGTGAACGAAACCTGCCCTTACGACCGCTTCGGCCAGGCGATGATCGAAGATCAGTTGGCGACCGGGGCGAATGTTCCCTGCTGGATGATTTTCGATGCGACATACCGAACACGATACGGCGCGGGCGGCCTGCTGCCCAACGCCATCATGCCGGATCGAAAGGTCCCGCCGGGCTGGTGGGATACCCATGTCTTCCGGGCGGCGACCCTGACCGAACTGGCCGGCAAGATCGGTGTTGACAGCGCCGTCCTGTGTGAAACCGTTGCAACCCTCAACGGCTATGCGGTTACCGGAGAAGATCGCCATTTCGGGCGCGGAGCCGACGGCTTCGGTCGGGCCTTCGGCGATCCTCGGGCAACACCAAACCCATGCCTCGGTTCCGTCGAGAAGGCACCGTTCTATGCCGTCCGGGTCGATCTCGGCGATCTGGGAAGCAAAGGAGGACTTAAAGCAGGAGCGGATGCGCGGGTACTTCGCCCGGACGATACGCCGATCGATGGGCTCTACGCAGTCGGCAACAGCGCGGGCTCCCCCTTCGGTGACTGCTATCCTGGTGCCGGCGCGACGCTGGGCGCTGGGACGGTGTTTGCGTTCATCGCGGCAAATGACATTGCAAGGCGGGCCGGCCGCGCTCCCTCGCCGGCCGCGCTCCCCTGATTGTTGGCAATCAGGAGAGCGCATCCCTTAGCGTGGCTCGATCTGCCCCAGAAGCGCTTGAACGCCGCCAATCGGTGACAACCACACCTCCTGGTAGGTGCGCAGCTTGTCGTTCCATGTCGCGAACGGGGGCTGCCCGTCGGCCATGACCATGGCGTCGATAATTGCTGGCGTGCCGTCCGGATCGCATACCATGCCAATGCCCTTCTGCTGCGCCTGACGTGCAGCTGCGCGGACATCGGCCACACCAAAGATTACGGCGAAGAACCCCTCACCTTTGTCGCGGATATGATCCGCAAAGCGATTGTTTTCCTCGTGAAGTGGCGCAATCAATTCGATTCCGGTGCTGACGGACAGAACCATTCGAATATCAAACGCATCGATATCTTCAGGTCCGTCCCAGTCGGTGATGCCAAATGCGTTCGCGAATTCTTCCTTTGCCGCCATAAGATTCTCGAGCCTGTAAACAAACGAGACGTGGCTTACATGATTGATCTGCTGCTTCATGATCCTGCCCTTCGATCTATTGTTGTGTGAACAAATGTGTCTAACGTCAGGTGTTTTCCGCAAGAATCCGGAACTGGCGCATGGTCGCGTCGTAGCTTCTTTTCGCCGCTTCCTCGGGTTCCATGCCCCGGAAGGTTTCGGACAGGATTTCAATCCCATACGGTCCATCGTAGCCGGAATCGCGAACCGCGCGCAGGAAGCCCTGGACATCGAACGCACCCTCTCCCGGCAGGAGCCGGCGAAGCTGCGTATCTTCGTAGACGGTGCCGATCTGCTCCGCCGCCGCATCGTCCAGCTCGATGTGCGCGATATAGCAAGGCGGCAAGGCCGCTATCTCGGAAAACGGAACACCGCCTCTGCTCATGTGCCAGATGTCGATCAGCAGGCCGCTTCCCGGTGTGTTCCTGGCCCCGACGAGGTCCATGAGCTGGCGGCCCGTGGTGATGTCGTTGATGTTCGCGGCCGGAAAGATTTCGATGGAAACGCGGATGTCGAGCGGCGCAGTCTGCTCGCAGATCGTGGCGAATTCGTCAGCCATGCGCTCGAAGGAAACGCCTGTGCCCATGACATCGCCGACCACCTTCATGTGACTGATCCGCAGATCGGCCGCTGCATCCAGCCAGGCCTGCCGCATGGCATCGGACGCCTTGCGGGCGTCTCCGTCGGCAAACCAGTCCTGCAGGCACTCGACCTCGAATTCCTCCATCCCGGTATCGTCGAGGATCTGGCGCATTTCCCTGGCACCATGCCGCGCGAGGGAGGCCGCAAGATCGTATCCCGAGACACCGATCCCCCGGTAGCCGGCGGCACTGGCCGCTTCGCACCGGCGGCGGAACGTAAAGGGGCTGTCGTCCGGGCCGCCGGGATAGACCTTGCCGGCAAGCGTATAATAGCTGGCGACCAGCAGCGGGGCATGCATATCAAGTTCCTTCCAATTGGATCACGGCAGCCCGACGCAGCGCGACTACGGCGCGGCCGGGTGCAATCCGATGCATTATCCGACCATTCTCAGCGGGTCCTTGCCGTCCCAGTTTTCGGCTGCCGCCTGGAACTGCGCGTACATTGCCACATGATCAGGAACGAGATGGTAGTGCTCGACATATCGGACGGGCGCATCCTCGCCGAGATCGACGTAGAGCGCGGCCGCGCCGCCGGCGATGGTCAATTCCTGCGCGACGACCCCGCCCGCCTCGACCAGCATGCGCCGGCCAGGCTCGATGTCATCCACCGCCACGCCAATGTGATGCAGGCCCTGCCGCCCGGATTGAAGCCAGTCACGATAAATCGAGGGAGCATCATTGGTCGGAACGATGAGCTCGATCTGGCGATCGTCCCAATAGCCGATCGTCGCCGAAAAGCGGATGTCCGACGGCTTGCCGTAATAGTCGGCCGCCGTCAGAAACTCCTCGACACGCGGCATCGTAAAGAATGGGCCGACGCCGAGGCTCTGTGTCCAGTAGGCGACCGCCCTTTCCAGGTCCTCGACCACGTATCCCAGCTGGAAAATGCCTCCCAGCGACGGCAGGGTTTGCCTCATTTTTTCTTCATCCTTGTTGCGCGCGGTTTCAGTCGGCACTGACGTGCCGCGTCGTCGCTTCCCACAGCCAGTTGATCGTCTTGCTTGGATCGCTTGCATCGGTAGCCGGCAGGTCTCCCGCGATTTGCCGGCGCTTGAGTTCCGCCAGGGCACCGCCGATGTCGTCGGTGTCGATGCCGTAAAGCGTCATGAAGCAGGGCTGTCCCTCCCCCGCGCCCTTCGCTGCGCGGAAGCGATCCGCGCCGACGAACCCGGGAATGCGCAGGACCGCCGGCACCAGATGCTCCCGGTGCCAGTCGTCCCATTCCTGCTCGCGGCCGGGTTTCGGCACGGTCATGATCGCATAAGTGAAACGCGACATGGTGTCGTTCTCCCTGGGTTCCTTGCGCTGCGGATCAGCCAAGCCCGATCCCGGCGATCAGGCCGCCATCGGCGACGAACGCCGCGCCCGTGCAATAGCTGCTCTCCTCTGACGCCAGGAAGATGACCATGTTCGAGATTTCCTCGGGCAGGGCACAGCGCTGCATGGGCAGCTTAGACGCGATAAGTGCGCTCGCGTCGAAGCCCACTTCCGCGTTGAGCCCGTCCATCAGCGGCGTCAGGACCGGCCCCGGACAGATTGCATTGACCCGGATCCCGGAAGCGGCAAGTTCCATGGCCGCGACTTTGGTCAGGCCGATCACGGCATGCTTGGAAGCGGTATAGGCACTGCCCCCGGCGGTCCCGACCAATCCCGCAATCGAGGCGATGTTGACGATGGCACCGCCGCCGCTGGCCGCGATCACGGGCGCGGCCGCGCGCAGGCCCAAAAAAGTGCCGTACAAGTTGATGTCCAGAATGAAGCGGAACGCTTCGGGAGTGGTGTCCGCAATCGACGCGGCCCTTTGCACGCCCGAGTTGTTGACGAGAATGTCCAGCCGCCCGAAGGCTTGCAGCGCGGCGTCGACGGCGGACTGCCACTGGCCCTCATCGCGCACGTCAAGGTGGGCGTAATGTCCGGAGGCGCCCAGCTCTTTGGCGACAGCCATGCCGTCGTCGTCCGCGACGTCGGTGACAAGCACTTTGGCCCCTTCCGCGGCGAGACGACGCGCATGCGCGGCACCCATTCCACGCGCAGCGCCCGTCACCAGCGCAACTTTACCGTCCAGTCGTCTCATCGTCATTGTCTCATCCTTGCTTGATTGCATTGAAAATTTGCCGCGGCATCGCTTCAGGAAAAATGACGGACCCCGTTTTCTTGCGCGATGCCCGTTTCGATCGAACCCGCGGCGCCCCGCACCGTCCGGAAGCAGGCGCGCAGTTCGCCGGCAAAAAGCTCCGGCTGTTCGAAGGCGGCAAAGTGCCCGCCCCGGCCAAGCTCGTTCCAGTGGATGATGTTGGCATAGACCGGTTCCGCCCAGCGCCGCGATGCGCGCCAGATTTCCTTCGGAAACACGGAAATGCCGATCGGCATTTCGATCGGCTCGCGCGAATATTCCAGTGTGAAGCTTTCCTGGTAAAGCCGGGCCGAGGATGCGCCCGTCGCTGGCAGCCAGTAGAGCATGATATTGTCGAGCATCTCGTCGATGCTCAGGACATCTTCCGGCCCGTTCGCATAATCGGTCCAGTCGACATATTTGTCGTAGATCCACGCCGCCTGCGCCGCGGGGGAATCGGTCAATCCATAACCGACGGTCTGCGGCCGGGTGGCCTGGATTTTCGAATAGCCGGTCCCGGTCTCCACGAAATGCGCATGGTCGGCCAGTGCGCGCGCCTCGGCCGGCGTAAGATCGCCGCGCTGCTCTTCAGTCGGACGAACCCGCGCCACGGTAAGGTGTGCGGCAAGGCATTCGGGCGGATTGCGATGAGCGATCGTATTGGTCACGGCGGCACCCCAATCGCCGCCCTGAGCCACATAGCGCTCGTACCCAAGCCGCCGCATCAGCGTGATCCACGCATCGGCAATGCGCCCGACATTCCAGCCGGGTGCCGTGGGCTTGTCGGAAAACCCGAAGCCCGGCAGCGACGGCAGGACCAGATGGAACGCATCGCGCCGATCGCCGCCATAAGCGGCCGGGTCGGTCAGCGGCCCCGCAACCTTGAGGAATTCCACCACCGAACCGGGCCAACCATGCGTCATGATCATCGGCAGGGCATCAGGCTCGGGCGAGCGGATGTGCAGGAAATGCACGCCGAGGCCATCAATGGTGGTCTTGTATTGCCCCAGGCTGTTCAGCCGGGCCTCGCAGCGCCGCCAGTCATATCGCGTGCGCCAGTAGTCACACAGCTCGCGCACCCGATCAAGCTGAGCGCCCTGCCCGCGACCATCCACAGTCTCGCGTTCTGGCCAGCGGGTATGCTTCAGCCGGGAGCGAAGATCCGACAATTCGCATTCCGGCACCGCCAGGGCGAACGGCTGGATAATCGCGGACATCGTCAATGGGCGCCAGCGATGGCCGCTGCGCCCAGGTCTGTTGCCACGCCTTCCGGCGCCGGCGCATGGACGTGCCGGGTCAAGGCAACTACAAAAATCGCGCCGCTGATGAGAAGGATCATGCTGGAACACAGGACCAGCGCCGGACCGAGCGCCATTTCAGTTCCAAAGACGTGCTTCGCCGCCAACGGCACCAGCACTGGGCCCAGACCAAGGCCGATCAGGTTGAACACGCATAGCCAGACGGCGGATACCCGTGACCGCACTGACGGCGAGGTCGTCAGCTGGATGATGGAACTCCCGAGCGGCATGTTCGCGGTGAAGCACACCGAACCGATGCCAAAGATCAGCATGGCAAGGCCCGGCGTATCGGCAAGCGGTGCGAGGGCCTGGGGAAGCGACGCCGCCGTGGCGCCGACCAGCGTGATGATGGGTGCCTTAGTCCCGAACCGCGGATAGAGGGCATCCGCGATATACCCGCCCAGGAGCGGACCGATGACCCCGCTTGCCATCACCACCATGCCGAATTGCAGCGATACGCTGCCGAGCGGCATCTGGTGCACCCGGATCAGATAGCTGGGGAACCAGGCCATCTGCGCATAGAAATTGGCTGCCAGTCCGCCAAACCCGGCTATGACCAGCAGCAGGTAATAGTTGTGCCGGCTCAGCTCCAGCCAGATCTGCTTGGCCGGACCGCCGGCCGGTGCGGCGCTGACACTCCGCGGCGGGTCGCGCGTCGTCGTGATCAATGCCAATGCGAGGATCGGGGCCGGCAGGGCGATGATGATCATGGCAATGCGCCACGCGGCCATGCCCTCGAAGACTGCCGGTGCCGATTCTGTCGCGAGCCATGCCGTCAGTCCGCCGGCAATGAAAACCGATAGCCCCGCCGACATATTGGCGGCCGCGGAAATGGCCCCGAGCGCCCGGCTCAACTGGTTGCGCGGGAAAAGTTCCGCAACGAGCGCATGCGATGCCGGCGTCAGTGCCGCCTCGCCAAGCGCCAGCGCCATCCGGCCAAGGATGAGGGCCGTCAGCGACACCGCAAGACCGCAGGCAATCGTGGCTGCGCCCCAGACCAGCAAGCCCATGGCAATGACCATCCGGCGCGATCCCTTGTCCGCGAAATAGGCCAGCGGAATGGCGCAAAGGGCAAAGACGACCCCGAAGGCCGGACCCTGCACGACCGACATTTCGAGATCGCTGATGCCCAGGTCAGCCCTGATTGGCCCGACCAGCACATTCAACGCCTGACGATCGAGAATTGCCACGATCGAGCACAGGCATAGCAATGCGAACAAATAATATTTGGCGAATTGCGCCCGTCCGGTCACCAACAAGTCAGCTCTCCCAGGTTCAGGCTCTTTTTCAGGCCCGCATCTCTGTCCGGCGTTCCGGCAGTGAAGTTGCAGCTCCGATATTCCGGGCCCAACCTCCCGATGAACCTCTAGAAGGTGGCCGGCACATTCTAATACCGTTTCCTGATCGGCCGATGACATGATTTTATCAACACCCTGCAATGCCCCGCATGTAGTGTCGGAGCGCGCATAAAACCGCGCGTAACCGGCTTGCCGATCTGTCGTGGCCGCCGCGAAACCATCATGCCATTCTCTCGCCGACAGGATGCACCTGGCAATGTTTGACCTCATCATCCGCAACGGCATTGTGGTCGATGGCCGTGGCGGTGCTCCGCGCCGGGCGGACGTCGGCATCGCCGGACACAAGATTGCCGAGGTGGGAACCATTGCCGGCCCTGGCCGCGAGGAGATCGACGCGCAGGGCCACTACGTCACCCCCGGCTTTGTCGACGTGCACACCCACTATGACGGACAGATCACCTGGGAAAACCGGCTGGCCCCATCGTCAGGGCACGGCGTCACCACGGTTGTCATGGGCAATTGCGGCGTGGGCTTCGCTCCGGTCAGATCCGGCGAGCAGGATCTGCTGATCAAGCTCATGGAGGGCGTGGAAGACATCCCGGAAGTCGTGATGGCACAAGGCATTCCGTGGAACTGGGAGAGCTTTCCGGAATATCTCGAGGCGCTGGCCCAGCGGCCTTCCGATATCGATTTTGCCGCCCAGCTGCCGCATTCGCCTTTACGCGTCTACGTAATGGGCCAGCGAGGGGTGGACCTTGAGCCGCCCACGGCCAAGGACCTTGCCGAGATGCGGCGACTGACGGCGGAGGCGATCCGCGCCGGGGCGGTCGGCGTATCCACTTCGCGTTCGCTGGGGCATCGTTTCCCCGACGGGCAACTGGCACCATCGGTCCCGGCCGACGAGCAGGAACTCCTGGCATTGGCCGCAGGGCTGGCGGATGCGGGCAACGGAGTGTTCCAGCTGCAACCCAATCGCGCCCTGCCCGCCAAGGACGAATTCGCCCTGATGCGGCGGATCGCGGAAAAGTCGGGACGGCCGTTGTCCTTCACACTGATTCCCGATCAGGAAGGCGACTGGCGCAACACCGTGGATGGCCTGAACCAGGCGGTCCGGGACGGGCTGGAGATACGCGGCCAGTTCCTCCCCCGGCCGTTGGGAATCCTCTTCGGGCTTGACCTGTCGCTCCATCCCTTCGCACTGAAGCCAACCTTCAGAACGATTGCCCACCTGCCACTCGCCGAAAAAGTGGCCGCGATGCGGACGCCGGAAATGCGCGCGGCCCTGCTTTCCGAAACCGCCTCGGACCCGGTCCCCAACCTTGTGGCGGTGACGCAGAAGATCCATCCGCTGTTTGTGCTGGGTGATCCCCCAACCTATCTCCCGTCGATCGACGATTGCCTGCGCGCGCGGGCCGCCCGGGCCAGCATCGGCGAGTTGGAGTTCATCTATGACGAACTTCTCAAGGACGATGGCCACGCCATTCTCTACTCCCCCACGGGCGGCTACGTCGGCAGCGATTTTGAGGTCTCCGCGGCATTGTTCGACGAGGACCGGACCATTCTCGGCCTGGGCGACGGCGGCGCGCATTACGGCATCATCTGTGACGCTGCCTTCACCACGTTCTTCCTGATCGAATATGTGCGCGGCGCGCGGGCGGCCAAGCAGCTGACGATCGAGCGGGCCATAGAAATGCTGGCGCGCGAACCGGCCGAGGCCGTCGGATTTTCGGATCGCGGCGTGATCGCCCCTGGATACAAGGCCGATCTCAACATCATCGATCTGGCGGGCCTCCGCCTTCATGCGCCGCGCATGTCCGCTACCCTGCCCGCCGGCGGCCGACGCCTTACCCAGCAGGCCGAAGGTTTCGTCACCACCATCGTTTCAGGTCAGGTGACCTATCGGGCAGGGCAGCCAACCGGTGCCCTGCCCGGCAGGCTGGTGCGAAGCGGCCAGTTCCTGCGCCGACCAGCTTGACGCGATGGTCCCCGCCAGACGGTTCTGGCCATCATGCCTTGCCCGATGCGCCAGAGCCCGATGCGCCAGATTCGTTGCTTTGCGCCCGGCGCGCAAGATAGACGTCCTTCGTGATGAAGCTGTTGTCCTGGCGCGGGCGGAAATTGAGTATCCGCAAGCCATCCGGACCGGCCCTGAAACCATACAGCGTGTCCCCGGCCACAAAGACCGAGGACCCGGCTTCAACCACCTGGAAGCCGATGTGCAGCGTCCCTGCCAGAACGAATATGATCTCGTCCTCGACATGGGCATGGAGCACGATATCCGCGCCGGGACGATAGTCTATCTCGAGCAGCTGCAAGGCTTCGCCGCCTCCCGGCTCGTGATAGCGGATTGTCGATTCCATCTCGGCATCTGAATAGAGCTGCTGATCTTCGTCGGAGACCAGATCGCGAATCCGGATCCGTTTCAGCGCCGCAGGCCTGTGGACTCTGACCCTGGACATGAATGCGCCTCGCCTCCGGGAAAGATCACGCTCGGGGATCAAATACCCACATAGACCGCCTTGTGCTCGATGAAGGAATCGAACCCTTCCGGCCCGCCTTCGCGGCCCCAGCCCGATTGCTTGAACCCGCCGAACGGCATCGACTTGTCGATGACGCCGTAGCAGTTGATCCATACGTTCCCCGCGCGCAGCGCCTTGGCCGCCTGGTGCGCCTTGCTCAGGTCGCGGGTGAAGATGCCCGCGCCAAGGCCATAGGGCGTTGCGTTGCCCAGCGCGGCAAGATCGTCCATTGTCTCGAAGCGCGACGCGACCAGAACGGGGCCGAATATTTCCTCGCGCACGATCTTCATCGACGGGTCGGTGTTCGCAAAAACGGTCGGCTTGACGAAATAACCCGGCCCTTCGATCGCGCCGCCCCCGGTCACGATTTCAGCACCTTCAATCCGGCCGCTCTCGACATAGCCCATGACCGTGTCGCGCTGCCTGGCGGAGATCAGCGGCCCAAGCTGGGTCGCCGGATCGAGTCCGCTGCCGAGCCGCAGGCCCTCCGCGATCTGGGCGATGCCTGCGACCACCCGGTCATACACCTTGTCCTGGATGTAGAGCCGCGAACCGGCCACGCAAACCTGACCGCTAAAAGCAAAAATGGCCATCGCCGCGATCGGGATGATCCGCTCGATGTCGGCATCGTCGAAAATGAACACCGGCGACTTGCCGCCGAGCTCAAGCGTCAGCCGCTTCAGGTTGCCCGCGGATGCCTGGATCAGGCGCTTGCCGACCGCGGTGGAGCCGGTGAACGAGATCTTGTCGACATCCGGATGGTCCGCCAGCGCTGCCCCTGCGGCAGTGCCAAGCCCGGTCACCACGTTGAACACGCCTTCCGGGATGCCGGCTTCCAGCGCAAGTTCCGCCAGACGGATCGATGTAAGCGAAGTGTTCTCCGCCGGCTTCAGGACCACGCTGCAACCGGCCGCAAGCGCCCCGGAAGTCTTTGTCGCGGCCGTCGGAAACGGCCCGTTCCACGGCGTGATCAGCGCGGCCACGCCCACCGGTTCGGGAATGGTATAGGCATGATACTGCGCCTCGGGCGAGGAAATCTCCATCGTCCGGCCATAGACCTTGCTCGACATCCCGGCGAAATGCCGGATCGTGTTCGCCGCATTGCGGACGGTCGCCGCGGCATACATCAAGGGCATGCCGTTATCGAGCGTCTCGGCCTGGGCCAGCTCGTCGATGTTGGCGAGGATGAGATCGCTCCAGCGCCACATGATCTCGGCGCGGTCGGTATATTTCTTGCCGCGCCAGACCTTGCTTTCAAAGCTGTCCCGCGCGGCACGCACCGCCGCGTCGACATCGGCGGCCGACCCGGCCGGAACCGAACTGAAGCGCTCCCCGGTTGCCGGGTTTTCGACGTCAATCCACTCCCCGGACAGCGACTCGACCAGCTTGCCACCGATCAGCATCTTGCGGCGGGGCTGCAGCAGCTTGTTCGATCTCCAGTCCTCGGCTTA
>CAYFJH010000028.1:0-16846 GCA_964343385.1 uncultured Novosphingobium sp. | reverse complement strand
TTTTCTTTATAAGCTCAAAGCCCTGGCGAAATTCCGCGCCGGTCCGCAGGCCTGCCCCCTGCAACGCGCAGAAAGCGTTGGGTGCTCGGACACACCCATGACCTGCGGACCAGATTTAGAAATTGCCCGGACTTTTCACCTCATGTTGAACAAAACAAGATAATCAGAAATTATACCTGAACTCGACCCCGTATGTCGCCGGATCGGCATAATTCGCGCGGACCCCGCCAGAAACAGGTGCAAGGTCACGGAAATATACCGTGTCCGTGATATTATTCGCCCATACCGACGCATTCCACTGCCTTGACGGCGGAGAATAGCCGATGCGTCCGTTAAGCACACCGTATCCTGGCTGACGCAGGTAGGGGATCATGCTGGATTGCGCGATAACGTCAAAGTCAAACGACGACTTGTATGAATATGTGAGCGAGACGGGAATACGTCCGCCATCCCAGTCATAATTGTACTGCGCCGTGACGTATCCCGAAAATTTCGGCGTCCGCAGTATCCTGTAGCCATCCGCATTGAAGCCCCCCGGCAGATTCCTCGTACCAGGAGCGATACCGCCCGATGCGTTGACGTTGAACACCTTCGCGCTTGCGATGTAGTTTCCGTAGTGGCCGTCGATCACCGATATGCCCGACGAAATTGTCAGGGCCGATGAGAGACGCAGATCGGTATTAAGGTCCAGCCCGGTGATCTTGGCGGTGCCGGCGTTGGTAACCGAGACCGTGCTTCCATTAGCCTGGCTGACCGTCAGATCCGTGTAGTCGTAGTGATACAGCGACGCATCGAACCGCAGCATGCCGTCAAACAATCTGCCCTTGGCCCCAAGTTCGTACATGTTGACCGTCTCTGGCCGAATAACGGGCGGGACGACCGTTCCGGTTGCCGGGTAGTTGAACCCACCGCTCTTGAAGCCCTTTGCGAACGTCGCATAAAGCAACGTGGAGCCGGCCTGGTATTCGAGGGTCGCCTTGGGGGTGAAGTTGGTCCAGCTGCGCTGATCCCTGTAGGGGATGTTCCCGGTGATCGTAGCCCCCACAAGCGGCCGGGTCGTGGTCGAAGGCGTTACGATCGCTTCCTTCTTCTCGTAGCTTTCGCGCGCGCCGACGGTCAGCTTGAGGTTGTCCAGCAACTCCAGGGTGGCTTGTCCGAAAATGGCCCCGGCCGTCGTATTCACGACCTGATTGCCGGTCGACGAGTAAGTCGCCCCACCTGTATCGAAAACCACATCCTGCACGCCATGTTCGTACCAGCCATACAGCCCGACAAGCCAGGTCAACCGGCCTCCCGAATGCGACTTGATCTGGAATTCCTGCGAAACGTTCTCGGTCGACGCGACAGGAAGGATCGTATCCTGGATACGCTTGTTGGTGCCATCGGAATCGATCGAGAAGATGTAATCCATCTTGTTGTAAACAGTGGTCGACGTGAAATCGACCGGCCCGAGATCGATATCAAGCGCCACATCGGCGGTGAAGTCATTGCCGTCATTGGGCTGGCCCAACGCGGTCGAGACGGTGTGCGGCGACGTTCCGGTAACGGCCCCGGCGTTGACCGACGTGCTCAGCCCGGCCGGCCCGGCCAGGTCGACCGTCGCCGACGCCTGCGTTTCATAGGCTTGCGAATACCGCACGCCAGCACGCAGCGTTGCCGCATCGGACAGCTTCCATTCGGCTTTCAACGCCAGCGTGGAATTGTCGAGATTGTTCATCCGCTTGGGACCGGTGCCGAGCGGGTTGATATTGTGCGCAATACCATCCCGGCGCACCATCGCGCCGACGATGCGGATGCCGAAACTGTCGGACAGGCGCACGTTGGCCGCGCCTTCCAGTGTCACGAGATTATACGCGCCGTATCCAGCCTTGACGTAGCCTTCGTTCTCGCCCGAAACGCCCTTTGTGATCACCCGGATTGCCCCGCCGGTCGCATTGCGGCCGTATAGCGTTCCCTGCGGACCCTTCAGAACTTCGATGCGCTCGATGTCCGGAACGTTGACGATGGAGCCGGAAGCCCGCGCAATGTACCGGTCGTCGACATAAAGGGCGACGCTGGGCTCCAGGCCGAGCGACGTGCGGGCGGTCCCGATGCCGCGAATGAAATAGGTCGCCGACGCGCCCGAGTTATTGACCTGCATGCCCGGCGAGACCGTCTGCAGCATCTGCGTGTTCGTAATCCCGCGAGCGACCAGAGTATCCCCGGTAAATGCGGAAATTGCGACAGGCACGCGCTGGACATCTTCCTTGCGCTTCTGCGCAGTGACGACGATTTCGCCGTTGAGATTGCCTGCATCGCCGGCCGCGGCTGCTTCTTCCGCCATGGCGGGCGCAGCGACAAGCCCGGCCAACAGCGCAACCGCCGAAGTCCGCACGAGGAATCTCTTCCTTGTCATAGTATTGTCTCCCCTTTTTTGTATCCGCCGAGCGAAGCGGATGGCCGGGGCTGCGTCCAATCCTGAATTGGTATCATACGATGCCCGGCGGACATGGCTTCGATTTCATCGCTCGCAAAAACCGATTGCCGGCCCGCTGCCTCCCCCTGACAGCGCATACACGAACAACATCAGGGCATCACTTTTCGGCATTGGACGGAGATTTCCGGCCATCCGATGACCGCTCCTTGCAGCAATGAATACAACCGTTTGGGCTATCCGCCGCGACGCCGGTCGCTCGCCGGCTGCCCGGGCTTGACCCGCCCGGCGGCAAGTCTGCACGCGCTGCCCGGCGATGCCGCGATGACTGTAGCTGTTCACTTACATGGAGGGGGTATCTATGAATAAGTCAGCGCTTGGCGAGTCCAGGATCAACGACCGCGAGGCAATCCGCGACGCGCTTTACAGATGGTGCCGCGGCATCGACCGCAAGGATTGGCCCGTGGCCAGATCGGCCTTTCATCCCGATGCTTATGACAACCATGGATCATATCGGGGTGATATCGAAGGGTTGATCACTTGGGTGAACGAACGCCACCAGACCATCGTGAGTTCCTTGCATCACATTGGCAACATCCTCATCGAATTCGCCGGTCCAGATCAGGCGGTCGTTGAATCTTACGTCATTGCCCGGCAACGGCAGGCGGCGGGCTGTGCCCAGGAAACGAGAATTGCGCTGCTGGGGGCTGAACAAGCCTTGGCCGAGGGAGAAATCGAGGTAACCGTCGCTGGGCGCTACGTCGACATCTTCAGGCGATATGACGGACGCTGGGTCATTTACGATCGCTGCACCGTGACGGATTCGGTGTGTGCCGAACTGGTTCCACCAGGCCTTCCGGTCGACCCCGCGCGAAACATCGCTCAGCGGGATCGCACCGACCCGCTCTACGAACAACGCGCCAAGGTCGGGCTGGATTGACGACAGCCCCCTGATCCTGACGCCGGGGCAGTGCCCCGGCGGGTCATTACCGCTCGAGGCCGCCAAAGAAAGCGCGATATTCATCGGCGAGCAGGCCGGGTTGCTCGGCCGGGAGAAAGTGCCCGCCTGCCGGCAGGATCTTCCAGCGCTGGAGGTTGACCTGCTCCGCCACAACCTTGCGCGGGAGCAGGACGACCTCGCTGGGCGCCACGGCAACGCCGGTCGGCACGGTCACGCTCGGCATGCCGTCGTGGAGCAGCGGCCAGCCGGTGGCTTCGAAGCCCGCACTCGGATTACCGAACTGCTCCTTGTATATCCTAAGCGACGAACCGATCGTGTTGGTGAGCCAGTAGAGCGAGGCCAGCGTACAGAGAAAGTCGCGCCCGTGCAGACCGACGATATCTCCTCCGCAATCGCTCCACGCGCGCCGCCGCTCCCACAGCCAGGCAGCGGTCCCGACGGGCGAATCCGCCAGCGCATAGGCCAGGGTCTGCGGATCGCTCGCATGAACGACAAAATGGCTGGTGATGAGCGGAATGGCTTCCATGATGCGGGGCAGCATCCACTGTTCGTCCGCCGCAAAATCCTGCGGTCCCACGCGGGTCGGATCGAACCCCGGCAACAGCAGCGTACTCAGATGGATCGCCAGGATGCGGTCGGGGTGCGCATGACCCAGCTCGGAAGTGACGGCCGATCCCCAGTCTCCGCCCGCCGCCGCGAACCGGGGATAGCCAAGAACCTCGACCATCAGCTTGACCCACAGCTGTGCGATCACGCGCGGGTTGACGCCCGTGGTCGTGAGAGGGGACGAAAAGGCCACCCCTGGCAGCGAAGGGACAACGATATCGAACGCCGGCCCATCGCTGTCGCCATTGGCCAAATTCTGGGCCAGATCGTGCCAGTCCCAGAACGTCCAGGGCCAGCCGTGCGTCAGGATCAGCGGAATGGCATCGGGCCGACCGCTCTTGATGTGCATGAAATGGATGGGAATCCCGTCGATCACGACACGGTACTGTGGCAGCGCGTTCATCCTGGCTTCCTGCGCGCGCCAGTCGAATTCGGTCGCCCAATAGGCAACCATGTCTTTCAGCCAGCCTTGCTCAACACCGTAGTGCCAGTCCTCGTTGCCGAAATCGCCCGGCCAGCTGGTCGCGAGCAGCCGATTCCGGAGGTCGTCGATCCGCGCTTGCGGAATCTCGATCTTGAATTTTTCGGCTTTCATGGTTCCCCCAGGAGATTCTGGGTATTGCTAGGACGACAACCGGACGGTGCCCAATCCGAATAAATCATGCGACAATACCGTTTGTGTATCGGCATTCCTCCAAGGCGCACGACTGCGCCGCCCAAGCCCGCTCGCGGCACCCATTTGTCGCGCCTATAGCGCAATAGCGAAAAACAATTGGCGCTGCGGGTGCCGGTCTACCAACCTTCAGCAACCGGCCCGTCGTCGTCGCCAACCCGGCGGCGCTGGCTATGGCGCGCAATGACAGAACAATGGGGATTGGCCGTGAACAGTGCACCAGGCATCATGCAACATGATCAGGAAATGGCTGATATCACTTTCACCGATTCCGTCACTCACGCTTGCCCCTTCCCCGCCTACGATCGCTTGCGGGAGGAGGCTCCGGTCTATCTCGATCCGGTCACCGGCCACTATGTGCTGACGCGCTATGCCGATATCCGTTCGGCCCTGATGAAGTTCAAGCAGTACTCCAACGCGGTTGGGCTGGTCGGCCTGCGCGAATCCGACGTCGCGGCCGAGGTCGAGGCGATGTACCAGCGCGAGGGCTGGCCCCAGAACCAGCAGATGCAAAGCATGGACCCTCCCGGACACCGGGAAAAGCGGTCACGCGTGGACCGTGCCTTTGCACGCTGGAACGTCGAAAAGATCGAACCGCTGATCGGTGCCCTGGCAAACGAACTGGTCGATGATTTCGTCGATCAGGGCACGACTGAATTTGTCGCCAGCTTCGCTGCGATGCTGTCGATCTCGGTCATAACCCAGCAGCTTGGCGTTGTTCGGGAACCCGGCAGCTCGATCAACGACTATGTCGGCCAGATCCAGCAGTGGTCCGATCTGGCGATCGAGGAAATCGATCCGATGCTGCCGCCCGAGCGGTACATCGAGATCACGCGCGAGATGATCGCCATGCAGCACTTCTTCGTGAACAACATCCAGCGCGTCGCCGCAGCGCCGGATGACACATTGCTGAGCCAGCTGGTCCAGAGCGTGGTCACCGAGACCGGTGAGCCCGACATCCCTGAAATCCTACAGACCATGAAAATGCTGATGGTTGCAGGCAACGAGACGACCCGGTTTGCCTTCGTTTCGGGCATGAAAGTGCTGGTCGAACATCCGGACGTGGCGAAGCGGCTGGGCGCGGAGCCGGATGATATCCCGGCTTTCGTCGAGGAAACGCTGCGCCTGTCTTCGCCGGTGCAGACCCTTTTCCGGCGCACGACCGACGATGTGGAATTGCATGGGGTCCTGATCCCCAAGGGTGCCCGGGTCGAAGTGCGCTTCGGTGCCGCCAACCGCGACCCCGCCACGTTCAGTTGCCCGACCGAGTTCACCCTTGGCCGCGAGAATATCGGCTCGCACCTCGCCTTCGGCAGCGGCATCCATTCCTGCATCGGCATGCAGCTCGCGCGCGCCGAACTCGCCATAGGGTTCCGTGTAATCCTGCAGCGCATGAAGAATTTCGCGGCCGCCCGCGGCGAGGACAGCTTCACCCCAAGTTCCGCCTACCTGACCTATGGCTTCACCGAACTTCATCTGAAGTTCGACCCGTGCTGAGCGTGCCCGGCTGAATATTCCAAGCGAAGTAGCCAGGGAAACACCGGGGGGCGGCGGGAACCCGCCCCTCGGACTCTGCCGCTGACCGTTACCGTTCAGGACAGGGTATAGGCAGCGGGGTCGAACCTCTCCATCAATTCGAAATACTTGTCGGTTCTCAGTGGAGAATTCACGCCGGAACGGCCGTGCTCGTTGACGTAGTAGCTGTGGCGCCCCTCCGACATCCAGGTCAGCTTCTCGGCGGCCTGGTCAATCTCCTCATTGTGCTCTTCGAACGCGCTGCGCTTGACCTCGACGGACCGGGCATCCGCCTCGATCATCGCCACGATGCCGCCGGTGACGTAACGCGCCCAGATCTCCGCCCACGAATGAAAGCCGCCGTTGCGCGGCTGGCTGTTCGGGCCATAGAGCATGAAAAAGTTGGGAAAGCCCGGCATGGCGGCACCGAGGTAGGCCCGGGCACCGTCCGCCTTCCACAGATCGTCAAGCGTGATGCCGTCACGCCCCCGATAGTTGACCGGAAACAGATACTGCGAAACCTTGAAGCCGGAGGCGAGGATGACAAGGTCGAACTCCCGCTCGGTCCCATCCTTCGTCACGATTCCGGTGGGCGTGAACGCAGCGATCCCGTTTGTGACGAGCTCCACATTTTCGCGCCGAAGCGCATCATACCATCCGTTGTCCACCACCAGTCGCTTTGACAGCGGGGCAAAGGTCGGCACGCATTTTTCCATCAGGTCGGGCCGGTCGCCGATCTTGCTGCTGATATAAGACAGCAGGTTTTCCCTGAAGGCGTCGTTCTTTTCGCTGATGAGCCCGCCCTGCTGCGTCCATGCCGGATCATGCTCCTGCAGATCCTGGTATGCACGCGTCGCGGCATAACGGGAATAACAGTACCAGTTCCAGTAATAGGGCAGATTGGCGAACAACCACCGCATCCCTTCATCGACGGGCTGGCGATAGGCCTCGGTCTGGACGATCCAGTGCGGATGCCGCTGGAAGACGGTCATCTGCTCGGCACCTTCGGCGATGCGTGGCATCAACTGGGTGCCCGTCGATCCGGTGCCGATCAGCGCAATCCGCTTGCCGTCACAGGAATAGCCATAGTCCCACTGGGTCGTATGGAACATCTTGCCTTCAAACGATTCCACCCCCGGAATATCGGGTGTCTGGGGCGTGCTGAACAAGCCGCTCGCCGAAATGATCACATTTGCGTCAAGGCGCTCTTCGACACCGTCCGCATCCACGCAGCAGATTTTCCAGGTCGCCGATGCTTCGTCCCACGCAGCGTCGCTCACCTGCCGGCCAAAGCGGCAATGAGGCAGGACCTCATATTTTTCCGCTATATGCCTGAGATAACGCAGCGTCTCCGGCTGCGGCGCGTAGAGGTCTTCCCAGGGGTAGTTCTTCTCGAACTTGAACTGATAGAGGAAGCTGCTGGTATCGACCCGTGCCTCGGGATAGCGGTTCACCTGCCAGACGCCGCCAAGATCGGCCTGACGCTCGACGATCGTATACCGAATGCCCAGGCGGCCAAGATAGACGCCCGCCGCGATCCCGCTGACCCCCGCACCGACTATCACGACATGAAAGTCCTCGAGCCGCTGCTTGTCCGGGCTTGAGGTCCACCGCACATCGCGCGGAAAGTCCTCGAAGGAGAGTTCGTCGTAGCTGAACCGCTTCTCGCTGTCCGAGAGCGCCCCCCCTTCGTAAAAGGCGAGCAGATCGTAAGCCTTGTCCCGCACCGGAGGCTCCGGAATGGGCGCCGGCGGGTCCAGCAGGTATCTGAGCGCCAGTTCTCTCAGTGCGACAGCATCTTCCGCCGCCACTTCCCGGATGAGCTGCGCTCCGCCCTTGATCTGCTTCACCTGCATCGGCATGGCCGCGATCGCCGGATCGCAGGTGAGCTGGTACATGACCACGCGCAAAACGCCCAGATCAGCACTCTCCAATGCCGCGCGCGCAACGCTCTCGCGGTCGGAACACGTCCCAACCAGGCATGCGTCCGTGCCCGCCGCCATCGCTATGTCTCCCAACATTTTGTTACTGAAGGACTTCGATCGGTGCTTCCGCCAGACTGTGGGAGCCGTCAGGGTCGGTCAAATAGGCAAACATGATTGCCCGATACTCAGCGCGCATTGCCACGGGGCCGTCCGGAAGGGCTCGCGCACCCTTGTTCCGACGGGTGTATCGCCTGATGACTTTTTGTTATTTGGCCTAACCTGCAAAAAGCGCAGAAACCATAGACAACCCAACATGACGCGGCACTCTGCGCTCGCATTGGCGGTCGACCGGTGCTCCATGAACCCTGTATGCAGGGTGCTTGTCATTTGGGACGTTTTGACGCCCCTGCCGGTCTTCGGACATGTCATGGCGATGGGGTTGAGGAGAGGAATGATAAATGGGTGATCACGGCTTGGACGCGACGCTGGCCGACATCGACGTCGAGGCACTGCATCAAAAATACATGGCGGAGCGCGACAAGCGTTTGCGGCCGACGGGTGATGATCAGTACCGCCATGTCGACGACGACGAGCAACTGGCGGCTTTCGCCGCCGATCCGCACGCCGACCCCGCCTTTCAGCGCGCCGCGATCGTCGAGGAAATCGACGTGCTGATCGTTGGCGGCGGACTGTCGGGGCTGGTGACGGCCGCGTCGCTGCACGACCAGAACATCGACAGCATCCGGATCATCGAAAAGGCGGCCGATTTCGGCGGCGTCTGGTACTGGAACCGCTACCCCGGAGCGGCGTGCGACGTGGAATCGTACATCTACCTGCCGCTGCTGGAAGAAACCGGGTACATTCCGACCCAGAAGTACGTCAACACGCGCGAAATTCTTGAGCATTGCCAGCGGATTGGCAAGCACTACGATCTCTACCGGCACGGCGTTTTCCAGACCTCGGTGACCCAGCTCGACTGGAACGCCAGCACCTCGCGCTGGACCGTCAAGACGGACCGTGGGGACCGGTTCGAGGCGCGCTACATCTGCCTGGGCACCGGCGCGTTCAGCGTGCCGAAGCTGCCCGGCATCGCCGGCATCAAGTCGTTCAAGGGCGAGATGTTCCATACCGCCCGGTGGAATTATGAATATACCAAGGGCAACCACCTCGGCGGCCTGACCGGACTCAAGGACAAGCGCGTTGCGGTGATCGGCACCGGTGCCAGCGCGATCCAGTCTATTCCCCATCTAGGCGAATGGGCCAAGGAACTGTATATCTTCCAGCGCACCCCGGTTTCGATCGACGAGCGCGGCAACCGGCCGACCGATCCCGAATGGGTCAAGAGCCTGAAGCCGGGCTGGCAGCGCGAGCGGATGAAGCAATTCGACGCCATCACGACCGGTATCCCGCAGGATGTCGACGAAATCGACGACGGCTGGACGCGCAGTTGCCGGGAGCTGTTCCTGCTTCCCCAAACCAATCCGCCGCTGACCGATCCCGAGGAAATCGGGCGCGTACTGCAGCGGGCCGACTTCGCCAAGATGGAAAGTCTCCGCCAGAAGATCGACCGCGAGGTCAAGGATCCGGCGACGGCGGCGGCGCTCAAGCCCTACTTCAACCTCCTGTGCAAGCGCCCGGGTTTCCACGATTCCTATCTGGAGACCTTCAACCGGCCCAACGTCCACCTGGTCGATACCAAGGGCCAGGGCGTCGAACGGATCACCGAAAATTCCGTGGTCGTCGATGGCGAGGAATACCCGGTCGACTGCATCATCTTCGCGACCGGGTTCGAGGCGGCAGCGCCTACCTACCAGTCGGGGCGCTTTACCGTCCGGGGGGTTGATGGCCTGTCGCTGCAAGACAAGTGGGAAAAGGGTGTCCGGACACTGCACGGCATGATGTCGCACGGGTTCCCGAACATGTTTGTCATCATGTCGTTCCAGCAACATGCGGCCGGCTTCAACGTGCCGAGCGCGATCATGCCGCAGAGCGAGCATATTTCCGCCCTTATCGCAAAGTTCCAGAAGGAACACGTCATCAGCGCGGAACCGACGCAGCAGGCCGAAGATGCCTGGGTCGGACAGGTAAAGTCCAGGGCGCGCGACTACAGCAGGTTCGCGCAGGAATGCACGCCCGGCTACTACAACCACGAAGGCGGGGGAGAATCGATCTTCGGCCAGCTCTATGGCGGCGGTCCGTTCGAATTCATCGATATCATCAAGCACTGGCGGGAGGCGGAGGTCAGCCGCGACCTGACTCTGAAATACGAGCAGGCAGTGCAATACGAAGAAGGCTTCGCTCCTGGGGAATGACCTTGTCCCGACCCGATCTGAATACCACCGACATGGCCGAAACTCCGGCCTGCACCGCAAACTGAAACAGTGTCGGGCCTGAGCTGGCTCTCGCCCGCTCGGACCCGACAGGAGTAAACAATGGCCCTTGAACTAACCTACCCCGCCGGCGGAATGCTGGTAGTCGGCACCGGCAATGTCGGCAGCGGCATCGCGCGCGTCCTTGCCAAGGCGGGTGTCCCGTTCGTCCTCACCTATCGCAGCAATTCGGCTCAGGCAGACGAACTTGCCGCGGAATTGAAGGCCGAAGGGGCGCAGGTCTGGACCCATCCGCTCGACATGGGCGACGCCGGCTCGATCCAGTCCGCGCTTGACCGGGTGGTGGCCGAATGCGGCGACATTCACGGCATCGCCATCGGCGCGGGTGCGCCGATCCACTTCGGCAAGCTGATGGATATCCCTGCCGAAGCTGCAACCCAGATGATGAACGACGACGCGCTCGGCTATTTCCGCGTCATCCGCGCGGCGGTGCCGATGTTCCGTGCGCGCGGCGGCGGCACGATCACCACCTGCAGCACGACGGCAACCTACCGGGTCGTGGACTATGACGGCACTTCGCCGATGTCCAAGGGGTCGGTGGACGCGCTGATCCGCCAGGTCGCGGCCGAAGAAGGCAAGAATGGCATCCGCGCGAACGCCGTTGCGATCGGCTGGATCGAAAAGCGGACCTGGGACGAAATCATTGCCCAGACGCCGACCGAGGTTCCCGAAAACCCGACCTCGATCGAGGAGTATTTTGCGGTCATCCTCAACCAGATCAAGCCCTGGCTCCGTCTGGGCCGAGCGGGCCGTCCCGAAGAAGCCGGCAATGTCTTTGCCTTCCTTGCTTCCGATCAGGCGAGCTTCGTTACCGGGCAGATCATCTCCGTCGATGGCGGCATGATGCTTTGAATCCGGCCGGATCTGTTCGATCCGCCCGGCGCGGGTGCCATCTATGGACCGGGGGGTTTAGGCACCCGCACATTTTTGACCGCAGGCGCGAATTGCTGCGGTCCAGGTAGTCCCGGGTAATGCCGAAGGGGAGAGAGAAGATGGAACAATTTGCTGGAAAGCGCGCCCTGATCACCGGCGGCGCGACCGGAATTGGACGCGCCCTGGCGCTCGCGCTGGCTGACGAAGGCATGGAGATCGTCATCGCGTCGACGAACGCGGGACGGCTTGAAGCGGCAGCCGAACTGATCCGCGCCCGGGGCGTCAAGGTCCAGACGGTCGTCTGCGACGTGTCGGATCGCGAAGCAGTGCGGGCAATGGCCAAGGAGGTCGGCCCCGTCGACCTGCTCTGCATCAACGCCGGCGTGACGACGACCGGTTCCTATCTGGAACACCGCGACGAGGACTATGACTGGATCAGGAAAGTGATTCTGGAAGGCGTCACGAACTGCATCCAGGCATTTTATCCGGACATGTGCGCACGCGGCAGCGGACACATCATGATCACCGGATCCCAGACCGCCTATTCCCCCAACTGGTTCCTCGGCCACGGCCCCTATGTTCCGGCGAAGGCTGCGGTCCATACGCTGGCACTGGCGCTCAGGGCCGAAGCGGCCGAACATGGCGTTGAAGTCTCGCTCCTCATCCCCGCCTATACCGAGACCGACATCGTCGGCTCGGAACGCGCCCGCCCGGCAAGCCTGGGCACCGCGCTGGGCGGCCAGATCATCGAAACGTTCAAGCATGGCACGCCGCTGCCGAACTTCCCCTATACCCTGTCCGCCGAAGAAGCCGCGGCGCGGGCCGTCAACGGCATCCGCAACAATGCCGCGCTGATCCCGACCCACGCGGGCATGAAACCGCTGGTTGAGCATTACTTCAACCAGGTCCTGGCTGCCTACGACGAAGCTGCCCGGTTCGTGTTCGAACCCAAGGCCAAAGCCGAAGCCTAAGCCTTGGGCCTGGGCCCTCCACCGAAAAGGACAGACGAAAATGGCTCTACGCCTCACCTATCCTGCCGGCGGAATGCTGGTCACGGGTTCAAGCAATGTCGGCAGCGGCATCGTCCGGGCGCTGGCCCGGGCCGAAGTCCCGGTGGTCTTCACCTATCACCGCAACGCCGCGCGGGCCGAGGCGCTGCGCGACGAATTGGCCGCCGAAGGGGCCAGGGTCTGGACCCAGGCGCTCGACATGGCCGACACGGGTTCGATCCAGGCAGCGCTTGACCGGGTCGTGGGCGAATGCGGGGCGATCCACGGCCTGGCCTGCGGGGCGGGCGCCACGATCCCGTTTGGCCGGCTGATGGAGGTTCCCGCAGAGGCGGTCGAGCAGGTGATGAACGATGACGCGCTTGGCTATTTCCGGCTGTTCCGGGCGGCCGTGCCGATGTTCCGTGCCCGCGGCGGCGGCACGATCACGGCCTGCAGCACCCTCGCGACCCAGCGGGTGCTTGACTATGACGGTGCCTCGCCCTTTTCCAAGGGGGCGATCGAGGCCCTGATCCGGCAAGTGGCCGCGGAGGAAGGCCTTAACGGTATCCGCGCGAACGGCGTCGCTATTGGCTGGGTGGAAGAACGCACCTGGCAGGAAATCGTCGATCAAACGCCGGCCGAAGCGATTGAGAACCCGGAAAGCCAGCTCGACTATATCACCGCGATATTTCAGCAGATCGGAGGCTGGCTCCGGCTTGGCCGGGCCGGAAGGCCGGATGAAGCTGGCAACCTGTTCGCATTTCTCGCCTCCGAGCAGGCAAGCTTCATTACCGGACAGATCATCGCCGCCGATGGCGGGATGACCTTGTAGCCGCCGTCAGGTGCTTGGGGCCTCGGTCCCGACCACCCTTCTGGCCGTCTCGATGAACAGCCTCGTCGCCGAACGCCGCGAACCCAGCGGCCGGGTCACGATGCCCAGCGCGAGCGGCTTGGTCTGCAAGGTGATCGGCAACATCTCGAACCTGTCCCCGAGATAGTCGCGCAGCGCATCGTGATAGGGAATGACCAGGATATAGTCGGTCTTCTCCAGCATATCGATGGCGATGCGCCAGTCCGAGATCTGGATGCTCTTGGCCGGAAAGTCGAGGTTCTGCAGCCGATATTCGGCTTCCATCACCGATTTGCCCAGCCTGCCGGGGGGCACGACCCACGTATAGTCCGATAGGTCGGACAGCTGGCAGGCGGTCGTCAGTGCCGGGTGCCCGCGCCGGACAAGCAGCTTTGACTCGGGTTCTACCAGCAGCTCCTGCCCCAGCCCCTTGGCGGCGTTACCGGGATCATAGATCGTCAGGGCGACATCCAGATCGCCCGCAAGAATGGCAGCCCGCTGGTCGTCGTAGTCCGTATCGATCCCGGCAAGGGAAACCTGCACCTCCGGATGCTCAACCCGCAGCCGGGCCAGAATTTCCGGCATGATCGAAACCGCCGTGATCGGCGCGCCGCGAACAAGGACTTTCAGCGAATGGTGCGTGTGCATGCGCCGCACGTCATCGACCATGGACTTGTATTCGGCGACGATCAGCCGGGCCCGCTGCGCGAACATCTCTCCCTCGGGCGTAAGGTCAAGTTGCCCGGCGTCACGCTTGAGCAGGACGCAGTCCAGCTGGAATTCGAGATTCTGCAGGCTGCGGGTCAAGGTCGGCTGGGACACGTTCAGCGCACGGGCCGCGGCCGTAAAACCGCCGTGGTCGATGATGCCGATAAAATAGCGAAGACTGGTCAACTCTTGCATGGCGTTTCTTGCATGGCGTTATTTTCTGGTTCCGCTGCATTCCCCATTCCACAATTGCCACCCGGCGGGACATTATGCAACCGCACTAAGCCCAGGAACAGCGCATCAGGCGATCAGGTTTAGGTATTTGACGAAAGGGGGCAACAAATCGTGAATGCTGGCCTGCGCAACACGGGCCTGCAGGCGAACTGCGGACGAGATCGCCGTCTCTTCCGGTTGCGACAATCCAGGGGAGGCGATGTCGCCTGAACTAAAGCAGCTGAGGTGCCAGATCGTCCACATCGGCGGGTAGTGCGAGCGAAATGCGCAAGCCGCACCTCGCCTCGCCCGAACCGCGAGGAAGGCACCCCCGCATTATCCATTCAGACAGGAAGAAAAAGAATGTCCGGCCAGCACGAGATCGAAACACAGTGGCTTACCCAGCACTATCCCGAACAGCGCTCGTTCAACGAGACCTATGGTTTCGCAGGAAGCCAGGGCATGGTTCACGTCGAAGCCATGCTCATGCGCCCCAGGAACAAGCCCTCGCGCACGCTGTTCTTCTTCATGCACCCTTCGACGCCGATGGACGTCCTGCCGGTGCCGCACAATCTCGTCTCGCTCGGCCAGCACGTGCTGTGCGCAAGGAGCCGCTATTTCCGCAACGATCCGGTGCTCATCTTCGAAAAGGTGCTGCTCGATTTCGGTGCCTGGGTGCGCTACGCCAAGGAAGTCCTTGGCTATGAGAAGGTCATCATCGTCGGGTGGAGCGGCGGCGGGCCGCTGTCGATGTTCTACCAGTCGCAGGCACAGAACCCGACCATCACGGCAACCCCTGCCGGCGATCCGGTCGATATCGTCGGCGCAGGACTGATCCCGGGCGATGCAGTGATCTTCCAGGGTGCCAGCGTCTCGCGCGCCCGGCTCCTGCTCGATGCCCTCGACCCCTCGGTGCGCGACGAGACCAACCCGGACGACCGCGATCCGTATTTCGATCTCTATGATCCCCGGAACCCGGCGCAGGCGCCCTATTCGGAGGAATTCATCGCCGAATTCCGTCTGGCCCAGCGCGCGCGGATGGACCGGATCACCTCCTGGGTGAAGGGAACGCTCGAAGACCTGCGCGCCCGCAAGACCGACGAGATGGAACGCTGCTTCGTCGTCCATCGCACCATGGCCGATCCGCGCTTCATCGACCCCACGATCGACCCCAACGACCGCAAGCCGAACTGGTGCCTTTCGGGCAAGCCTGAAACGGTCAACAGCGGCCCTGTCGGCTTCGCCCGCTATTCGAGCCTGCGCTCGTTCCTTTCGCAATGGTCGATCGAGGACAGCAAGGCCGATGCCACCGCGGCCTCGGCCCATGTAACCGTGCCCTTCCTTGCCATCGAGAACACCGCGGACGACGGCGCGCCCGCTTCGCACATGCGCGAAGTGTTCGACGCCTGCGTCAGCCCGACGAAGGAATATGCCCGGATCAAGGGGGCCAACCACTACTACGCGGCCCAGCCCGAACTGGTCACCGAAGCGAGCCGGATCACGCTCGAATTCCTGGCCAAGCACGGCCTGGTCGAGATCTGACCGACACGGGGCAGAGGCGTCCCTTCCTTTCGGAAGGGCGCTTCTGCCCGCCGCCGGCAATTGTCAGTCGTCGGAACCGAATGCGATCATGGTTGCGGAAGAAGCCGCCATCCGGGCTTCCTTGAACGGCCGGTAGGCCTCCGAATTGGCAAAGCCGCGGGCCGCTTCCATCGACGGAAACCGCAGAAGCGCCACCCGGTCGGGGTTGGGGCCATCTCCTTCCAGCAGCGCCACCTCATGGCCGCCTGAACGCACGCAATATTCGCCGCCAAAGCTTTCAATGATCGCGGGAACGGCCTTCTGATAAGCCTCGCGCCACGCCTGGTCGTCCTGCAGCGTGATTGTGACAAGCAAATATGCGGCCATCTTACCCTCCCGTCGGTCGTATCGATTCTGCGGGCCCGTTCAGAGCGGCCCGGCCACGGCCTCGATAACGACCGTATCGACCACAAAGTTGCCGTCACCGTCGATCTCGAAGGCCTGCTTCGTCGCTTCGGCAGCGCCGGCCTGAAGCCACCGGATCGCCTGGCGTGAAACCTCCGGCGTTGCCATCCGCTCGGTCCACGAGGTGAACTCCATGCCAAGCCGATCGGCGCGGAACGCGGTCGGAACGATGTTCGCCCGCGCCAGCGCCGCGATCCATTCGCTCATCGCGCGGTCACGCACATGCGAAGGATCGCGCAGCAGTTCGACCGCCTGGAGGTGGGTATCGAGCGGGGCTGCTTCCGGTGCCATCACATCGGCGAAGACGATCCGCCCGCCGGGCCGCGTGACCCTGCGCGCTTCGCGCAGACCGGCCTCCCAGTCGCGCCAGTGGTGCACGCTGTAGCGGCTGACGACAAGATCGAAGGCACCGTCCTCGAACGGCAGCGCCTCGGCCGCCGCCCGGCAAAAATCCACATTGCCAAGTCCGCGCTTTTCAACCTGTTCGCGCACGGCGTCGAGCATACGCGGCGAGAGGTCGCTCGCCACAACGCGCCCGACGTGGGGAGCCAGCGCATAGGTCACGTGCCCTCCCCCGCAGCCGAGATCGAGCGCATGTGCAAACTGGCCTTCGCGGGCGATTTCGGCGATGCGTTCAAGATCCGCACCAGCCGCGTGGACCGCGCTTTCGACATAGCTGCGCGCGCGTTCGCCAAATTGGGCGTCGACCAGATCGTCATGGGTAGATTGCAAGGCTGCGGCTCA
>CAYFJH010000027.1:6451-37783 GCA_964343385.1 uncultured Novosphingobium sp. | reverse complement strand
TATCAATGTCGATCGTAACGGCGAAGGTGTTGTCGGGCGCGGGCACACCCTGCAGCAGCCCGATATTCCGGTCGCGGCTGAAATCCCGTAGTAGGGTTTCCTCGGTATGCACCGTGGTTTGCCAACCGGCATAACCCGGACTTTTGCTTCCCGGCTCCATGGCAATCGGGGTGAAGCCATTCCGGTGCAGCGTAATGGCAGTTTCCTGCAGCTTTGTAAGCGTGGGCGTCTGAACGTTCATTGCTCACCTCCCCACGGCTCGCCGGCCGCGCGCGCAGCGCACCAGTCGTCGATTTCCGCCTCGACCCAAGCGACGGCGTGCCTGCCAATTTTGCGGCGACGTGGAAAAACGCCGTCCTGCTCCCAGCGATATATCGTAATTTCCGACACCCCGACGCGGGCAACGACGCCCGCCAGGCGGACGAAGTGGACGGGCGCACCGGTGATGCTCCCGTCGTAAACCGTGTTTGATTTTGCTACCATGAATAGTCTCCTGCGTTGCTGCAGACAGGAGACGAGACCTCGAGATTTCGTTCATCTAAGGTCGTTATATTACGCCGCCCATCTGCGGCTAACACATAAATACATGGATCAGCATGGACACAAACCCTACAGTGTCCAACTAAGGCACCGGCTGCACAGAGCCATCGCCTAGGTAGCGATCAACAAGACGCCGATCGCATTTGGCTTTTTCGGCCAATGCTGCCGGGTCATCCGCCAGGTGGGGATGATCAATCAATGCCGCCTGCAGTGCGCCCCTCTTCGTCGCCGACTTCGGTAGCTTATTGCGCGTCCACTGTTCGACTTCGACTTTGAAGGCATAAGGCGCGTCAACCAGCTCGAGTAACTGCAGTATCGCTGCCCGGAAATAGAACGATTGTGCCAGCTTGTCGTGATTGTTCGGCACGTCTTTTTCAGCATCCGGCACGAACGCGCCATGTGTTTCATCAACCACATATCGCCATCGCGCCAGTGAATCCGCGCCGCCAACATCGCGCGCAGACATTATCAAACTCAGTCGACCTCCCCAGTCACCGACCCGCAGACTATCGAATTCTGCTGCCGAGACCCAAAGGTCGCGATTGGTCTTCATAGACTCGCGGACGTGCGCGTCACTTGCCTCCCGCATCCAAACGGGCATGTTCCTCACTGCCGGTCCCACGATCCTCTTCTTGGCCGGCTCTGTTGTCTCCACCATCCGCTACTACTCCACTGACGTGCTTCGACCACGTTTCTAGCGCCTCCTTCCTTTCTTCTTCGTATCGATGGTGAAGATAATGCGCGGCGGCGCCCTTCCGAGTGCTGCCCACGTGGCCTATGACTTGGTCTGCAATATCCGGCCGGAAGCCAAGCCGCTGTAATCCAGTGGCGATGGTCCGTCGGAAATCGTGCACACACCAGTTCTCGGGCTCCTTAGCGTCGGCCTTGCGCAGGGTCTCGCGCATCCGCTTGTCGATCCGGTCCTTCACCTTTTGGTCGCCGGACATCGGTTGGTCGGCGTTACCCTGGGCCGGGAACAAAAGGTCGACATCCTTGAAGCGAGGCACCTCTGCCAGGACTGCCAGCATGGCGTCGGTCAAGTAAACGGTATGGGCGTGGCCGTTCTTGTAGCGCTCCGCAGGGATGGTCCACAGCCGGCCCTCCATGTCGAATTCCGACCAGCGCGCATTACGCACCTCCATGTTGCGGCCGCCGGTCAGGATCAACAGCTTGATCCAGCAGGCCCAGCGCCCCTCTACCTCGCTGGCATGCCAAATCGCGGCGACCTCGCCATCGGTGAGCACTCTGGTACGAATGGTCCTCGAATTTTTCGTTTTGCGGATGCGCGCGAACACGTTTCGTTCGACGTGATCACGTTCGATCAGCCACTCGAAAAAGGCGGCGCCTTCCTGGCGGACCTTGTCGGCCATCGGCCGCTTGCCCTGAGCGACCAAGGTATCGATGATCGCGAGAGCGTGGGTCTTGGTGATTTCGGTAACGCACAGACCGTGCACCTCCGACAGGATGTATTTGCGAAAAACGCGGTCCTTCTCTCCACGCGTGCGCAACTGGCTGGCCACTAGCTGCATGTATTTCTCCCAGAGCTTCTCCACATCCAGCCGCTCCTTCTCGGCTTCTTGCCGCCGCAAGGCCTCAAGCTGCAGGCGTTTGGCGATTTTGTCGCCGTGGGGATCGCCGCCCGCCTCAACACTGGCTCGGTATTTGCCGGCCAGGGTCCGCGCTTCTCCCAGCGACAGCCGTCTGGTGCTGCCCAATGTCAGCTTCTTGCGCGCCCCATCGGCCCGGTAGATGAGGCCGTAGCTGGTATGGCCTGCCGGGGTGTGCACCAGGACGAAGCCAGGTACGCCGCCTAATGACCTGTGCTTGATGCTAGTCGGTTTCGTCGCCGTCAGTTTCTCCACTTCCTTGACGGTCAGCGGTTTCAGTCTGGACGCGCCCATGGCTATGCTTCCCATGTTCCAAGCCGGGCGCACGGCAATCGCAGGCCACGGCGTTTATCTGGATACATGTATAGCATAAATATCGTCATTTATCAATATATTGTATAACTTCGAACGGACGCCGCGCTCCTGGAAATTGATCTGTCCGGACCCAATTTCAACGTAAGACTGGCAGGGCAGGCGTCGGATACACAGCCGGATACACAGCGGTTTTCGCTGGAGCTGCTCCTCAGATTTCGCCCTGTGTATCCAGCGGTGTATCCCGCGAGCGCGTTTCACGGTGTTAGCGCCTGTATGCGGGTGCACACAAAGAGGCGTCAAAACCCCCGGATTACGGGGCCACTCCACTTCTATTTGTTATTTTATGATAATTTATGGTAATAATATTACCACGCTTTACACCGAGAGGGTCGGCGGTTCGAGCCCGTCAGCGCCCACCATCCAATGCCGGCCCGCAGGCGGCATTAAGCACGGCCTTGCATTCCGGAGTGCCCAGGGTCAAGATGACCCGTTCTCCGCGTGAGGAGTTCCGCCAATCACCAAGTCCGGGGCTGTATCCAGCCTGAAAGGCGGCGGGATCGACACCATGGCTCAACCCGTTGAAATCGAGATAAAACTTAACGCATCTCCCGCCATGCTGGAGAATTTGCGCGCGCATCCGCAACTGGACGGCAAAGACCACGTTGCCATCCTGGTCTCGACATACTTTGACACAGCCGGCGGGAAGTTGGGGCGCGGCGGGGCAGCCTTGCGTATTCGCGAAGGAGAGAAGGGCCGCGAACAAACCCTGAAGTTGGCCTCTGCTTATGGCGCATCCATCCGGCGCAATGAATGGAACGTACCCGTCGCTGGCGATCGTCCGGAAATTTCCGGTTTTCCGGTCAAAGCGAGGTCTGCGCTTGCCCGCCTACTCGATGGCTTTCCACTAAAGCCGGTCGCGACGACCCGCGTGGAAAGGACAACACGCAGGATCCATTTTGGCGATTCCACCATCGAGATCGTTTTTGATGTCGGCACGATCCAGGCCGGCGACCGCGAAGAATGCGTGTGCGAACTTGAATTGGAGCTGATCCAGGGGCATCTGTCCGATGCCCTCGCGCTGGCTCGCCATTTGCCGCTCGGGCCGGAACTGCATTGGTCGGTGAGCAGCAAGGCCGACAGGTGCCATTCGCTGGCTTTCGATTTACCGCCTTCAGCGGCACGCGCGGGTCCGGTGAAGCTATCGGCCGCCTCGGATGTGGCGCACGGATTCCGGATCATCGCGTGGAACTGCTTCGAACAGTTGCTGGCCAATTACCCGCTGGTCATCGCTTCTGGCGATAAAGAGGGCGTGCATCAGACCCGGGTCGCCATTCGCCGGTTGCGTGCTGCCATGAACGTTTTCAGCGACGTGATCGATGACGAGGTCGCCCCCGTCCTGCTCGCTGAGCTGAAAGCGGCTGCCGCAAGTCTTGGCCCGGCCCGCGACCTGCAAATCCTGCACGAACGGGTCGTGCAGGCGGTGCCCGGCAGCGATCAAGACTTTGCGGAATTGGTGGCCCAGCTTGGCGTTCGGCGCGATGCCGCCGTGCGTTCGGCACAAGCACTGCTGGCCGCCGAGCAGTTTCAACGCTTGCTTTTCGAATTCGCGGCCTGGCTCGAGGGCGGGGAATGGCTGAACCGCCACGGTGAGGCCGGGGGAAAGAAGCGGCTTGTCCCCTTTGCCGCAGGGGTTCTGTCGAAACGACGTCGCAAATTGCGAAAGGTGAATGATCGCCTGGCCGAACTGCCGGATGCGGCTCGGCACAGCTTGCGGATCCATACCAAGAAGCTGCGCTATGCGGCGGATTTCTTCGCATCGCTCTTTCGTGCCAGCGCGATTGCCAAGCAGCGAAACGCCTTTGCCAAGGCGTTGGGACGGCTGCAGGACAGCTTGGGCGAACTCAACGACATGGCGGTTGCCGCTGCTGAACGCGAAGCACTGTTCGCCGAGCTTGAACCGATCACGGGAGCCCGGCAAGCGGCTCAGCTTGATGGACTTCTTGACGCTCACGGGAAACCGCGTCGCAAGTTGCTCAAGACCGCGGAACGATTGCACAAAGATCTCACGCAGGCCCCGGCATGGTGGAAAGCCGGTTAAAGCAGTTTCCGACCAACCTGGGTTGGAAGCTGCTCTAGAATGATTGTAACCATTGGATTCGGGGAAAAACCTGCCCACGCCGGTGGGCTGGATACAGCCTTGATGCCCCATGTCGTCGATCCGACAGCGGCGCGGAAAATCAGTTCACGCGCGCGGCCAGTAGTGCCATGCTATCGACGTGAAACAGCCAGCCGATACTGCCGATACAAGCGTCACCCGATCTCCCGCACCTCAAGCGAGTGGATTGGCCGTCCGATTTCGTTGGTTGGTTTACGTTTTCTGGATCGGCTTTGTTGCGTTTGGTTGGAACGGTGCGTTTCCTATCGATGATTCCTACATCGTTCTTCACAGCGCGCGTTCACTGATTTCTGCGAATTTCGATCAGGTTTATCAAACATCTCCACTTACCGCCGCCACGAGCAGCGTCCATCTGGCGCTCGTTGCCGGCATTGGCCTGCTACTCCCCCTGCCGGTCGCCTCACTGCTCACCAACGCCTGTGGCGCGCTTGCATATGCCCTTGGACTGGACATACTTGTTCGCCAAAGCGGGGCTACCAGCTGGCGAGTTCCCGCTTTGGTCATTGTCGGACTTTGTATCGGGAGCGCCCCGATACAGCTGTTCAATGGGCTGGAAACCGGCCTCGCCATGGCGGCGGTCGCTTGGCTTTTCGCGCTGTCGGACGACCGGCGACTGCCGTGGCTGGCTGGAATTGCTCCATTCATTCGACCGGAACTTGCAATTCTGTCTGCTGCCCTGTTGGCCCGGTCAGCATGGAATCAAGGTAACCTGATCCGAAGCGGGATCATCGCAATGGCGGCGGCTTTGCCTTGGCTTACGTGGATGTGGCTCGAAACAGGGGCACCCTACCCTACGACCGCAACAGCAAAGGCGGCCTTTTTCGCCGAATGGGCCATGCCATTGCAGACAAAGCTGTCATACGCCTTTGCGGGCTTCATGTCCTCGGGGCTCCTGTTTCTGTTTGCAGGTCTAGTTGGGCTGCCCCGGACGCAAGCCGGTTGGTGTGGGCTACTGTTCATTGTAGTTTTCTTGATATCCGCAATTCTGGTCATTCCGGGGTCGCTGGGCTGGAACGATTATCGTTATCTGGCGGTCACCATCCCGGTGGCAATTTATGGTTTGGCAGGGCTGGCAGAAACCCTCACCGGCACTCTGTTGCTCGGCCTGCTATTAGTGGCCTCGACATACAGCGGCCTGAAAAGCGTGCGGGTTCTTCATGCCGAACAGGCCGGCAATGCCGCCAGCATCGCGGCGATCAACGCGCAAGTCGCCCGAACGGAAACCGGCGCGACCATCATGATTCACGACGCCGGCATGGTGGCGTGGGGAAACCCTCACGCCCATCTGCTCGACGTCGTTGGACTTAAAACACCTTCCAGTATTGCCTTCCACCAACGCTATACGAAACGATCTTGTCGCTGGAATCGCGCGCTGGATGGCATCGCGAAGAGCGGCGATGCCAGTTACGTGCTCGTTCTCGAACAACCGGTCTGGTCCTGCGTCCGCACCAATCTCGAAGGTGTCGGTTGGCGCTTTTTGCCGGTCGGAGGCACAGGTATTTACAGATTGTATCGCTTGCGGCCCCCCATTGCGGGGACAACTGATAGCCTCCGACGCTAGCCCGATTCCACCCGGCGCACCCCACGATGCAGCGACGCCCGCCATCTGCCGACGCCCCCTCGCAAAGGCCATGCTTGCGGCGGCGCGGCCGCGCCTGTAGAGGCGCTGCAACTTTCCGATAGACGCCAATCCCCAGAGGAATCCGATGGCCGCGCAATATGCCTACGTCATGAAAGACATGACGAAGACCTTCCCCGGTGCCCCCAAGCCGGTGCTGAGCAACATCAGCCTGCAGTTCTACCAGGGTGCCAAGATCGGCATCGTCGGTCCGAACGGCGCGGGCAAATCCACCCTGATCAAGATCATGGCCGGGATCGACACCGACTATACCGGCGAGGCGTGGCCGGGCGAGAACATCACGGTCGGCTACCTTGAACAGGAGCCGCAGCTCGACAACAGCAAGACCGTGCTGGAAAACGTCAAGGACGGCGCGCGGGCGACGGCGGACCTGGTTGACCGTTTCAACGAGATTTCCAACCTCATGGCCGACCCGCCGGAAGATGTCGATTTCGACGCCTTGATGGAGGAAATGGGCGACCTGCAGGGCAAAATCGACGCGGTTGACGGGTGGACGCTCGACAACCAGCTCGAAATCGCGATGGAAGCGCTGCGCTGCCCGCCGGGCGACTGGGCGGTGGACAGCCTTTCGGGCGGTGAAAAACGCCGTATCGCGCTGACCCGCCTGCTCATTCAAAAGCCGGAAATCCTGCTGCTCGACGAACCGACCAACCACCTCGACGCGGAATCCGTCGAATGGCTGGAAAACCATCTCAAGGAATATGCCGGCGCGGTGTTGATGATCACCCACGACCGCTACTTCCTCGACAACGTGGTGGGCTGGATCCTCGAACTCGATCGCGGAAAATACTTCCCGTATGAGGGTAACTACTCGACCTACCTCGAGACGAAGGCCAAGCGGCTGGCGCAGGAAGAGCGCGAGGAGAGCGGCAAGCAGAAAGCCCTGCAGCGCGAACTCGAATGGATCCGGCAGACCCCCGCCGCCCGCCAGACCAAGTCCAAGGCGCGCGTCCGCAAGTTCGAGGAACTGCAGAACGCGCAGGACAACCGCGCCGTCGGCAAGGCCCAGATCGTCATCCAGGTGCCCGAACGGCTCGGCGGCAAGGTCATCGAGCTCAAGGACATCTCCAAGGCCTACGGCGACAAGCTATTGTTCGAGAACCTCTCGTTCATGCTTCCCCCGGGCGGCATCGTCGGCGTCATCGGCCCGAACGGCGCGGGCAAGTCGACCCTGTTCAAGCTGCTCACCGGCAAGGAAAAGCCCGACAGCGGCTCGATCGAAATCGGCTCGACCGTTCACCTCGGCTTCGTCGACCAGAGCCGCGACGATTTGAACCCCAAGAACAACGTCTGGCAGGAAATCTCCGACGGGCTCGACTACATGACTGTCAACAAACAGGAAATGTCGACCCGGGCCTATGTCGGCGCGTTCAATTTCAAGGGCGCGGACCAGCAGAAGAACGTAGGCAAGCTCTCGGGCGGTGAACGCAACCGCGTCCACATGGCCAAGATGCTGAAAGCCGGCGGCAACGTCCTCCTGCTCGACGAACCGACCAACGACCTTGACGTCGAAACCCTCGGCGCGCTCGAAGAAGCGATCGAAAACTTCGCGGGCTGCGCCGTGGTCATCAGCCACGACCGCTTCTTCCTCGATCGCCTCGCGACTCATATCCTCGCGTTCGAGGGCAACAGCCACGTCGAATGGTTCGAAGGCAACTTCGCCGCCTACGAAGAAGACAAGCGCCGCCGACTCGGTGACGCCGCCGACCGGCCCACGGCTCTCGCGTACAAGAAGCTGACGCGCTAACGCGCTTAGGCAAGAAGCTTACCCGCTGATTTCCGGGCGGTCGGGGCCATTTGCGCCCTGACCGCTATTCATCCACACCGCAACAAACCTGAACAGAAGCCTACCAAGCCGGTTCAGGATCATGACAGCGCTCTAGGCGTATTTACCATTCCAAGGTCGCCGGCGATGGTTCGGCGCAAAGGAATGGAGAGCGGGCGATGCGCCTGAAATCTATCATGAAGTCGGGCGGTCTTGCCGCCCTCGCAGCGGGCCTCGCGGCCCTCGCGATCCCGTCGGCCGCCTCGGCGGAACCCGGCGATAACGGACGTGGCCGCGGCCAAGGCCAGTCCGAAGCACGCGGCGACGGCGACGGCGGCGGCCGCGGCCAGGGCCAGTCCGAAGGGCGCGGCGGCAATTTCCGCCAACAGGCCCCTCAGGCGCAAGTCCAGCGCCAGGCCCCGCCCCCGGTCCAGGCCCAGCCCGCCCCCCGCAACTGGGGCGGCGACCGCAACGGGCCTGAACGTGGCCGCGGCTGGAGCGGCCCGCGCCCCGAAGGCCAGGTGCGCAACCGGGACATGACCCCCGACCGCCCCCAGCCGCAAGCGCAGGCCCCGGCCCCGCAAACCCGCAGCTACACCGACCGTAACCGCAACAACGCCTACACCCCGCGCCAGCAGGCGCAGCAGGGTTGGGACGGCCGGCAGTGGAACGGCCAGAACCGCGATTACGTCCGCGACGGCCGCAACACGCAGTACCAGCCGCGCTACGAAGGCAACCGCCCGGGCGCCTGGGACCGCAACCGCTTCGAAGGCAATCGTGGCGGCCACTGGAGCCGTGATTGGCGCCGGGACAATCGCTACAACTGGCAATCGTGGCGCAGAAGCAACCGCGACGTCTTCCTCCTCGGCCGCTACTATCCGCCCTATCGCGACTATTCGTATCGCCGGCTGTCCATCGGGTTCTACCTCGACACGATGTTCTTCGGTTCGAACTACTGGCTGGACGATCCCTATGAGTATCGCCTGCCACCGGCCTACGGCCCCTACCGCTGGGTCCGGTACTATGACGATGCGCTGCTCGTGAACACCTACGACGGCGAAGTGGTCGATGTTATCTACGACTTCTTCTACTGATCCTTGCCAAGGCCCCCGCACCTCACGGTCGGGGGTCTTTTCCTTTACCAAATCGCTTTGCCCTGCCGGTCGGCCGCGCTAACCCTGCGGCACTGATGGATACAGCCCCCGCCTCCAGCCCGAACGCCCCGCAAGCCGGTCGGCCCGCCCCCCTCGCGGACCGCGCCGCCCTCGCCCGCCGCGGCGAGGAAGTGCGCGCCCGCCTTGCCGCCGATCCCGGCGCGTGGAAATTTCCGACCGACAAGGCCGAAATCTACGCCATCGCCGATTTTCTCAGCCCCGCCGAATGCGACCGCTTCATCGCCTTGGTGGACAAGGTGGCAAAACCCTCCGCCGTGTTCGATCTCAACTACGAATCCGGTTTCCGCACCAGCTATTCCGGCGATGTCGACCGCGACGATCCCTTCGTCAAATCGATCGAACGCCGGATCGACGACCTGCTCGGGATGGACGCGGCCAACGGCGAATCGATCCAGGGCCAGCGCTACTGCGAAGGCCAGGAATTCCGCGCCCACTGCGACTGGTTCTGGACCCTGGCGAAATATTGGTCCGCCGAGACAAAACGCGGCGGCCAGCGTTCGTGGACCGCAATGGCCTATCTCAACGACGTCGAGGAAGGCGGCATCACCGAGTTCACCCGCATCGGCATTTCGGTCCCGCCCCAGCGCGGCGCCCTCCTTGTCTGGAACAACGCCCTGCCCGATGGCGCGCCCAACTGGGACACGATGCACGCCGCCCAGCCCGTGATCCGCGGCGTCAAATACGTCATAACCAAGTGGTATCGGACGCGAAAATGGGGCTGATCCGGCAGCGCCGCACCGCGCTGCTTGCCTGCGCGCTCCTCCTCGCAGGCACCGTCACCGCCCATGCGGCACCGCGCCGCCCCGCCGCTCCGCGCGCCGCCAGCTCCGTCAGCGAGGACAACCGCCTGATGGCGCTCCTCGCCGAGGATTCGCGCCGGACGGACAATCTCGCCCCGCTCGACCAACTCTCGCGCGGGGAAAAGGTCTCAGCCGCCACCCTCGCGCTGGTCTTCACCGACACGCTCAGCCGCCGCCGCCTCGCCTCGGTCCGGCAGAGCCTCGCCGCCCTTGCCCGGATCGATCGCCGCCGCCTCAGCCCCGCGCGGCAGGTATCCTACGATGCCTTCGCCTTCGCCAAGCGCGAGGAACTGGGCTGGCTCCAGCCCGATCTCCGCGCCCTCACCGACGTCCAGCCGCTCAACCACTTCGACGGCCTCCACACCCAGCTTCCCGCGCTCCTGTCCAAGGGCGGGGCCATGCCATACGAGACCGAGGCCGATTATCGTAGCGCCCTCGCCCTCCACTCGGCGCTCGGACAGGTGTTCGACCAGGCAATCCTGCGCCTGCGCGAAGGCATGGCCAGCGGCGTGGCCGAACCGCGTCTCACCGTGGTCAACATGATCGCCCAGATCGACGCACTGCTGGCCCAGAAGACCGACGCATCGCCGTTCTACTCACCCGCACTCGCTTTCCCGCCGGCCATGGCCGAGCCTGTCCGCGCCCGGCTTCGCGCTGACTATGCCCGCTCGGTCGAAACCGCCATACGCCCCGCCTATGCCCGCCTGCGCACTTTCCTGAGCGACCAGTATCTGCCTGCCGCACGCACCAGCGTCGGCCTGTCGCAGATGCGCGGCGGGGCCGGGCTTTACCGGCGCCTCGTCCGCCTCAACACCACCCTTCCGCTCGATCCGGCCGAGGTCCACAGCCTCGGCCTGGCCGAAGTCGCCCGGATCCAGCGCGAAATGCAGGAGGTCCAACTGGAGATGGGCTATTCCGGCCCCTTGCGCGATTTTTTCGACACCATGCGAAGCGATCCGAAATTCCACCCCGCCACCCGTGCAGAACTGGCCGCCGGGTTCCAACGCGTCGCCCGCGAAGTTGACGCCTTGGCCCCGCAATACTTCCGCACGATCCCCAATACCCGCCTCGTGATCCAACCCTACCCCGACTACCGCGAGAAATACGAGGCCGGCGGCAGCTACAACCAGGGCAGCTCGGATGCCAGCCGCCCCGGCATCTTCTTCTACAACACCTATGACCTCAAAAGCCGCTTCCTCACCGGGATCACCACGCTCTACCTGCACGAGGCAATCCCCGGCCACCACTATCAGGTCAGCCTCGCACAAGAGGACACCTCCCTGCCCGATTTCCAGCGCTTCGGCGGCAACACCGCCTATGTCGAAGGCTGGGCGCTCTACACCGAAACGCTGGGCTACCCGATGGGCCTCTACAAGGACCCGCTCCAGCACTGGGGCACGCTGGATGACGAAATGCTGCGCGCCATGCGGCTGGTCGTCGACACCGGCCTCCACACCATGGGCTGGAGCCGCGAGACCGCGATCGACTACATGCTCGCCAATTCCGGCATGGGCCGCACCGACGCCACCGCAGAGGTCGAACGCTACATCGCCATCCCCGGACAGGCCCTTGCCTACAAGATCGGCGCGCTCACCATCCAGCGCCTGCGCACCCGCGCAGAAACCACACTGGGCCCCCGCTTCGACATCCGCGCCTTCCACGATGAAGTGCTGAACTCCGGCTCCCTTCCCCTGCCCGTGCTCGAAGCCAAGATCGACCGGTGGATCGAGGCTGGGGCAAGATAGACTTTGACTTTTCGTGTCCCCGGTTCCAGCTTGTCAAAGTACGATACGGAGTAATCGTATGGAAATTGATCGGCGCAGTTTGCTAGCAGCAATCGGAGCAAGTGCAGCGATTTTTCCAGCTATTTCGCGCGCCACAACGCTCAGGCCTGCTCCCGTTGAAGTGCTCGGCCCGTTTTACCCACGCCTAAGGCCAAGGGATCAGGATTTTGACCTCACCCGACTAGCTGGTCATAGCGAGAGGGCGATTGGGCAGGTGATCGAACTTTCCGGTCGCGTTCTTTTTCCTGACGGATCACCTGCAAGTGGAGCCTTGCTCGATATATGGCAAAGCAATGCGGCTGGGCGTTATACGAGTCCGCACGACAATAATCCCGCGCCGCTCGATCCAAATTTTCAGGGATCGGCCAAACTGCGTGCTGGGCCCGATGGCACATATCGGATCGTCACAATCAAACCGGGTATGTACCCTGTCGACGGTATACATATCCGCGCGCCGCACATTCACTTCGACATCGCGGCTCGAAACACGCGCCTAGTCACTCAAATGTACTTTCCAGGTGACCCAGACAATGATCGTGACATGCTGCGACCGCGAATGGCAGGAATCGGATCCGATCCGGAATTGCTGACCTGTCACGCGCTTGATCTGAGAGCCGATGGAGTAGCCCGATTTTCGTGGGACATTGTTATATTAAAGAGTTGAATCAAGGCCTCATGGCCAGCGCCTCGGCAATCAACTTCCGCGTATTTGCCACGCCATACAAAGCGACAAAGCTGCCCATCCGCGGTCCCTGTGCCGAACCCAGCAGCGTTTCATACAGCGCCCTGAACCAGTCGCGCAGGTTCTCGAAGCCAAAATGCGGGTCCTTGCCGATCTCATAGACAAGGTTCTGCAACTCCTCCGCCGTCGCGGTGTCGTCCATGCTCGCCAGTTCTTCATCAAGCGCGGTCAGCGCGGCCACCTCGCCCTCATCCGGCTTGCGGCGAACCAGCGTCGGCGCAACAAAATCACGGTTATAGGCCAGCGCGGAGGTTACCAGCACGTCCAGCGCCGGATGGGCCGCGGGATCGGCATTCTCGACATAGTTGCCAAGATAGGACCACACCTGCTCGCGCGTCGCCTGCGCGCCCAGCACGCCGACAAGGTTGAGCAACAACCCATAGGTCACCGGCAGGTTCTCGCCCGCCCCTGCGCCAACTTCCCCATTCGCGCCCAGCAGGTGCCACACCGGATTGCCCAGTTGCTGCTCCACCGGCTGCGAGGCCAGCTTCTCGCGGAACTGCCAGTATTCGTCCACCGCGCGCGGGATGATCCCGACATGCAGCGACTTGGCGCTCTTCGGCTCGCGGAACAGATAGAACCCGAGGCTCTCCTCGCTGCCATAGGTCAGCCACTGGTCGATGGTCAGCCCGTTGCCCTTCGACTTGGAAATCTTCTCGCCGTTCTCGTCAAGGAACAACTCGTAGATCAGCCCTTCGGGCCGCTGCCCGCCCAGCACGCGGGCGATCTTGCCCGACTGCGTCACGCTGTCGGTCAGATCCTTGCCGCACATCTCGTAATCGACGCCCAGCGCCGTCCAGCGCATCGCCCAGTCGACCTTCCACTGCAGCTTGGCCTGTCCGCCAAGGATCGAATGCTCGACATCTTCGCCGCAGTCATGGAACCGCACGATCCCGGCCTCGGCATCGACCACGGTGATCGGCACCTGCAACACCTGCCCCGTCGTGGGCGAAATCGGCAGGACCGGCGAATAGGTCTGCCGCCGCTCCTCGCGCAGGGTCGGCAGCATGATCGCCTGGATCGCGTCATACTGGCGCAGCACGTTCTTCAACGCCTCGTCGAACGCGCCCGAATTATACCGGTCCGAGGCCGAGACGAATTCGTAGTCGAACCCGAACCGGTCAAGAAAATCGCGCAGCATCGCGTTGTTGTGATGGGCAAAGCTCTCGAACGTGCCGAACGGATCGGGAATGCGGCTCAGCGGATGGCCGATGTGCGCCGTCAGCAGGCCCTGGTTGGGCACGTTGTCGGGCACCTTGCGCAAGCCGTCCATGTCATCCGAAAAGGCCACCAGCCGGGTCGGCGCAGCCTGCCCGTATTCATCGGCGCTCAGCACCTCATAGGCGCGGCGGACCAGCGTGGTGCGCAGCACTTCCTGAAAGGTCCCGATATGCGGCAGGCCCGACGGGCCATAGCCCGTCTCGAACAGCACCGGCGCGCCGGCTTTCCCTTGCGGATAACGCTTGAGCAGCTTGCGCGCTTCCTCGAACGGCCAGGCCTTGGAAACCTGCGCGGCGGCGCACACATCGGAGCGTTCAATCAGATCGGTCATAGCCTCCGGCCTTTCGCGGATGCGGCCGCGCGGCGCAAGGGGGAACGGCGCATGATGCGCCCGCTCGCCCCCCCGATACACCGTCGGACCTGTGGCCGGATCCAGCCGATGAACGAGAGCCCGCCCTGCCCTCGTTCTGGCGGCGCCTGTTCGGCCGGGCATAACCCGCACGATCGCCGGCGCCCCCCAGCGCGAGAATGTTTACTTTTCGTTCTGCGCGCTCCATGTCCGGGTCGATGTCCGCGCTCGCCCTGCCTGCCCTCCACGCCAGCCACTCCGGCTGCTGGCTGCGCGACACCCGCGGCACCCGCGGCGTCGGCAAGGGTGAGGCGATCACCGCCGCCGCCGACACCCCCCTGCTGCTCCTCAACGCACCGCTCGTCGCCAGCCGGCTTGGCTATCCCGACCTCTCCGGGCTCGACCTGCTCGAACTGTTCGCCTTCGTCCATCCGGCCCGTTTCGTGGTCCCCACGCCCAAGGGTCTGGCCCATGCCCTCGACCTTGCCGAACCATCGGGCGACGAGGACGTGCCCGAGCTGTTGCAGGTCGTTGCAGGGGCCTTGCTAAGCCGTTGCGAATCCGATGCATGGGCCGAGCGCGAGGGTGCCTGGACCCAGTTGCAGGCGCTCGCCCGCCTCCGCTGGCCGTGGGCAACGCTGCTGGCCGGCCGTATCCGCCGCCCCGAAACCGCTGAAAAGTGGCTGTTTTCCCGCCTTCCCGAATGGGAAGAGGCCGCCGAACGCCCCCAGCCCCGCCAGATCGCCCTTGATCACGAACAAGTCATTGAAAACCTTGCACGACTGACCGGAGCCGAGGCCGAAAAGCGCCCGACCCAACAGGACTACGCCCGCCACGCCGCCCAGGTATTCGCCCCCCGCCGCCGCGAAGGCCTGCCCCATCTTTTGCTCGCGCAGGCGGGCACGGGCATCGGAAAAACCCTTGGATATCTGGCACCTGCGGCCCTCTGGGCGCAGCAGTCCGGGGGCACCGTCTGGGTCTCCACCTATACCAAGGCCCTCCAGCGCCAACTCCGCCGCGAAAGCCGCCGGGCCTGGCCAACGGCACGCGAAGACGGCACCCAGCCGGTCGTCGTCCGCAAGGGGCGTGAGAATTATCTGTGCCTTCTCAATCTCGAAGACGCATTGCAGGGCGGCTTCAACGGCCGCGCCGCAATCCTCGCCCAACTCGTCGCCCGCTGGGCCACATGGTCTCAGGACGGCGACATGATCGGCGGCGACCTCCCCGGCTGGCTCGGCACCCTGTTCCGCCAGCGCGGCATCACCGCCCTCACCGACCGGCGCGGCGAATGCGTCTATGCCGGCTGCCCGCACTACCGCAAATGCTTCATCGAACGCGCCGCGCGGGCCTCGGCACAGGCCGACCTGGTGATCGCCAATCACGCGTTGGTGATGGTCAACGCCGCCCGCGGCCGCGACGTCGCGCAGCGCCCCAGCCGGATCGTCTTCGACGAAGGCCACCACGTATTCGAGGCCGCGGATTCAACCTTTGCGGCCGAACTTTCCGGCAGCGAGACGATCGAACTGCGGCGCTGGGTGATCGGCCCGGAACGCGGCTCGAAAGGCAGGCGGCGCGGGCTTTCCGCGCGGCTGGCCGACATTGCCAGCTACGACGATGCCGGCGGCATGGCGATCGCCGCCGCGCGCGAGGCGGCCGAGGCCCTGCCCTCGGACGGCTGGCTGCAACGGCTGGCCGAAGGCGCGCCGTCGGGACCGCTCGAAGACCTGTTCGCCGGCGTCCGCGCGCTGGTCTATGCGCGCGATGAAAGTGGAGGCCAGGAAGCCGGCTACGGCCTTGAAACCGAGGCGGCGCAGCTTCCCGGTGACTTCATCGAACTGGCCGGCTCCGCCCAGGCCGCGCTGGCAGCGCTGCGCCAGCCGCTCCACCGGCTGGGTGCCCGGCTCGAGGCGATCCTTGCTGATCCGCCCGACTGGCTCGACCCGCAAGGCCGCGCGCGCGTCGATGGAGCGCGCCATTCGCTCGGCTGGCGGATCGACCTGCTCGGCTCGTGGGAGGCCCTGCTCCAGCGGCTGGGCGGCCCGGTAGACCCGGAATTCGTGGACTGGCTCGCGGTCGACCGCTCCGACGCGCGCGAGTTCGATATCGGCGTGTTCCGCCATTACCTTGATCCGATGAAGCCCTTCGCCCGCACAGTGCTGGAGCCGGCGCACGGGGTCATGCTGACCAGCGCAACGCTGATGGACCGCACAGCCGAGGGCCAGGGAGATGACTGGGACGCGGCCATCGCCCGGTCCGGCGCAGCCCATGTCGAGGCAAATCCAATGCTGGCGCTGGCGGAAAGTCCGTTTGACTATGCCGCGCAGGCCGAAGTGCTGATCGTGACCGACGTGGCCAAGGGCGACCTATCCGCCCTGGCGGGTGCCTATGGCCGACTGATCGAGGCCGCGCGGGGCGGCGTGCTCGGCCTGTTTACCGCGATCCGCCGGCTGCGCGCGGTGCATGGGCGGATTGCAGACCGCCTCGCCCGGCAAGGGCTGCCGCTCTACGCCCAGCACGTCGATCCGATCGATACAGGCACTCTGGTCGACATTTTCCGCGACGATCCAAGGTCGAGCCTGCTCGGCACCGATGCGCTGCGCGACGGAGTCGACGTGCCGGGGCATTCGCTGCGACTGGTGGTGCTTGAGCAGGTCCCCTGGCCCAAGCCGTCGATCCTGCACCGCGCCCGCCGCGCGGCGGGCGGAGGCAATGCCCATGACGACCGGATCATCCGCGCGCGGCTGGCCCAGGCCTTCGGGCGGCTGATCCGCAGCAAGGACGATTCTGGGCATTTTGTGGTCCTCTCTCCCGCGTTTCCCAGCCGCCTGCTCAGCGCCTTTCCCCCGGGCACGCCGATCCGCCGGGTTACGCTGGACGAGGCTTTACAACGCATCGCCGGCGGTGTTCCTGCGGGCGCAACCGAATCCGCCCCATCCCGATCAATGCCGTCAAACGGAACCGCATGAAGCTCCTTGGTCTTTTCCGCCACGCCAAGTCCGACTGGCACGATGCCCGCGCGCGCGATTTTGACCGCCCGCTCAACGAGCGCGGGCGCAAGGGTGCGGCCGTGATGGGCCGGCATATCCTTCAACACGCGGTTCCATGGCAACGTATCGTTTCCTCGCCGGCGGTGCGCGCGGCCCAGACGATCGAGCTGGCCGAGGCCGAAACGGGGATATCCATCCCGATCGAATGGGACCGGAGGATCTATCTCGCCTCGTCGCGTGTTCTTGCCGATGTGGTCCGCGAACAGCCGGACCGGACCGACAGCCTGTTGATGGTCGGTCATAATCCGGGGCTGGAAGACCTGATCTTCGATCTCGTGCCGGACGACGGGACCTGTCCTCTCCGCGCCATGGTCGAGGAAAAATTCCCGACTGCGACTTTCGCCGTGCTTGAACTCGATGTCGAGCACTGGGCCGATATCGATGACGGGTGCGCCCGGCTGGTGCATCTGATGCGCCCGCGCGACCTCGATCCCGATCTGGGACCGCAACTGCTGGACGATTGAGCCTTATACCAACCTGCACTGATCCTGACCCATGAGGACGGTTTCTGGCGGTTCTCGGCAAGAAGCGCCCGAAGGGGTTATGTGGTTCATCATCCCGAGGGCGCGCCGCAGTCCGAGGGCCGCCAGAGACCGCCCTTCGGGTTGCCCTTCCCGCCCGCTGGACGGCGTCGCGGGACAAGCAACGATGAACCACATCGCCACCTGCCCCGCTCCTTGCCAGCGAACGGGAAGGACAATCCTCATGGGTCAGGATCAGTGCAGGTTGGTATTATATCAACCGAGCGCGGCGGCGAGGCGGCTGCGCAGATTGACCAGGCGTGCGATCAGGTCCGGCGCGGCGTCGCTGCCTGCGGGCCCTGACGCGACTTCACCCTGAACGATGACAGGCACCTCGCCCTCAGGCTTGCCCTCGAGAGCCAGCCGGGCACCGCGCAGGGTATAGCCTTCGCGGTGGACCAGTTGATCGATCCGGGCGACCAGCGCCATGTCTGCGGGGCGGTAATAGCGCCGCCCCCCGCTCCGCTTCAGCGGGCGGAGCATGGGGAACTGTTCTTCCCAATAGCGCAGGACGTGCTGGCGGATGCCGAGCGCGTTCGCGACTTCACCGATCGTGCGCATGGCATCCGGCGACTTGCCGTCACCGGCAAGCACGGCCGGAATGAACGGCTGGGTCAAGAGCGCTGCCCGATCATGCCCCGGCGATCTGGTCCTTCAGCATCTGGCTGGCACGGAAGGTCAGGACGCGGCGCGGCGTGATCGGCACTTCGATGCCGGTCTTGGGGTTGCGACCGACCCGTTCGGCCTTGTCGCGCAACAGGAAGGTTCCGAACCCGGAAACCTTCACGTTTTCGCCATCGGCGAGTGCGCCGCACATGTGCCCCAGAATGGATTCGACCATATCCAGCGATTCAGCGCGCGAAAAACCCAGCTTGCGATTGATAGCATCCGCAAGATCTGCACGTGTAAGCGTATTCATGGAGCGCATCAAAGCCCCTTCCCCCAGTTAAGACGACCCTCGATTCCCGCCGACCAAAATATCCGATTTATGCGGAAACGCAACCTAATCGCCTGTCCCGCAAGGAAAACTGGCGCAGTTGGTCTTGTCTATATCTTTGGATATAGAACCGTTTACATCCGAACGAGGGTGGCACCCCAGGTAAACCCGCCGCCCATGGCCTCCATCATAACCAGTTGGCCCGGCTTGATCCGGCCATCGCGCACCGCAACATCGAGCGCCAGAGGCACCGAGGCGGCCGAAGTATTGGCGTGCTGGTCCACCGTGATAATGACCTTTTCCACTGGCAGGCCAAGCTTCCTGGCGGTGCCATCGAGGATGCGCCTGTTGGCCTGGTGCGGCACGACCCAGTCAAGTTCCCCGGCGGTGATGCCAGCCGCATCGAGCACTTCGTTCAAGACTTCAGCAAGGTTGGTCACCGCGTGCTTGAAGACTTCCTTGCCCTTCATGCGGAGCTTTCCGATCGTGCCCGTGGTCGACGCGCCGCCGTCCATGTACAGCATGTGCCCCTGCTCGCCGTCGGCATGAAGCCGGGTCGCGATCACGCCCGGGCCGGCCAGGCCCTCTTCGACCTCGCGCGCTTCGAACACGACAGCGCCGGCACCGTCACCGAACAGCACACATGTGGTACGGTCGTCCCAGTCGATGATGCGGGTCATTGTTTCGGCACCGATCACCAGCGCCCGGCGGACCATTCCGGCCCTGAGCATCGAATCGGCAATCCCGACGCCGTAGATGAAGCCCGAACATGCGGCTGAAACGTCAAAGGCGATGCAGCCGCCCGCACCAAGCGCCTGCTGGACGACGCAGGCGGTTGAGGGAAAATTCTGGTCGGACGAGGCCGTGCCCACGACGATAAGGTCGATCGAGTCCGGCTCGATCCCGGCTGCAGCGACCGCCTTCCGCGCAGCATCGATCGCCAGCGTCGAGGTGGTTTCCCCCTCGCCCGCAATGTAGCGCTGGCGGATGCCGGTGCGGTCAACGATCCATTCGTCGGTGGTGTCGACCATGGTCGCCATTTCGGCGTTGGTGACTACCCGGGCCGGGAGGGCGGAGCCGGTGCCGATCAGCACCGAACGACGAGTCATCTCAGGCATTTCCTTCGCTTTTGACCTTGCCGGCAGCGCGGTTGGTCTGCCGGAGGCTGTCCGCCCCGACGCGGGCAAGGTCGGCACCGATCCGCTCGGTCAGGTTTTCCTCGAGCAGGCGGGCAGCGACTGCAACCGCGTTGGCAACGCCAAGCGCGTTGGCGCTGCCATGGCTTTTCACTACCACGCCATTGAGGCCAAGGAAAACGGCACCGTTATGGTTGTTGGGATCAAGGTGATGCTTGAGCAGTTCCGTGGCGGGCCGCGAAATCAGGAAGCCGATCTTTGACCGCAGCGACGAGGCAAAGGACCGGCGCAGCAGGTCGGCAACGAAACGAGCCGTCCCCTCGACCGCTTTCAGGGCGATATTGCCGGAAAATCCATCGGTCACCGCCACGTCGACATCGCCCCGGCAGATCTTGTCCGCCTCGGTGAAGCCTTCGAACGACAGCGCCAGTTCGTCGGCCGCGAGCTTGAGCTCATTGGCGGCGACGCGCAGGGTATCGGTGCCCTTGATTTCCTCGGTGCCGATGTTGAGCAGCCGCACGCGCGGCGAATCCAGCCCGGTGACGATCCGCGAATAGGCCGCGCCCATGATCGCGAACTGGACAAGGTTGCGCGCATCGCAATCGGTGTTGGCGCCCAGGTCGAGCATGACGAGGTCGTTCTTGCCGAGCGTCGGCAGCAGCGCGGCAAGCGCCGGCCGGTCAATCCCCGGCAGGGTGCGCAGGGCAAGCTTGCTGATCGCCATGAGCGCGCCGGTGTTGCCCGCGCTCACGGCCGCTCCGGCCGAACCCTTCTTCACGGCGTCGACCGCCAACCCCATCGAAGTGGTCTTGGCCCGGCGCAGCGCCTGGCTGGGCTTTTCCTCGCCGGTGATGGTGTCGGGTGCGTGGAGGATTTCCGCGGCAGCGCGGAGGTTGGGGTGAGCGTCAAGCGCGGTCTTGATCTGCTCCTCGTCGCCGACGAGCAGGAACTTGAAGCGGTCATGACGGCGACGCGCGAGCGCGGCCCCCTCGACCATCACGCGCACGCCAACGTCGCCGCCCATCGCATCGACGGCGATACGCGGCAGGCTCATCCCCCAGACCTCTTTTTCTTGTGGCTCAGAGGCCGACGGCGAGGATCTCACGCCCGTTGTAGTGACCGCAGGCGTTGCACAGGTTGTGCGGGCGCTTCAGTTCACCGCAGTTCGAGCATTCGTGGAATGCCTCGGGCGACAGCGCGTCGTGGCTGCGGCGCATGCCCCGGCGGGACGGGGACGTTTTTCTTTTGGGGACAGCCATTTCGGCACCTGTTCCTGAACAATGAAAATATCTGGTCGACTAAACCCCGCGAGGCACCCCTTGCGGGGCGGCGGAGCGAAGGCGCGCCTATAGCGAATTTATCGTGCGTTGCAAGCATTGGCGGGGTAACAGCGCGACGCAAATTCGAGAGGGGAATTTCGTCGTGCTGCTTCAGACTACACTGTGCCTTGCCGCCGCTGCCGCAATCATCAATTTCTGGCTCAGCATCCGGATCGGCCAATTGCGCCATAGCCTCAAGATATCGGTCGGAACTGGCGGCAACGAACAGCTTGAACGGCGCATGCGCGCGCAGCTCAACTTTGCCGAAAACGTGCCGGTCATCCTGATTCTGGTCGGGCTGATTGAAGCAACCGGCAAGGCCGGCGTTTGGCTGGCTCCCGTGGGAGCGGTGTTCATGCTGGGCCGGGTGCTGCATGGACTGGGCATGGATGGCGGCAAGTTCGGCTGGGGCCGGATGGTGGGCACCCTGACGGCCAACCTCGCGACCGTCGGGTTGAGCGTGGTCGCCGTGCTTATCGCGCTAGGCATGATGTAATCAGCCGAATTTCGCGTCGGCAACGAACGGATTGGTTTGCCGCTCGCGGCCAAAGGTGCTGGTCGGGCCGTGACCGGGGATGAAGGTCACGTCGTCACCCAGCGGCCAAAGGCGCTGGGTGATCGAATCGATCAGGTCCTGGTGGTTGCCGCGCGGAAAGTCGGTCCGCCCGATCGAGCCTGCGAACAGGACGTCGCCAACCACCGCCAGCCGCACGCCGCGATGGAAAAATACGACGTGCCCCGGGGTGTGGCCAGGGCAATGGACCACGTCGAGCGCGACCTCGCCAAAACTGACGGTGTCGCCGTGCTTCAACCAACGGTCAGGCTCGAACGGATGACCCTCCAGCCCATAGCGCGCGGCTGATTCCGTCAGGCCTTCGATCCAGAAGCGGTCATCCTCGTGCGGGCCTTCGATGGGCACGCCAAGCTCCTGTGCCAGCACGCCCGCCATGCCGCAGTGGTCCATGTGGCCATGGGTGACGAGCAGCTTTTCCACCGTGATCCCGGCCTTTTCGATCGCCTGACGGAGGCGCGGCAAATCGCCGCCTGGATCGACCAGCACGCCGCGCATGGTTTTCGTGCACCACAGCAGCGAGCAATTCTGCTCGAACGCAGTGACAGGAACGATGGCGGCGCGCAGCGGCAGGGTCGCGGTGGTCATCGGCGGGAAATGGACGCTGTCCGGCGGCTAATCAATGGCGCAATCACAGCCGCCCGCTTTTCCAGACCACGCGGCCAATGACTTCGGCCTCGCGCGGGTCAAGCTCAATCGGGCGATAGGCAGGGTTCTGGCTTTCCAGCACCAGCCGGCCCGGCACGCCGGCCTGGACCCGCTTGACCAGCAGGGCATCGCCCACGCGCACGACATGGATGCCGTCACGCAGCGGACGCGGGGTGCGATCGACAAGGATCTCGTCGCCATCGCGCAGCACCGGCTCCATCGAATCGCCCGCGACCACGATTGCACTGAGCATCGCCGGGTCCAGCCCCTGCCCGCGCAGCCACCGCGCCGAGAAGCGAAAAGCTCCGATTGCATCATCCTCGCCCCCCAGCGCCCCCGGCCCAGCAGAAACTTCGACCGCGAGGCGGGGAATTTCCAGCCAATCTCGGTTAATTCCTCGTTTACCACCCAAGTCATTGGTTAGGTTGTGGGAAATATACTCCGGCGCACCCAAAACCGACTCATCCACACCCAGGAACTCGGCGAGCTTGTGGCGATCTCCCTCTTCCAGCTTACGCGGACTGCCTTTGCGGACAAACTGCTGAAGATACGTAGAATTGCGGCCAATCAAGGCCGACAGCGCAGCAAGACTGACCCCCCGTTCCTCGGTCAGGGAAAGCAGGCGGGTGCGGGCATCGGTGGTAACCATGAAAACACCATAGCGAAGTATTTTTCCTAGACAAGTAGGATTTGACGAGGAATGAAAGGGGAACACCGCAATCGATTCGCCAAGGAGCCGGGGGGCCCAGATGCTGATTACTTCGATCGAGAAATTCCTGCGGGACACGGGGATGCCGTGGACCAAGTTCGGCAGGCTGGCGACACACGATCCCCGCTTTGTGCAGGACCTGCGAAATGGCCGGATGCCCCGCCCCGCGACGGCGAAGCGCGTAGAACATTTCATAAACTCTTATCGGGGGAACGTCAGTGCAGTTTGAAACCAAGTCGTCGCTGCGCAGCCATGCCAGGATCCATCGCTCGCCCTCGCGCTCCGGCTGGATGCGACTCCTGGGCCAGGTGCTGACGCTTGCCGAAGGTCAGGCGGCGCTGGTCCGTCATGCTGAACGGCCGTGGGCCAGCGCGACCTTTTCAGGCACCCGGCACACCATCGCCCTGTCATTCGATGGTGCCGAGGCGGTCGAGGCTGGCGAGCGGTTGATCGCCGCCCTGCCCGATCATGAATTCGATATTCCGGGCCAGCTGGTGGCCGACGCAGCGGTGGCCGAAGTCAGCCACTCCATGCACCCGCAGTCCCTCACCGTGGAACTTGAAGTGCTGCTGCTCGAAGACCTCTGAGCCCGGACGGAGGGCCGCTCGCTGGGCGCGGCCCTCCGGTTTTCACCCCTCGCGGCGGATGATCAGGTTGCGGATTTCGCTCATGTCTTCCATCGCGAACCGCACGCCCTCACGCCCGAGGCCGGAATCCTTGACCCCGCCATAGGGCATGTTGTCGACCCGGTAGGACGACACGTCGTTGACGACGACCCCGCCCACTTCCAGCTTGTCCCAGGCCTTCATCACCTTGTGCAGGTCGCGGGTGAACAGGCCCGCCTGAAGCCCGAACTTGCTGTCGTTGACCTCGGCCAGCGCCTCGTCCCAGTCGGTGAACTTCGACAGGGTGACCGAAGGACCGAACGCCTCCTCGCGGTAGAGATCGCTCGAACGGTCGACGTTTTCGAGCAGGGTCGCCTCCAGCATGGCGCCCTCGCAGCCGCCGCCGGCCAGCAGCGTCGCGCCGCCCGCCACCGCCGCGTCGATCCAGCCCTTGAGCCGCTGCGCTTCCTTGACCGAAATCATCGGCCCGATGAAGGTCGAGCGGTCCTTGGGATCGCCCGCGACCAGCGCCCGGACCTTTTCAGTCAGCCGGTCGCGGAACGTGTCGTAAATGTCGGCATGGACGATGACACGCTGGACGTGGATACAGGACTGGCCCGACTGGTAATACCCGCCAAAGATGATCCGGGCGAGCGCGTGGTCAAGATCGGCATCCTTGTCGACCACCACCGCCGCGTTGCCGCCCAGTTCGAGCACGACCTTCTTCTTGCCCGCCCTGGCCTTGAGCGCCCAGCCCACATCGGGCGAACCCGTGAACGACAGCAGCTTGAGCCGGTCATCGGTGGTGAACAGGTCGGCCCCGTCGCGGCTGGCCGGCAGGATCGAGAACGCGCCCTCCGGCAGGTCGGTTTCGGCCAGCACCTCGCCCATGATGATCGCGCCCAGCGGGGTGAGGCTGGCGGGCTTCATCACGAACGGACAGCCGATCGCGATGGCCGGTGCGATCTTGTGCGCGGCCAGGTTGAGCGGGAAATTGAACGGGCTGATGAAGCTGCACGGCCCGATCGGCACCCGCTTCCACATGCCCATGTAACCCTTGGCCCGCGGGCTGATGTCCAGCGGCTGGATCTCACCGTAGTTGCGGGTCGATTCCTCGGCAGCAATGCGGAAGGTGTCGATCAGCCGCGTCACTTCGCCCTCGGCATCGGCCAGCGGCTTGCCCGCCTCCACGCACAGCGCCCAGGCCAGCTCGTCAAACCGCTCGCGGAAGCGCATGACGCAGTGGTCGAGCACAGCCTGCCGTTCAAAGCTCGCCATCTCGGCCATCGGCTCGGTCGCACGGACCGCACCGGCGATGGCGGCGTCAATCACATCAGGCGTGGCAAGAGCGGTGCGGAATGCCACCTCACCGGTGAACTTGTCGGTCACCGCAAGGTCCGTGTTCGGCTGGACGGCCTTGTTGTTGAGGTAGAGCGGATAGGTTGCGGATAAACTTATCATGATAATCTCCTCCGGTCGCCGGGCTAACGCCCTAGAGCGACTTCGACAAGGCCTTGATGTCCTTGTTGAGAATCTGGTCGTTCTCCGAATAGTCGACCGGGCAGTCGATCAGGTGAACGCCGGGCGTGTCGCGGCACTGGGCGATCAACTGCGCCAGGTGCGCCGCGCTCTCCACCCGGTAGCCGCTGGCGCCATAGCTTTCGGCGTATTTCACGAAATCGGGGTTGCCATAGGTGAGGCCAAAATCCTCAAACCCCATGTTCGCCTGTTTCCACCGGATCATGCCATAAGAATTGTCGTTGAGGATCAGCACCGTCAGGTTCAGCCCCAGCCGCACGGCGGTTTCCATCTCCTGGCTGTTCATCATGAACCCGCCGTCGCCGCAGATCGCCATGACCTTGCGCTCCGGGTAAAGCATCGCGCTCATCATCGCGGACGGCAGCCCCGCCCCCATCGTCGCCAGCGCGTTGTCGAGCAGGACGGTGTTGGGCCGGTGCGCAGTATAGCCCCGCGCAAACCAGATCTTGTAGATCCCATTGTCCAGGCAGATGATCCCGTCGTCCGGCATGGCCCCGCGCACCTGCGCCACCAGATGCGGCGGGAAGATCGGAAAACGCGCGTCGGCGGCAAGGGCATCGGTGTGCTCCACCTCGGCCTTGCGGAACGCCAGCAGGTCGGCGCACGTCCACTCGCCCGAAGGGACGATGTCCTCCTTCATCTGCCAGATCGCGTTGGCGATATCGCCGATCACCTCGATTTGCGGGAAGTACACCGGATCGACCTCGGCGGTCTTGGTCGAGACGTGGATGACCGTTGCCTGCGGGTTCGCGTCATCATCGTTGCGCATGAAGAACGGCGGCTTTTCGATCACGTCGTGGCCGATGTTGACGATGCAGTCCGAAGCCTCGATCGCGCGGTGGACGAAATCCCCGGCCGACAGCGCCGCGCAGCCAAGGAACTTCGGATGCCGCTCGTCGATCACACCCTTGCCAAGCTGGGTGGTGAGGAACGGAATGCCCGTCTTTTCAACAAACTGGAGCAGCATCCGCCCGGTCATCGTCCGGTTGGCCCCCGCGCCGATCACGAGCACCGGCGACTTTGCCCCCTCCAGCGCCTTGACCGCCTGTCGCACCGACTTGGCATCGGCATTGGGCCGGCGCACCGAACTGCGCTTCAGCGGCAGCGAATGGGTATGCTCGTCAGCCACGTCCTCGGGCAGCTCGATGTGCGTCGCGCCGGGCTTTTCCTCTTCCGCGAGCCGGTATGCCTCGCGCACGCGGCTGGGGATGTTGTCGGATGAGGCCATCTGGTGGGTGAACTTGGTGATCGGCCCCATCATCGAGACGACATCGAGGATCTGGAACCGCCCCTGCTTCGATTTCTTGATCGGCTTTTGCCCGGTAATCATCAGGATCGGCATCCCGCCCAGCGTAGCATAGGCCGCCGCGGTGACCAGATTGGACGCCCCCGGCCCCAACGTGGCGATGCACACGCCGGTCTTGCCGGTATGCCGCCCATAGGTCGCCGCCATGAACCCCGCGCCCTGCTCGTGGCGGGTCAGGATCAGCCTGATCTGCTTCGAGCGCGACAGCGAATCGAGGAAATCGAGGTTCTCCTCCCCCGGCACGCCAAAGATGTACTCGCAGCCTTCTTCCTCAAGGCATTCGATGAAAAGATCGGACGCTTTCTTGCCAGCACCATCGGTCATGTTCGCGCGTTCCAAAGCCCATGGATGCGCGGGCCGAGCGCGATCCCCCCATCAGAAACTGCCTCGTGCGACGATAAAGCAAGCCTCGCCTCGGCCCCGCGCCTGCCCTGTTGGCGCAGGGGTAACAAATGGAGCGGGGCGAGTCTTGTGTCTTGTCGCGCGGGCCTGCGGGTATTTCAGCCGAGCTTCCAGTCCCAGCCGAGCGGGTCGCCGTCCATGACCTCGACGGCCTGCGCGGCGAGTTCGTCGCGCAGGGCATCGGAGCGGGCGAAGTCCTTGGCGGCGCGGGCGTCCTTGCGGGCGGCGAGAGTTGTTTCGATCTCGGGTTCGGTGATGGTGGCGGATTTTGGGCGAATGCGGAGGTTGGTACGGGCATCAGGGGATAGTAGATTCAGCCCCAAAACAGCGTCCATGTCTGCAAGTATCTGCCAGCGCTCCGGATTCTCGATGCTCCTTTCCCCCAATACAGACTCAACCAATGGAAGGCACTTGGGGGTATTCAAATCGTCAGCAATCGCCTCTTCGAAATCGAGTAAATAGCCGAACCCATCCGAAAATCTTTGACCATCCTCTCTTGGCTTGAAACTGCTCGGATCAAGGACTGGGTTACCAGTCTTCTGGTGTTCTTCCCACATGCGTACTTGGACAACCTTGGCCATCCGCTTCAACCTTACTAACGCCGCCTGCAGCCCGTCCCACGAAAACTCCAGTTCGCTGCGGTAATGCGCCTGCAGGCACATCAGCCGGTAGGCGAGCGGGTGATAGCCCTTGTCGATCAGCAGTTGCAGCCGCAGGAACTCGCCCGAAGACTTGCTCATCTTGCCGCTGCGTTCGACAAGAAAATTGTTGTGCATCCACACCCGGGCGCCCGAATTGGCGGGCACATCCAGCCCGTTGGTGCAGCAGAACGCCTGGTTCTGGGCGATCTCGTTCGGGTGGTGGATCTCGCGGTGGTCGATCCCGCCGGTGTGGATATCGAACGGGAAACCGAGCAGCTTGCCGCTCATCACCGAGCATTCGAGATGCCACCCCGGCGCGCCGCGGCCCCACGGGCTGTCCCACTCCATCTGCCGCTTTTCGCCCTCGGGCGTGCGCCGCCAGATCGCGAAGTCGGCCTGATGGCGCTTGCCGTCGACCTGTTCGATCCGGCCCTCCCCTTCGTCCGTGGCGGCTCGGGCGAGGCGGCCGTAATCGGCCACGGTCGAGACGTCGAAATAAAGGCCGGAGGGCAGTTCGTAGCAATGCTTGTCCGCGATGCTCTTCGCGAACTCGATCATCTGCGGCACATAATCCGTGGCGATCGACCAGTGCGCCGGCTCGCGGATGTTGAGCGCCTTGATATCGGCCCAATAGGCCTCGGTATAGTGCCGCGCGATATCCCAGATCGACTGGGCACGGTCCTTTGCCGCCTTCTCCAGCTTGTCCTCGCCCGCGTCGGCATCATCCGTCAGGTGGCCGACATCGGTGATGTTGATGACGTGGGTGAGCGTGTAGCCCTTGAAGCTGAGCGTCCGCCCGAGCACGTCGGCAAAGACATAGGCGCGCATGTTGCCGATGTGCGGGTAGTTATAAACCGTCGGCCCGCACGAATAGACCCGCGCCTCGCCCTCATGGACGGGCTGGAACGGCTCAAGCTGGCGGGTCAGGCTGTTGAACAGCGTAAGCGGGTACGAAGTCTGGTCGGTCATCCCGCGAGGCCATAAGTGGGCGCGCTGCCTTCGACAAGCTCAGGCTGAGCCGGCCCTGTTTCCCAACCACCCACTCAGCCTGAGCTTGTCGAAGGCCGCAGTGCTCACGCCCGCCTCACTCCTCCTCGAACAGGTCCGCCAACTGCTCGATAATCGTGCCGCCCAGTTGCTCGACGTCCATGATCGTCACCGCGCGCCGGTAATAGCGCGTCACGTCATGCCCGATGCCGATGGCGACGAGCTGGATCGGCGACTGCTTCTCGATCCAGTCGATCACCCTGCGCAGGTGCTGCTCGAGGTATCCCGCCGAGTTCACGCTCAGGGTCGAATCGTCGACCGGCGCGCCGTCGGAAATGACCATCAGGATGCGGCGGTCCTCCGGCCGGGCGAGCATCCGTGAGTGCGCCCAGAGCAGCGCCTCGCCGTCGATGTTTTCCTTGAGCAGCCCCTCGCGCATCATCAGGCCAAGGTTCTTGCGCGCGCGCCGCCACGGCTCGTCGGCCTTTTTATAGACGATGTGCCGCAGGTCGTTCAGCCGCCCTGGATGCGCCGGCTTTCCGCCCTGCAGCCAGACCTCGCGGCTCTGCCCGCCCTTCCACGCGCGGGTGGTGAAGCCAAGGATCTCGGTCTTGACCCCGCACCGCTCCAGCGTGCGCGCCAGCACGTCCGCGCTGATCGCCGCGATGGAAATCGGCCGTCCGCGCATTGATCCCGAATTGTCGATCAGCAGCGTGACGACCGTGTCCTTGAACTCAGTCTCCCGCTCGATCTTGTACGAAAGCGAATGCCCCGGCGAGACGACGACCCGCGCCAGCCGCGCGGCATCGAGCATCCCCTCTTCCTGGTCGAAATCCCACGACCGGCTCTGCTGCGCCATCAACCGCCGCTGGAGGCGGTTGGCCAGCCGCGTGACCACGCCCTGCAAGCCCTTGAGCTGGGCATCGAGATAGGCGCGCAGGCGGACAAGTTCCTCCTCGTCGCACAGCTCATTGGCATTGACGATTTCGTCGAATTTGGTGGTGAAAACCTTGTAGTCGAAGTCCGCAGGCAGGTCGGTCCACGGCCGGTTGGGACGGACGGGCAACATCCCCTCCTCCCCGTCGTCGCCCGCATCGGCGTCCTCGGGTTCGTCGCCCTGCTCGCGCTCGCCGCTCTCGTCGCCGTCCTCGTCCCCCTGCGAGGGTTCGGCGGCGATCTCGGGCTGCTGTTCGTCCTTGCCGGCCTCGCCGCCGTCGTCCTCTTCCTCGGTTTCCTCTTCGCCGTCCTGGTCGTCCGGCTCGGTCGCCTCGCGGTCATCATCCTCGGTCCGGGTGAGATCGAGGTGGCGCAGCATGTCGAGCGTCAGCACCTGGAACGCGCGCTGGTCTTCCAGCGCACCGGCCAGCGAATCGAAGTCTCCGCCCGCCTTTTCCGCAATCCACGCGCGCAGCATTTCCGTGCCCTCGCGCGCCGCCTCAGGAACGGCCTGCCCGGTCAGCCGCTCCCGCAGCAAAAGCGCCAGCGCGGCCTGCACCGGCACCTCGTCGGCGTGCATCGCGCGGGTGATCGGATCGCCCCCCACCCGCACGTTCAACGCCGCATCTAGGTTCCCGCGCATCCCGGCATAGTCACGCGCGCCCAGCGCTTCATAGCGCACCATCTCGACCGCATCATAACACGCCCGCGCCGATGGCTCCGCCGGAGCCGCCCGCGCATGAAGCACATCGTCATGGTGCTTCAGCCGCAGCGCAAAGCTGTCAGCAAAACCCCGCGCCTGCGCCGCCTGCGCCGGGGGCAGCCCGCGCCCCGGCATCGGCACGCGCAGGGTATGCCCGGTCAGCGCCGGGGCGTCCGCCGTCCACGTCAGCTCAAGCTCCGCGTCCCCGGCAATCGCACGCGATGCACCGGCGAGAGCGGATTTGAACCGGTCGAGAGGCGTTTCGTCTGCCATCGAACCTTCAACTTTCGGTCTTCAGATAGTCTGGCCGGTCTTCGCCCAGTCGGCCATGAAGCCTTCGATCCCCTTGTCGGTCAGGACGTGCTTGAACAGCCCCTTGATCACCGATGGCGGCGCAGTCATCACGTCCGCCCCGATCCGTGCGGCTTCGAGCACATGGATGCCGTGGCGCACCGATGCGACAAGGATCTCGGTCTCGTAGGCATAGTTGTCATAGATCAGGCGGATGTCGCGGATCAGGTCCATCCCGTCCCAGCCGTTGTCGTCATGCCGGCCCACGAAGGGCGAAATGAACGTCGCGCCGGCCTTCGCCGCCAGCAGCGCCTGGTTGGCCGAAAAGCACAGCGTCACGTTGACCATCGTGCCCTCGCCGGTCAGCGCCTTGCAGGTCTTGAGCCCGTCGATGGTCAGCGGCACCTTGATGCACACGTTCGGGGCGATCTTGCGGAGCACTTCGGCCTCGCGCATCATCCCCGCATGGTCGAGCGCCACGACCTCGGCGCTCACCGGCCCGTTGACCAGCGCGCAGATTTCGCGGGTGACTTCCATGAAGTCACGCCCTGACTTGGCGATGAGCGATGGATTGGTGGTCACCCCGTCGAGCAGGCCGGTCGCGGCCAGTTCCTGGATGTCGGCGATTTCTGCGGTGTCGGCGAAAAACTTCACGGGCTCATGCTCCAAAGGCTGATTCCCTTCAGCCTATAGGCGCGACTGGGGACAAAACCCAAGCCCTCCCCTGTCGCTTGGCCGTGCTTCTGCCCATATAGCCGCCTCATGACGCGCGTCCGCCTTCTCGTCTTCAATGCCGCCCTCGGCCCGCTCGACTACCGGGTGCCGGCTGGCATGGCCGTGGAGCCGGGCTCGATCGTGGTCGCCCCGCTCGGCCCCCGGCAGGTGCTGGGCATTGTGTGGGAGCCGGAGCGCCTTCCGGCA
>CAYFJH010000027.1:0-6441 GCA_964343385.1 uncultured Novosphingobium sp. | reverse complement strand
CGGGCGAAGTCCCCGAGTCGAAACTGCGCCCCCTGCTCGAAGTCATGCCCGTCCCCCCGCTCAGCCAGCCCCTGCGCCGCCTGATCGAATGGACCGCCGACTACTATTGCGCGCCGCTGGCCGCCGTGGCCCGGATGGCACTGGGCTCGATGGCCGCGCTGAGGGGCGGCGGCACCGCCACCGAATACCGCCTCACCGGCCACGAACCCGCCCGCCTCACCCCCCAGCGCGCCGCCGCGATGGACGCGCTCCACGGCGAACAGGCCACGATCCGCGAACTGGCCGAACGCGCCAGCGTGTCCGAAGGCGTGCTGCGCGGCATGGTCGGCGCGGGGCTGCTCGAACCCGTCACCGTCGATCTGGACCGCCCCTACCCCAAGGCCCGAACCGACCACGCCCAGCCTGACCTCGAACCCGACCAACAGGCCGCCGCCGACACTTTCGCCGATGCCGTGCGGACGGGCGGCTTCCAGCCCTTCCTGCTCGACGGCGTGACCGGCTCGGGCAAGACCGAATGCTACTTCGAAGGCGTCGCCGCCGCGCTGGCGGGCGGGAAGCAGGTCCTCGTCCTCCTCCCCGAAATCGCGCTGACCGAAAACTTCCTCCGCCGGTTCGAGGCGCGCTTCGGCGTCGCCCCGGTGCTGTGGCACTCCTCGCTCAAATCCAGCGAACGCCGCCGCGCATGGCGCGCCATCGTTTCCGGAGACGCCCAGGTCGTGGTCGGCGCACGGTCGGCGCTGTTCATGCCGTTTGCCCGGCTGGGTCTCATCGTGGTCGATGAAGCACACGAAGTGTCGTTCAAGCAGGACGACGGCGTGCGCTACAACGCCCGCGACGTCGCCGTGATCCGCGCCCGGTTCGAAGGCATCCCCGTCATCCTCGCCAGCGCCACCCCCGCGCTCGAATCGATGCAACTGGCCGAGGCGGGCATCTATCGCAAGATCGAGCTCGCCGCCCGCTTCGGCGGAGCCGAACTCCCTGCGATCGAGATCGTCGACCTGTGCAAGAGCCCGCCCGAACGCCAGCGCTGGCTCTCCCCCCGCCTCGTCAGCGAACTCAAGGATCGCCTGCTCAAGGGCGAACAGTCGCTGCTGTTCCTCAACCGGCGCGGCTATGCCCCGCTGACACTGTGCCGGTCCTGCGGCCACCGCTTTCAATGCCCGCACTGCACCGCATGGCTGGTCGAACACCGCCTGTCGCGCCGGCTCGCCTGCCACCACTGCGGCCACGAAGTCCCCGTCCCCGACAAGTGCCCTGAATGCGCCGCGCCCGATTGCATGGTGGCCTGCGGCCCCGGCGTCGAACGCATCGCCGACGAAGTGGCCGAACGCTTTCCCGAAGCGCGCGTCGCCCTCGTCACCTCGGACACGATGAACGCCCCCGGCAAGATCGCCGAATTCGTCGAGGCAGTGGAAAACGGCATGGTCGACGTGATCGTCGGCACGCAGCTCGTGACCAAGGGCTACCACTTCCCCGAACTCACCCTCGTCGGCGTGATCGACGCCGACCTCGGCCTCGAAGGGGGTGACCTGCGCGCGGGCGAACGCACCTATCAACAGATCGCCCAGGTCGCCGGACGCGCCGGGCGCGGGGAAAAGCCGGGCGAAGTCCTGATCCAGACCCGCCATCCCGAAGCGCCCGTCATCGCCGCGCTGGCCAGCGGCGACCGCGACTCCTTCTACGAGGCCGAAACCCAGTGCCGCCGCGATGCCGGCGCGCCCCCGTTCGGGCGCTGGGCGGCGATCATCGTCTCCAGCGAGGACGAAGCCGAAGCCCGCGAGGCCGCCCGCGCCATTGGCGGCACCCGCCCCAACCTGCCCGACGTGATGATCCTCGGCCCGGCCCCCGCCCCCATGGCGCTTTTGCGCGGCCGCCACCGCTACCGCCTGCTGATCAACGCCCGCCGCACCGCCGAAGTGCAAAAGGTGATCCGCCAGTGGCTCGGCGATCTGCGTTTTCCCCCCGGCGTGCGGATAGGGATCGACATCGATCCCTATTCGTTTGTGTGATCAGAACATCGGGTTCAGCCGGCGCACGGCGTCGGCGCGGCCGGATGCTTCTCAAGTGCGAAATCGCACGCTGGAGAACGTCATGAAAAGCAAAACCATTTTCGGTGCCATGGCCCTCGCGGCCACAGTCGTGACGGGCACCGCCGCTCCGCTCGCCGCGCAGCCCGCGGTCGGCTGGCAGTCTTCGGACCGCTACGCATCCGAAATGTGGCGCGGTGCGCCGGATGGCATCCAGCAGCGCATCGACTGGCTGCAACAGCGGATCGAGCGCGGCCGGGCGAACGGCAGCATGTCCCGCCAGGAAGCGCGCCGCGCGCAGATGCAGCTTAATCTGCTGCGACGCGATGCCGCCCTGCTCCAGCAGCGGCTCGACACGCTCAGCCGCAGCCTGCGCTGGATGCGCGGCGATAGCGGCTATGGCGGTGGCTACGGCAACTACCGCGCCCCCGCGCCGACCGACTACGACGCCTACCGCTATTACCGCGACGATCCGCGCTATCCCGAACGCCGCCTCGGCCCCGATGACGAAGTCTATCGCGGTTCGGACGGGCGCTATTACTGCAAGCGCAGCGACGGGACGACCGGACTGATCATCGGCGCAATTGGCGGCGCAGCGATCGGCAACGTGATCGACGGCGGGCGTGACCGCGTCGCCGGCACGCTGATCGGCGGCGCGCTGGGGGCCTTCCTCGGCAGGTCGGTCGACCAGAACAGCGACGTGCGCTGCCGTTAAAGGCTAATCGCCGCTTCGCTCGCGGGCGAGGAGCTCGTGCTTGATCTCCTCGCCCCACGCATATCCGCCAAGCCCGCCATCGGAACGCACGACCCGGTGGCAGGGGATCAGCACCGCCACGCTGTTCGCGCCACTGGCCGACCCCGCCGCCCGCACCGCTCCGGGCGAACCGATGGCGGCAGCGATCTGCGCATAGGAGCGCGTTTCACCCACCGGAATGCGCTGCAACTCGCGCCAAACCGCTTCCTGAAAGGCCGTGCCCCGCACGTCGAGCGGGATCGAACCCGCGCTGCCAGGCCGCTCCACCGCCGCCACCACCTGCGCCGCCAGCCCCGCAAATTCCGCCCCGCCTTCGTGCAGTTCAGCTCGGGGGAACCGGCGCGCAAGGTCCTCTCCGTTCTCGCCAAAGGCAACCCGGCACACACCCTTGCCGGTCGCGCCGATCAGCACCCGTCCTAACGTCGTTTCCGCCACGGCCCAGCGGATCACCACCCCCCGCCCGCCATCGCGCCAGACCGAAGCCGCCATCCCCAACCGCCCATCGCTCGCCGCATAAAACCGCGACGGGCCGGAAAACCCGGCATCATATATCGCATCGGTCACGCGCCCGGCCCCGCTCAATGCCTCTCCGGCCCGCTCCTGCCGTAACGCCCGCGCGTAAGCGGCCGGAGACAACCCGGTCAGCCGCTTGAACAGCCGCTGGAAATGCGCAGCCGAATATCCGGCCGCCTCGGCCAGCACGCCCAAGGCCAATGGTGTCCCAGCCGCCTTGATCGCGGCAATCGCACTCAGGACAGCGCGTTCGTCCCGCGCCACGTCATCGGGCAGGCACCGCCGGCACGCCCGCAGCCCCGCTGCCCGCGCCTCGGCCCCGCCGGCAAAGAACCGCACATTCGCCCGCGCTGGGTGCCGCGCCGCGCAGCTTGGCCGACAATAGATTCCAGTCGACAGGACCCCGGTGACGAACCGCCCGTCATAGGCCCGGTCACGCGCCTGAACGGCGGCCCAGGCTTCCTGCGCATCGGGCATTTCGGGATTGATCGGCATCAGCATCACCATGGCACGTTTCCTTTTCCCGACAAGCCATGCGCTTTCATGGGGCTTCGCGCGTCCCGCCGCTTGCGGTCAAACCGCCCGGTGGCTACTCCCTCGCCGGTGAAGCGCATCCTCGCCCTGCTCGCCCTGTTGGCGCTCGTCCTCGTGCCCCAGCGCGTCGGTGCCGATCCGGCCGATATCGCCGCCGCCTCGCGCAGTGTCGTGCGGGTCGTGCTGATCTCGCGCGGGGGGGACGGCGTGTCCCTCGTCGGCCACGGCTCGGGCTTTGTCGTCGGACCGGACCTCGTCGTCACCAACGCCCACGTCGTGGCCCCGCTGGCCGAAGACAGCACGATGAAAGTCGGCATCGTCCCCTCGCAAGGGTCGAGCGGCTATTTCGCAAAAATCGTCGCCTACAGCCCTCGCAACGACCTCGCCCTGCTGCGCCTCACTGAAAAGGGATCGCTCCCCCCCGCCACGCTGTTCACCGGCGCAGTGACCGACGGCGAAGATGTCTACGCCGTCGGTTACCCCGGCAATGTCGATCAGGCGCAGGGCCTCGATCCGGCCGACCTGATGAGCCCCACCGCACCCGTCAAAACGCGCGGGGCGGTCTCCGCCGGCCGGACCAGCAAGGGCTTCGACACCATCCTCCACACCGCCTCCATCGGTACGGGCAACAGCGGCGGCCCCCTGCTCGACGGCTGCGGACGGGTGATCGGGGCCAACAGCTTCGGCACGGTGAACGACAGCAATGCCGATTCGGAATTCTACTTCGCCGTCTCGATGCGCGAACTCGCCAAGTTCCTGATCGATTCGGGCGTTTCGGCGCGGACCACGGGCGAACCCTGCCGCAGCCTCGCCGAACTCGACGCCGCAGAGCGTGAGCGGATGGTCGGTGCCGCGGTGCTGAGCGCCGAACAGCAACGCGCCGAAGCCGCCCGTGCCGACGCCCGCCTGCAAAGCGCCACCCGGCAGGCCGAGATGGAGCTGATTTCGGCCCGCGAAAACCACCTCGCCCTCGCCGGTCTCGCCCTGCTCCTCGCCATGCTCTGCGGCGGTGCGGCGCTGTGGCTGGGCCAGCAAGGCCGCCTGCGCGACGCCAAGCTGGCGACCGTCGCCGCGGTCATCCTGCTCATCCTCGCGCCCGTCGCCTGGTTCACCCGCCCCTCCATCGCTGAAATCGATTCGCGCGCCCGCGAAATCGTGGCCGAAGCGACCGGCCCCGCGCCCGTAGCAACCACTGCTCCTGCGCCCACCAGCGACACCGCGCTGGTCTGCGTGCTCAATCCCCAGCGCAGCCGAATCACCGTCTCGGCCAGCAATGACGTCCCTCTTACCTGGCGCGAGGACGGCTGCGTCAACGGCCGCGCCCAGTATGGCCTGTCCGGGGAGGCCTGGTCGAAGATGCTCGTCCCCCAGGGCGAGGACACCGTCACCATCGCCGCCTTCGATCCCGCGACGAAAACCTACCGACAGGACCGCTACCTGCTCGACTTCGACACGATGAAGAAGGTCCGCGCCGAACGCGCCCGCTATCCCGCCCCGGCCTGCGGTGCCGGCGAATCCGTCGCCCGGCAGCTTGGCGATGCCCAGGCCGCCGCCCGTGCCCTGCTCCCCGCCGCCCCGAACGAGCGGCTGGTGTTCGACTGTCACCCAGCCCCCTGAACCGGCCTGTAAAAGCGCGCAAATCCCGCCGAAAATGACTACGAATGCGCGCCGCGTCCAGCATGACCGGCCCATTCGCGCGATTCCGGCGGAATCCCCGAAAATCGGCCTTTGCCATATATGCACCCGCGACCTTGCATCGCGGCGCGTTCGTTGCTAGGCGCGCCCCCGTCGACAGGGGGCTGGTGACGAGCCATGCCTCTCCCCGCCTTGTCGGCAAAACCGGTCAGACCGGCACCCGTTAAGAAGGAAACGACGCGCGTGGAGAATTCCGGCGGCATTACGGCCAGTTTGCAAGGGCGCTACGCATCCGCGCTCTTCGATCTTGCCCGCGAACAGAATCTGGTCGCGGCGGTCGAAGCCGATCTTGAGAAGCTGAACGAGGCGCTGGCCGGGTCGGAAGACCTTGCTGCGCTGATCCGCAACCCCCGAGTCAGCCGCGAAGCCGCCGCCAGGGCGGTGGACGGCGTGGCCGGCCTGCTTGGCCTCTCGGCCTTGACCAGGAATTTCCTCGGCGTCCTCGCCGGCAACCGCCGCCTCGGCGCGCTGCCCGACGTGATCCGCGCCTTCGCGTCGATCGCCGCTGACTTCCGCGGCGAAGTCTCGGCCGAAGTGACCAGCGCCCACCCCCTCACCGACGATCAGCTCTCCGCGCTGTCTGCCAAGTTGCAGGCCCGCGAAGGCCGCACCGTCAAGTTGAAGGCGAGCGTCAATCCTGAACTGCTGGGCGGGCTCGTCGTCCGCATCGGCAGCACGCAGATCGACAGCTCCATCCGCACCCGTCTCAATTCCCTCGCGCACGCGATGAAAGGCTGAAAGGCTTAAAACCATGGATATCCGCGCCGCAGAAATTTCGAAGGTCATCAAGGACCAGATCGCCAGCTTCGGCACCGAGGCCCAGGTCTCGGAAGTCGGCACCGTGCTGTCGGTCGGCGACGGCATCGCCCGCGTCCACGGGCTGGACAGCGTCCAGGCCGGCGAGATGGTCGAGTTCGA
>CAYFJH010000026.1:34533-39340 GCA_964343385.1 uncultured Novosphingobium sp. | reverse complement strand
GGGCGGGGGAGCGGGCCGGTGCCGCAAGCCTTCCGCGAATGCGGGAGGCGCACCCAACAAAAACTCGCGCCGGTGCCGCAAGCCCAACAAATAACCCCGCGCCAACCGCTTTCGCCCGCTCAGCCTGAGCCTGTCGAAGGCCGCGCACAACCGCTCGGCTGAACATGGCCCTCGGTCCCCGGCTGGATCTCCGCCAGTCCCAGTCACTGGTAATGACCCCCCAGCTCCAGCAGGCGATCAAGCTGCTGGCGCTTTCCAACCTCGAAATCGAAACCTTCGTGGGCGAGGCGATTGAATCCAACCCCCTGCTCGAAATCACCACGGCCCCAGCCGAAGCCCCCGCGCCCCAGCCGGAGGAACTGCGCCGCACCAGCCTCGAATCCTCGCCGGTGGACCAGCTCATCGGCGAAGGTCGGGCCGCCGACGACCGCCCGCTGGACATAGACTCCGCCACGTTGGACCGTGACCGCGATACCGGCGACAGTCCGGGGGGCGACGCCCCCTCCGGAGACACCTTCGCGGCCGACCTGCGCGCCCACGGCTCATCCGCCGGCGACGGCCCCGCCCTCGACGAACGCGGCACGTCCGAAGTCTCGCTGGCCGATCATCTCCACGCCCAGGTCGGCCCTTCAGCGCGCGATCCGCTCACGGCGCGTATCGCCCACGCCCTCGTCGACCACCTTGACGATGCCGGCTACCTCACCCTGCCGCTGAGCGAAGCCGCCGCCGACCTCGGCGTTTCAATCGCCGATGCCGAGGCCGGCCTCACCCTGCTCCAGTCGCTCGACCCCACCGGCATCGGCGCACGCGATCTCGCCGAATGCCTCTGCCTCCAGGCGCGCGAGGCGGACCGCTACGATCCGTGCATGGCCCGCCTGCTCGACAACCTCGACCTCCTCGCCCGCGGCGATCTCGCCCGGCTGAAACGCCTGTGCGGCGTCGACGACGAGGACTTCGCCGACATGCTCGCCGAACTGCGCGCCTACGATCCCAAGCCCGGCCTGCGCTTTGCCACCGGCGGCGGCGAACCCGTCGTCCCCGACGTCCTCGTCCGCACCCGGCTCGACGCCAAGGGGCAATTCGCCGGCTGGGACATCGCCCTCAACCAGGCCACCCTGCCCCGCCTCGTCGTCAACCGCCCCTACTACGTCGAACTGCGCGGTGCCTGCGATGATCGCAGCGCCAAGGGCTGGCTCTCGGAAAAACTGGCCGACGCCAACTGGCTGGTAAAAGCGCTCGACCAGCGCCAGAAAACCATCCTCAAGGTCGCCGCCGAGATCGTCAAACAGCAGGACGGCTTCTTCAAGCACGGCGTCGCCCACCTCAAACCGCTGACCCTGCGCACCGTCGCCGAAGCCATCGCCATGCACGAATCCACCGTCAGCCGCGTCACCGCCAACAAATACCTCCACTGCGAACGCGGCACCTACGAACTCAAATACTTCTTCACCTCGGGCGTCGCCTCGTCAGACGGCGAAGGCGCGGTCTCCGCCGAAGCCGTCAAGGCCGCCATCCGCCAACTGATCGACGCCGAAACCCCCCAATCCGTCCTCTCCGACGATGCGCTGGTCGACCTCCTCAAGGCAAAAGGCTTCGACCTCGCCCGCCGCACCGTGGCCAAATACAGGGAGGCGATAGGGCTGGGCTCATCCGTGCAGCGCAGAAGGCAAAAGGCACTGGCAGGGATACGGTGAGGCCGCAAACAAGGCCGGCCCGAACAGTGGCCGAACAAGTGTTGCATTATTACCGCCATTGCACGGCGAAACGGCATGACACCGCCTCGCCGACCTTGACAAGCGATTCACCGAAGTTGAAGAACAGTCCCAATTAAAAGATTCAGTTCGCAAATGCGAAATCTTGGAGGAGGGGCAGTTTCATGAAATTCTCGCTTTTTAGCGCTGTGAGCGTTCTTGCGCTTACGCCGGCATCAATCGCCGCCGCCCAGACAACCGCCAGTCCGCCCGCAGAGGAAGTGCAGAACGAGGAGCTGGTCGTAACCGGGACCCGCATCGAAAATCCAAACTTCCAGTCGCCCACGCCGCTGACCTCGGTCGGGACGGACAGCCTCCTGAAGACCGCGCCGACCCAGATCGCGGAGGCGATCAACAAGCTGCCCCAGTTCCAGAACTCGGTCAGCACCTCCGGTGCCACGGCAACCGGTCCGGCCAACTCGCAGCGGTTCGGCAACTACCTCAACCTGCGCTCGCTCGGCGCGCAGCGTGTGCTCGTGCTGCAGGACGGCCAGCGCCTGCAGAGCACCGGCAACAACGGCGGCGTCGACGCGACGCTGATCCCGCAGATGCTCGTCCGCCAGGTTGACGTGGTTACCGGCGGCGCCTCGGCCGTCTATGGCTCCGACGCCGTTTCCGGCGTGGTCAACTTCATCATCGACAAGCACTTCAAGGGCCTGAAGTTCCAGGCCAGCGCCGGTGCATCGGCCGGCGGCAACTTTGTCGAGGCGGGCGCCGGCATGACCTGGCGCGTCGCCGCGGCCGGCGGCTTCTCGGCGCTGGATGACCGTCTGCACGTGGTCGCCTCGGCCGAACACTACCACACCAACCCGATCTGGCGCGACCAGATCTCCCGGCTTGGCCAGGGCCTGATCACGGCCGGCTCGGGCACCGCGGCCGATCCTTACTACGGCGTCTTCGGCGCGCGGTATTATGACGTGGGCTACTACGGCAACGTGCTGTCGGAAGGCCGCGGGCCTGCGCTTGACCCCAACATCAACCGCCTGGCGGGCTTGTCGTTCACGCCGAACGGCCAGGGTCTGATGCCCTTCGACCGCGGCGTGTTGACGACGCGCGCCGGCGTCTCCGTCGGCGGTGACGGCACCCTGTTCCAGCAGAACGGGACAACGCAGGTCGCGCGCCAGAACGTCAATCAGGTCTTCGTGCGCCCGGAATTTGAATTCGGGAACGACATCGTCGGCTTCGCCTCGCTCAGCTACAACTCCGCCGGTTACGACGGCAACCCCGGCTCGCCGTTCCGCCGCCAGACCGTGCTCTTCGCGGACAACGCCTTCCTGCCGGCTTCGGCCGTGTCGGCGCTGGCGGGCGGGGGCTGCACGTATGATTCGGGTGCCACGCCTTGCTTCCGCGTCGCTTCAGCCAATCTCACGGCTCCCGGGCAGTGGTTCTATCAGGACGTGATGGCCATGCGCATCAACGCGGGCCTGAGCGGGACCCTGATGGGCCGCTTCAAGTGGAACGTCGGCTACGCGCACGACTTCAACCGCTTCACCAGCAGCGCCTACGACACCAACAACATAAAGTATTACGCGGCCGTCGATGCGGTAAAGGACTCGACTGGCAAGGCCGTGTGCCGCGTGAGCCTGACGAGCAACGCGAACCTCTATCCGGGATGCGTTCCGCTGAACATCCTTGGCTCGCCCAACGACGCGGCCGGCTGGGCCTATGCGATGGACTTTTCGAGCTGGACGGCCCGCAACGAGATGGATGACTTCATCGCGACGGTGTCGGGCGACATGTTCAATCTGCCCGGCGGCCCCCTCTCGTTCGCGGTGGGCGCCGAATACCGCAGGCTGAAGTTCAGCCAGTCAAGCAACTCCCTGCCCACGAATTTCCCGGCATTCACCGGGCTGCGGGGTGTTGTGTCGGCGTTCAACCTGACCCATTCGACCCTCAACGTCGGCACGGGGATTGGCTCGCAGACCGTGAAGGAAGCCTTCACCGAATTCTCGGCCCCCCTCTTCAGGGACACGTCGGTCGGCAGCCTCGATCTGAACGGCGCCGTGCGCCTCACCGACTACAGCACGAGCGGCAGCGTGGTCACCTGGAAGGTCGGCGGCGTCTACGAACCGGTCAACGGCGTGAAGTTCCGCGCGACGAAGTCCCGCGACATCCGGGCGCCCACGCTGTTCGAACTCTTCGCCGGCCGCCAGCAGGCCGCGGTCCCGACCTCGGATCCGCTGACCGGCCAGAACCAGGTGGCCCAGGTCGTGAGTGGCGGCAACGCCAGCCTCGTGCCCGAAAAGGCCAATACCTTCACGCTCGGCTTCGTCGTCGGACCGGCTGCGGTTCCCGGCCTGAATTTCTCGGTCGATTACTTCAGCATCGGGATCAATAAGGCGATCGCCTCGCCCTATACCTCGGCGCAGATCGTCAGTCTGTGCGCGGCGAGCAACTATACCTCGGATGTCTGCGGCTTCATCGAGCGCCCGCTTGGGCCGACGAATACGACCGCCGCGAACTTCCCGACGGCGATCTACACGCTGAACCGGAACCTCGCCAGCCAGTCCGTCAAGGGCATCGACTTCGAAGCCCGCTATTCGTTCAATCTCGGGACCGGCAAGGTGGGCCTCCACGCCGCGGCGACCCACCTGCTCAAGTTCACCCAGTCAACCTCGCCGACTTCGGGAACCTCGGTCCTCGACGGCAACGCCGACTTCGCCGACAACCCGCTGCCGAAATGGCGCGGCGTGGGCGATATCAGCTACACCAACGGCGGGCTCAGCGTCGGTATCCAGGAACGCTACGTCGGTTCGTTCGTCCGTTCCATCCGGCAGACCTACGCGCCGGCCTGGAACACGATCGGGGAGGTCTGGTACACTGACTTCAACCTGAGCTACCGGGTGGAGGACGCACCGGGCAAGCCCGAGTTCTTCTTGGTCGTGAACAACGTGTTCGACCGGACCCCGCCGCTTGCGCCGCAGCTGGGCGGACCGGGCCTTTCGCCGCCGTGGTTCACGCAGGTCCATGACCAGCTGGGCCGCTTCGCGACCGTGGGCATCCGCGGCAAGTTCTAACTCCCCGAAAGCTACGGCCGGCCGCTCTGATCAGGAGCA
>CAYFJH010000026.1:30329-34523 GCA_964343385.1 uncultured Novosphingobium sp. | reverse complement strand
TGCCGATCGGCTTGCAGACCAGCTCTGTTCACGGGATATTTCATGAACAAGCGGCGCGGCTGGTGGGTGCCTGGGATCCCGGTTCCCGACATTGCGGCCCAAGGGGCGGCTCAAAGGCCTTTACCGCACGCCGCTCTAATCTCGGCGCGTGCCCAACGCGTCATGAATCGCGTTGCAGAGGACCGCGACCGGGCTTTCCGGCAAGCGCACGGCGCATTGACCCACGCGGGATTTTTTTGATGACTCCTTAGCCATAGTCATCTGCGCGGCGATCATGTCTTCCGTGAGATGAGCCCGAGCAGCAGGCAAATGGAGGAGAGCGGCTGAGGCACTGAGTAATGGGAAAAATCTCTCCTGCCCATGCCGGTCGATTGAACTGATGCCGCTATGCTCTCTATCCGCCTGCGTATAGAGGGTTGCAGCTTGCTCTGCGAACCGCGTGCGTAATTCCCGCACGATCTTCTCGTTTTCCTCCTCGCCGCATTCGAGTATCAGGAAGAAGTCGTCACCGCCGATATGCCCGACGAATGTAGGGCATCTGCACTCAAGAGAGCGAAGAAGCTCAGAGAACATGAGTAGCGCACGATCTCCCGCGGAGAAACCATATATATCGTTGAATGCTTTGAAGTAGTCAAAATCGATATATACTAGCGTAACCTCTCCCGTACGGCACAGAGTTTCCGCTATCTTGCGGCTTATGGCGTTATTACCTGGCAATTGCGTAAGGGGGTTCTGCTCCCTGGCGGCGATAACTTCGCGTTCCGATGCAAGGCGCAGCAAGGCGTGGTTGGTAAGGTAACCCACATAGTTGCCATCAGTCGTGAGGATCATTCCCAAGGCGCTGTCGGCGGCCATGTAGCTATTCACGATTGACTCGATGCTGCCATGGGCATCACCAACAGGGCAGCGACCAACCAGTTCCCTGGCCCTCGGAGCGGCGCTGCGATTCATGAGGAGTGACGGGCCATAGTCGCTCAACAAGTAGCGGCGCACATCCGTCTCCAGGACCGCACCCTGGACGACGCCGTCTCGATCGACGACCGGGACTAACGCCAGGCTTGGGTGCTGCTTGAACAGCTCGGCGACGATCGTCAACGGATCGTCGGGACGGACCGGACTGATGCCGGAAAGGAGGTCGGCTACCCGCTGAGCCACCCGCGGCGTACTACAGACCGTCACTGCGCGGCCATAGGCTGTCGCAAGGTCGCTCAGTCGTTCCGTTGGGCGCGCAATGTGGAAGCCTTGCGCGAAATTGCAGCCCAGGTCGCGGGCCATGCGGAAATCGACCTCGGTTTCAACCCCCTCAGCCACCGTGAAAAAGCCCAGTGCATGAGCCAGCTCACACATCTTGGAGACGATCGCCTGCTTACGAAAATTCGTCGCCACGCCTTCGATGAAGCATTGGTCGATCTTCACGTAGTGGGGTTCTATGGTCATCAGAAGCTGTAGGCTGGATACCCCAACGCCAAAATCATCAAGAGCAATCCGGGCGCCCTTGTTTGCCAGAGATTGGGCAAGCCCGGCCATGTGCTGATGGGAGGCGATCGGGTCGCGCTCCGATACTTCGAGGCACAGCCGTTCGAGTCGGACCCCAGGATGACCGAACAGATCGTCCATCAACGAGTGATTAGAGGCCTTGCCATCGAAAACACGGTTGTCGAGGTTGCAGAACAGGCGTGCAGTCCCGGCATCGGGAAACCCCGCGAATTTGCCGTTGGCTTTCGCAAGAAGCGCGCCCTCGACCGGCCTCAGCACTCCTGCGTCAAAAGAGGCATCGAGCAGGTCCTTGACATCACGAAAAGCGGTGTCGCGCAGACGCGCCAAGGCTTCGAACCCATGCACCTTCAACGTAGACGTACTGATTATCGGCTGAAAGGCGTAGTCAAGCGAGTCGATTGCTGCCGCAATGGCCATTTGTCGACCAACATTGTTCAAAGCCAAAGTCATCGCGCGATCCCTTCTCCGACTGATTAGCCAGCTAAGGTGAATTCATTATTTCCAGCACTGTAACAGGAATGTCATGTTGCATTCTGAATGGGCGGAAATGGTCTGGGTTGAGCGCGATCCAACAGATCCTGCCAAAGGCCTACCATGAACGCTTCTGTCCGACGTTATCCCGTTGCGGGGTTGGAGTAAGGCCCCATCGCCAAACCACTCGCCCCATCAATCCCCGTCCAGCAAGTTCCCCAGCCCGCCCAGCATCGAACCCTCGCCCCGGTTCTGCCCGCCCATCGGCATCGCGGTTGCGATCACTCGCCCGGCCAGCCGCGCGAAGGGCATCGACTGGATCCACACCTTCCCCGGCCCGCGCAGCCGGGCAAAGAACACCCCCTCGCCGCCGAAGATCATGCTCTTCACCGACCCGGCGCTGATCAGGTCGAAGTCCACGCCCAGCGTGAACGCCGCAATGCACCCGGTGTCGACGTGGATTTCCTCGCCCGGCGCCAGTTCGCGCTCGACCACGGTGCCGCCCATCTGGGTGAACACCCAGCCGTCCCCGTCGAGCCGCTGCATGATGAAGCCCTCGCCGCCAAACAGCCCGGTCATGATCTTGCGCTGGAAATGGATGCCCATCTGAACGCCCTTGGCCGCGCACAGGAACGCGTCCTTCTGGCAGATCAGCGTTCCGCCCACCTGATCCAGCCGCAGCGGGACGATCACCCCCGGCACCGGCGCGCCGAACGCCACCCGCGCCTTGCCGCTGCCGTTGTGGGTGAACACGGTCGTGAACAGGCTCTCCCCCGTCACCAGCCGCTTGCCCGCGCCGAGCAGCTTGCCCATGAAGCCGCCCTCCATCCCGCGCCCGTCGCCAAACACGGTGGTCATGCCGACGCAGGCATCCTTCCACACCATCGCGCCGGCTTCGGCCACCGCGCTCTCGCCCGGATCAAGCTCGATCTCGACGAACTGAAGCTCCTGCCCCTTGATCTCGAAATCGATGTCGTCAGCCAGGCTGGAGCTGCGCTGGTGCGACCACGGACTGTTGGCCATGCGGGTATTCTCCAATGTTGATGCAGTGTCGTTGCAGTGCGCTTGCAAATAGGGGCGTTATGGATCGAGTTCCACGTCCCAATACAGCCAGTCGCGCCACGTTTCATGCAGGAAATTCGGCGGAAAACCGCGCCCGCGCTCCTGCAGGTGCCAGCTCGTCGGCCGGATCGGCTCGACCAGCAAGGGCATGTGCGCCTGTCTCGGCGTCCGCCCACCCTTCTTGAGGTTACAAGGCGCACAGGCCGTCGCCACGTTCTCCCAGCTGGTCTTCCCCCCCAGCCGGCGCGGCACCACATGGTCAAAGGTCAGGTTGTGCGGGGACCCGCAATACTGGCACGAAAACCGGTCACGCAGGAACACGTTGAACCTTGTAAAGGCCGGAAATTCCGAAGGCCGGACAAACTGCCGCAGCGCGATCACCGAAGGGATCGGCATGGTCCAGTTGGGCGAATGAACCTCCCGCTCGTAACTGGAAACAATGTCCACCCGTTCCAGGAACACCGCCTTGATCGCGGTCTGCCACGGCCACAGGCTCAGCGGATAATAGGAAAGCGGCGTATAATCAGCGTTCAGCACCAATGCCGGGCAATTCGAAAGGTGCCGGGAGGGATCCCCCTCCACGCTGCGGAACCGGGCCGCGCGTTCGATCAGCTCGCTTCTGAGCATAGCCCCCGTTCGCAGACGGACATGACGCTTTGATGGCAGTTCATGCCCTGAAATCAGCACTTGCGCGGGCGCGGGTCAAGCCGCCCTGCAATCGGCTATCCACAACTGGCGGCAAAGCGGGCTAAGGGAGGGGCGTGATCCGCACCCGTTTCGCCCCCAGCCCCAACGGCCCGCTCCACCTCGGCCACGCCTATGCGGCAATCGCGGCTCACGACCTCGCCCGCGCGCGGGGCGGCGATTTCCTCCTGCGGATCGAGGATATCGACGGGAATCGCAGCAACCCTGCGCTGGCCGAAAACGTCCTCGCCGACCTCGCATGGCTCGGCCTGACATGGGACGGCCCGGTTGTCCGCCAGTCCGCGCGCCTCCCCGCCTACGCCGCCGCTGCCGAACGGCTCAAGGCCCTGGGCCTCCTCTACCCCTGCCGCTGCACCCGCGCCGAAGTGGTCGCCGCAGCGCGCAAAACCGGCCCCGACGGCCCGCTCTATCCCGGAACCTGCCGCGACCGAGCCGCAAGCCCCGAAGGCGCGGCCTGGC
>CAYFJH010000026.1:24116-30319 GCA_964343385.1 uncultured Novosphingobium sp. | reverse complement strand
GGCGGCTGGATGTGGCCGCCGCCCTCGCCCGAACCGGCCCGCTGACCTGGACCGACGAACTTGCCGGCCGACAGCGCGCCCGCCCCGAAATATTCGGCGACGTGGTCCTTGTCCGCAAGGACGCCCCCGCCTCCTATCACCTCGCCGCCACGCTGGATGACGCGGCGGACGGCATCACTCTCGTCACGCGCGGCACGGACCTGTTCGCCGCCAGCCACGTCCACCGCCTGCTCCAGGCCCTGCTCGGCCTGCCCGAACCGGTCTGGCACCACCACGGCCTGCTGGTCGAGGCCGGCGGTCGCAAGCTTGCCAAGCGGCGCGGCTCCCCCTCGCTGGCAGACCGCCGCCTTGCCGGCGAAGACGGCCCCACCCTCGCCGCCGCGCTCCGCTCCCACCGTTTCCCCGCTGGCATTTGGCTGTCCGACGGCCTAGATGGGGAACCATGAACACCATCCTCATCGCCGTGATAGCCGTGCTCATCGTCATGGTCGTGGTCAGCCTGGTCCGGGGCATCGCCGCCTTCCTCAAAAGCACGCGGACCGATCTTGAGCGCGGCGATGCGCCGGGGGCGAGCGAGATGCAGCTGTTGCAGAACAAGATGATGTTCAATCGCATCAAGTATCAGGCCGCAGCCGTGGTGGTCGTCGCCGTGCTGCTGGCGATCAGCAAGTCCTGAATTGGTCAAGCTCAACAAGATCTACACCCGCACCGGCGATGACGGCACGACCGGCCTCGTCGACGGCTCGCGCTGCCCCAAGCATTCCGCCCGGATCGAGGCGATCGGCGCGGTCGACGAGGCCAATTCCGCGCTCGGCGTCGCCGCTGCCGCAATGGCCGGCGATCCGCGCCTCCCCGCCCTCGCCCGCATCCAGAACGACCTGTTCGACCTCGGCGCAGACCTCGCCACTCCGGGCGAGAACTTTGCCCCGTCCGACATGACCCTGCGCATGGTCCCGGCCCAGTCTAACTGGCTGGAGGCGGCAATGGACGCGCTCAACGAAAACCTCTCCCCGCTGACCAGTTTCATCCTCCCCGGCGGGAGCGAGGCTGCGGCCCGCGTCCACGTTGCGCGCGCCGCCGTCCGCCGCGCCGAACGGGCAATCACCGCGCTCGCCGCCGCCACGCCGGTCAACCCGGCGGCCTCCACCTATGCCAACCGCCTGTCGGACTACCTGTTCGTCCTTGCCCGCGCGCTCAACGCGGACGGGGCGGGCGACGTCCTGTGGGTTCCGGGCCAAAGCCGCTAGGGCCTAGCCAAGCGCGCGCGGGCGCGCTACGCGCCGCCCCATTGCAGACAGCGCGCAAGGGGCACAGACATGACCACCATCGGTATCATCGGAGCGGGCCAGATGGGTTCGGGCATCGCCCAGACCGCCGCCCAGTTTGGCTATGACGTGGTCCTGACCGACGTAAGCGCCGAGGTTGCGGCCAAGGCCAAGGCCGGGATCGAAAAGGGCCTCGCCCGCCTCGTCGCCAAGGAAAAGATCACCGCCCCCGACGCCGCCGCCGCCGTGGCGCGGATCACCCCGGTCGGCGAATATGCCCCGCTCGCCGACGCCGCCTTCATCATCGAGGCCGCGACCGAGCGCGAGGACATCAAGCTGAAAATCTTCGAGGCCGCCGGCAAGGTCCTTGCCGCGGACGCCATCCTCGCTTCCAACACCTCCTCGATCCCGATCACCCGGATGGGCGCAAACACGGTCGATCCGGCGCGCTTCATCGGGCTGCACTTCTTCAATCCCGTGCCGCTGATGAAGCTGATCGAGATCATCCCCGGCCTCGCCACCGCGCCTGCCACCCTCGCCGCCACCCGCGCCTTTGCCGAAAGCCTGGGCAAGGAAGTCGTGGTCAGCCAGGACGAACCCGGCTTCATCGTCAACCGCATCCTCCTGCCGCTGCTGAACGAGGCGGTCCTCGTGCTCGGCTCGGGCACCGGCAGCGTGGTGGACATCGACAAGGGCATCATGCTCGGCCTCAACCACCCGATGGGTCCGCTGACCCTCGCGGACTTCGTCGGGCTCGATACCTGCCTCGAAATCATGCGCGTCCTGTTCTCCTCGACCGGCGATCCGCGTTATCGCCCGGCCCCGCTGCTGATGAAATATGTCGAGGCCGGCTGGCTCGGCCGCAAGACCGGACGCGGCTTCTACGACTACTCGGGGGAAACCCCGGTTCCCACCCGCTAAGCCGGCGGGGAACACCGGAGGCACCGGAACGTATGGGCTTTACCCCATGCGAGGAACCGCCATGTCCGAGGATCGCCCCACGCCCGAACATTCCGAACAGGAAGACGAAAGCACCCAGGCCCAGACCCTCGCCGACGAGGCGCTGGGCCGCGCGACCAGCGGGCTGGGCACCGAAGAAACGGAGAAGGTTCCCGGCGGCGAAGCGGGCACCTCAGGGATGCAGGACCTCGTCGATCACATGAAGCAGATGGAAACCAGCGGCATCATCGACATGAGCGCCTTCGCCGGGACGCGGAACGATGACGAGGAAGAGGGCCGCTACGGGCCTGCCGCCGAAGAGGAATAGCGCGCTAGACTCTGTTTCAGTAACACTGAAACAGGGCGGCACCAGCCCACTCCCCCGCCCGGCCACCCAACAAGTATACTGCATGGGTGGCCGGCCCCCTACCACATGAACATCCCCCAGATGTTCATGTGCAAACGGGACGGGAGTGGGCCGGTGCCGCTTCCACGTCAGTGGAAAAGCCTCTAGCGGTTCAGTTCCGGGGGAAAGTCCGGCCCGACCGGCGCGGGCGGATGAATTTCGCCTTCGACCTGCGGCAATACCTCCTGGACCGGAGGTGGGGCGACGATGACCGGCGGTGCTTCATCCGCCGCCACGGCAAACCACTGCGACGGCGTGCGCGGTGCGGCGGCGCGCTGCGTTTCCGCTGCCGGCTCCTGCTGTTCGGCTCCGGGCGCGACAACGCTTCCGCCGATCCCGCTGCGGTCCGTGAACAGCACCGCCAGGACAAGCAGGGTGCCCGCTCCGATCGAGGTGTTGCGCAGGGAGAACAGCCCGGCCATCAATGCTGGGCCCTTTCGTCTTTCGGCGGGTCCAGCGCCCATGGATTGACTGGTGCGGAGGCTGTTTTCGCGGCCGATCCAGCCGCGCCCCCATCCTCCTTACCGGCGGAAGGCACCAGCTGCCAGGTCAGCAGCAGGACCATCGCCGCCCACCACAGTGCCATCCAGCGACTGGCAAAGATGCGGGAAAGGCGCGGGCCGAACATGGCACCGCCATAGTGCACGAATGCTTAAAAATCCGCCAAGGCGACCCTCTGCAATTCATACACGAGATCAAGCGCCTGACGCGGCGAGAGGGCATCGATGTCGATCGCGCCCAGCATTTCGCGCAAGGTATCTACAGGCGGCGCCTCGGCCTCCAGCGCGGCGGCAAACAGCGGCAGGTCGCCCAGCCCCGCGCCCAGCCCGCCGGTTTCCGCCCGCGCCTTTTCCAGCCGCGCCAGCACCGCCTTGGCCCGCGCGATAACCGGCGCGGGCACCCCCGCCAGCCGCGCCACGGCAAGTCCGTAGGATCGGTCCGCCGGCCCCTCGGCCAGCTCGTGCAGCAGGACCAGTTCGCCCTTCCACTCGCGCGCGCGGACGTGGTGAAGGCTCAGTGCCTCGCAGCTGTCCGCCAGCCGCGCCATCTCGTGGTAATGCGTCGCGAACAGACACCGGCAGCGGTTGCTCCCGTGGACCGCCTCGGCCACGGCCCAGGCCAGCGCCAGCCCGTCATAGGTCGACGTGCCGCGCCCGACCTCGTCCAGGATCACGAACGACCGCTCGGTCGCCTGCGCCAGGATCGCCGCCGTCTCGACCATCTCGACCATGAAGGTCGACCGCCCCCGCGCCAGATTGTCCGAGGCGCCCACCCGGCTGAACAGCCGGTCGACCAGCCCGACCGTGGCCGATGCCGCCGGAACAAAGCTCCCCGCCTGCGCCAGCAGCACGATCAGCGCGTTCTGGCGCAGGAAGGTCGACTTGCCGCCCATGTTCGGCCCGCCGATCAGCCAGAGTCGTGAGCTGCGGCTTGCGGCACCAGGCCGCTCCCCCGCCCGGCCACCCAACGAGATCGTATGCTCTGGGTGGCCGGGCGGGGGAGCGGGCTGGTGCCGCATCTCAACCGGCAGGTTGAGAAAACAGTCATTGGCAACGAACCGCTCTCCCCCGCCCTTGCGCGAAGCCTCGGCCAAGGCCGCCTCGACCACCGGATGCCGCCCGCCGCTGACCGACAGGCACGGCTCGTCCACGATTTCGGGCCGGCACCAGCCGCCCTCCCCCGCGCGCTCGGCCAGACCCGCCGCCACGTCGATCCGCGCCAACGCTGCGGCGGTCGCCGCAATCTCGCACCGCGCGGCCGCTACTTCGCCGACCAGTTCCTCGAAATGCGCCTCCTCGGCGGCGAGCGCATGGCCCCCCGCCTCGCCGATCCGGCTCGCTTCCTCGTGCAGCGCCAGCGCGTTGAAGCGCACCGCGCCGGCCATGGTCTGGCGGTGGGTAAAGCCACTGCCTGCTGCCATCAGCCGGTCGGCATGGCGCGCGGGCACCTCGATGAAATAGCCCAGCACGCCGTTGTGCCTGATCTTGAGCGCCGCCACCCCGGTCTCGTCGCGGTATTTCGCCTCGAGCGCGGCAATCGCCCGCCGCGCGTTGCCCGCCGTCTCGCGCAGCGCGTCGAGCCCTGCGTCATAGCCCGCCGCAATATAGCCGCCCTGTCCGCGCTCGGTCGGCGGCGCGGGGACCAGCGCGCGCGAAAAATGATCGACCAGCGCGCCGTGCCCGCCCAGCGCAGGCAGCAGGCTTTCGAGCAGCATGGGCCGGTCGGCGCGGCCGAGCAGATAGTCGCGCACCCGCCGCGCCTCGCCCAGCCCATCGCGCAACTGGCCAAGGTCGCGCGGGCTCCCGCGCCCCGCCACCACCCGGCCCAGCGCCCGGCCCACGTCGGGCAGCGCGCGCAGCACGCCGCGCAGATCGCCGCGCAGCAGCGGATCGTCGTGGAGCCAGCCCACCAGTTCCAGCCGCGCGCCAATCGCCGCCGCAGCGGTAAGCGGAGCCGACAGATCCTCGGCCAGCTGCCGCGCTCCGGCCCCGGTGACGCAGCGATCCACCGTCTCGATCAGGCTGCCCTTGCGCCCGCCGCCGCTCGCCTCCAGCACTTCCAGGCTGGACCGCGTCGCCTCGTCCATCGCCATGTGCGCGTCGCCCATGCGCGCCACCGGCGGCAGCAGCAGCGGCAGCTTGCCGCGCCCGACATGATCAAGATAGGCGATCAGCCCCCCCGCCGCCGACAGCATCGCCCGGCTGAAACTTCCGAACCCGTCCAGCGTGGCGACCGCGTGCAGGGCACAAAGCTGCTCCGCCCCCGCCCCGCTGTCAAACTCGCGCGCAGGGCGCAAGATGGCTTCTTCCGGGCAGGCGTCCCATCCCTCCGGCGCAACCAGTTCGCTTGCCCCCAGCCGTGCCAGCGCCGCGCCGATCCGCCCCGGCTCGCATTCCTCCAGCTCCATCCGCCCGGTGGAAATGTCACAGGCCGCCAGCCCAACCGCCCCGCGCAAGGCGCAGACCGCCGCCAGCACATTGGCCCGGCGCGGCTCCAGCAGGGCTTCCTCGGTCAGCGTCCCTGCCGTCACCAGCCGCACAATATCGCGCGCCACCAGCGCCTTCGATCCGCCGCGCTTCTTCGCCGCCTCGGGCGTCTCGACCTGCTCGGCAATCGCCACCCGGCACCCCGCGCGGATCAGCCGCGCAAGGTATCCCTCGGCCGCGTGGACCGGCACCCCGCACATCGGGATCGGCGCACCGGCGTGCTCGCCCCGGCTGGTTAGCGCAATATCCAGAACCTGCGCCGCAGTGCGCGCGTCGTCAAAGAACAGCTCGAAGAAATCGCCCATCCGGTAGAACAGCAGGCAGTCCTGCGCCTGCGCCTTGAGCGCAAGGTATTGCGCCATCATCGGCGTCGTACCGGCAGGAACGGGAGCATGCATGGCGCTGATGTGCCCGCGAAAATCCGATTCGCCTACCGCCGCGCCGCAGCTTTCCCCTATCGTATTTGCGCAAAGCCGGTTAGTGCGCGTCTGCCTGATGCCGGCAGGGGAGCAAATTCGTGTCTGATGAAAGCAACGTCCGTTTCACCGAGCGTGAGGCGCTGTTCTACCACAACACGATCCGCCCCGGCAAAATCGAGATCATCGC
>CAYFJH010000026.1:0-24106 GCA_964343385.1 uncultured Novosphingobium sp. | reverse complement strand
TCAAGCCGATGGCGACCCAGCGCGACCTCTCCCTCGCCTATTCCCCGGGCGTCGCCGTCCCGGTGCGGGTCATCGCCGAAGACCCGTCTGCCGCCTATGACTATACCGCCAAGGGCAACCTCGTCGCGGTGATCTCCAACGGCACGGCCATCCTCGGCCTCGGCAACCTCGGGGCGCTGGCCTCCAAGCCGGTGATGGAAGGCAAGGCGGTGCTGTTCAAGCGCTTCGCCGACGTCGATGCGATGGACATCGAACTCGCCACCGAAGACCCCGACGCCTTCATCGAGGCGGTTGCCCTGATGGAACCGACGTTTGGCGGCATCAACCTTGAGGACATCAAGGCCCCCGAATGCTTCGTCATCGAACAGGCCCTGCGTGACCGGCTTAAAATCCCGATCATGCACGATGACCAGCACGGCACCGCGATCATCTCCGCCGCCGGCCTGCTCAACGCCTGCTTCCTGACGGGCCGCAAGCTCGAAGACGTCAAGGTCGTTGTCAACGGCGCGGGTGCCGCTGCCATCGCCTGCACGGCACTGATGAAGGCGATGGGCGTGCGCCACGACAACGTCACCATGTGTGACCGTTCGGGCGTGATCTACCGCGGCCGCGAGGAATCGATGGACCAGTGGAAGAGCGCCCATGCCGTCGACACCCCCGCGCGTGACCTCGAACAGGCCCTCGTCGGGGCCGACATCTTCCTCGGCCTCTCCGCCGCCGGCGCGCTGAAGCCGGACTGGGTCAAGACCATGGCCCCCCAGCCGATCATCTTCGCCATGGCAAACCCGGACCCGGAAATCACCCCGCCCGAGGCGAAGGCCGTCCGCCCCGACTGCATCGTCGCCACCGGCCGTTCGGACTATCCGAACCAGGTCAACAACGTGCTCGGCTTCCCCTTCATCTTCCGCGGCGCGCTTGATGTGCGGGCGACCGCGATCAACGAGGAAATGAAGATCGCCGCCGCCCGCGCCATCGCCGAACTGGCGCGCGAACAGGTGCCGGAAGAAGTCGCCGCCGCCTACGGCAAGAACCACCAGTTCGGGCTCGACTACATCATCCCCGCCCCGTTCGACCCGCGCCTGATGGAAGTCGTCTCCTCTGCCGTCGCCAAGGCAGCAATGGAAACCGGCGTCGCGCAAAAGCCGATCGAGGATTTCGAGGCCTACCGCCTCAGCCTCAAGGCGCGGCTCAACCCGACCACCTCGGTCCTCACCAACGTCTACGCCCAGGTCAAGAACGACCCCAAGCGCGTGGTCTTTGCCGAGGCCGAAAACGAAGTCGTCCTGCGCGCCGCGATCCAGTTCCGCGACTTTGGTTATGGCACCCCGGTCCTCGTCGGCCGCACCCCGGCGGTGCTGGAAAAGCTCACCGAACTCGGCGTCGGCGATCCGTCGTCCTATGAAATCCACAACTCCGCCACCTCGCCGCTGGTGACCGAGATGACCACTTATCTCTACAACCGCCTCCAGCGCCGCGGCTTTCTTGAGCGTGACGTGCGCCGCATGGTCAATCAGGACCGCAACATCTTTGCCTCGCTGCTGGTCGCGCTCGGCCACGGCGAAGCGCTGATTTCGGGCATGACCCGCACTTTTGCGCAGACCATGAAGGAAGTGCGCCACGTCCTCGACCCCAAGCCCGGCCACACCCCTTTCGGCGTCCACATGATGGTCGCGAAAAATTACACGGTGTTCCTCGCTGACACGACGATCAACGAACGGCCCAGCGCCGAAACCCTCGCTCACATCGCCGTCGAAACCGCGGCCGTGGCCCGCCGCATGGGCCACGAACCGCGCGTCGCCTTGATCTCGTTCTCGACCTTCGGCAACCCGATGGGCAAGTGGGTCGAACCGATCCGCGGCGCGGTGTCGATCCTCGACGAGCTCAAGCCCGGCTTCGAATACGAGGGCGAAATGGCCCCCGACGCCGCGCTCAATCCCAAGGTCATGGCGAACTATCCGTTCTGCCGCCTGTCCGGCCCGGCCAACGTCCTCATCATGCCCGGCCTGCAATCGGCCAACATCTCGGCCAAGCTGCTGCGTGAACTGGCCGGCAACGCCGTGATCGGCCCAATGATGATCGGCATGGAAAAGCCGGTCCAGATCGCCCCGATGACCGCGCTGGCGCCCGACATCCTGACCCTCGCGGTGCTGGCTGCGGGCGGCATCGTCGGCTGACGCCTCGGTCTGGTGCGGAACGGTTTCCGGTCGTTCCGCACCAGAGCTAAGCCTGCCGCCCCCCAAGGCCCCCCATCGAAGCCCTGCTCACCTCGACCGCCGTGGTCGCGCTTGCCGAGATCGGCGACAAGACCCAGTTGCTTGCGATCGTGCTCGCCGCGCGGTTCAAGCGGCCGTGGCCGATCATCGCGGGCATCCTCGTCGCCACGCTCGCCAACCACTTCCTCGCCGCGCTGGCGGGCGATCTGGCGGCCGCGTTCCTCGATGGCCGCGCCTTCCGCTACGCCGTCGCGGCATCGTTCATCGCCATGGCGGCGTGGACCCTCATCCCCGACAGGCTCGACGACGACGACGCCCCGCGCCCTTCCCGCTTCGGCCCGTTCCTGACCACCACGGTCGCCTTTTTCCTGGTCGAGATGGGCGATAAAACCCAGATCGCGACCATCGCGCTCGGCGCGCGCTTCCACGACGCACTGTGGGTCACCGTTGGCACCACGCTGGGCATGATGCTCGCCAATGTGCCAGCAGTGCTGCTCGGCGATGCCCTCGTCCGCCGCGTCCCGCTCCCCGCGGTGCGCACCATCGCCGCGCTGCTGTTCCTCGCCATCGGTCTGTGGCTCCTGCTCCAGACCGCCGGGGTGAGGGTGACGTGGCAATGGACTTGGCGGTTGGCTTGACGCCGGCCTGATCCGGCCCGAAACCCCGGTCCGCACGCCCAAGGAGCATCAACCAATGCGGTTCCCGATTCCGGTTCTCCTCTGCGCCATCGGAGCAATCGCCGTCCCGCACATGGTTACGGCGCAAACCACGCCCCCGCCCGCAGCAACTGCCGACCTCGTCCACGCCTCCGCCGCCCGCCTCCAGGCCCTCGCCGCGCAGGCCGCCGCCACGCTCAAGCCCGGCCAGCCCGCCGCCTCCACCACCGCGCTGCGGCTCGCCCCCTACAAGGCCAATGTCGAGGTTCGCGTCGCCGTCGGCGCGGCCACCGTCCACGAAACCGAGGCCGAGTTCTTCGTCGTACTCGAAGGCGCGGGCGTGCTGCAGACCGGCGGCACGCTGGTCGGCGCCGCCCGCTCGGGCCCGCACGACCTGCGCGGCACCGCGCTCGAAGGCGGCATCGCCCGCCCGATCGCCAAGGGCGACATGCTGATCGTCCCGGAAAACACCCCGCACTGGTTCAGCCGGATCGACGGCCAACTGGTCCTGCTCTCGCTCCACGTCCCGCGCGAAGCAAAATAAGTCAGCAGCAAAAATGTCGCACTGCCAATCAATCAGCTGCGGTCAAATTCGCCGAAAAGGTCGGACCTTGACAGCTTCCGGCAAATGAGGATTATCGGCTGCCTGAGAAGGCCAGAACACGTGGCTTTTGAATAGCACGCCGGAAGACCGGCGGCACCCTGAGGGAGGTATGTATGCGGGTAAGGCCTATACACGCGGCATTGCAGGCAAGTTTGCTGGCATCGGCTGCCTCGCTGCTGATCACCGGCACCGCGCAGGCACAGTCCGCACCCGCCGCCGAGGCACCCGAAACCGACATCGTCGTCACCGGCACCCGCCTCCAGGTCAACGGCTACCAGCAGCCGACGCCGGTCTCAATAATCGGCGTCGAAAAGCTCGAACGCGACAACAAGACCGACCTTGCCGCCGTGATGGCCGATTTCCCCGCCGTCGGCCCCAGCCAATCGGCCAACTCCGGCCTCGGCACCCAGTCGCTCAGCGCGAACACCGCCGGCCTCAGCCTGATCAACCTGCGCAACCTCGGCATCGCCCGCACCCTCGTCCTGTTTGATGGCATCCGCGTCGCGCCGTCGGCCGAATTTGGCGGCACCGACCTTAACCTGCTGCCCTCCTCGCTGATCCAGCGGATCGACGTAGTGACGGGCGGTGCCTCGGCCGCATGGGGTTCGGACGCCGTATCCGGCGTGATCAACGTGATCCTCAACAAGAAGTTCTCTGGCCTCACCGTCCACGGCGAGGTCGCCAGCGACGAGGGCGGCTTCCGTCAGCAGGCCAAGGGCGAAGTGTCCTACGGCACCAAGATCGGCGACCGCGGCCACCTCATCCTCAGCGGCTCCTACCTCTACAGCCCGGACCGCGTGATCCCTACCCAGATGCGCTGGTGGAAAGCCCAGAACCTGGTCAACAACCCGGCCTACACCCTCGCCAACAACGAACCGCAATACATCCACGCCGAAAACGTCGGCATGGTCAACGCCACCCAGGGCGGCCTCATCACCAGCGGCCCGCTGCGCGGCATCCAGTTCATCGGCAACGGCACCCCCGTGCCGTTCAACTTCGGCCAGACCTCGGGCACCCTTGGCGTCGGCGGCACTTTCGCCAACCCGGTCTACAACGGGCAGGTCCACAACCTGACCACGCCGATGAAGGCGACCAACCTGTTCGGGCATTTCAGCTATGAACTGGGCGCCGGCATCACCTTCAACTTCGAGCTGAACTACGGCAAGACCATCAGCAACACCAACGGTCCCAGCTACACCCGCAACAACAACGTCATCATCAACTTCGACAATGCCTATCTCGATCCGTCGATTGCCGCCCAGATGGCTAATGCAACGCTGGCCATTGACCGCCAACGCTTCCTTCTCAGCACCACCAACACCAACAACGCTATCGTCCAGAACGGCGACGATCCGACCAACCTCGGCGTCGGCAACTGGAACGGTGACAGCACCCGCACCCTGTTCCGCCAGGTCGCCTCGCTCGACGGTTCGTTCACGCTGGGTGGGCAATGGAAATGGAACATCGACGGCCAGCACTCGGTCGTCCACCGCAAATCCTTTATCCGAGGCAACCCGATCACCGCCCGCTATGACCTTGCCACCGACGCCGTGCGGGTCACCGCCGCGAACGTCGGGACCTCGGGCCTGCCGGTCGGCACCATCGTCTGCCGTTCGCGGCTGACCACGCCTGGCAACGGCTGCCTTCCGCTCAACGTGATGGGCATCGGCGTCGCCGATCCCGCCGCGATCGCGTGGGTTCAGGGCACCAGCGACGGGCCAGGCATGAACACCGATCTCTACTTCAAGCAGTGGACCGCCAGCGCCGCCATCCGGGGAGAGCCTTTCTCGACCTGGGCCGGCCCGGTGGCGATGGCCTTCGGCACCGACTACCGCCGGGACTCGCTCCTCCAGACCGCCGATCCGCTGTCCTATGCCCGCGCCTATACGCTCAGCAACCGCCAGTTCATCAAGGCCGCGCAAAGCAGCGTCGAAGGCTTCGGTGAAATCGGCGTGCCGCTGGTCAAGGACGGCTTCGTCAACTCGCTCGACATCAACGGCGCCTACCGTTTCACCCACTACAGCTCGAGCGGCAACGTCTCGACCTGGAAAGTCGGCGGCGTCAGCCAGCTGAACGACCACGTCCGCGTCCGCGCCACCTATTCGCGCGACATCCGCCAGCCCTCCCTGCTCGAGCTCTACGATCCGGGCGCATCCCAGGCCCAGGTCGTGATCGACCCCATCATCGGCACGCCGACCTACAACCAGTCGGTCGGCATCACCACGCTGATCGCGGGCAACCCCAACCTCAAGCCGGAAAAGGCCAAGACGTTCACCGCGGGCATCGTGCTCACGCCCACCTTCCTGCCCGGCCTGAGCGCCTCGGTCGACTACTACACGATCACCATCAAGGACGCCCTGGCCACGCCGAACGTCAACCAGGTCTTCAACAACTGCGTCGCGGGCAACCAGAACTTCTGCCAGCTCATCCAGCGCAGCTCCAACGGCTCGCTCCTCGGCCTGCTGGTCGGCCCGGTGAACGCCGCCTCGACCAAGACGGCGGGCTTCGACTTCCAGCTCGACTACCGCTTCCCGGCCTTTGGCGGCGACATGAACTTCACGGCCGTGGGCAACCTCATCACCAGGCTGTTCACCGATTCGCTCGGTACCGTGGCCAATTCGCTGAACAGCATGGCCGGCGGCAATGCCGGTCCGAACAAGTTCCGCTCGACCTATACCATGGCCTACAAGGCTGACCGCTGGGGTGCCGCCGCACAGGTCCGCCTGATCGGCGCGGCCAAACTGAACACCCAGTGGACTGCCAGGAATGTCGACAACAACGACGTTCCGGCCATCGCCTACCTCGATCTGCGCGCCAACTACACGCTCGACAGCGCCAAGCGGTTCAACGCCTACATCGCGGTCGACAACGTCCTGAACCAGGATCCGCCGATCATGCCGAACCCGCCGACGGCCGCTTTCGCCTACTTCTTCGTACCCACCCGCACCGAGCTGTATGACTTTCTCGGCCGCCAGTTCCGCGTCGGCATCCGCGCCAAGTTCTGAGGCGATAGCCTTCACAACGGCAAAGGCCGCACCACCCAAAATGGGCGGTGCGGCCTTTGTCATTTCAGACCGTCGAAAAAACCCGCGCGCCTATTTCCGCCGGAACCGGAAGTACCGGATTTTAACCCGGAGCACCAGTTATCATCTTGAATCTACTGCATTATATTGAGTTTTCGCGAGGTTTGAAACTGCTTCAGCAATCACCGGGTATTCGACAAACGCGAATTCCCGCCCCGATGGCCCCCACGAGTTGACGTTTAGCGTCCCCTGCCCCCCGAAGAGGCTGCGCAGCACTTTTGCCGGGGCAGAAACCGTGCTCAATAGTCTGAGCTCGACCTGCTGATTGGCAGGATGTCCTTGGGTCCCGGGGGCGAAGCTCAGATAAACGATATCCTTGCCGTTCGGCGAGGGATGGGGGAACCAATTGACGCGGTCATCAAACGTCAATTGCTCCACGCTTCCTCCTGCCGATGGCATGCGAAAGCACTGCGCTTGACCAGGGGATGCTCGTTCGGAATTGAAGTACAACCATGCTCCGTCAGCGGAATAATCCGGACCATCATGTGGCAGATCGAGATCGGTAAGCCGTTGATCGATGCCACCGGCTGCGGGAATAGTGAAAAGGTTCGTGCTGATAACGCCCGCCGCCCGCCGTTCGCGCGCCACGTAGGCCAAAGTCAATCCGTCGGGCGAAATCCCGTGCAGATAGTAGCGATGCACATCCATGTGATTATTCGAAACCCGGCGCGCGGGCTTGGACGAGATCAAGTCAACTTCATAGAGGTGCCCATCCCGACCGCTGACATAGACAGATTCGCCGGAAGGGTGGAGAACGTGATCATTGTTGATCGGCGGCAGTCCCCGGCTCTCGATCAATGTCAACAGGCCGGTCCCATCCGCAGGAATCCGCCAAAGCGATCCGTCGGCATTCACGATCAACTCGGACCCGTCTGCTGACCAATTGGGCGCTTCGATCAGTATGTCGAATCTTTGTACGAGGCGGCTCTTGCCGGTCTCGACATCAAGGATTCTCAACTCGGCGCGCTGGCCGGGGAGTAGCTGGCGCCCTGCATCAGGTTGCCGATCATGGCTGGTCATGGCTCGGACCCACCTTCTTCATCGTGCGATGTCGTGGCGAGCACGCGCTCGTCGATGCCCTCCGGTAGTGCCATCGGTCGTGCGCACGTTGATTCAATGACGATCTCGTTGCCGTTCGAATGCTCCAGGCCTTGCAGCACTTCCAATACGTGCAGGGCAAATTGGCCATTGGCACGATGGTCACGCCCCTCCCTTATCGCCATGACCATATCGATGATCCCAACCCCCCGGTAGTCGGCCACAAGCGCGCCGCCACGGGCCTCCCGGTTCTTTTGGCTGAAAGCAAAGCGGTCGATCGGCAAGTCTATCCAATCTGCCCCGTGGGTGGACAATCGCACCTGACCGTCGAAGAATACCGGGTTCGGATTGATCAGACTGCCGTCCGTGCCATAGAGTTCGATGGGATTACGGCCATGCTTCCAGACATCCCAACTCGCGGTTATCGGAATATCCACCCCACAGTGGAATGAGATCAGACCGTTGACCGTTGTGGGTACTTCGACTTTGATCACCTGACCGGCCAGCGCGCCACTCCCAACGATCCGCTCGGCATATCCCATCAAAGCCCGCGACCACACCGCGCGGACCGGCCCGAGCAGATTGATCGCCTGGCTCAGGTAGTAGGGGCCCACATCGAGCAGCGGGCCGCCCCCGCTCTTGAAGAAAAATGACGGATTGGGGTGCCAGCTCTCCATTCCGCGCGTAGCAACCACTATAGCCCCGCCAAGCACGGGACCGATGGCACCGCCATCCAGCGCCTGACGGGCCGCCTGGTGCGCCGCGCCGAAGAACGTGTCGGGAGCACAACCGACGCGCAGGCTGACGTCTGCCGCGAGGGCGACCAGCTCTCGAACTTCGTCGAGGCTAGCTGCCAAAGGCTTCTCGGAATACACATGCTTGCCGGCGTTCAGCGCCTGCAGGCTGACCGCCAGATGGGCCGCCGGCGGGGTCAGGTTCACTACCAGATCGATTGTTTCGTCGCCAAGCATCTCCTCATAAGAGACTGCCTTGACGCCAAACCTGTCCGCCATTCGTAATGCCGTGTCCGCCGTGCGGCTCGAGCAACTGACCACTTCGACGATGGACGAGCGAGCCGCGAATGCGAAGTATCGCTCGCTGATGGAACCGCACCCCACAATGCCCAGTCGAAACTTGCGCATCTGTTATTTACGCTCCCGACGTGTCGCGGCGGCGATGGTGTCCAGACCAAGCGCCGCGTTCACAGGGCGATCTCCCGGAGTTCGGCTGCGCTGGGCCGCGTCGATGAACTTCATGACACGCAGCGCGCCTCCCCGACGGGTAGGGGTGTCCCGCAGCCAAGCAGCTTGACTGCGGGATTGCTTCACATCTTCAGCCGCACACCAACCGTAAAGGCCCGTCCGATCGTGTCATAGGCACCTGAATAGGGAACGGAGAAAGTCGTCGTCGGCAGCGGCGACGCTGGCGGATCCCTGTCGAACAGGTTCGATACGGTGAAAAATGCCTCGAAGCGTTTCAGCACCTTGGCCGTCAATGTCACGTCAGTATATGCAACCTGCGGGACATCGTTCTCGGAAATCCCGACACCCTCCACCAAGGTCGGATCGATCAGCGATTTGGCGATGATCCGTTCCTGCAGGAATATCCCGAAATGGTCCGTTTCATAATTGGCTTGCAGGGTCGCCCGCCACGTCGGGTTGGTGGGCAAGCCGCGCAGGGTGAGGAGCGAGCCGACCGCCGGACGGATAAAGTCTGCGCCGTTGACGTTGAGATAGCCGCGCAGCGAGAGTCTGCCAGAACCCAGGCTGGTGCGATACTGCGCCTCGATATCCCAGCCCTTGGCCTTCTGGGTATTGAGATTGAAAGGCGGGGTGATTACGGTCAGCGCGCCGTTGGCAAAGCTTTGCAGCGCACAGAACGTTTGGTCGCCAGCAGCACAGAGGTTGACCTGTTGCGGCGCGAGCAGCCCGCCGATCGCATTGTTCACATCGATGTTGTAATAATCGACCGATGCCTGGAAGCCTGGCAAGAAGCGCGGCTTGAGAACCACACCGAACGTCAGCGTATTGGCCTTTTCGGGCGTCAGCGCAGGGTTGCCGCGTATCAACTGGAACAGCGGAACTGTTGAGCCGTTGAATGTTACCGTGCTGCTCGAAAACTGGCTGCCGTTGTAGAGATCAATGATGGTGGGCGCTCTGATATCGCGCGAACGGGTGATGCGGAAGCGGATGTCCTCCACCGGTGCCCAGTTGCCGCCGATCTTCCAGGTTGTTGCATTGAATGAACTGGATGCAGGCGCAGAGCTCGAAATGCCCGCGGCAAAGGTGTAAACTTGCCCGCTCGCACTGTAATGCGCCTGGCGGATCGCGCCGTTGATATCGAGTTGCTGGAAGAATGGTTTGTCCTGAGCCAGCGGCACGCCAACCTCAAGATACCCCTCGACAACCTTGATCCCGCCGCTGAACGGCTGCGGGTTGAAGAAGCGGAACGCTCCCTGGCGGCCGTTCTGAGCAGACGGCGCGCCCAGAATTCCAGTAAAGCTGTTGACCGTCTGTGAGATAGGATCCGAAGTTTGGTTGGCTTCGTCATCGCGATACTCGACACCTGTAGCGACGGAAATCGGCGAGTTGCTGGCGAGGAATTCATCGCCAATCTCACCGCGCAGATTGAGCGCGACATTGTGCTGTGTCAGGCGAAGATCCTTGTAGGAATCGCCGAGAACATAGTCGACCGCTGCGGCGCTGGGCGCACCAAGGCCAAAGATATTTAGCGGAACACAACCCGCGATCCCGGAACGGCAGACAATCTGTCCCCCACTCGAAACGGCATCGACCGCCGCATAGAGATTGCGGCTGATGACATTGTTGCCTTCCTGCGCGCGCTGATCAGCCTGGCTGTAGGCATAGTTGAGATCCCAGTTCCAGTGACCCCCGAGCTTCCCTTCCAGCCCCGCACTTCCGCGATAGAGCTTGGTGGTATATTCCAGCTCGACCGGGGGGAAATCGGCTTCGTAACGGCCGACCAGTATCTGGTTCAGGTTATTGGCAATCATGAGATTGCGCAGCGCCGTCGGCATGTAGGCGTTGTCGCGAAAGATGGTGAACTGGCTCGCACTTCCGGTTTCCGGCTCGACAAAGGCGCGCTGCAAGGTGTGCGAGCGGGCATAGAGACCGTCCACTGTCAGGCTGATCGAATCCGAAATGTCATATTTCAGGCTGCCAAACACATTGTAGCGCTGCTGGTTTGGCACCAGCGACACATTGACCCGCGCACCGCTACCGCCATTCTGGAAGGCGCTGCCAGTCGTCGTGCCGCGATTGAAGGTGCCAAGCGCACCGCCGGGCTCGAAGGTGATGCCGCGCAAGGCACCATTGGCGGCGGCAAATGTAATGAAACCGCCGGGGTAGCCTGCCGAACTGCGAATATCATCGACCAGGATGAAGCTGGGTCTCGCGCCCGCAGTGGGGTTGGCGATACGCCCCGCCGCCTTCTCGAACCAATCGCGTCCGGATGGTTCGTCGACGTCGATACCGTTCATTGACGAGTATTCGCCGCTGAGCACGACATGCAAGCGATCGTCGGCGAAGGAGCCGCCCCAGCTGAGGCTGCCGAGGAAATTCGGCACGTCGCCGCGCGATGAGACGCCGCCCTGAACTTCAGCCTTGAGGCCGGTGAACGTGCGATCGATCACGAAGTTGACAACACCGGAAATGGCGTCGGAACCATAGGCCGCCGAGGCACCGCCGGTCACTGTATCAACCCGCTTGATGACAGCCTGCGGCAACATGTTCACGTCCACCGAGCCGACCTGGTTGGTGGCGACAATGCGATGTCCGTCCAACAAGACCAGATTGCGGTTAAAGCCGAGGCCGCGCAGATTGAGCAGGTTCTGACCAGTGGTACCGATGGCAACAGAGGGCACGCCCACGTTGGTCTTGTTGTTACCGGCAAACTGGGGAAGATTCGCAAGGCCATCAGCGATGTTGCTCGGGGCGGAAAGCTTTAGGTCTTCTGCCGAAGTCACGGCGATCGGCGTCGGGGCTGAAAATCCCTGGGGCAGGCGGGTGCCCGTTACCGTGATTTCCGGAGCGGGCGCTGCTTCGGTTTCGCTGGCCTCGGCGTCTGGCGCCGTCGGCCTGGCTTCCTGGGCATAGGCAGGAGCGTGGCTGCTTGCCGCAAGAATGCACGCAAGGCTGGCCCCCCAGAACCTCGACTGCCGCGACGAGCGCATATTGATTCGTACCATTGAGACCATCCTCCTTCCCGAGTTGCCGCCGATGAAGCGACTCTGGAACTTCTTCGCGAAGCCCATTTTGGAGCCTGAGTAGCCTCATCCCCGCCTATGTCAATATCGATTATGACTTGCATAACATATAGATTATGTCGTAATGCCGCCGGTGGGACTGTGAGGGTGCGACAAGTCCGATTTACTGCGGCTATCGGTGCTCTCGGTCGTATATTTTCCCGCCTGCCAGTAGCGCGTCGCCGCTGGGCTTACGGCGGGCGCAATGAAGGGATGAAAGTCCGGATGATCGGAATCAGCTTTTACAACGCCTATTGGTTCGACAAGGACGCGCTGGCCCTCTGGGACGATCAGGCGACCCTCTCGCGCTGGCTTGAGGTCGAGGTTGCCCTGGCCAAAGTCCAGGCCGCGCTTGGCGTGATCCCGCCAGCGGCTGCGGCGCGGATTGCCGAGGTTGCCCAGGGCGGCAGGTTTGACTTGGACGTGTTGGCCAAGGCCATTGCCAAGGCCCAGCATCCGCTCGTTCCCGTGCTCAAGCAGGTCGAAGACCTGGCCGGAGAAGAGGCCGGCGGGTGGCTGCACTGGGGCGCAACCACGCAGAACATCTTCGACACGGCTCAGGCCCTCCAGCTCAAAGCGACCGTCGCGCTGACCCGCGAGCATCTCGAAAGCGCGTGCGCAATTCTGGCTGAAACGGCCCATGAGCATGCCGGTACGTTGCAGGCAGGCCGCACACATGGCCAACACGCCTTGCCAATCACCTTCGGGTTCAAGCTGGCCGGATGGCTGGCTGAACTCAATCGGCATAACGCCAGACTCGATGCCGTTTCCGGCCATGCTTTTGTCGCACGTCTGGGCGGGGCGGTAGGAACCTACGCTGCGCTGGGCGGAAGCGGGCGGGCGGTTGAACAGGCTCTGGCCCACGAGCTTGGCCTTGACGTCCCGGAGTTTGGTGGTCGTGCCGATTTTGACCGCCAAGCCGAAGTCATGTCCTGCCTGGCCGCACTCGCAGCAAGCTGTGAGCGCATTGCGGCGGACTTGTCATTCCTGCAGCGAACCGAAGTGGCCGAAATTTTCGAGGACCACTACCCGGAGCGGATCGGCAGTTCGACAATGGCGCAGAAGCGCAATCCTTCGGAAGCCCAACGCGTAATCGCTCTGGCCCGATTGACGCGGGGGCGCATTCCCATGGTGCTTGAGGCGATGGTGCGCCAAGACGAGGGTGACGCAGCCTCTACCAATGTCACGGATGTGCTCATGCCCGATTTTTGCGTGCTTGCAGTCTCCACCGTGACTGCTCTTGCCTCATTGCTTGGCCATATTCACGTCGATTCCGTGAGGATGCGCGAAAATCTGGGGGCTACAGGCGGGATGATCTCTGCCGAGGCAGTGATGATGGAACTGGGCAAGCATCTGGGGCGCGGTCAGGCCCATCATATCCTGCATGAAGCAACCGCCAATGCAGCACGCACCGGCCGGACGTTCGCCGAAGAAGTCGCCGATCATCCGGTCCTTCAACAACTTCCTGCAGGACTCGATCTCGGCGCGCTTCTCGATCCGGCCAGTTACACCGGAGATGTCGATGACATCATCACTCGCATTCTGTCGGCGGACACACTATCGAAAAAGTCATGAGTGAGGGCGACAACAGCAACGAGAACAGAAACGGAGAGCGCACACCGCGTGGAGGCTGGACAGGAAGCTGGGCCAGCATCCGCGATCTTGAGGTGCTTCGCACGGTCATTGGGCAAGGCGGCGTGACGGCTGCGGCCCGCCATCTGGCCATATCCCAACCAGCCGTCAGCCGAACGATTTCCCAGCTCGAGGAGCGGTCGGGACGCAACTTCTTCACCCGCAAAGGCTCTCAGGTTGTTCCCACCGCCGAGGCCATGCGGCTATACGCAGCGACCGACACTGTTTTTGAATCGCTGGCCCGGATCGAGGAGTTCCGCTGGCTTGAGCCGGAGCAGGAGCAATTGTCCATCGTGGCTGCGCCAACGCTTGGGCACTGTCTTTTGCCTCAAGTGCTGGCTCGGTTCTCGCGCGATAACCCCAACATCACGATCAGGCTCGATATCCTGACAACAGTTGATGTGGTCAGCACGGTTGCGAGCGGCCAGGCCGATGTTGGCATCGCGGAGGTGCCGGAAGGCGATTGGGGCGTCAAGAAGCACCCGTTTCGGCGATCCAGTCTTGCGGTCGCAATGCCCAAGACCCACGAATGGGCCAAACGCACAGTGATCCGCGCCGACGAACTGCAAGACCAACCCCTGATCGTCCTGCTCAAGCGCAATCCCTTCCGGACCATGCTGGACCGTCTGCTTTGGCGTGAAGGCGGGCTGCCTAACATCGCTATTGAGACATCGGACGCATTATCTGCGGTTGAACTTGTCGAGCAAGGATTGGGGCTGGCCGTGGTCAACCCGTTTCCCGTCATGTTGCGGCGCGAGCGGACACTGCACTATGCGATGCTAGAGCCCTCGATGGCATATGAGACGTGCATGATCACAAACTCATCGGGGCCGCCTGCGCCGGGCGTTAGCCTACTGATTGAGGCATTGCGATCTGTGCAAGCCCCTAACACCGCACTGAGCAAGGCCGTCGATTAAGGTCACGATTCTGGCCCCACCCAGCCCGGCGCATAATCTTTAGGTTATGCATCACATAACATTGTTGACGAAGCTCCCGGCGCTGGTAAGGTGTCGGACGCTAGCAAGCTGTATTCGGCCGCCCTTCGGGGTTTGATTCGATCAAAGCAACGCGCGCGCGACATGAGCCGCATCAGTGAGAATCACCGCACGATTCAAATAAAATGACCTGGGATGAGGGAATCGAAAATGCCGTTCCGCCTTCGCGCGCAATTGTCTTTGATGTACTTCGTGAAATATTTCGCGGCGGGTGTCTGGATGGTGTCGCTCGGCACCTACATGTCAAAGGCGCTAGAATTCGATTCGATCATTGCAACGTCATACAGCATGGTTGGTTTCGCAACAATCATCGCGACCTTGTTTGTCGGAATGGTCGCTGACCGCTATTTTGACGCAAAGCGGGTGCTCTCGATGTTGTCGATAGGTGCTTCGCTTTCCCTTTTTTGGATATCCAGAATATCTGATTCCAAGTCCGTCTTTTTGGCTGGAATGCTGATCCACTGCATGTTCTATATCTCGTCAATTCCCTTGCTGTCGGCGATCGCGTTCAATTCGATGTCTAACCCTGGCCAGCAGTTCCCGGGTGTCCGTGCTTTCGGTTCCCTTGGCTGGATTGCGGGGGGGCTCCTCGTCGGCATGGTTCCGGGAGCAGCCCAAACCACATTGCCCATGCTGATCGGTGTGGGTGCCTATCTGGCTTTGGGATTGTACGCGTTTACTCTGCCCGAAACGCCGCCACGTGCACGCGGGCAAAAAACCAGTATTTCAGGGCTGTTCGGGCTGGATGTGCTCGGCAAGGTTCGTGACAGGTCGTTCTGGATCTTCATCGTCTGCGTGATTCTTATCGTCATCCCGAAGAAATTCTATGACAGTTTCGCCAACACCTTCCTGACCGAAAAGGGCATGTCGTTCACGTTCGGTTCCTTTGTCTTTGAGCCTACCGCTATCCAGACTCTCGGTCAGGTCGCCGAGGCCGTCATGTTGCTCTTCATCCCGTTTCTGATCACCCGTATCGGCATTAAATGGGTCATGGTGATTGGTATCGCCGGGTGGGTGGCGCGTTTTGTTCTGTTCGCATACGGATTTAACGGCAACCAGGCGGTTGTTCCGATGCTGCTAACAGGGATTTTGCTGCACGGCCTCAGTTACGACTTCTTCTTCGTGTCCGGCCAGATCTATCTTGATCGCCTTTTCGGTCCTGAGATGCGAGCACGCGTTCAGGCATTCTACTTTTTTATCATGTCAGGCCTTGGTGTCGTCCTGGGTGCACTGGTTGCCCAGAAAGTCTTCGACATTTTCGCCGCTTCGTCCGACCGGCGCGACTGGACATCGATATGGCTTATGCCCGCAATCGTTGCTGCGATTGTAGGCATATGGTTTGCTTGGCGATTCTACGAGCCACCGGAGGAAACGGCCAGGTCCGAAATGGATTCGGCAACTCTTGCCCTGGGTAGCGACAAGTAGACTGCTTCCGCGATACCGGTCTGTGATGTCGTCTGGGCCATCGGCAAAGACAACCATAGCGGGGAACACATGGGTCAGGATCAGCCCGGCCGCTGAAATCCGGTCGCGAGCGTTCTGCGGAGGCCACGTGGGGAATTGTTTCCCCCGGCAAGGCCGGGGTCCGCTTAGGATAGCGCAGTTAAACCCGCGGAAAACATCGGTTTTTCTACGATAGAGCTACCTCTGAATACGCCGGAAGCGGAAGTACCAGACCTCGTGCCCGTAAACCGTGCGCGCCTTGTGCTCATAGCGCGTTTCCGGCCAGCCGCCGGGGCGCTTCTGGAAATCCTGCGGCTTGTCGATCACCCATTCGAACTGGTGCCGGTGCCGCCGCATCACCATCAGCGCGTGGCGGAGGTAAACCGCGTGGTCGGTCCCGAAACGGAATTCCGCGCCCGGCTTCAGCTTGGCCGCGATCAGGTCGACCGGCCCGTCGTTCATCATCCGCCGCTTGGCATGGCGCGCCTTGGGCCAGGGATCGGGATGCAGCAGATAGAGGAACGACAGCGCCCCGTCCGGCACCCGCTCCAGCACCTCCAGCGCGTCGCCGTGCTGGATCCGCACATTGTCCAGCGCCCCGTCGCGCACGTGGACCAGCGCCTGCGCCACCCCGTTGATGAACGGCTCGGCCCCGATGAACCCGTGATCGGGCAGCAGGTCGGCGCGGAAGGCCAGATGCTCGCCCCCGCCGAACCCGATCTCGAAATGCAACGGCTTGTCCTCGCCGAACAACCGCTCCGCCGTCACCGGCCCCTCGCCCGGCACCGCAATGCGCGGCAGCAGCGTATCGACCAGGTCCTGCTGCCCCGCGCGCAGCGGCTTGCCCTTCGACCGGCCGTAAAGCCGGTTGATCGTGATCGGATCGCCATCCTTGTAAGCAGTCATGCCGCGCCGATGGCAGCACGCCCCGCCAAGGTCAATGCCGCGGCCTCCCCCGGACCCGCAACAGCGGGCCTCACAGCTCCTTGATGCGGATCTTGCGGTAGCGGACCTGCGCGCCCTTGCCCCACCGGGCGTCCTTGAACACCGCGTCGTTGTCATGGACCTCGAGCGCGATATGCCCACGCGGGCCGAGGAAATCCAGCACCGCCTTCGCGTCATAGTTGGGGGACTGCATTGTCGCTGTATTGAGCTGGGTGATCTTCACCCCGTTCACCCAGGTCGTGATCACCGGCATCGCGCCGACCACGCGAATGCGGATCTCATTCCACTGGCCCCACTTCCACGCCTTGAGGAAGTCCTCGGGCCTGGCCGCATAGTCCAGCCGCCTGACCTGTTCGGGCAGCACCGGCTCGATCGAGGTTTCCGGCGTGTCGAGCTGGATCCCGACCTGCTTGCCGCTCGCGTCCTTCAGCGCCTTGAACTTGAACGGCACCGCCATGAACGAGGCAAGGCCATTGCCAAAGAACCCGCCGACGCTCCCGCTCTCGCGGTGGTCGATCAGCACCTGGAACCCCGTCCAGTCATCCATCTTGCGCCGCAGCATGACCCCGGTGTCCGCCGGCCAGTCAGGCTTCGCTTCGAGCACCAGCTCGAAATCGCCAAAGGTCTGCTCGGTGATCAGGTAACCGCCATAGCCCGCGCCGGGATGCTCCTGCTCCCCGATCAGCACGCCGTCCTTCACGAACCAGCGCGCCGGGTGCTTCTCCGGCTCTACCGGCTGGGCCACGCCGCGCGCTTTGCGCATTTCGGCCACCGAAGGCCCGCCCGGCCAGACATTGCCCGCCACGCGCGGAATGGCCCGCCAGCCCTTGAGCGTCTTGCCATCGAACAGCGGCCGGAATTTGCCCTCAGCGACCTTGGGCGCGGCCTGAGCCTGCTCCGCCGCCGGCATTCCTGCGAGAATCAGCGCCGTGCCCGCGCAAACCGCTTGCCAAACCTTCATGTCGATCCGCTCCCAGATTTTTAATTCTGTTAAACTAACCGACAAACCCGCCGATGGAAAGAGCAAGAACCACCCACGCCAATAATTCCCGGAAGCCCTCTCCCCTGCGACCCCGGCACGATCTCGGTCGGCCCGTTCGCTCGCGTGGTCGGCACCAGCCCGATGTTGAACACCGCCGCCCCGAACGGCACCATTGGCCCGCCAAGCGCCTCCTCGGCGATCGCTGCCGTTCCTCCGCGGGAGGCGGCGGGCGCGGCGATGGACGCCGGCCCGCGCTCCCTTCAGGCCGCCTGCGCCGCCACCGGCATGGCGATCGCCCCCGCCCGCCGCCGGGGTGCCGTCTCGATCAGGAACAACGACAGTACGGCGGCCAGCCCGGTCAGCCCGGCCTGGACCACCGGCACCGCGATCAGCCCATGAACGTCGGCGAGCTCCCCGGTGATCACCGGCATCAGCGCCCCGCCAATCACCTCGCCCACGCCCATCACCAGCGCCATCGCGGTCGCCAGCTGCGTGCGCGAGACCGATTCCGACGGGATCGTCGCCATGAACACCGGGATCGCGCCGCTCGCCAGCCAGCCGACGAACAGCACCACCGCCAGCGGCCCCGCCGCCAGCCCGGAAAAGCCCACCGCCAGCGGCGGCAGAAGCCCCAGCAGGGTAAAGATGATCATCGCCGGCCGCCGTCCGATCCGATCCGACAGCCCCGGCACCAGCAGGCACCCGGCCACCGCCGAAGCCCCCAGGACCGACATCAGCATCCCCATCGTCTCCGGAGCAAACTGCAGCTCGCGCACGAAATAGACCGGCAGGAACGCCCAGCCCAGCAGCAGCCACCCCAGCATGCAGCACGAAATGGCGGAGCACAGCAGCATGTTGCGCGAGCGCAGCAGCGCCCCCCAATCGTGGCTCACCCCACTTGCAGCAGCCGCGCCGCGCTCAATCTTCGGCTCCTTGACCAGCACCATGATCAGCACGGCAAAGATCAGCCCCGGAATGCCCGCCAGCCAGAAGCCCGCGCGCCACCCCATTGCCGCCGCGATCCCCACCATCAACGGCGGCGCGATCATCACCCCCAACAGGTTGGAGCCGAAATTGTTGAGGATTCCCATGAACAGCCCGCGCCGTTCCGGGCTCGCCTCGGCCGCGACGATCGCCTGCGAGATCGGCAGCACCGGGCCTTCGGCCGCGCCCATCAGCAACCGGATCAGCAGCAGCGCGATGAAACTCCCGGCAAAACCCGAAGCCACCGACAGCAGCGAGAACAGCACCGTCGCCGCGATCAGGATCGACTTGCGCCGCCCGGTCCGGTCCGACACCGCCGAAAAGATGAACCCTGAAACCGCCCAACTCAGCGCCGTCGCGCCCGCCAGCATCCCGATCTGCCCGTCGTCAAGCTTCAGCTCGGCCGAAACGAACGGCATCAGGTAATTGAGCGCGTTCCGGTCAAGGAACACGATCCCGAAATTGGCGCTCAGCAAGACGACCAGCAGGATCGCATAGTTGCCGCTCTTGGATGGCACGCCCTGCGCACCGCGTTGCATGTCTGTTGTCATGACTGTCGTCCACACCGTCTGGGTCGAGGATGGAAACCGGCGCCTGCGAACCCTCTCCCGTAGGCCCATGCCGCAAAAGCCTGTGCGGCGCCGAACGAACATGGCGGCCCCGACTGCCGGGCATCCCCCATCACCGCGCGCGTCCCCGCCCCGAAGAAAGCGGAAACTTATCACGATACCTATTGATAACCACAACCCGCCGCACTTGGCAACAGCGCGCGCAAAGCGCCCGGCCCCGGCAAAGATGTCCGGTGCTGCGCCGGTGCTGTCAGGTTAAAAATCACCGGTCTCTGCTAGGGAATGGCGATGAAACCCGTTTCCTACAAGCGCCACCGATTCCCGCCGGAGACGATCCGACTGGCGGCCTGGCTCTACTTCCGCTTCACCACCAGCCTGCGCGACGTCGAGGACATGCTGGCCGAGCGCGGGATCGATGTCAGCTATGAAACGGTGCGCTGCTGGGCCAACAAGTTCGGTCCGGCCATTGCTGCGAACATCCGCCGTGCTCGTGGTCGCGCCGACAATGTCTGGCATCTCGACGAGATGGTGGTCCGGATCCACGGCAAGCGGATGTTCATGTGGCGGGCTGTCGACAAGGAAGGTGAGGTTCTCGACATGCTCGTCCAGAAGCGCCGGAACAAGGCCGCCGCGTTGAAATTGCTCAGGAAACTGCTCAAGAACCGAGGCTTCATGCCCGAGCAAATCGTGACCGATGGACTGGCTTCTTACGGTGCGGCGATGAAGATCCTGGGTTGCAAGCATCTCCACAAGCCCGGCCGATTGCGCAACAACAACCGGGTTGAAAATTCCCACCTGCCCGTCCGACGACGAGAGCGGAAAATGCAGCGGTTCAAGTCCCAAGGGCAAGCCCAGCGGTTCGTTTCCACCCACTCGGCCATCTACAATACCTTCAACATCCAGCGTCACCTCGTTTCCCGCAACACCATGCGAACCTTCCGATCTGCCGCCATGGCGGAGTGGAATGCTGCGTCCGCTGCTGCAGCATGAACTTGTCATCCAGCAGTGCAACACACGCCAACGGAGTTAACCTGACAGCACCAGGCCGCCAGCCGGATCGTCGCGGGCGGAAATCGGTGGCGCCTGCAGGAAACGGGTTTCATCGCCATTCCCCTAGCAGAGACCGGCGATTTAACGTGACAGCACCCCGGGCCGACGACCACTCCAGCACGGGTGTCCAACTGGAATGCGAAGGATTTTGATCGGTGAGGTCTCTCAAGGGTGTATCCGGGTGGGCCTCGGTAAGGTGACGGCGCGCAGCATGTTGATAGAATATGAGCAACGCCGACGGATCGCGGCTTGGGTCGCACGGGAAATCATGCCTTGCGAACCAAGGGTGCGAGCCTGGCTGGGCAGCCGGCGGGTGCCGTCCGATGATATGGATGAAATCATTCAGGACGCATATTGTCGTTTATCTATGCTCGATTCGACGGATCACATTGATCGGCCTGGCGGGTACTTTTTCTCAGTGGTGCGGAATCTCTTGCTGAGACGGCTAAAACGCCAACGCATTGCGCCGATCGATGTGATCGCCGAGATCGAGTCCTATCACGATACCCTTACCCCATCTCCTGAGCAGCAAGCCGCCGGCAAGCTCGATTACGCCCGAATGGTCGCCTTCATGGACGAACTCCCCGAACGCTGCCGTGTTATCGTTCGGTTGCGAAAAATCGACGGCTGGCCCCAGCGCCGGATCGCCGAGCACCTGGGAATTACCGAAAAGGCGGTCGAGAAGCAGGTCTGGCTTGGAGTTAAGGCGATCCGGGACAGATGGAGTCAGGCTGACCGAAAGGTGGAAGACAGACTGGAACAGTTGGCGCTGGAAAGCGGAGGCAAGCTGTGACGCGAATGGGCGACGCGCAGATGGCCGACGAAGCGGCGGCCTGGGTGGCCCGGATGGACGGCGACGAATGGACCGCCGCGTCCGAGGCCGAGTTACAGAAATGGCTCGCCGGCGACGAACGCCGACGCGGCGCGCTGCTGCGGGCGCAGGCGGCCTGGATGACTTTGGATCGATTGTCACAAGTACCCGCGACCGATGGTCGGCTGCTGGGGCGGCGAAATGTCCTGATTGCCGGCGGCGGAGCACTGGCCGCGTCTTTGGTCGGCGGCCTGGTGTGGTTCAATTCTGGCCTGACCTACAGCACGTCAATCGGCGAGATCCGGCGGGTCCCACTTCCCGATGGCTCGACGGTCGCGATCAATACCGGTAGCGAGCTCAACTTCAAGCTCGGAGCCAAACGGCGCGAGGTCCGCCTGACCTCTGGTGAGGCATGGTTCCAGGTTGCCAAGGATGTGCGGCGCCCGTTCGTGGTCGAGGCGGGCAGTGTACTCGTACAGGCAGTCGGCACGGCCTTCTCCGTGCGGCGCAAGAAAAACGGGGCCGAGATTCTCGTGACCGAAGGCGTGGTCGAGGCATGGGTCGAGGCGGCGGTCGGAGCCAGGGTTCGGCTGCGGGCGGGAGACCGTGCATTCGTGTCCGACGATGCGGGGGTCCGCCGCGAACAGAATTCGACATCGATCGACCGCACTCTTGCCTGGCGCGACGGGACCATCGCCCTGGATGGCGACACCCTTGAAAGTGCGGTTGCCGAATTCAACCGGTACAACAGCCGCAAGCTCGTGCTTGCCGATCAGCGACTGGCGGGCGAGCGGCTCGACGGTTCGTTCCGGACGGACGATCCGGAAGGATTTGCGAACGCCGTGCACAGCAGCCTCGATGTTCCGGTCACGCATGCCGTTTCGGGCGAAATCTGGATCGGTCGGCGGAGCGAATGAACTCACGATTTTTTGGAAGGATTCTCCGCCCCCGCGTCTCTTCAGGACTAGGAAAAAATGTGGGGAGGATCGGATATGCACATTTCGAAGTATGGCAACGTGTGGCTCGCATCGAGCGTGGTCGCCGTGGCTGTGGCGGCGCTGCCTGGTGAAGCCCTGGCACAGGCCAAATCCTTCGACATACCGGCCCAACCTCTGACGGTGGCGATGGGCGTTTTCGCCCGGCAGGCCCATATCCAGATTGTCGCGCCGCGACGCGTCACTGAAGGAAAGAACGCAAATTCCGTTCGCGGCGACATGACTGTTGCGACGGCGCTGGCGCGGCTGCTGGCCGGCACCGGGCTCGCCGCACGCGAAACCGGGCCGCAAACCTATGCCGTCATATCGACGGCTATTGATGCCGGCCACGCGGACAAGCGATTAGTGACAGCATCACTGGAGCAAAGCCCTCCTACCATGGCCCCAGGCACCACGAATGCCGCGCCGGCGCCAGCGCTTGCGCAAGACGGCGTGGCCGATGAAGAGGCCGTCAAGCCTTTGAGCAGCGGCGATATCATTGTCACGGCGCAGCGCCGTAGCGAGAGCCTCCAGAAAGTGCCGATTGCGGTGACGGCGATCTCTCCGCTCGTGGTTGATCGGCTGGGCCTGCAGGACGTCAAGTCGCTGCAGAAGGTGACCCCGGGCCTCGTCTACACGACAAACATCAACTACGTTCAAACCTACATCCGCGGGGTCGGGTCGAATTTCACGAACCCAGGGCTTGAGTCAGCCGTGGCGACCTATGTCGACGGGGCATACATCGAGCGCGGCTTTGGCACATTGTTCGATGTGCTCGACCCCGGATCGATCCAGGTCCTGAAGGGGCCGCAAGGGACGCTGTGGGGCCGTAATGCCACCGGCGGAGCGGTGGTCATCAACACGGCCGACCCTGAACTGACCTCATCGGGCCGTGCGCTCGTGCAGAAAGGCAGCATTGGCCATTCGCTGGTCGAGGGCGTCGGCAACCTGGCGTTGAGCGATACCGTGGCGCTGCGCGTGGCCGCCCGTTACCGCGAGGAAGGCGGCTATGTGCGCAACTTGCCCGACAACTTCATGTTCGGCGCGCAGACCGGGACTACCGCCCGGGCCAAGCTGCTGTTCAAGCCGACCAGCGAGATCACTTCGGTACTCCAGTTCCAGTATGACTATAGCAAGCGTGCGCCCGAGCCGCAGCAGCAGGATGTCTCCGGCGTATTCTGCGCGACCTGCAGTCTTTCAACCTACCAGTATCCCACCTCGGGCGGGTTCACGACTGCGACCAACGTAGTCAATGGGGGCGTTGGCGGCCTCGACCACACCTACTTCCTCGACTGGCGCACGGGCTATGAAGGGGCCAGCGCCTCGGTCAATCTCAACATCGGCTATCGCAAGTCCGACAACATGCAGACTGGCGACTTCGATTTGACCGACCAGAACGGTCTTAACATCATGCAGTATTCGGGTGCAAAGACCCTTACGGGTGAAATCAGTGTCGCCTCGAAATGGGCCGGCATGCTGAACCTGATCGGGGGCATCTCGTACCTCAAGGACAGGTGCTGTCAGGTTAAAAATCACCGGTCTCTGCTAGGGAATGGCGATGAAACCCGTTTCCTACAAGCGCCACCGTTTCTCGCCGGAGACGATCCGACTGGCGGTCTGGCTCTATTTCCGTTTCACCACCAGCCTTCGCGACGTCGAGGACATGCTGGCCGAGCGCGGGATCGATGTCAGCTACGAGACCGTGCGCTGCTGGGTCAACAAGTTCGGCCCGGCGATCGCGGCCAACATCCGCCGGGCCCGTGGACGTGCCGACAATGTCTGGCATCTCGACGAGATGGTGGTCCGGATCGGAGGCAAGCGGATGTTCATGTGGCGGGCTGTCGACAAGGAAGGTGAGGTTCT